>CAZMIU010000011.1:0-1005 GCA_964566795.1 uncultured Candidatus Saccharibacteria bacterium | reverse complement strand
GGTGGTGGTGGCATTGGATGGGAACGGGTAGGTAAAGGTGGCGTAGTTCCCCGCTACCTGGTAGTCGGTGCCTGCTACAGCCGGGATTACCGAGCCGCCGGCGGTAGTCTTGAGCAGTGCGCCGGATATTGCAGTAATTGCAAAGGTGGATGAGGTGGCAGAGGCAAGCAGTGTGTTGCCCGAGAGTGTGGTTGAGGCAAGTGTTGCGTTGGTGCCAAAGACGAGTGCGCCCGAGCCCGTCTCGTCCACAACCAAAGCCGCAAGCTCAGCGGAGGTGTCGATCGAGGTAGAACCAAGCTTAGCGTTGAACATCACCCAGTCAGTAGCAGAGAGCTTGCCGGTGTTTGATGCCGATGCAATAGGCAAGTTGAAGGTAATCGTGTCTCCTGTGGCAGTGATAGTAAAGTCGCTGCCGTTTGTCGAGGTGGCAAAGGTGATGGTGGTACCCGTCTGTGTCTGGCCCAAGGGACCAATGGCGGTGATTGAGCCTGCACCCGAACCGCACGCAGAGCCGGTGCCAGAGACCGTACCCGAGGAATTTATCTGCAGGCACTGGGTTGAACCCGAGGTGATGCCGGAAATATTGAGGTTTGTGGTAGAGGCCAACGAGGAGGTGATGTTTGTAGTACTTGCATAGTTAATCGTTGCGCTCAGGGTGCGCAGTGCGCTAGATGATGCCAACTCAGAGATAAAGAGGTTAGTCGTTGTGGCGTTCGTTAAAAGTGTATTGCCCACAAGGGTTGTAGAGGCAATAACAGCAGCAACATTTGCATTAAGCTGGCCGCCGACATTGAGTACCGAGGAAACTGTGGTTGACCCTGTAACGGCAAGTGCAGTGGTGGTGGCGCCTACTGCGGTGAGCCCGCCGTTGAATGCAATCTGGGTGGTGGTGGCATTTGAGGGGAACGGGTAGGTAAAGGTGGCGTAGTTCCCTGCGGCCTGGTAGTCACTGCCTGCGACTGCTGCGGTCACTACCCCGTTGACGGTCTTGAGCAAAGAGGAGGA
>CAZMIU010000010.1:0-1085 GCA_964566795.1 uncultured Candidatus Saccharibacteria bacterium | reverse complement strand
TCTTGCTCGAACCAACTCGTGCAAATATGGAACGTAAAATGCCATTCGCCGGAAAACACCCTTCGCCAAAAATTGTTGCGGCAACTCTTGGTAATGATGCTGGCTTAGTTGGCGTTGCAGATTTAGCTAGATCTTAATTTTCAATCGGGTACTTCAACCCAATCTGGCTACGGATCTCATCTAAAGTTTCCATAATCGAAATCGTTTCAGATAGCGGCAGTAAATCTGACTCTTTCTTACGGGCAATCAACATCTTCTCAAAGTAAATTGCCTGTTCGCGTAGACCATGGCCGCGATACTCGTTCTTAAATTCAACAACGCGGCCATCGTTATAGACAAGGCGCATATCGGTTGGGCGATAAAAACTGGTATCCAGTTCTAAACGCGCCTTAGTTCCGTTTATTGATGCGGTAGTTGGTGTCTTTGCGTCCAGCACAGTATTAATTACTGCATGTCGTCCACCTTCGTATTCAAAGATGGCGCTGGTCTGCATATCTACGCCACCTTTTAAAACACCTTTAGCTGTGATCTTTGAAGGTTCACCAAATACAAAGTAGGTAAAAGAGATTGGATAGATTCCTAAATCAAGTAGCGCGCCACCTGCATAATTTGGATCTGTTAAACGTTGAATATGTAGAAGCGATTGTCCGTGATCTGCTTGAACATTATGTACTTCGCCAAGTTCATGCATTAGTTCACGAACCTTTTGAATATGTGGCAGATATCGAGTCCACATCGCTTCCATGAGTAATAAAGTATTTGAAGATGCTGCAGCAGCCATCGCTTTTGCTTCGGTTGCATTTACAGAGAATGGTTTTTCGCAGAGAACAGGCTTGCCTGCGTTTAACGCCAAGATGGTATTTGCCGCATGTGCTTGGTGGGGAGTAGCAACATAAATTGCATCAACATCTGATTCGACCAACTCTTCGTAACTTCCAAAACCTTTAATGCCATCTCGAAATGAATTGGCTTTATCCAAAGAGCGAGATCCAACTGCTGAAACAGTCATTTCGGTATGGGTGAGTACATATTCAGTGAATTCACGGCCAATGCCCCCGGTGCATAATACCCCCCATTTAATGAAC
>CAZMIU010000009.1:0-1216 GCA_964566795.1 uncultured Candidatus Saccharibacteria bacterium | reverse complement strand
CAATACACAACGAATAGTGTAGCGTGGTTTAATACCGAGTGCTTTGAAAAGGCGAAGCACTTCAATTCCCTGAACACAACCTGCTCCGTCATCATGAGCTCCTTCTCCGTTATCCCATGCATCCAAATGTCCACCGAACACAATCACCTTCTCAGGATTCACGCTGCCACGGATTTCTCCGATTACGTTGTGCGACTTTTCATCGGGATACATATGACAGTTCATTGCCATGCTGAAACGCACAGGTGATTTTCCTTTCAAAGCTGCACTGAGAATCTCTGCATCAAAAGTGGAAATAGCCGCACTCGGAATTGTTGCACGCAATGAATCCATACGCATTACGCCTGTGTGCGGGAATGTGTCGCGTGCATTCGTCATCGAACGAACAAGAACTGCAACAGCTCCGTATGTCTGTGCCATATGCGGACCTTGCCAACGATATTTTACAGCATCACCGTACGCATGAAAACAGGAAACGAAAGTTTCGTTGAACGGATAGTTGTAGAACACAATTTTACCTTTGATCTTCTTTTCGCCCAGTTCTTTCAGATGATCAAAGTCGCGCACTTCAATGACTTCTGCTTCCAATCCGTCTGCCGGTGTGGGATCTGAACCGCCCAATGCGCAGATATTCATACGCGTGATTTTCTCATCAATAATCATGTTGCCGGTTTCTGCGACACCGCGTTCCCAATGCGGCACCATGCATTCCTGCAGCCACACGGAATCAAGTCCCATTCCGTTCATCACCTGATACATGTAATCAACAGCCATTTTAGCTCCGCGTGATCCTGAAAGGCGCGGTGGAATTTCTTTGCACAGCTTTCTCAGATTTTCATAAGCAGCACCGTTTTCAAGCGCTTCACTGTAAATCATTTTCAGAGCAAGCGTATCCGGATCATTTGGCGACACTTTCCGCGCTTTAGGACCGTTGCCTGCAAAGGCGAATAACAATGCAACTCCTGAAATCAGAATTGCGAAGAGAAAATATTTTTTCATTGGAAAAATTGAGTCTGGTAAAGTTACGGATTTGACTGTAACATCAGCCCCAAACAATTCTACAGACTGTTGAAATCGTACCAGTCGCGCTTGCGTGTCAGCTTAAGATCCTGCAGCACCGCCGATTTTACGCTGATAGTCAGATTATAACTCTGACGGAATCCGAAAGGAATCCAGTTGAATTGCATTTCCCAGCAGTGAAGGTCACGGTAAACAT
>CAZMIU010000008.1:0-1348 GCA_964566795.1 uncultured Candidatus Saccharibacteria bacterium | reverse complement strand
TCGGTCATTACCTTCAGCGCCGGCACACTCATGGGCTCCTCCACCATCGGGGCACTTACTGCAACCTCGACGGTAACCTTGTCTAACTACACCAATGGCGGGCTGGCAGTGAATGCCTCGGGCGCCCTCTACACCTACTCGACCTCCACCTGGAGCTTTGCCTCCTCAACCCTCCTGGCCAATGACAACACCTTCTCGGGCACCAACACTTTCTCCAATACCATCGTGGGCTCAATCACAGGCAACGCAGGCACCGTGACCAACGGTGTCTACACCACCACCTTCAACTCACTCTTTGACCCGCGCTTCATCACACAGCTTGCCGCCACCACCTCTGTGGCCTCCATCACCACACTGCCCAACCTCTCCTTGCCGTACTCACAGCTCACGGGTACCCCAAGCATTGCGGCATATCCGTTCCAGGGCAACGCGACCACATCCATCCTGACCCTGGGCGGACTCATGACTGGTACCACCACCATCGGCATCCTGAATGCAACATCGTCTGCAACCTTGGCCTCGACCACGCTCACGGGCTCGACACTGCTGACCTCTGCAACGACCACGACGTTTGCCATTACTGGCGTACAGGGTGCGCTGCTCAAGACGCTGAGCAGCGGGGCAGTAGTGGCCGCTACCGCAGGCGTCGACTACCTTGCGTCGACCTTCGCGTACCCGTTCCCCTCAAATGCGACATCGACCACGCTCACGTTTGCTGCAGGACTGCTCTCGGTCGGCTCGACAACCATAAACGGCAACGCGACGACAACCGGCGCTGCATACTTTGGCGACAGGGTAGGCGTCGGCGCCAACAGTGCAGACGCGCTTACTGTCTATAGCGCGAGCGGCCCGAGCATCGCCTCTGTGTACAGCGACAATGGTGCCACGGTGTACCCGGTGCACTCGTCGCTCTCTGCCAGGGCTCGCGACTTGTGGTCTGGGTCGGCGGCGTGGGGCTCCAACCTTGTGCTTGGCGACACCAACGACTACAGCTGGAACAAGAAGCGCCAGGATATCTCGGCGTGGGGTATTGTGGGCTACAACCAGAGCGCGGCGTGGGAGGATCAGGACTTCTTCCGTATCGACTACGTCAATCCTGACAGCACTGCCACCTCTACGAGGCTTGCTATCGATTACCAGGGCAATGTGGGCATCGGCACCGCTCTCCCGACCGCAAAACTTACGGTTGCGGGGGACTCTGTGGTGGTGGGCATATCGACTTCGTCGCAGGTTGCCATCACCAGTGTTACGGGCAGCCTGCTCAAGACTGACTCGATAGGAAAGGTTGTAGCGGCAGTCGCAGGCACCGACTACCAGGCAGCGGGGAACTACGCCACCTTTACCTACC
>CAZMIU010000007.1:0-1434 GCA_964566795.1 uncultured Candidatus Saccharibacteria bacterium | reverse complement strand
CAAATCCTGAATCAGCAGCTGCGTATCTTCCAAGCCGATATAAACCCGAATCATATTCCATTGCAATTGCGAACTCAAACTTGCTGAAGCGCGCAATGAGCATACAGGCAGTATCAATGATTCGTGTCCGCCCCAACTTGTAGCAAGCAGAAAACAACAAAGTGCATTGCAGAAACTTTCCACTTGCGCTACGTCCTTCGCTTTGAGTTGAATGGTGAGCAATCCTCCGCCCTGTCTCATCTGCTGTACAGCGAGATCATATTGAGAATTCGATTTCAGTGTTGGATAATATACCTTTTCGATTTTCGGATTTTGCTCCAACCATTCTGCAATTTGTTGTGCTGAAGTTGAAGATCTGTTCACGCGCAACTCCAATGTTCGCATTCCGCGAATGATCAGCCACGCATCGTGCGCACTGACAACCGCACCGAGCGTCATGTATTCCTCAGCCATCATTTTTGAAATCCGCGCTGACGTTGATGCAACTACTCCTGCGATTACGTCCGAATGTCCATTCAGATATTTCGTTGCTGAATGAACAACGATATCAACACCCATAGCTGCCGGCTTCTGATTCAGTGGCGAATTGTAACTGTTGTCCAGAATTGTTGTGATTCCCGAACTCTTGGCATAATTAGTAATCGCGCTTATATTCTGCATTTCAAAAGTCATGGAATTCGGACTTTCCAGATAAATCAGACGCGTATTTTCCTGAACAGCTTTGAAGACTTTGCTCTCATCAGAAGCATCAACAAATGTGGATTCAACTCCATACTTGGAAAGATATCCCGATATCAAAGTGTTGGTCCAGCTGTATGGTTTCTGCACGCAAACTACATGATCTCCGGATTTCACCACCGACATTACAGCTGCAGCAACGGCCGCTGATCCGCTGGAGAAAACGAGCGCATCTTCTGTTCCCTCAAGCGCGGCAAGTTTCTTTCTCAGGATTGCAACGGTCGGATTATAACCGCGCGTATAAAATGGCACTTGTAATTCGGTTTCCAGCTGCTTTCGCATTTCTCCAACTGACTTGAATGCGAAGTTGGAGGTAAGCATCATCGGAGGATTCACAGCGTTGTAGTAATTCTCGCGATCTTCTCCGAGATGATTGAGAATCCAGGAAATGTTGTCTTCGTTTTTCATGGGAATAAAGAAGGGGCGGCTGTTGGGTTATTTCTGTTTTCCATGACAAAGAAAGTAACTTCAACGGTGCCGCCCCTGATTAATTCAGGAAATGCTGAATTCTATTTTTTGCGAAGCAGATAAATCTGGCTGGACCAGGCTTCTTTTCCGGCGCGAGAGTTGGAGATCCAACCTCTGCGGAATGCTCCGAAATAGTTCACTGAACCTGTAAGATATTTTTCGCTCAGCATGGAAACGTAGTAGCTGTCGAATTTCATCGGGAGAATTTCTTTCACCTCAAATCCTCTC
>CAZMIU010000006.1:0-2187 GCA_964566795.1 uncultured Candidatus Saccharibacteria bacterium | reverse complement strand
CCTTGGCCTCGACCACGCTCACGGGCTCGACACTGCTGACCTCTGCAACGACCACCAACCTGTATGTCTCTGGCCTCGCCTCTACCACAGAGTTGCGTGCACGTGCCGGCACTATTAACTACGCCTCGACCACTATGGTCACCGCATCAACGGCCTCTACCACCGCCCTCATCGTCTCCGGCCTCAACGCGGTCTCGTGCGACGTCAAGGCAGACACCAACGGCACGCTCTCCTGCGGTACCGACTCAACAGGCTCAAGTTTTAGCTATCCGTTCCAGGGCAACGCGACCACATCCATCCTGACCCTGGGCGGACTCATGACTGGTACCACCACCATCGGCATCCTGAATGCAACGTCGTCTGCGATCTTGGCCTCTACAACCCTCACGGGCAACACACTGCTTACCTTTGCCACCTCATCTACCTTCGCAATTACTGCAATATCCGGCGCACTGCTCAAGACTACCGCCGGCGGCTCGGTAATCCCGGCCGTAGCAGGCAGTGACTACCAGGCAGCGGGGAACTACGCCACGTTCTCGTACCCGTTCCCGTCAAATGCGACGTCGACCCGCATTGACTTTACTGCAGGGCTTGCAAGCTACGCCTCGACGACTATCGGAGCAGGAGGGCAGGCGACAGGCCTCACTATCTCTGGAGGCGCCACAACCACCGGCACCATTGCGGTAGAGGGGACCGGCACGTCTACCTTTGCGGGCGACATACGCATCTCGGGGAGCATTATCCCTGCGGCTGATAACACGTATGCGCTAGGCTCGCCCACCAATGTCTGGAAGGATGTCTACATTGGCCCGGGCTCTTTGTATGTAAACGGCCAGCAGGTTATCTCCACGAACGGCGGCAACGACGTCGTTGTCTCACCCGACATAAACGAAAATCTTGTCGTACAGACAAGCGGCACCTCAAACATCGAGCTTAATCCGACAGGTGGCCAGGTGCAGATTAAGAACACTATAAACGTCAGCGCGGGCAAGAGTATCGTAACAACCGACCTGTCGGCACTGCCTATACCAAGCGGTGTGGCAGCAGGAAACATAACTGTCTCGGGCAATGCTGTAACCGCGTCCAACACAAACGGCGATATTGCGCTTACGCCCGACGGAAATGGCGATGTGTACATTACGACAGGCCGCCTGGGTATTGGCACCACCAATCCAACCACCAAGCTCTTTGTGGTGGGCCAGACTACGAGCGAATACTTTACCGCAACCTCGACCGCGACAGCGTCGACATTCCCATACGCGTCGACAACCGCGCTTTCGGCAACGGCGCTGTGCATCTCGACCGACTGCCGCACCGCCTGGCCGTCTACTGACACCTTTGCCTACCCATTCCCGTCAAATGCCACCACAACCCTCATTGCATTTACCGGCGGCCTCTCCTCCGCCTCCACCACGCTGACCGGCCCGTTTGTCTTTGCCAACGCCACGGGTACCAATGCAACTACCACCAACCTTGCCGTCTCTGGCGCAGTTACGTTTGATGGGGTGACCGGCACAACATGGGCGTCGTTCTGCAGCAGCATTACCGGCAGCAGCGACCTGTGCGATGGCTCGGATGCAAGCGGCGGTGGAGGTGGTACCGACGTTAACTGGACCTTCTTCAACGGCTCGGGTATCCGCCCGTCTACCAGCACCAACCAGGTGCTTGTTGGTGCCACAGCCACATCATCCCTTGCCGCTCCTCTGGCAAAGTTTGGGGTGGTGGGCGGAGCATCGCTCGACAGCGCCACCACCACCGCACTCGCAGTCACCGGCTCTACCACCATCTCAAGCGTGCTCAATGTAGGAGGTGTACTCAACGCCAATGGCGGGGTAGTGGGCAATGTCACCGGTGACGTGTCCGGCAACGCAGGCACCGTGACCAACGGTGTCTACACCACCACCTTCAACTCACTCTTTGACCCGCGCTTCATCACACAGCTTGCCGCCACCACCTCTGTGGCCTCCATCACCACACTGCCCAACCTCTCCTTGCCGTACTCACAGCTCACGGGTACCCCAAGCATTGCGGCATATCCGTTCCAGGGCAACGCGACCACATCCATCCTGACCCTGGGCGGACTCATGACTGGTACCACCACCATCGGCATCCTGAATGCAACATCGTCTGCAACCTTGGCCTCGACCACGCTCACGGGCTCGACACTGCTGACCTCTGCGACCTCAA
>CAZMIU010000005.1:0-9900 GCA_964566795.1 uncultured Candidatus Saccharibacteria bacterium | reverse complement strand
TGCCGCCTGTCAGTGCCAGGTACACGCCGGAGAGGTCTGGGATGTCTGAGGCCACAAGGGTCGAGAAGTCGCTCAAGGTCCCACCACCGCCTGATGAGCCGGCGATGGTGTCGAAGACGCGCTCGAGTTGGGAGTTTAAGAACGTTTGTGTGATAAAGCCCGAGGTGTCTGCCGGGACAAAAGTCTCTTTGACAACCGTGCGCTCAGCAATCGGGTATGTGTTTGTGACAATTGTCTGGAACACCGTGGAGCTTGCCGCTCCCAAAGGGCTTTGAGGGAGCAAAGGGGCTGCAACCCAGGTCGGCTTCTCATCTGCAGCAGGTGCGGGTACAAAGGTTGCAAGGTCGGTAGGCTTGGGGGTAAAGAGGTTTGTGATCATGCCCCATAGTGAGCCGAGACCCGAGCCAAAAAACGGCGATTCAATCTGAGAGGCGGAGGCCACCATGCTCAGTGGATGTGCTGTGCCTGAAAATGCATGACCAAACGCACCACTCACCAAAAACAAAAGTCCCATCGCAAACGCAGCAAGTTCCTTGCGGACAAACACAATCTCGGCAAATGTTTGCCGAGTTGTATTGATGCTGCCTCGTGCAGTTTGCACAAACGCCGGTGTGCGTGCAGGCAAGCTCTCTATCGACGCAACGCGTCCCCGTGCTGCAAAGAACGACTCGAGTGACTGGCGCTCTGCAAGCCATGTGCCTCCCTCCAAGACTCCAGCAACCTTGCCTTGCCTGCACAGGCGCGCAATGTAGTCATGAGTAACGCCATACGCCTTGGCGGCTGCACGCGAGTTTATGTATTCCTTTGCTGCATCTGCCGCTGCCAGGGTTGGAGCGACCGGGCGCCCGCGCTTGAGGAAAAACTTGCGCAGAGAATCTCTGTCGACAAACCAGGTGCGGTCCTTAAGGAAGCCACTCATTTTGCCCTGGCGCGACAAACGTGCAATGTAGTCGTTAGTTACGCGATACAGCTTCGCCGCATCGCGTGATGAGATGTATTTTTTTGAAAAGTGCTGTTCGTCCATTTTTCGTTACGTACCAACGCTTGTTCGCCGAGACGACTTCAGATTGTCGTACTAATTCAGCGTATCATCAGGTAAGTAATTAGAATGCTTTTTAAACGAAAAATTTAGTGATTTTTTACAAAAAACATGGCTTTAATGCTTATCCGCACCTCACAAATCAACCTAGCGCCCTATGCGTGCCAAAAGTTCTCCAAATATAGTCACTAATATGTAGTACTCTTCAAACCGAGATGTTGTTGATATTAAATCTGTTCTCGGCATAGCGATATTACGGCATAAGGCTTTTTTACCGAGATTTGCCCTTTTAGATCGTATTAGGTTCGCATGCTGAGCGCACACGGTTGCTGTACCCTCTTACCTGTTCTCCTGTTTTGTTATCCACAAAATCAAAATGTGTGTTTGCTCAAAAAAGAAGACCGTCACCCTCATGACGGTCTTCTTGCTTTGCTTAGGCGCCCTGTGCAGTATGCCTTTTCGTACTTACCGGCTCATGGGCATGTCTGTGTACATGCCCCCGCGATTGCGGCCCCACTCATCATTCTCTCGATGCATTGATATGCCCATGGATGCAAACGCAACAAACACCACACCAAATACAACTAACTGGATTGCAAGCATAAGCAATGTAAGACGCCAATACAGTGCCCACGACAATCCAAGCATCGTCATACCCGGATGCTTTTCCTTAAACTCGCTAAACTTAGGATTGAGCCCGCCCACATGTTTCCAGCTCATACAACTATGGTTATTACTAATCTGGTTAGCGTAAGTCTACTAAAGAAAAAGCCCCGGCGCGATGCGGGGGCTTTTGTTGTCAGGCTACTGCCTGCTCCTGATACTGCTGCCACAGCTTGGTGCACAGCCCGCACGGCAGCGGCGAGAGCATGGTACGCTCGACAAACTCCTCATGCACAAGCCACGCACTGTCGGTGTAGTAGCACGGGTTGAGCATGGGCTCTTCCAGGAATCCCACCTGGTAGAGGTTAAGGTGCACCATACGGCCCATCGGGTTTTCGTCGGAGCTACCTGCAATAAGATGCTGGAGCACCGCAACCGGCGCATTGTAAAACCTCTCTGCAGACATGCGGACAAATATCTTCTGCGCGGCACGCAGGTCGAGCGGGTCGGGCAGCTCGTGTGTAGTGTGCTGTATCGAGGGCAGGCTCCAGACGTTTGGATAGTTCTCCATTAGCATCGAGCGCTTAACGAAATACGTAAGACGCCTTGCATCGGATGAGTTGCGGTAGCTCACGCCAATAACTGCACGGATTGGATCTTCTGTCATGTCACTCCCCTGCTGTGTCTCACTTCGTTATACAGACAAGCAGCCTTAAAGTCGAGGCTTTTTGGCAAGACGGATAAGAGCGAGCTTTTGTGCACGGGTGAGCTTCTTTAGCTGTGCCTCGCGCTTGAGCGCCGCAGAGCGGGTTGGCTCGGGTTGTGTGTATACAAACTTTTTGGCCCCTCGGGCACGAGTGTAGTGGCTCCCCTCCCCAGCCTTATGCTCGGCCAAGCGGCGCACAAGATCGGTCGTAATACCGGTGTAGAGCGACTTGTCTCCACACTCAAGTACATACACAAAATACATCCTCCAATAATACCGACAAAAATCAATATAGGTACTAAGTACCCATTTTTTGGGAAAAGTGTGGTGTAGTTTTTACCTACTTGTTCCTACTACCTCTGCTACTTGGTGCGACGTTGGCGCGCTTGGTACAGCGCTACCGCGGCAGAGGCCGCAACGTTAAGCGACTCGGCTTGGGGCTCGATGTCTATCGAGAGCATGTCATCGCACAGGGCGCGGGCGTAGGGCGCAATGCCCTCGGCCTCGTTGCCCAACACAAGCATAGTTGGTGTATCAAATGGTTCTGTTTCGAGCTCGGCGTGGCCATCCGCGGCCAGGCCCAACACCCTCACCCCCTTCTTTTTAAGACCGGCAATAGTCTGCTGCGGGTTGGCTACACCCACCAAAGGGATCTGAAACGCCATACCCGCAGAGGCACGCACTACAGCAGCCGTTATAGGCGACTGCTTGTGCGTGGGCATAAGCACGGCGTCTGCACCAAAGGCAGCCGCGGAGCGGATAATGGCGCCCACGTTGTGAGGGTCCTGTATCTCGCTTAAAAACACCAGCGTACTTCCCTGTGCGGGTTTATACTCCTGCACAAACGCCTCGGCATCTATAAGAAGCTCGGTCGCACCCACAAGCGCAATAGCGCCCTGGTGCGGCACAGCACCTTCTACCATAGAGGTAACTTTGCGCGAGTCCAGCGGATGCACCTCAACGCCGGCCTGGCGCGCGAGCTCCACAAGCGTCTTCTCGCCGCTCTGCAGGTATAGGGCGCGCACCGCGTACGGCGCGTGGCGCAGAGCCTCCTCTACAGAGTGCTTGCCATAGATATAGAGCTTTGCGGGCTTTTTGGCGGCCATATTAGTGTTCCTTCTCGTGCGGCGCACGGTAGAACAGGACAGGCACAACTACCAGGGTAAGGCAGATAGCAAAGACAAGGCCAAACATCACCGTAAAGGCAAATGGGCCCCAGGTTGGGTTAGATATCGCAAGCGGGATCATGCCTATAACCGTGGCTATGGTGGTGAGCACAATAGGCCTAAAGCGCACCTCAGAGGACTCCACCACAATGTCTATAAGAGGCTTCTGCGGCTGCGTGCGCAGGTTATGGATCAGCGAGTCCATGAGGATGATCGCGTGGTTAATGATCACACCACCCAGGCCAATGATACCCAAGAGCGATGTAAACGACAGCGACTGCCCCGTGATAGCGAGGCCGCCGAGCACGCCGATGAGCGAGAGCGGAACGATGTAGAGCAAGTAGAGCGTGTAGCGGATCGAGTTAAAGGAGATGATGAGGATGATAAACATAAACACGAGGCCCGCGATGAGCGCCACAAACATCTGGGTAAACGACTCGTTGATGCTCTCGCTCTCGCCGCCATAGGATATGGTGACACCCTCGGGCAAATTAAGCTCGCCTGAGCGCTTCTCAAACTCAGCCACAATGTCGGTGGCGGCAACGCCAGCCACAGGATACGCGCCCACGGTTTGCACGCGCACCTTCTCCTCGTGGGCAATCGCAGCCGAGGAAAGAGCGAGCGAGTCCTTAAGCACCGAGCCAAGCAGCACCGTAGTGCCCGACGAGCCCGGCACAGAGAGGTTCTTGATACTGTCTATGGTAGTCTGCGCCGTGTCGCCCGTGCCTGTGTAGGCAGGATTTAGGTTGAGCTTGACCACAACATCTATGTTTTCCTTGTCTTGGGTGATAGAAGTGGCTGTGGTGCCGTTGATTGCGGCGCGCAGGGTCTGGGCCACTACACTGGTGTTAAGGCCCAGGGCGGCTGCCTTGGCGCGGTCAATGGCGAGGTTAAACTCGGTGCCATTGCTCTGTGTAGAGGCAGTAATGTTGGTCACATCTGGCATTGAGGCCAAGAGGCGCTTGCCCGCCTCAGCGGCAGTAATAAGGTCGCCCAAGTCATTACCCAGGAAGCGTATATAAATGGGCGCGCCAGATGGCGGACCATTGGATGCCTGCAGTACCTGTATGTCTGCGCCCTTTATGACAGACAGCTTTTCCTGCAGCTCGGCACCAATCTGCATACTGGTCTTGTCGCGGTCCTCATGCAGGTTAAGGGTGATGTTGGCCTGATTGGAGCCGGATGTACTCTCACCCGAGAGCGCGCTGCTCTGCCCTACTGTGGTCTGGAAGGAGGCAATATCCTCGTCGGCATATAGTATCTCCTCTACCTGGCGCACAGAGAGGTCTGTCTGCTCAAGCACGGTACCCTGCGGCTTTTGCAAGTTGAGGTACATATAGTCCTCATCTGCTACAGGAAAGAAGGTGGCCGACACAAATCCAAATACCGGGAGCATAAACGCGACAATCATGCCTACAAACAGCGAGGCAAGGAATATATTCTGATAGCGGCGATGCCCAAGGACAATCCTGAGCTTTTTCGTGTACCACTGCGTGATTTTGTCTGTGTACTCCTCCTGCTTTTGCTCGAGCCTGTTTGGTGCACCCTTGGTAAACAAGACCGCGATAAGCGGCACAATGCCCAGCGCCACAAAGATAGAGGCCATGAGCACAAATATGAGCGTGTACGGGATACCGGCGATAAACTTGCCGATAATACCGGTAAGGAAAAAGAGCGGCGCAAACACAGCCACAGTTGCCATGGTGCCCGCAATGAGCGGCCACGCATAGTCTTTGAGCGCAGCTTTGGCAGCCAGTATGGGGGTCGCGTGATGCTTGAGCCGTGCATGTATAGCCTCTGTCACCACGATACCGGAGTCGACCAGGATACCCACAGCCAAGATAAGGGCAAACAGGCTTATAAAGTTAAGCGTGTTGCCGGTGGCATACAGGCCAATAAAGGCAATAAGGAAAGAGAGCGGTATAGAAAGCCCCGCCACAACCGACTCGCGCCAGCCAATGGTCAACAGAAGCACCAAGATAACGAGCGCCACCGTAATAAGGCCCGTCTCGGTCAGGTCGCCCAACTGGTGCGTAATCTGCACACCCTGGTCGGTCGAGGGCGGCACAAACACGTCTAGGTCATGCAAAAGGCTCCCCTTGAGCTCATCAAGCCTCTGTGACACGCGCTGCGCGGTAGCCTGGATGCCCGCAGAAGACTGCTTATAGATAAGGAGTGTAATGCCGTCCGTACTGGGCTCGCCATTGATAGACACGCGCGAGTACGTTGTGGCCGGCGCCAGGCCGTCCTGGATATCTGCGATGTCGCGCAGGTACACCGGCACGCCGTTAGTCGAGGAGACCGCAATATCCTGTATCTGCCTGGGGTCGGTAATGCCGCCCTTAAAGTTGACGTTGTAGTTGACGCCCTCAACCGAGATGCGGCCGGCCGGGAGCGCGGCATTTGAGCTTGAGATTGCCTGTATTACTCCCACGACGCTCAGCCCATACTGCTCAAGCGCCTCTTTGCGCACGATAACCGAGACCTCGCGCTCCGGCACGCCCGCAATCTGCACCTGCGACACACCGGAGACGTTTAAAAGCTCGTCCTGGAGCTCTGTACCCAATTTTGAAAACTCAAGAGGAGTGCGGTCCCCCGAGATGGTAACCGCGATAATCGGCTGGTCGCTAAAGTTGAGCTTGGTAACCTGCGGGACCTCTACATCTGTGGGCAAATTTGGGCGTGCCCGCGAAACAGCGTCGCGCAAATCCTGGATAGACTGGTCGGTGTCGGCCTGCGCGGTAAACTGCACCGTTATAGCCGACACCCCGTCGGCCGAGCTGGAGGTGAGCGTGTCAATGTTTGAAACACCCGATATCTGGGCCTCGAGTTTGTTTGTAACCAGAGACTCCATGTCCTCTGCCGAGGCGCCCGGGAGTGCCGCTGTAACTATCGCTATGGCAAGGTCAATCTGGGGAGTATTTTCCTTGGGGATGCGGACCAGGGAGTACGTGCCGGCAATAACAAGCACTGCTACGAGCACGTAGCTGAGCTGACGCCTTTCAAGAAAGAAGTTCCAAAGCCAGAGCATAGCGGTTACTCGGAGTCTACCACCACAACCTGTCCCTCAGAGAGACCGCGCGCATCAACCACTATATCCATGCCAAGATCAAGACCCTGTGTCACCTCTACCTGGCCGCCCTGGATGGCTCCAAATGTTATAGGATGAGAGACAAGCGTGGATGACGCAACGGTAAACACGACCGGCCCCTGTGGAGTCATCTTGGCAGAGGCAATCGGGATCGAGATTTTGGATTGAGCGGCCGCGCCAGCTTTGGCACCTGCACGCTCAAGCAGTACGGTCACGGTGCTACCGTCTACAAGCGCACCCTGCCCGGCTGGCGGGCTCACTTTGACCTGTATCTTGCCGGTCAGAGGGTCGAGCGCAGGTGCTATAAACACCACAGAGCCTGCTATGCCGCCCTCTATGGTTGCCTTGCCGCCCACACTCAGGGTCTTTGCGTCAGCCGACGTAACATACGACTCTACCTGGAGCGCACCGGGGTTGGAGATAATGGCAACTACGGTACCCGGCGATACAAAGTCGCCGCGGTTAACGGGCAGACTTACAATGGTGCCCGATATGGGCGCGCGCACGTAGGTCTTCTCCAGAGCGGCCTGTGCGGCACGCAGGCCGCCAAGCGCGATAGTGACAGACGCATCTGTTGAGGTTGTTGTGGTAACCGTGCCTGCGCGGTATGCCTCTTTCTCGCTTGCGAGGCTGGCCCTGAGAGCAGACATATCACTGCGCGCCGACGACAAAGCCGCAATCTGCGTGTCCGTGGCGTTGGCATCGGAGCGGTTTGCCGCAACGGAAAGGTCGTTGAGCATATCAATCACTTTTTGGGTAAGCGCGCTCGCGTAGTCAAGCATCTGTACCGGATCAGCAGTCTCTGCCTGGGAGAGCTGAGTGCGGTACGTCTCCATCTCATCGTCTATTGCCTCCCGCTGGAGCGATATCCTGCCATGGCGGTTGTCGCGCGACTGATCCAAAAGCAAGAGCGGCCCATATGGCGTACGCTCGCCAAAGAACAGGTCCACATCGCTCTCAAGTGTCGTGTCGAGCGTGTTGAAGGCAGACCGGTATGCATTAATAGCAGAGGTGCGGACATCTGCCGGAGACACCGACACCTTAGAGGCAAGTGCGGCATCGTACTGGCCCTGGGCCTGGAGTACCGCTGCCTGCTGACTTGAGTTCTCAAAGCTGGCTATCACCTGCCCTGCAGAGACACGGTCACCGAGCTTGGCGCGCAATGATGTTATCTCGCCGCCCGAGAGCGCCGAGATGCTTGCCTGGCTCACCGAGGCAATTTTGCCCGTTACCGGCAGCGGGCCGCCGGCATTTGAGAGGCTTGCCACAGAGGCCAGAGTGACGTGGGTCATGCTCAACGACGGGTCGGCCACAGCCTCGCCCTTGCCGAGATGAAAAAGGACGACTACCACGACAAGGGCAGCCGCACCGGCAAGTATCTTGGAGCGGCGGGAGTAGCTGTTAAGGTAGCGCAGTAAGTTTTTTATACGATGCATGAGAATACAACTATAACACAGGAAAATGATTGGTCAATCTGCTTGCACGTGCCTGGTGGTCAGGCGTTCAATGTGCGCCGTCGCGCACATTGCCGCACGACCCTGTCTCGCGGCTGTGCCAGTGCACAGCAACGCTCCGGCTCGCACAAGTGTCCAAAAAAGCGGAATTATCCGCTTTTTTGACCTTGTGCGCGCTCTAGGGATCGAACCTAGGACCTTTCGAGTATCAGTCGAATGCTCTACCAACTGAGCTAAGCGCGCGAGTGAGGCACCCAAACACAAGCCAAGCTTGTATGTGGGCCGAACGAAGCGCGCTTATTGAACGCCGTGATAAGCGCGCATTGAGGGCACTATAGCAAAAAACAGGGGCCGGCGCTATATGCGCCGGCCCCATTGTCATTTTGGTGCCCAGAGGACAATAAAGGGCTTTTGTCCCTCTTCATTGTAGCTGACATCGATCACCACAAGCGAAACATCGGATAGCGGCGCGAGCCGTTGTCCGTTGATGCAGGGCTTTATCTCTGTGCCCTTAAGCTTGCCGCGGTTAACCATCGGCACATGCACAAGCTCATTGGATGAGAGTCGGATAAATGCATGCGCTTTGCCCGGGGTTAAGTCGTATTTCTCCAGTTTGCCGGTCTGTCGCTGAATCCCCATCGCACAGATGCCTCCCTTGCTGACAAAACATGAACTCCTGATAAAAAGTTTTATCACCTATGCCGCCTTGACGCAACAGTGGATAATGAAGAAGGCCCCGGCACTATGCCGGGGCCCTGCGCGGTATGAAAGTGGTTCAAACCAAGGTGCTCTACGTAGGAAAAAAATGCGGGTCGCGGTGCGTGACTGCGGGCGTACGTCTGACCATGGTCAGCCTCCTGACAAAGTGGACCCAACGGTTCTTGGTGCTGTGGGCGCTTTATGCCGGGTATCGGCGTGCATGCTCCTTTCCTCCCTCACCCTAGCACGGCCCCGCTTGGTGTGCAAAGGGAAGGCCCCGGGTTCCCCCGAGGCCTTTATAACCTGTACTTTGCAGCGGTGCCTGATGGCAGCAACCAGCTGCTCTTGTGTTGCTTCCGCGAGGATTGCCCTCTCGATTGCAGAAAGGCTCTCAAAGCGGTCTGCCCGCACCGACCCCACCACACAGTAGTGCACAAAGTTGTTTTGCTCCCACTTAAACTTGGCGAGAGCGTCTTTGTCTGTGGGGAACGGTGTCTGCGCCCCCGCGGCTACCAGCGCCGCAAAGGTTACTACTAACACCACCGCAAGAAAAAGAAAGAACCTCAGAAGGCCATTTTTTGCCCTCTCAAGTTCCCCGACAACTTCTACTAAAAAGTGCTGGGCCATGCCCACCTCCCTGATGTCCTACCGCCCACACTCTACCACCGGGCACACATTTTACCTATCACACCCTATAGACACCAATAGGGGTATCAGTATGCAACGCAAAAAGCCCCGCACCTTTACGGTTTGGGGAATTTTTGCAAAAGTCACACCATTTGTAGCAAACACCTTTCTCTTGTTCCGCTCGTACCTCCTGTTCCTGCTCTGTACTCCAAAGCGTACTTAGGGAAGGCACACGAGTGCCCTGTCGGTTAGGGGGCGTACCGGATGCAATTTAGCATTAGCATCATCATGCCATCTGTCTTGCGACAGAAGATCGCCAATTCAGTCATGCACTCGTACGAGATGCACAACGCTTGTCATTTGAATTGTTCCACGACCAGCTTCCGCTAGCCGTGCCTTGTTACGACTTACTCCCTGTCACCGAATTTACCGTGACACCTCTTGCGAGATGCTTCAGGTACTCCCGGCTCCCTTGAGTTGACGGGCGGTGAGTACAAGACTTGAGAACGTATTCA
>CAZMIU010000004.1:0-10349 GCA_964566795.1 uncultured Candidatus Saccharibacteria bacterium | reverse complement strand
GTTCCGCCTAAGCGTCCATAGCGACGGCGGAGTTCGGCACCTCGATGTCGGCTCATCTTATCCCGGGGGTGAAGAAGCTCCCAAGGGTATGGCTGTTCGCCATTTAAAAAGATACGCGAGCTGGGTTCAGACCGTTCAGGATCTCATTGCAAAATGGGGGATTGGACGATCTGAACCGTCGAGAGAAGAAACAAAGAAACAAACACTGTTACAAAACATGTTCGTCTAAAACAAATAGAAAAGATAGAAACTAACCAATCACGGCGGTCTTGTCTAGAAATAGGCAAGAAGAAACTGATTGATATCGGTAAAACCCCAACTGGGGCAATACCGAGGGAAGAGCATACCAGCTCGCCCGTAGAGACTAATCATCAGTCATCCGAAAGGATGAAGTTGTAGTCCATTCCTTGTAGTAATACAAGAAAAGAAGCGTGAGACAGGTTGGTCTCCTATCTACTGCAGGCGTCGATTATTGAAGAGATTTGCCCCTAGTACGAGAGGACCGGGGTGAACGGACCACTGGTCTGAGAGCTTTCCTGCCAAGGGAACCGCTCTGTAGCTATGTCCGGAAAGGATAAGCACTGAAAGCATCTAAGTGCGAAACCGACTCTAAGATGAGTAATCATTACGATCCGTCAGAGATGATGACGTTGATAGGCTTTAGGTGTAAGCACAGCAATGTGTTGAGCCGAGAAGTACTAATCGATCAAGTTTAACCCTCGTGCAGATTGGAGGTTTGAGCATCGCAATAATTTGTTGTTTTACGTTTGTTACCACAAATATCGAAAGTTTTGTCTTGGTGCTTTGGCGGTGGGGTCACACCTGTTCTCATTCCGAACACAGAAGTTAAGACCACTAGCGGCGATGGTAGTCTGGGTACAACCAGGCGAGAGTAGCTAGGCGCCAGGACAAAGTTTTCGATATGCTCCAACAAGACCGCCTTAAGGGGCGGATTTTTGCTATACAATTACTCCATGGCATTGTCTTGGAGCGGGAGGAGGAAGGCTTTGTACACCAGCGTGGGCGGCATCATTGCGCTTATGCTGCTTATTTTTGTATATACGGCGTTTTTTACGGCGCCGCCTTTGTGTACCGATGGCAAGCAAAACGGCACAGAGCAGGGGGTAGACTGCGGCGGCGGCTGCGCCCGCGTGTGCGAGGCGGCAGCACGCGCCCCTGTGGTGCTGTGGGCCCGCAGCTTTGAGCAGGCGCCCCAGACGTATACCGCCGCCGCATACATACAAAACAACAACGTGGGGAGCGGAGCGCGCCAGGTGGCCTACACATTCCAGCTCTTTGACCAGGAGAACAAGCTCGTTGTAGACCGCACCGGCGTAGCCGACCTGCCGCCTGTATCGGTTATCCCCATTATTGAGCCCAATATAAACGTGGGGCATCGCGTCGTGTCGCGCACGCTCTTCTCATTCTCGAGCCAGCCGGTGTGGGTGCGCGCGGGTGCGCCGCCCAAGCTCTCTGTCTCAGAGCAGCAGCTCTCAAACGACGGCTCGAGGCTCAGCGCCACGCTAAGCAACGGCGACTTTAAAGATGCGCGCACCACCGTGGCGGCGGTCCTCTTTGATAAGGATGGTGTGGCACGCGCGGCGAGCAAGTCGACTGTGGTGGTACCGGCACGGGGCTCTCTGCCTGTCACATTCACCTGGGCTGCGCAGGAGGGCGTGGTGAGGGCCGAGATAAGCGTGTTGCCGCTGTAGTAGGCACACAGGCACCCGCTCGGGTACAATTGTGCCAATGCCGACTCTCGAGCGCGCCAAACAACATGCAATAGACTGGTTTGCCCTCTGTGCCGCAACAATCCTGGCGCTTTTGGGCCTTGTAACGATGAACTCGTTTACACCGGGGGACCCGTTTTTTGTACGGCAAAGCATCTGGATAGGTATTAGCCTTGTGGTGTACTTTGGGGCCTCGTTTGTAGACTGGCGCTTTTTGCGCAGAGGCTCGGTTGCGGCATGGGCGTATGCGGCGCTTATTGTGCCGCTCATGCTGCTATTGATACTCGGTACCGCAGTTAAAGGCGCCAAGAGCTGGCTTAGTTTGGGCTCTTTGGGTATCCAGCCTATCGAGTTGGCCAAGCTCGCGCTTATTGTGGCCCTGGCCAAGTACTTCTCGCGCCGGCACATCGAGATTAAAAACATCAGGCACATCTTTGTCTCGGGTGTGTATGCCGCTATTGTGTTTGTGCTGGTGGCGCTCCAGCCAGACCTGGGCGGCGCGATCATTGTGGGGCTTATCTGGTTTGGCATGGTGCTAGTCTCGGGCATCTCGCGCAAGCATCTGGCGCTGGTGTTTGGCGTGGCACTGGTGGCGTTTAGCGTACTGTGGATGTTTGGCCTGCGCGACTACCAAAAAGAGCGTCTGATGACCTTTGTGCACCCTCTGGCCGACATCCACGGCGCAGGCTACAACGCCTACCAGTCTACGGTGGCTGTGGGCTCGGGCGAGCTGTTTGGCAAAGGCATTGGCTACGGCACGCAGAGCAAGCTCAGGTTTTTGCCCGAGTATCAGACCGACTTTATCTTTGCGGCGTATGCCGAGGAGTGGGGGTTTGTGGGCATTGCCATCGTATTTGCGCTCTATGGCGTGATATTTTGGCGCATCATACACTCGGCCGGCAGGGGAGCATCCAACTTTGAGACCCTCTTTGCCTTGGGCATCCTGTGCTACTTTGCCGCGCACTTTATATTGCACGTGGGTATTAACATGGGGCTTTTGCCGGTGACAGGCACCACTATCCCGTTTATGAGCTACGGCGGCAGCCACCTTATTGTCGAATTTCTCTCCCTGGGCATGCTCGCCGGCATGAACCGCTACTCGCGCGCGACCCACCGCGAAATGCTCCACCGCGAGATGGAGTCCGGCTACGACCAGTAGTTAGTACAGCGCGAGGGTTTGTTTGACCATTTTTTCCAGGGTGAATTCTGAGAGAGGTTTATCCATAGCCTCTCCTACGCCGCCCACACGGTTGGCTACTACAGGGAGCCCTGCGGCACGCGCCTCCAAAACTACATAGGCCAGGCCCTCTTTGATAGAGGGGAGCGCAAAGGTATCAAAGCCTTTCATCACATCACTAGCCGGCATAAAGCCAAAGAGCTTTACCCGGTCGCCTAAGTTGTACTCTTTAATTTTCTCCTCCAAAAACTCTCGCAGCTCGCCCTCGCCCACAATAGCCACGTACATGTCGGGTTTCTGCCGGGCCTCCTCAATAAGCGCAATATGGTTCTTGTTCTTGGTGAGTTCTCCCACAGTGCCTGTGATATGCACTCCCTGAGGGAAGGCCGCTCGTATCGTGTCGCCTTGGCCAAACGGCATATTAATATCGATGCCGTTGTATATGCGCACAGCTTTGCCCCCGCAGCCCGGCAGGCTCTTGGCCAATGCAAGCTCGCTGTCGGAGACTGCAATAACTTGATGCGAGAACAGTGCTGTTATCCATGAGCCAAGCCAAGAGACAGTTTTAAAAATCCTGCCGCGGTCCTCTTTAAACGGCCATCCGTGCGAGGTAAAGACAATCCTCAGTACGCCATTAAGCCGGCCGGCCACCGCGCCCAAGAGCCCGGCCTTGGATGAGTTTAAGTGGAGCACGGCGGGGCGCTCATGGCGGATAATGCGTGCCAGGTCGCGGTAGGCTGCAAAGTCGGCCATACCTATGTCGCGCCCCAAAGAGGGGATCTCTATCGTGCGCACACCGGTCGCCTGCAGTTTGCGCTCCAACTCGCCGTGGCCTCCAAAGGCCACTGCCACCTCATGCCCCATGCCCCGAGTGGTTGTGGCCAGGTCGAACACATACCTCTGGGCCCCACCCCAATTACTCTTCGTGACTACGTATAAAATCTTTCCGGAAACCCCCATAGATTTAGGTTGGTTATATGCTATTGTAACGCACATACATGTCATTTAGTGGCAGAAAAACAATACTCGTTTTCGCGGGGGACATAGCTGTGTTCGTATTTTCCCTATGGGCGACTCTCCTCATCCGCTACCAGCAGATCCCATCTGGGGACCTCTTTTTCCTCCACCTGAAGCTCTTTTGGCTCCTGTTTGCCGTGTGGGTCTTGGTGTTTTACATGGCCGGGCTCTACAGCAAGCGCGTACTCCTGGTGCAGTACAGGCTCACGGGTGCACTGCTTAACACCCAGCTGCTTAACACTACGATTGCGGCGCTTTTCTTTTTTCTGGCGCCCGGTCTTGGTATCGCGCCCAAAACGAACCTGATCATCTACCTTATTGTTTCGCTCTTCTTTATTTTGCTGTGGCGCCTCCTTATACTCCCGGCCATTGCGCGCCCGGGCGTGCGCGAGCGCGCGGCACTCATCGGCTCGGGCAGCGATGCCCGTGAGCTCTATGAGGAGGTCAACCGCAACCCGCGCTATGGTGTGGAGTTTGTCTTTGCGGTCTCCACGCAGGAGGCCGCGGACATAGACACATTCTTTGCGCGACTCGAGCGTGAGCGTGTCTCTTTGGTCGTGGTAGACACCGCCGACACGCGCGCCGAGCCGCTCTTGGGGCAGATTTATGCACACTCGTTTTTAAAGCGCACGTATCGCTTTATGGACCTGTACCGCGTGTATGAAGAGGTCTTTGACCGCGTGCCGCTCTCACTCCTGCGCTACGACTGGTTTTTAAAGCACGTGTCGCGTCCCACCTCGGGGTTTTACGCATTTTTTAAGCGCCTTATCGACATAGTGGGCGCACTTGTGATGGGTATTGTCACCATAGTGCTCGCGCCGTTTATATATGTGGCCATGCGGCTCGAGGGCCCGGGCCCGCTCCTCATACTCCAGGAGCGTATTGGCCAGTACGGCACGCGCATATACGCCTACAAGTTTAGGAGTATGAGGGTTAACAAAGCAACCTCCAGCGAGTGGACCACGGAGGAGAGGCGCGACAACCCGGTGACACGCGTGGGCTCGTTCCTGCGGCGCACATCGCTCGACGAGTTCCCGCAGTTTCTCAATGTCCTCAAGGGCGAGCTCTCCCTTATTGGCCCGCGCAACGACATTGTGGGGCTAGGGGAGCGCCTGGCCGAGTCGCTGCCGTACTACATGGCCCGCTATGTGGTTAAGCCCGGCATTACCGGCTGGGCCCAGATTAACCAGCGCTACGAGCAGGGCAATATCAGTCCGCAGTCTATAGAGGAGACAAAGACTCGTTTGGCGTACGACTTTTACTACATACGTCACCGTTCCGTTGGGCTCGATGTGATTGTCGCCTTAAAGACGTTTAAGCGCATGCTCTTTAGGGTCAGCTCTTTTTAAGTATGAACCATACCGTACTTATCACCGGCGCAGCAGGGTATGTGGGCACTATGTTGGTGCAGAAGTTTGCCGCGCGCGAGGACGTGGAGCGTGTCATTGGTCTGGACAAAGAGGAGATGCCTGAAATTCTCAGCGGCATAGAGAAGCTTGTCTACATACACAAAAATACCAACGACGCGTGGGAGAGTGAGGTTGTTGGATACAAACCCGACATTGTCATACACAGTGCCTGGCAGATACGCGAGCTCTACGGCAATCAAAAGACAGGTTGGGCCTGGAACATAGACGGCTCGGACCGCGTGTTTGACTTCTGCTTTAGTAATCCGTTTGTGGAGAGGTTGGTGCACTTCTCGACCGTGGCATCGTATGGCGCATACTCTACAAACACCATCGAGCAGCGCTTTGTGGAGAGTGATCCGTTTAGAAAGAGCGACTACAGCTACGCCGAGGAAAAGCGCGTGACAGAGGCTCACCTGGAGGAGCGCTACCAGAAGCGCGCCAACCAAAACATAGCAGTTTCTATTGTGCGGCCGGCCGCCATTACGGGGCCGCGCGGGCGCTTTATGCGCATCCGCTTTGGCCTGCAGTCGACACTCTCCGGCCAGATGCGCGGCGCGTTTATCTACAGGCTTATCTCTGCGATGGTTGCGTTTGTACCGGTGACGCCCAAGTGGCTGCGCCAGTTTATCCACGAGGATGACGTGGTTGGTATTGTCGAGCGCCTCGCGTTTGGCGAGCGGGCAGGGGACTTTGAGGTGTTTAACATCTGCCCGCCCGGCAAGGTGGTGCTGGGCCCTGACATGGCAAAGGCCGTGGGCAAGCGCACCGTGCCGATCTGGCCTTGGATGGTGCGTATCGCTTTCTTTATCTTTTGGCACCTCACGCGCGGCAAAGTGCCCACAGGCCGCGGTGCGTGGAAGGGGTACTCCTACCCCATAGCAGTAGACGGCAGTAAGGTGACACAAAAGCTTGGGTACCAGTATAAGTACGAAGGGCTCGACGCGTTTTATTACACCGATGGCTTGTATGCGTCGTTTGTGCCAGAGGAGCTGCGCCGCCCCAAACAGTAATGATTATTGACGGCAAAGCATTGGCAGAGAGAATAGTCGCCGGTCTCGGCGACTCTTTGCGCGGAAAAAAACTGGGCATGGTTGTTAACACGGGTGATGCGGCAACAGAGAGTTTTGTAAAAATAAAAGAGAAGGTAGCAGAGCGCTTGGGAGTGGTTGTAGTGCGCGGCACCAGCGTAGCCGAGCTTGCCTCATGTGACGGCATTCTGGTACAGCTCCCGCACCCTGATGCCGGCATACTGATGCCCCAAATCCCACCCGAGCAGGACGTAGATGCGCTGGGGCTCCACCCCGAGGTTATGGCACCCGTAGCCCTGGCAGTTAAAGCGGTCCTCGATACCCACGAGGCTAAACCTCGTGGACAAAAGGCTGCTGTTGTGGGTGAGGGCAAGCTGGTGGGCAAGCCGGTTGCAGCGCTACTCAAGCAGGAGGGCTACCGCGTTGAGGTTGTGTCACTTGAGCAGGGCTCGCTGAGTGTACTCAAAGATGCCGATGTTGTTGTCTCGGGCGCAGGCAGTCCTCATTTGATAAAGCCTGAGATGCTAAAGCCCGGTGTTGTACTTATAGATGCCGGCACATCAGAGCAGGCGGGCCGTGTGGTGGGGGACTGCGACCCAGCCTGCGCCGATGTCGCGAGCGTCATAACCTTGGTCCCCGGCGGCGTAGGCCCTATAGCCGTCGCCATGCTTTTTAAGAATCTTTTTACGCTAACTAAGTAGCACTTCGTCAACCCCTACAAAAGCTCCCGCTTGTTTGGTACGCTTACGCCATGTTCGCCATTAGGTATTGGTCGGTGGTCATTCTTATTGCCGCAGCGGCAGTTGGCTTTTTTGTATACACCACCACCGGCTCGGGTGGCCGCTTCGACTTTAAGCTCGGGCTCGACCTCTCCGGTGGCACCCACCTGGTCTACAACGCAAACACCTCTGGTATCGAGCCTGCCAACGTGCAAGACGCACTCGTGTCTTTGCGTGAGGTTGTCGAGCGCCGCGTAAACGCCTTTGGCGTTGGCGAGCCCCTGGTGCAGACCGAGCAGGGTGGGGCATTGGGCGGCGGCAACTACCGCTTGGTTGTTGAGCTGCCTGGCATTACCGATGTAGAGGAGGCAGTGCGCCTTATTGGTGCAACACCGGTCCTTGAGTTTAAGTTGGTAAACCAAGGCGTGGATGCGGCAACCTACGAGCTTGCATCGTCTACAAACACAGCAGTGTTTACCGACACGGGGCTTACCGGCTCGTACCTTGAGCGTGCGTCGCTGCAGTTTGGCGCGGGCCAGGGGGCGCTAGCCTCGGCTCCGGTTATCCAGGTGGACTTTAACACCGAGGGTGCCAAGCTTTTTGGCACCATTACGAGCGCCAACGTGGGTCGCCAGCTTGCCATATTCCTCGACGGCAAGCTCCTGAGCGCTCCCACCATACAAACCGCCATTACAGACGGCGTTGCCATTATCTCAGGCTCCAGCTTTACCGCAGAAACTGCCCGCGAAATGGTCCGCAACTTAAACTTGGGTGCCTTGCCGGTGCCTATCGAACTTGCCTCAACCGAGACTATCGGCGCCACCCTGGGTGATGAGGCTGTGCGCGCAGGGCTTATGGCGGGCGCGGTTGGGTTTGTGCTCCTCTCGCTGTTTATGATTTTCTGGTACCGCGTGCCGGGCCTGGTGGCTGTCGTGTCGCTTCTTGTATACGTAGTACTCATGTTTGCGGTGTTTAAGCTGATCCCGGTGGTCTTAACTGCGGCGGGCATCGCGGCGTTCATATTGTCGGTCGGTCTGGCCGTAGATGCCAACGTGCTTATTGCCGAGCGCATCAAAGAAGAGTTGGCGGCGGGCCATCGGGCCGATGCGGCAATACGCGAGGGCTTTAAGCGCGCCTGGCTTGCCATACGCGACTCCAACGTGGCGCATATCATTGCCGCCCTTATCCTGTACTGGTTTGGCACCTCGCTTATCAAGGGCTTTGCCCTGGTGTTTGGCGTGGGCGTGCTTGTCTCCATGCTCTCGGCCATCACTATCTCGCGCACCTTCCTCCTGGCGCTTGGGCTGGACGCATCTAAGCCATGGGGCCGCTTCCTCCTGCGCTCCGGGCTCAAAAAGTAACACCCTGTATGATTACCAAGAATTTTAAATACTTCCTCCTGCTCCCGGCGCTCCTTACGGTACTGTCTCTTGCGGCGCTCTTTGCCTGGGGATTGAAGCCCGGGATTGACCTTGCAGGCGGCTCGCTGATGCAGGTGGTCTACACCGCCGAGCGCTCCGAGCAGGCGGCGGTGCGTGATGCTGTGCAGGAGCTTGGCTTGGGCGAGGTGCTTGTACAGCCCACGGGAGAGAGGGGCTATATCCTGCGCCAGCGCGACCTAAGCGAGCCCGAGCATGTAAGCCTGCTTAACAAGCTGCGCACCCTGGGCGCGGCACAAGAGGTGCAGTTTAGCTCGGTGGGGCCGTCCTTGGGCCAGGAGCTTATGCGCAAGGCGTGGATTGCCATTGTGCTTGTGGTGACCTGCATCATCCTCTTTATTGCGTTTGCGTTCCGCGGTGTGTCCAAGCCCGTGCAGTCGTGGAAGTATGGCGTGGTCGCAATTGTTACATTGCTCCACGACATACTTGTGCCGGTGGGCCTCTTTGCACTCCTGGGATATACCCATGGGGCAGAGGTGGGTGCGCTGTTTATCGTGGCCCTCCTCACTATCCTCGGCATTTCTATCAACGACACTATCGTCATCTTTGATCGCATCAGGGAGAACCTGCGTCTTAATGAGGAGCATAACCGCCACGAGTCGTTTGAGGGTGTGGTCGAGCGCTCGATTACGCAGACCATATCCCGCTCAATAAACACCAGCCTCACCGTGCTCATTGTGCTCGCCGCGCTCTGGATATTGGGTCCTGTGGCGACCCGCGACTTTGCCCTGGTGCTTATTGTGGGTATGGTTGCGGGTACCTACTCCTCCATATTCCTCGCCTCGCCGCTGTTGGTGCTCTGGCAGAAGTGGAGCCACAAGGCTTAAGGAAAAGCGCCGGCGACAAGCCGGCGTTTTTGGTATACTATCCCGGTGATTATCGGCATTACCGGCACCAACGGAGCAGGCAAGGGCACGGTTGTCGACTATTTAGTTAAAGAAAAAGGCTTCACGCACTACTCGGTGCGTGATTTTTTAAACCAAGAGATAACCAACCAGGGGCTCGAGCATACCCGTGGCACCATGCTTATGGTTGCCAATGCACTGCGGGCTGAGCATGGCCCCGGCTACATCTGCGAGCAGCTCTTTGCGCAGGCACAGGCGCGTGGCGGTGATGCGGTTATAGAGTCGGTACGGGCTATTGGCGAGGCGCGCTACCTGCTTGAGCATGGGGCATTGTTATGGGCGGTAGATGCCAGTATGCCTGTGCGCTACCAGCGCATACTTGGGCGCATGTCCGAGACTGACCGCATAACCTACGAGCGCTTTGTGGCAGACGAAGAAGCCGAGATAGACAACGCCGAGGAGTATAAGCCCAACCTGCGGGCGCTTATTAAGATGGCAGGCGTGGTGCTGACCAACGACACTACCCAGGATGAGCTTTATAAACAGGTAGAGGAGGCGCTCAAAAAGGCCTAAAAAGTCCTTGTGTAAGGCCCTATAATGGTGCTTGACTCCCTCTATATAGGGTATATACTGGCCTTGTAGCTGCCAACAGGGCAGTTTTTCTTTGACAAAGGGCACTCCCGCCAGGGTTGTGGGGTAGCCGGTCATAAAAGCTCGCTTAGAGATCAGCTCTAGGAGAGAAGTCCATATCACGCATCAATTAATGATGCATTGATCACACCGATCAAAAGTAGAAGTCCTACCGTGCAAGGTAGGCAAGCAAACAAGTAATAGGAGGAAACTGTTTAGGAGACACTTTTCTCTTGTTCCGTTCAACGAGTCTAGGGACTGGGATTAGAACCCCGGTCTTATAATCAGAGTTTGATCCTAGCTCAGGATGAATGCTGGCGGCGTGGATAAGGCATGCAAGTCGAGTGGGTTTAGA
>CAZMIU010000003.1:15684-41094 GCA_964566795.1 uncultured Candidatus Saccharibacteria bacterium | reverse complement strand
GTCGTTTTTTCCCGTATGCGGTTGGAAAGACGGAGTTTTTGATGAATCCACGGAAGCCTGCGTACCTGAAAGTCATTGCGGGCACTGATCAGCCGTGCCGGCGCGAAGAAGGCGTATCGATTTCGACGCTCAACGAGTGTCCGCCTGCTCCTGACTGGCTGCCGAACGGTCATGCCATCAAAGAATGGAACCGGCTTGGCCCGATTCTAGTGGCGAACAAGCTGCTGACCGAGGCCAGCGTGTCGGTGCTGGGTCAGCTCTGCGCGTTGCACGGGAAACTGGTGCAGCTTTGGGCGGCTGGCGAGACGCCGACGGGGCATTTGCTCGCGCAGTACCGCAACCTTGTGAACGATTTCGGGCTCCCGCCGATCGCGAATGGACGACTCAAAACCAGCAACAAGCCGACGCAAACGAACAAGTTCGAGCGGTTCAAGCAGCGGCCAGGCTGACTACGTTCTCGTTGCGATCGCCTATGCCGAGGAGGCTATAGCGGATCGAAGGCGTGAACGCTTCGGCAAATGGGTGCGGCTTGCGGCGAGGCGGTTTCTCGCGGACTTGAAACGTGCCCGACGCAAGCGACCGCCGTTTGTCTGGAGCGCCGAGCGGGCCAATCATGCGTGTGCATTCGTTGAAAGTTTGTCGCACGTGGAGGGCGTCTGGGACTCTGAGACGATTCGGTTAGAGCCTGCGCAGGTGTTCTTCGTCGTAAGCCTTTTTGGCTTTCGTCGACCGGACGGGTCGCGGCGCTTCACGACAGCACTCTTTGCGGTCGCTCGCAAGAACGCGAAGAGCACGCTTGCTGCGGCGATCCTGCTTTACGTGTTTTGCATAGAGCCTGACATGGGGCCGCAGGTGCTGTCAGCGGCCACGACGGGGCAGCAGGCGCGCATCGTTTGGGGCGTCGCCAAGCGCATGGTCGAGCGGCAGAGCGATCTGCGGGAAGCGTTCACGCTGGAAGCATTTGCCAATGCGATCGCGCGCTACGAGGTCGGTGGCAGCTTCAAGCCGATCAACGCGAAGGCGAGCACGCAGGACGGGCTGAACCCTTCGGCGCTTTCGTTCGACGAATTGCACGCGCACAAGACGCACGATCTATTCAACGTGCTGAGGTCAGCGGCTGGCGCTCGGAAGAATCCTCTGTTTCTCTACACGACGACGGAGGGCTACGAGAATCCAGGGCCGTGGGCGGAAGAGCGCCGGTTCGCGGAGCAATTGCTCGAAGGTGTGATCGAAGCGGATCACTACCTCGCCATTCTCTACGCGCTGGACGACGACGACGACGATTTCGACGAATCGAAGTGGATCAAGGCAAACCCGCTTCTTGGCGTTTCGGTCTCTCTGGAGAAGCTGCGAGAGGCGGCGACTGAGGCGAAACAGAAGCCGGGGTCACTCGCTGAATTTCAGATCAAACGGCTGAACCGCCGTGCGTCGGCTGCTGAAGGGTATGTGGATCTGCGCAAGTGGCGTCGCTGCGAAGGCGCAGTGGATCTCGACGCGCTTGTGGGTTCCCCGTGTTGGGGTGCGTTCGACCTAGCGTCATCGGCCGATCTCACGGCGTGGCGGCTGCTCTGGCTGAAGGACGGCATCTACTACACGTGGGGACGCTTCTGGGTGCCTTCGGACGCAGTGAAGCAGCGCACGGAGCGCGGCACGGTGCCTTATGCCGCCTGGGTGAAGGCAGGCCACCTGACGCAGACGGAAGGCGCGGTGGCCGATCATGCGCAAATCGAGCGCGAGATCATCGAGGATTGCGAGCGCTTCCGGCCTGAGAAGATCGCTTACGATGCATGGAACGCCGCGCAGATCGCGCAGCGACTCGCGGATGCGGGGCAGACCCCGCAGCTTTTCGTGCAGGGCCGGAAGAGCTATCACTCGGCATTGAAGGCGTTCGACGAGGCATATCGTGCAGGCAAGTTGCGGCACGGCGCGAATCCTGTGTTGACATGGAACGCGGCCAACCTTGTGCCGACTCCGCCTGACGAAAACATGAATATCGCGCCGTCGAAAAAACGTTCGGCCGAGAAGATTGATGGCATGTGCGCGTTGATCATGGCATTCGGCCTGGCTTCCGTTGGTCCGGCAACATCCGTGTACGAAGGTCGAGGATTGGTTACCGCATGAAATTGTTCGGTTTCGACATCACGATGCGTCGCGAGCAGCGCGTGTCGCCCGAGAATCCGAACTATTCGCTGTCGGACCCACGCATCCTTGATGCACTCGGAATCGGTGACGGGCTGACGGGAGTGACCCCAGCGACCGCGATGCAGGTTCGCGCGGTGTTCTCCTGCGTGCGGGTCATTGCGGAAGCCATCGGGCAGTTACCGCTGCATCTGTATCGCAGGGTCGATGCAACGCACCGCGAGCGCGTGACGGATGACGCGCGAGCGCGAATCGTCGCGCGTCCGAATCCGATCATGTCGCGCTCTACCTATTTCGAGCAGCAGACGGCGCAGATGCTGCTATGGGGAGCCGCGTACTCTCAACGCATTTTCGACCGTGGCACTGACGAGACGATCGCGCTGTACCCGCAGCAGTCTGGACAGGTGCTGTGCGAGGCATTCCGGACAACTGATGCTCGCGGGTATCCTGCGCTCGGCAAGCGATTTCGGATCGGTAGCGAGTTGCTCGGTAGTGACGAAATACTCCATGTGCCACTCCTCACGCTGGACGGCTACACCGCGTTATCACCGATCAAGCAGAACAGGCTGGCGCTCAATGTGGCGTACCAGCAACAGAAGTTCTCAGAACGTTTCTACGCCAATGGTGTGAAGCTCTCGGGTGTCTTGGAGCATCCGCAGAAGCTCTCCAAGGAAGCCGGGGAGCGGTTGCGCGAGAACTGGACCGCCGCCTACGCGGGCGCGCAGAACGCGGGCAAGGTCGCGATTCTGGAGGAGGGCATGAAGTTCAACGCCCTTCTCATGCCGCTCGATGACGCGCAGTATATCGAGACCGCGAAACTCTCGCGCGAGGAAATCGCGGGAATGTTTCGCATCCCGCCTCACATGATTGGCGCACTCGATCGCGCGACGTTCTCGAATATCGAGCAACAGTCGCTAGAGTTCGCGGTCTACACGCTGACGCCGTATCTCGTGAAATGGGAAAAGGCGCTGGCGGAGACACTGCTGCTGCCGAGTATGCAGGATGAGTTCTACTTCCGTTTCAACATGGATGCTCTGCTTCGCGGTGACATGAAGAGTCGCTACGAAGCCTATGCACAGGCACGTCAGTGGGGCTGGCTGTCCGCGAACGACATCCTCGATCTTGAGGATCGCAACGCGATCGAGAACGGAGATATTTACTTGCAGCCCATGAACATGATTCCGGCTGGCACGCCGGTCGAGACCTACCTGAAAGGCGCTACGAGCGCCAAGTCCGAAGGAGAGAAGAATGCTGCGTGAGATCCGCATTCTCAGCATCGCCGGTCTTGAAGTCCGCAGCGAAGGCGACAGCAAGTCGATTCGCGGTTATGCCGCGAAGTTCGACGTATTGTCCGAAAACCTCGGTGGCTTTCGCGAGCAGATCAAGTCAGGCGCTTTCGCAGACGTGCTCGATAACGACGTGCGCGCGCTGGTCAACCACGATCCAAACCTGATTCTCGGTCGCAACAAATCCGGCACGTTGGATATCGGCCAGGACGAAACGGGCTTGTGGTACGAAGCAAAGCTGCCGGACACGCAGGCCGCGCGCGATCTGGCGCAGTCGATCAGTCGCGGCGATATCAATCAGTCGTCGTTCGCCTTCTCGGTCGCGTCCGGCGGGCAGGACTGGAGCGAGGATGACGATGGGCGGATCATCCGGACGATCACAAAGTTCAGCCGTCTGTATGACGTGTCGGCGGTGACGTACCCAGCGTACCCGGACGCCACGGTCGGTATGCGCGGCCTTGATGGCGGAGAAGAAGCCATGTCCGAGTATCGCAAGGCGCGTGACGCGCGCGCCTACGAGGCTCGCAAACGCCAAGAACGCAGTCGGTTTATTCGCCTCAAGGCGAGTCACCAATAACTACGCCCCTAACGGGGTAGGACTCCGGTTTGTCGCGGGACGAACTGGGCGCAAGTCTTTCGCTCAACCGTTCCCGCTACACGATGGAGAATTGACATGAACGAGGAACTGAAGCGGCTCCGCGAGGAGCGCAACAAGATCGTGTTCGCCATGCAGGCGATGCACGAAAAGGCCGAAAAAGAGAGCCGCGGATTCAATGCCGACGAGGATTCGGCATGGGCGAAGGCGGAAGCTGATCTGGCGACCATCGAGGCACGGATTCGCCGCGTCGAGAAGCTCGAAGGCGTGACCGCGCCGCAGCCGTCTGCTCGTGCGGTTGTGAATCCCGACAGCCCGACCAGAGCCGACAAGCCGACTACGCGTGATCTCTTCCGTCGCTACGCGCAGATCGGCATTGGTGGCTTCACGCAGGAAGAGCGCGACGGACTCGTCGAGTCTCGCGCGTTTACTCAGGGCACTGGCAACACCGGCGGGTTCTCTGTGCCGCAGGACTTCATGCCGCGACTCGAGATCGCACTGGCGCAGTTCGGTGCGATGTGGGACGTGGCCGAGGTCATCAACACCGATGGCGGTGCGCTGATGCCGTGGCCGCAGTTCAACTACACCGGCCAGTCGGCTGCGATCGTGGGCGAAGGCACGACTTCGACGGATGACACCACGACGCCGTTCTCTGCGACGAACTTCAATGCGTACACCTACCGCAGCAACATGCTGCGCGTGTCGCTGGAGTTCCTGCAGGACACGGCCTTCGATGAAGGCTTCATCGTCGATGCGCTGGGTGAGGCTCTGGGACGCGGTACGAACGGGCATTTCACGACCGGCACGGGTAGTGGCCAGCCACATGGCATCGTGACGGCCGCCGCGCTCGGGCGCACCGGCACCACGGGTCAGACCACCAGCGTCATCTATGACGATCTGGTGTTCCTGATCCATTCGGTCGATCCAGCCTACCGCATGGGCGCAAGCGTCTCGCGTGCGTCTTCGCGTGCGCAGGATCAGCAGAGCGGCGGCCCGAAGGTTGGTTTCATGATGAACGACGCCTCAGTCGGCATCGTGCGCCGGCTGAAGGACACGCAGGGCCTGCCGATCTGGATTCCGAGTTACGTGTCGGGCGTCGCTTCTGGTGTGCCGGATACGCTGCTCGGCTATCCGGTGTGGACCAACCAGTCCATGGCGGTCATGGCGGCGAACGCGCGGTCGATCATCTTCGGCCGACTCGACCAGTACAAGATTCGTCGCGTACTGGGTGCGCAGATTCTGCGCCTCACCGAGCGCTATGCCGACAATCTGCAGGTGGGCTTCAATGCCTTCATGCGGTGCGACGGTCGCCTGCTCGATCCAGCCGCGAACGCGGTGAAGTACTACGCCAACAGCGCGACCTGAGCGCAGCGGGGCGGTCTTCGGGCCGCCCTGCTTCTGTCGAGGTGATCATGAAACTACGAATCTTGAGCGCAACGCGCATCGAGGGGCGCGATTGCGCGCCCGATACCCCGGTGACAGTCAGCGACGCGATGGGTCGCGCACTCGTGGAGGCAGGCGTTGCCGATTCGCATCCTGACGCGGTTGAGTACGCGCTGACTTGTGGCGACCTCGTCGAGTTCGAGGTCGAGAATCCGCCGGAAGCGGCCGTTGACAGGCCGCAGCGGAAGCGCAAGTGAAATACGGGCTGACGCGCGTCAGCGGACCGGCTTCTGATCCGGTTTCGCTGGCCGAAGCAAAGGCGCATCTGCGCGTCGATAGCATTGACGATGACGCCATGATCGTGAGCTACCTGCTCGCGGCACGTCGTCACATCGAGGATATCGCTAGCGTGGCGATGCGAACGCAGACGTTCGACATGACGCTCGATCAACTCCCATGCGGTACGGTCGAATTGCCGCTGCTGCGGTATCCGCTGCAATCAGTGACGTCGATCACATACATCGATTCGGCCGGCGCGCTGCAAACGTGGGCTGCGGCCAATTATCAGGTTGACGCCACGACGATTCCGGGCAGGGTAAAACCCGCGCCTGATGCGACGTGGCCTTCGGCGCGAGTACAGATGGCGGCGGCAACTGTGCGATTTGTTGCGGGGTACGCAGACGACGCATGCCCAGACGAGTTGCGGCACGCGGTGCTGCTGCTCACGGCACACTTTTACGAGAACCGCGAGCCTGTGAACATCGGCAACATCGTGAACAAGATTCCTTTCGCGGTCGATGCGCTGGTCGCGCCTTTCAGGCTCTACTGCTGATGCGCGCCGGTGACCTTGATCGACGGGTGAGTCTGTATCACCGGGTTCTCACGCAGAACGCGCAGGGCGAACAGGTGCCGAGTTATCCGATCGCCTATGTAACTGTGTCAGCTCAGAAGCTCGATCAACGTGCGCGAGAGTATTTCGCTGCACAGGGCACGCAGGCGGAAGCCACGACGCGGTTTCGCATCCGCTACCGATCGGACGTGCTGATGACGGATCGGCTTGTACTCGACGGGCTGAACTACGACATCGTGCAGATATCGGAGATCGGGCGACGTGAGGGGTTGGAATTGTTTGCTACGAGTGCGCCGGCATGATCGAAGTCAAGCGCGTCGAAGGGCTGACGGAACTGCGTGACATGCTGCTGCGAAAGCTGCCAGAGGCGACGCAGGGTAAGGCGCTGCAAGGCGCGTTGCGCGAAGCCGCGAAACCTATTGTGAAGGAGGCGCGCGCGCGGGCGCCGGTGAAAACCGGGCGACTGCGCAAGGCGATCCATTCGTTCCGCGACAGAGCGAGTCGACGCACGCGCGAGGTGCGACTGATATCCGTGCGATCCGGCAAGCGGTTCCAGAAGGCGAACAAGGACGCCTATTACTGGAAGTGGATCGAGTTCGGCCATGGTGTGATCACGCTTAAGCATCGTCGTCAGGGTGGCAAAGGGAAAGTGTCGAAGTCTCTTGGCACGCCGGCCAAGGGGTTTTTCGGCAATGAAGTGCAGGCCGCGCCCGCAAGGCCGTTCATGCGATCGGCGTTCGAAACTCGCAAGTACCAAGCGCTTGAGGCATTCCGGCAGACGCTTGCCGCGCAGATCGACAAGGTCGCCGCGCGCAATCTCAGCCGGGTCAGATCGCGGCTGTCGCGGAAACTGGGGTTCTAGGTGGCCGTCAAGACGATACGCGACGTGCTCGTTGCGGCGAGCGCGGTGACGGCGCTTGTCCCGGCTGCGCGCATTACCCCGCTGATCCGCCCGCAGTCGATCGTCGTCCCTGCCATCACGCTACAGCGTATCTCGACCGTCCCGCAGAACCACCTTCGCGGGGACGGCGATCTCGACGACAACAGCGTGCAGCTCGACGTGTGGGCGGAGTCGTATCTATCCGCGCGCTCGATTGCCGATGCCTGCCGGACCGCGCTCGCTGCGTTCTCGATGACATTCGAGAACGACGGTTATGAGTCGGAAACTGGTCCGGAACTGTATCGGGTGACGCAGACCTTTCAGGTCTGGACGAACTGACGGGATTCATTCGTATTCACGTAACGCCGCCTTCGGGCGGCTTCTTTTTTGAGGAACGCACATGGCACAGAAGAGTCAGCAGTCCTATCTCAGCGTGTCAACCGCCGAGGCGGCGGCTGACGTCATCAGTGGCCTGACGAACGCCAATCCAGGCGTGGTCACTTCCACAGCGCACGGGATGGCCAACGGCACGATTGCGCTGATCGAATCGGTCGGCGGCATGGTGCAGGTCAATAACCGCGCTTTCGTCGTCGCCAACCAGGCGGCGAACTCATTCGAGTTGAAAGGCGTCGATACGTCGACCACCCAAGGGTACGGCGCATACACCAGCGGCGGTACTGCAAAAGCGCAGACCATGACGGAAGTCGGCGAGGTACGCGGTATCACGGCGGCTTTCGACGGCGAAGCGACGGACATCGACGTTACACACCTGCGCAGCTCCGGCAAGGAATACCTGACGGGCTTGCCGGAGTTCGGCAACGTGTCGCTCACGCTGTGGCTGCCCGCAACGGCGGATGCCGGCCAGACGCGGCTGCGTAACCTGCGTGAGACGCAGTCGACGGGGACGTTCTCGATCACCTTGCCAAGCGGACAGGTCGCGGCCTTCCGGGGTCTCGTCAAGTCGTTCGCGATCAGCGGGATCGAAGTGGACGGGGCCGTTCAGGCGTCGTGCACGATCAAGGTTTCGAACTCGCCGGCGTGGTTCGCATGACGCTGACAGTCGATCAACTGCTGGCGTCGCGTCCATTCGTTCGCGAGGTCGTGCTGAAGGACCGGGATGGCAGTGTGAATGTGCGCCCGCTGCCGGCGGGTGAAGCGCTGACATTCCACAACGCGCTGAAAGCGGCTGGCGAAGACTCAAAAGCGCTAGTCGTACTGCAACTGGTGGCCTATCTGAGCAATGCGGACGGCTCGGCACTCGTAAATGCCGAGCAGGCCGCGCAACTCGTCGATGTGCTTTCTCAGCGCGACATCGCGGCGATTCTCAGTGCTGGCGCGCAAGTGAACCGCATTGACGACAAGGCCGTCGAGGACGCCGCAAAAAACTAGCGGCCCAACCCCTGCGGCGCGTGTTGCTGACGCTGTCGGTGCGGTTGGGTGTGCTTGTCACGGAAGTTGAGCGGCTGCCGATGCCGGTGATTGCCGAGTATGTCGCACTACTCAACGACGTGAAGCCGGTCGATGTAGACCGCGATCTGATGTCAATTTTTGGGAGACCTGATGGCCAGCCTCGGCGCACTCGTCATTGAGCTTGCGGCTAACACCGCGCGCCTTCAAGGCGATCTCGGCAAAGCCGTCGGTATGGCCGAGCGAGCTGCCGGACAGTTCAAGCGCGTGTTCGGCGGCTTGGCCGCAGCGGGCGGCGGACTCGGGCTTGCGGCGATAGCCGGCCAGGCGATCTCGCTCGGCGACGAGTTGCAGAAGGGCGCGCTGCGCGCGGGTGTGAGCGCGGGCGAGTTCTCCAAGCTCGCCGCCGCCGCCAAGCAAGCCGACGTCGATATGGGCACGCTCTCGCGCGGGCTCAAGGAGATGCAGAAGACCATCTCTGAGGCAGCGAGCGGCAGCAAGTCCGCGACCGATAGCCTCGACGCCATCGGACTCTCCGCGCAGCGTCTGCGTCAACTCAGTCCAACCAAACAGCTCGAGGCGATCGCTGACGGGCTGAATCGCATTACCGATCCTGCCGACCGTTCCCGGCGCGGCGCGGAAATCCTCGGCAAAGCCTACCTCGATCTCGTCCCCGCTCTGGAAGGCGGTGCTGCGGGACTGCGCGCGCTCGTCACTGAGCAAGAGAAGCTCGGCAATACCTTCAGCGATCAACAAATCAAGCGTCTTGCCGATGCGGATGACGCGATCAAGAAACTGAAGGCTTCGTGGTCGGGATTCGCAACGACGCTTGTGTCGTTTGTCGCGCCTGCTTTGACTGGCATTCTGAATCAGTTATCAGAATTGTCTGCTGCGAAGGGTATCGACCGTATTGAGGATCGCCTGCGCACGCTGCGCGGCGCACGGAATTCCATCCCGGTATTTTTCAATTTCGGCTATGTCTCAGGGGAAGGCATAGTGATGGGACCGGAGGCGCTGGATCGCGAGATCGCGCGTCTGGAGCGTGTGGCCGATCTTGCTGCGGGGCGCAAGTCGCGCGGCAGAGGGTCAGGGCCCGCGACGGTAGCGGCGCAGATCAAGGCCGACGCGAATCAGGCGAGTGGTGCGCTGACCGAGGTTATTACGACGGCGCAGCGGCTGTTCGACAGAACGAAGCCATTTCGCATGTTCGAGCCCGGAACGATTGACGCCGGAATGCTTGAGGATACCCGGCTCGACCAGTTCGGCGACTCAATCCTCGAGTCCACGCAGGGCATCGCCGACAACATGTCGGAAATCTTCAAGCAGCCCTTCGACGAACTCTCGCCCTACGCCGATGAAGCCGCGCGCAACATGCAGACGGCGTTCGCAGATTTCCTTTTCGATCCGTTCGAGGATGGCATCAAGGGTATGTTGCGCGGTTTCGTCGATGTACTGCGCCGCATGGTAGCGGAAGCCGCAGCGGCGAAGATATTTGGCAGCAAGAAGTCTGGCGGATTGGGACTTGGCGATCTGGTGACGGGTGCGGTCGGTTCGCTGTTCGGCTTCGCGCAAGGCGGTTCCTTCAACGTCGGAGGTTCGGGCGGCACGGACTCGCAGCTCGTGGCGTTCAAGGCGACACCGGGCGAGCGGGTGAGTGTGTCGACACCAGCGCAGCAGAAGAGCGGGCGTTCGATCGTCGTGCATCAGAGTGTGACAGTGAACGCCGCGCAGCTCACGCAGGACCAGGCGGCAAGGATGGTGGCCGACAGCCAGCGGATGATGTGGGATGAGTTGGATCGCCGCTACGGGCTCGCCTGATGGATGTACTTATCCCGCCCGACATTCCGATTGCCGAAATCGAGTGGCGCATTCTCGATAACACGGCCGTATCGACATCGCCGCTGAACGGTGTCACGACGACGTTCACGCGTCCGGGGACTCGCTGGGGCGCGCGGCTGTCGTTTCGCGATCTCAAGGATCGGGATCGTGCGCGGCTGCTAGCGATTCTGGCGGCGGTGCGCGGGCGCTCGGGACGTGTCTACTTCACGTCTGCGGCTGATCCGGCGCGCACGGGTGGCTACAGCTTCCCCGAACTGTTCACGAACGCGGACTTTGCGAGCGGCGTAACAGGATGGTCGCAATCCGCTGCGGCGCTGTCGGTATCGGATCGCGTGATGCGCATCACTGCTACGAGCATTGCCGCTCCGTGCATTTATCAGAATCCGGCCGTCACGCAGTATGCGCCGCTGATAGTACGCGGGTTTGCCGGAGCCAGATCGCGCAACGGTACGTTTATCGGGACTTCCGCAGACGGCATCTCGAATTACGCGACTGACGCGCAAGGGATGGTCGCGCAGTCGTGGGTCCCGCTTTCGGCGTTTGCGGGTAATACCTTCCCCATCGTACACAACGCCTCGGGAAATGCCGGGCTCGTGGGGGATTGGCTCGACACGCCATTCGTTTCTCTTTCTCGCTGCGCGCTCGTCGACAACGGACCGAACGCGCTCCTGTATTCGGACCAGATCGACAACGCGGCGTGGACGAAGGCCAATGTCACGATTACGGCCAACGGGGCCACCGCCCCGGACGGCACCACGACGGCCGACGCGATCGTAGAGAACTCGGCGACCTCGCAGCACTATGTGCAACAGTCCGTTGCTCGCGCGTCGGCAGCGGAAGACATCTGCGCCTATGGCTACTTCAAGCGCGGTGCGGGCGCTCGCAATATCAGACTCATCGCCGGGGATTCTTCGCTATCGAATTACGGGCAAGCGTACTTCGACCTCGGCGCCGGAACCGTGTCGGCCGGCTCCATTAACGGAAGTGCCACCAATCCGCGCGCCTTCATTCGAGCGGCGGGGGACGGTTGGTACTTTTGCAGCGTTGTAGTTCGCTTGCCGACAAGCACTGGTCTTACGAATTACGCCGAGCTGACGGACGGCACGACGACAGGCTATACCGGCGACGGCACGTCGAGCGTCTACGCATGGCGCTTGGGCGCGGCACGTTCCGGCCTGCCGACGCGCGGCGCGCTGACGACCGGAACAGCACTCGCCTCCGGTACGGGACAGAACGGCAGCGGCCTCTACCTCAAGGGCCTGCCAGCCAGCACGCAGAACATCCGCGCGGCGGGCGACATGGTGGAAATCGTGCTGCCGACGTACTCGCAGCTCGTGCGCCTCACGGCAGCACTCGATAGCGACGCAGCGGGCCTCGGCTATCTGCAATTCGAGAATCCCGTGCGCACCTCTCCCGCTGACAACGCGGCGGTGATTTTCAATCAGCCGATGATGCGCGGGATTCTGAGCGAAGGCCCGATGTGGCCGACGCGGCCGGGCCTGTTCAGTGATTTCGATCTCGACCTGATCGAAGACATCGCGCCGTGACCTCCCTCGATCCGACCGTATCCTGGACACCGGAGGTTTCGCCGTGAGCCGATGGGCTTCAAGCACCAATGCCGCCGAGGCGCTCAAGGGCGCGACGCACGGCGTGTTCATGGCCGACCTCGACTTCGCCTCGGGAATGATCCGCGCGCACGACGGGGCCGGAACGGTCATCTGGAACGGCAACGAATACCTCGGTGGCGGACAGCTTCTGGGCTTCGACCAGATCGAGGAATCCCTCGACTACGTGCCGCGCGGCGTGACGCTGCGATGTTCGGGAGTTGCCGCGTCGATCATTTCGACCGCGATGACGGAAATCTACCAAGGTCGCGCCGTCACGATCTATCTCGCGCTGCTCGACGACAAGCTGCAGTTGATCGACACGCCCGAAACTGTGTGGGCCGGTGTCATGGACACCATGTACATCGAGCTCGATCAAGGCGAGGGGTCTATCTCGGTCGCGTGCGAGTACCGCATCCGGCGCGAGGCTGAGGGAACTCGCTACACTGATCAGGACCAGCGCCTGAGGGCCGCGGATGATTCGTTCTTCGATCTCATTCACCTGATCCCTGGCTATCGGGCGACATGGGGTGAGAAGACGGCGTCGTTCTCTAATGGCCCCGGCGGTGGCGGCCGAGGCGGGCCGGGCCGCGGCCAGTATCAGACGCCATGAGGCGCGACGACTGGCACGCGCGCCTGTGGGCGGAGATTGAACGACGACGCGCCTTTCCGTTCCAGTGGGGCGCAAGCGAAGGCGCGCAGGACTGCTGCACTTTCGCGGCGGCGATGGTGGACGAACTCAAGGGCAGTGCACATCTCAGTGCATTGCTGACGCATTACCACGACGAAGCATCTGCGCTCGCCTACATCGAAGCATCCGGCGGCATTGACGCGGCGATCAGCACGTTCCTCGGCGATCCCGCGCCGCTCAGTTTCGCGAAACGCGGAGACGTGATCGGCCTCACCGGCGACATCCAGATCGGCGTGTGCATCGGCCACAAGGTCATTGCCGCCGGGATGGAGGGACTCGTCGAACTGCCGATGAAAGAAGTCGCTCGCATCCGGTGGGCCGTGTAATGGCCGCTGTCGTTCCATGGGTGGCCAAAGGCATCGCGGCGATCTTCGGTATCGCGAAGGTCGGCAAGGGCGTTCTGCTGGTCGCCAAGTTGTTGGTGTACATCGGCGGCACGCTCGCGCTCAGCAAGATATCCAAGGCGATGGCGCCGAAGATGCGGCGGATTCGTCCGACCGCCGACATCGAGTACGACGGCACGCAGGAGCCGCGCCGCATTCTGTACGGACAGAACATGGTGTCGGGCCTGAACGCGATTCCGCCGATCGTGCGCGGTGCCAACGGCGAATATCTAAATCAGGTTCTGGTGCTTGCTGGCACCGAGATCACCGGCATCGACAGCGTGTGGTTCGACACGACCGAGATCACCAACGCGCAGATCGACGCCAATGGCAACGTGACCGGCGGCACGTACAGCGGCAAGGCGTCCATCCGCAAGTACCTCGGCGCGCCCGGACAGGTGGCCGATGACGTGCTGATGAACGCCACGACGCAATGGGACGCCTACCATCGCGGCGACGGTAATGCGTACCTCGCGATTCGCTACACGTTCGACACGAACATCTACAAGAACGCCAAGCCGCAGGTGAAGTGCCTGACGCGTGGGCGCAAGGTCTACGACCCGCGACTCGACACGACGCCGGGGGCGAACCCGACCAACGCCTCGTACATCGCGTACAGCACGAACCCTGCGCTGTGCTTGGCTGACTATCTGATGCTCGAGTTTGTGCTGGGGGAGTCGCCGACACGGATCGACTGGGATCTCGTCGTCACGGCCGCGAACGAATGCGACGAGAATGTCTCGATCCCGCCGGCCGGCACGCAGGACCGCTACACCTGCAACACGGTCATGTACGCACCGACCGACCCGGACGCGTTGCGCGAGGGAATCGAGACGCTGGCCAAAGGGATGATGGGCGCCTGCTACTGGTCGGGTGGCAAATGGCGCATGTACGCGGGTAGCTACACGACGCCCGAGTTCACGCTCACCGAATCGGACCTCGCCGGGCAGATCAGCGTGCTCACTGCGCAGAGCCGCAAGTCGGGCGGCTTCTACAACGCGGTGCGCGGCAAGTTCATCGACGCGGCCCGCAATTATCAGGAGCTCGACTTCACGCCGGTCACGTCGAGCGCCTTCGAAACGGCTGACGGTGAGCGCATCTGGCTCGATGTCGAATTTCCGTGCGTGACGAACAATCTCGAAGCGCAACGCAATGCGATCCTTCTGCTGCGCCAGTCTCGCCGACGGCGAATCGTCAAAGGCGTGTTCAGCTTGCGCAATGCTTACGGCGTGAAGCCGTACGCGACCGGCACCGTGACGATCGCCGAAGTGGGCTGGACCGCTCAGACGGTGCGCTGCATCGGCTGGCGGCTCAGACCCGAACCGGCCATCGAACTCGACCTGCAGGAGATCGGCTCGACCGACTTCGACGATCCGGCCACCGGGGATTACACGACACCGGGCGCGATCACGCTGCCGACGCCGAACGACTACAAGCCGAGCGCGGTGACGAATTTCACGGCCCAGGGCCTCGTCGACGCGATCAGCTTCAAGTGGGACCCGCCCACGAACGCGCCTATCGGGATTCTGTACCAGCTCTTCGAGTACACGTCGGCCAGTCCGTTCTCGTCCGCTACGCAAGTCTCACCTGACACTCCGCAGACGCAGATCACGCTGAAAAAGAACGACACCGTTCAGCGTTACTACTGGCTGCGCACGCGGATTCCGTCGACGGGTACCGTGGGCGGGATTTCGCCGAGTGAATCAAGCGGACTGCCCGCCAAAGCGCTGGCCGTAACCGCTGCGCTGTCGGCCGGCATGTCGCCTGGCTCAGTGTCGTCGAGCACCATCGGCGCATCGCAGACGACTGGCACTGCGACCGTCACGCCGACCGGCGGCACCGCACCGTACACGTACGCATGGACGTGGGACAGCGGCGGCACGGGCCTCACGATCACGAGCAACACGGCTGCGGCGACGACGTTCGGCGCGACAGGGGTTGCGATCGATGAAACGCGCAGCGGCATCGCCAAGTGCACGGTGACGGACGCGGCGGCGGCGACCTACGCCGTGACCGTCTCGGTGTCGATCACGCGCATCAGCGGAATATCGCTGAACAGCAAGACGCTGCAGCAGGTCGTCACCGATCCGGCCAATGCGCTCGCGTCCTACACGCTCGCCAACACGCGCGCGGTGCAGGTCTCGCCCGGCTCGACGGCGGACGAGTGGGCGGTCTCCGGTATCACGGCCAGCGATTTCGAGGCGCGCGCGACCGTGGTTAGCGGATCGGTCAGCGGCGGTACGACCGGATCGTGGCTCGGGCTCGGCACGTCGCGGACATGGTCACGCAATCGCACGACGGTCGGTACGAGTGAGGCTGTGCTGACAATCGAGATTCGCGACGTCGCAACTTCGACCGTGCGCGCGACCGCCTCGATCACGCTGCGCGGCATCGTGAATAGTTCGGCGTGAGGTGATCATGTGGCGTCTCGTCTACTCGATCCCGCTCTGGCTGATGTACTGCGCGGTCACGGGGCCACTGTGGATCGTCGGCGCGCTGATCATCCCGCCGCTTGCTCTCGCAAAAGCATGGGAACTGCGCCCGTCGTGGGCCTACGCGGACAAGCGGCCCGTCATGTGTTGGCGCGTGCGGCTGATCGATCTCGTGTGGGGCAATGCGGAGGACGGCGTGACGGGCGCGGACTGGTATCGCGACCTACACGCGGACTGGCCCGAGACGAAGCGCGCGATCTTCTGGTCGGCGTTCAGGAATCCCACGAACAATACCCGCTTTTGGCCGTTGGTGAACCCAAAGATCGACCCGCGTCGCATCCACTATCGCGGTTCGTTCGACGCCGAACAGCAGGCGCGGGATACCGGCGCCTTCGCGTGGACGCTCACGTGGCAAGGCGTCTTTGCCGGGCTGCGGCTGATCGTGCCGGCGCGTGGTGAGCTGGTGAGAGTGTGGTGCGGCTGGAAACTGCGGCCGAGCGATCGCGCTGGCATTGATCCCAACGACTACCGCTTCCCGCGCTGCGGGTTCGCGATTCAGGTCAAGCGCATAGGAGACTGAGATGGAGACTTATGCAGGCATTCTGACGATCATCGTCGTGGCGGCGCTGATCTGGTGGGGCGTGAAGAAGCGCAACGCATGGCATACGGCGCATCCGAAAGATGAGAGCGGCAGCGGGAGCGGTGGCAAGGATCGTCATCCGGGCAAGAAGTGACCGACGCCGTGCCTGAATTCCTGCGGGACATCGGTGCGCACGACAAGGCCATCGAGATGCTGGAAGCCGAGGTGCGTGCGATGCGTCGCGAGCTGGTCGCAATCAAGGAACTGCTATCGGAGACGAAAGGCGGCGTGCGCATGCTCGTCGCAGTCGGCTCGATAGGCGGGGCTGTCGGCGCGGCATTCGTGAAGTTCTGGGCAATGCTCAGAGGGCTGTAGTGAGCTACGACGACAAACTCGCGGCGATGCTGGAACGCGACGAGGGGCGTGTGAAGCATGTCTATTTCGATAGTCTGGGCTACGCCACTATCGGAGTCGGACATTTGGTCGACAAGCGATTGGGCGGAGGCTTGCCCGATGCGATCATAGATGCGCTGCTGAAATACGACATCGCGGAAAAGACCGCGCAGCTTGTCGCGCAGTTCCCGTGGGCGGCGAAACTCGACGACGCGCGCCGCGCGGTGCTCGTGAGCATGACGTTCCAGCTTGGTATCGGCGGACTGCTTGGCTTTCGCAATTCGATGCAGGCGATGCAGGAAGGAAACTGGAGCGGCGCGGCGACACGCTTTCTGCAGTCGCGTGTCGCGCGTGAGCAGGCGCCGCAGCGGTGGCAGCGGTTTGCGCAGCAGATTCGATCCGGGCAGTGGCAGTGAGGTAGGAAATGGACACCCTGAAATCCGCCGTCGCGTTCTTCGAGGAATTCCTCGGTCACGCGCATCTCGTGTCGATTGTGATCGGACTATTGCTCGCGATCGGGTTCACGCAGTGGGCGAAGTACCCGCTAAGGCGACTCGCCGATGATCGCGGCTGGCAGATGGCGACGTTTCGGTTTTTGACGCGCACGACCGCGCTGCTGGCCGGGACTGCCGGAACCTGGCTGACGTGGCCGCAGGCCGGCAAGTTCGCGGTGCTGTGGGGCCTTGTGACGGGCTTCTGTTCACCGCTGGTATACACGGGAGCAGTGCGGGCACTGGGTCACTTCTGGCCGTGGCTCGCGGACAAGGTGAGCACGGACTTATGATCGGCTTCCTCGCGACCGCGCTGACCTGGCTCAAGGCTTTCAAGGGCCCGTGCCTGATCTTGGCCGGCATGGCCTTCCTTGCCGGGGCCGGGGCGGCCACATGGGCGACGCGGGCGATCATGCGCGGGGACGTGGCCGAGGCCCGCCAGCAGCTCGCGGACTTCCGCGCGGAACTGGCTACCCAGTCGGCCAAGATCGAGCAGGAAGCCGCCGCCCGCCAGCAGGCCGCAGCCGATGCGCTGCGCGAGCGCGATCACGCGATCACATCAGCCGTGGACGCCATCCCGGCCGAGGTTGCCCGGCTCGTCGCGCCGCAGTTCGCCAAACTTCGGGAGTCAGTCAATGAACCGCGCTTCGATTGCCTGCGTATCAGCCTACCTGAACCTTACCTTGATGGGCTGCGCCGGCCCGGTGGCAGTGCAGCCGCCCCGGATCGTTGAAGTCCCGGTCCACGTCCCGCAGCCGGCCGCCTGTGCTCGCCTGCGCGCCGTCACGCTGCCGGCCGGGTCCACGGCTCAGGACGTGATAGAGACGCAGGCCCGCGTGATACTCGAGTATGAAAGCCAGATAATTTTATGCAGTAAGCCGTAATCAGCCTGCTCGATCTGGTAACGCCGCCGGTCATTCGCCCCAAGTCACGCAGTGCGCGCGATCCTGAACGCCAGTCACCCCACCACTTCTACGACCCTGCCCGGCTCAAGCCGTAACGCGTAGTCAGCCTGTTCAGGCTGAAATCGCAGCGTGACCGATACCCTGCCATGGGTCAGCCGCCGAACGGCTGTAATCGCCCCACGCAGCGCCCCATCGCCCTTCGTCGCGTGGTAGTGCGCCAGTCGGCACTTCGCTGTGCAGTACACCTGATCGGCGCGTCGTGGCGCGAACTCGGCGGCGCAGTGGGGGCAGCTATGGCTCATCGAATATCTCGTTCACGAGTTGCGCCGCAAACCCCACGGCGAGCAGGTAGCAGCGCATCGCTTCCACGACGTGCTCGATGTTCGCATCGCCGTCACAAGTCACTGTGACGCTGATGCCACCCTCGCGACGCAGGGTGAATTCGTGTTGTTCGTTATTCACTTCCCGCCCTTCATGTACTCAGCCTTCTGCACCTCTAGCAGCCAGTTGTGTGCCAGCGCCTCGGCGTTCGGGCAGATGTCGAGCAGCACTTCGAGCAGGAGTTCGGCTTCGCGAACATCGAGCATTTCCTCTGCGCTGTAGTCACCGAGAAGCACAAGGTGGCGAAGGTCGTGTCGCAGGCGTACCCATGTCGGCATCTCGCTCGTCGGGGCGCGGAAGGCGCTCAAAACGGCACCTCGTTACCACGCAGATCGACGCGCATCATGTTGGTGACGCAGCGCAGCCCGATTGCTTCAAGCACATAGAAGCGCTTATCAGGATTAAGGCGCGCAAGGCGCTCGGCCTCGTGGGTCGCCGATGTTTCGGTAGGGTGCTGCACGACAGGCGTGCCGCCATTTTCGGCCCAGACTACCCAGAATTGGCCGCTCATTTCCCCTTCTCCCTCTCAATCCGCGCCGTCACGTCGGCGAACCAGCGGCGAAGTTGGATACGCACCTCATCTTTGCCTTGTCGAGCGATGTACTCGACATACGTGTAGATCGCATCACACTCGTCGTCCGTCGGCCCCGGCTTCGGCGGCGCATATCTTGGGTGTGGCAGCCATGCAATCGGCGGATGAGCGAATTGCGAAACGGGGGATGAGTGGAATGCCCATGCCCAGTGTGTGCCGTATTCATCCACGGCCCACACGGTTAGGTGCTCGTTCGCATCCTCGCGCGTCGGCATGCGCTCTGATATTGGTATCCAGCTATTCATCAGCATCCCAGTAGCTGATTTCGTCATCGGCTGCATCCTCTGGTTTAATGGCTAGATCGACATCGCCCGCATCGGCGAGCGCCGTCGCATCTTCCAGATTGAAGTTGTGTGCATCCATGAGTCGCTGCACATACGCTTTGCGCCAAACAGCTTCTGCTTCCTCGCGCGTGGGTATTGGCGGGGGATTGGCGCCGATTATGCTCGGTGAGTCGTATGGATCGTTCATGCCTCGCTCCTCGTCCTTGCTTCCTCGGCCAGCGCGATTAAGGCGGCGTCAACACGTTCCCGCAAATCGCGCACTTCGTCCGCATCGTCGTCCGCGTCTTGACATTGAAGCTCGTCGGACAACTCGTCGAGGTACGGCGCACATTCTTTCAGCAATTCGCGAAGCTCATCGATTCGTAACGCCGGATCGTTTGGGTTGCTCATGATCGTTCCCCCAGTGCGGTTTCCACCGTCTCCGGCGAAAAGCCGACAGCGAGTAGGTAGCTCTTGAACGCTTCCATCGCGTGCGCAATGTTGGCGTCCCCGTCGCATGAAACGGTTACGGATATGCCGCGCTCTCGTCGCAGAGTGAACTCGTGGTGCTCGTCATAGGTTGGGGTGCTCACTTTTCCTCCCTCAGCATCTTGGCCCACGCGCGTAGTTGCGCGATGTGCTCTTGTACGTCTGCATCCGCACCGAAATTGCCGTGCTGCAAGTCCTCCGCAGCATCTTCGAGGAACGTCGCTATCGCCTCTCGGTCGGCGCGGGTCACAGATCAAGCCTCTTGCCGCACGCCGAACAGCGGTTGAACGCTTCTTCTTCCTCGCCAGGGAAATTCCCGCAATCGCAGTACGGAGAATCGTCGCGCTCGTCGTCATCGTTAGTCGAGCATGGTCCTGCGTGTCCGGCGGGAAGCTGGCATGGCCAGTTGATGCAGCGGGTCATTGCTGCCACCACGCGACGTGCTGATCTCGGTATCCCCAAAGCCCCGCCCACGACAGCAGCCAGTTCGCGACCGCGTTCTCGTAAGCGAAGCGGCGCGGGTAGATCGCGCACCACAGCGCATAGGCGATGAAGCCGAGCACCATGCGCGGGATGCCAAAGCGGTGGGTCATGTCTCCTCCCTCAGTAACTTGATCCACTTGAGCAACTGCGCGATCTCGTCGCGCATCTCTTTCGGCTGCACACGTCGAGTCTTTGGATCGAAGTGAGTCGCCGTGTACATGTCAACGGCGTTTTCGAGATACTGCGCGATCTCGCTCAGCGTGTGGTGTTGTCGAATATCGGCCAGCATCTCGGTGAAGGATGGCGGCTCGGCGCGGGTCATGCTTCCCCCACGTTCGCGCTGAACAGGTCGCGCTGCTTCGGTTCGCTGGCTGCACGCTTGCGCGCATTCGCCGCCCACAGCAGCAGCGTGAAGGCAAACCGCTGCCCGCGACGGCGTCGCGCTTCGGCGATGTAGACGCGGGCGATGTGCAGGTAGATGTTCACGCCGCCCGCCTCTGCGCCAGCGTGGTTACCACTTGACCATCCCCTTGCTGGCATAGATCACAAGCTGCCGACACAGCGCGCCCAGCAAATGCGCGTCGATCTGCTCGCGGGTCAGCTCGGTACGCACGCGGCCGTCGATAGCGTCGTGACATGCACTGCAGGCCCAAACGCCGCAGATATCGGGCGGCTTCACGGTCCCGCACCAGCCGCCTCGCTTCAGGTGCGCGAGTACCGTCGTTGACGGGTCGTGGTTGCAGATGCCAACCAGGCGCACGACACAGTCCCGGCCTCTGGCGTTCTGGCGCAAATTCACTATGCCGCCCTCCATTGTTCGCCGCGTACGATGCGACTAATGGTTGTCTGACGTACGGCAAAGCGCTTCGCTAGAAATACCTGCGTTGCGGCTCCTGATCTGTAAAGCTCTCGAATGGTTCGCACGTTCTGCGCGGTCAATTTTGCGTTGTGTCGTTGTTCGCCGCAGCTCGCCCTGTTCCGCTGCACCATGTCGCGCTTGTTATCGAGATTCGTGCCGAGGTACAGATGATCTGGGTTGACGCAAGGCGGGTTATCGCAATGATGCAGTACCATCAATCCGCTTGGGATTGGACTGCACATCAGAAGCCACGCGGCTCTAGATGCATGGATGTTCTGGTTCGCTTCCTTCCACCAGAAGGCGCCATACTGCTTTTGACCCCGAGATACGAAACAAGCGGCGCGCCATTCCCAGCACCCGCTGGGCATAACCTCGTATTTAGTGCGGAACCGTTCCAATCGCGTCATGCTGTTGCTCGATATAAAGATTCATCCGCATACCGCGAAACCTCGCCCGCCAGTTCCGGCTCCGTCACGTCGAGAATCTGCGCGCAGACCGTCATCATCGACGCCATGACGCGCGTGAACTCGACCTCGTCGAGCGCGTCGTAGGACAGCGAACCGGCCTCGCGCCATATTTCGCCGTCGATGCCGACGTACTCGCGCGAGTGCCCGGCCGCCATTGCCACGGCTTTGCGGAAGTCGTCGAAATTGCCGTAGCGTTCCTGGTTCTGGTACGTCAGAGTCAGCAGCGCCATGCAAAGCTTGTGGTGCGCGTAGCTGCGTGGCTTGACGATGTCGGCGCGGTAGATTTCGCCCGCCTTGAACTTGCGCGCGATATCGGCGCTCGGCTCATCGGCCGGCGCGAAGCCGGATAGCGTGCGCTTGAGGTAGAGACGGGCCATTACGCGGCGCGCTTCTTCGCCCCGAACGTGGCCAGCCAGCCCGACGCGGTTGCATCGTCCACGCTGAACGCCTGCGCAACTGCGTGGATAATCTGCGCATCAGTCGGTCGTGTTGCCGGCGCGGGTTTCGGCTTGGCCGCTTCTCGCGCAGCTTCCTGCTCGCGCTCGAATGCAGCACGTTCCGCGGCCAGCCGGTCGGACTCGGCTTTAGCCGCAGCTTCCTGCTCGCGCTTGGCCGCGTCGATCTTCTCGCGTTCGGCCTTGAGTTCGGCAGCGACCCGCGCGGCTTCCTTGTCACGCGCTTCCTGCGCCTTGCGTTCCTCGGCTTCGCGTGCCCGGCGCTCTTCTTCCTGCCGTGCCCGTTCCGCCGCGTTGCGCTCTTCCTGCTCGGCGCGCAGCCTGGCCAACTCGACACGCTCGGCAGCGATACGGGCTTGCTCGGCTTCTTGCTGTACCGCCATGCCGTGCAGGCCGTGCAAAGCCGCTACGGATGCGGCGTGGGCCTGCCGGGCCGATTCGATGAACTCGGCGTAGCTGTCGTCAATGACGATGGCTTCGGCTTCGGCGATCAGTACGGCGATCTGGTCCGGTGTGCGGTTCGCGGCCTTCACCGGCAAGGATCGCAGCGCGTCGATGCGCGCGTGAATGCCTTGCACTCGTGCGGTTTCGGCGGCGATGCGCTCGGCCTTCTCGCGTTCCTTGCGGCCTTCCTCGGCCTTGATCTGCTCGTCGATCGGGGTCTCGATTCGCATCAGCTCGGTCGTGATTCGCGCCGCTTCGCTGTCGAGCCGCTTGCCGATGGCCAGCAGTGGCGCCTTTGCGCTCTTGCGAATGGTCTCGATTTCATAACGCGGCTTGCGAATCGTCGCGCGCGCGGCTTTGGCCTGCTCCATGCCGGACGTGGTCTGCACGTCGTACAGCACGCCGCCGTAGCTCTTGGTCAGTGCAGCGAGTCCCGCTGCTACCTTGTCGAAGTCGGCCAGCGCCGTGGTGACGGTTTCAATATCGGTTGTCATGGTCCCCTCCTAAAATGGAATGTCGTCGTCCAGGTCATCGGCGGCTGGTGCTTTTTGCTCTACTGGCGCGGGCTTCTGGTCTTTCGGCTTTGCCTCGCCGCCCAGCAGCGTCAACTGCTGCACGTTGCAGGTCAGTTCCGCGCCGTGCTTGCCGTCGCGCGTTTCGTACTGGCGCAGGTCGATTTCGCCCGAGACGGCGACCACCTTCCCTTTGACCATGTACTGCGCCAGCTTCTCGCCGCGCTCGCCCCACAAGGCGCAGCCGACCCAGAGTGTCTTTTTCTCACCGCCCCGGCCGATGTTCACGGCCAGCGAGAAGTTCAGTACTTGCTTGCCGCTCGGCGTCGCGCGCAGCTCGGCGTCGCGCCCCAAGTGTCCGGCGAATGTTCCAGTGTTCATGCAAACCTCTTGATGATGGCGTCGAGTTCGCTGTTGAAGTCCGCGACCTCGATCTTGAGGCGCGCGATATATGCCTCGTCGCGCTGCACGCGAACCGTGAAGAGCGGCAAGCGCGGCCAGTACGAAACGAAATCCAGCCATTCGCGTTCGGCGATCCACAACGCGCCCTGGCACTGTGCAACGTGCTCGGCGGGCAGTTCATTGGCCAGCAGCACTTCCAGTTGCAGGTGCGGCAGCTTGGTCTTGATCTCCACCATGCCGTCGTCGCCGATCAGCCCGTCCGGGCTGCATCCGGCATTGCCGTTGCGGATGAACCCGACTTGCTCGTAATCGGCGTCCCGCATGAACGCATAGGCGTTGCGCGCTTCGGCTTCAATCGCCTTGCCGCGCTCCATGTGCCCGTTGCTGTAGCTCTCGGCGGGCTCTCCGGTGAGGCGTTCGCCCGCGAGTTTCAACAGGTACGTGCGCCGCGTCTTGCTCTCGCCGCCGCCCCGGCCCTTGGCCAGCACGGTCGCAAACTCGCTCGCGGTCGGAATGCCGGCGCGCATCTGCCGCCATTCATCCGTGCCTTGCTCGCCGCGATAGATGTCGATCACGAGGCGGCCCGCTTTTTCTCGATGGTGCGCACAGCGTCGGAATAATTGCAGGCCAGAATCTGGTCGAGGCTCTCGACCTTCGCGTAGCGCAGATACCGCGCTTTCGCGTCGCCGCCGATTTCCGACAGCAGCGCGTCGAGGTTCGCGACCTGCTCAGCGTCGAGCGTCGGCTGTCCGCCGCCCGCCTTGCCGTCATCGTCAATCTCTCCGGTGCGCAGGTTCAGCAGTGCGGACGCGGTGTAGCGCTTGCCGTAGCTGGTCGATGAGCCGACCGACTGCACTGCATTCTTGCTGCCGCTCGTGTCGATGGGCAGCGCAAGTGTGGTCGACTCACTGTGTCCGGCGCGGTGCGACAGCACGCCCGTGACGCTCACCATGTTGGCCTCGTTGGCCGTGCGGAACGACAGCGCGAAACCGTGCGCAGACAGAATCGGCGTGATCGTCGTTACGATGTCCTCCCAGAGCGCGTAGCGGCTCTGCGCGTTGCCGCTGCGGTCCTTGATCGCTCCGCGTTCGGCAATCGTCGGCAAGTGCGGCTGCATCTCGGCGAGCGCAGCAGCGTATTCGGCCCGCGCGTTACGCGCGGTGATGCGCTCCTGCATCGCGAGCAGCCGTTCCAGCTTCTCGATATCGACGCTCGGATCGGCCGCCGCGCGGCTGATGATCTGCAACACGTTGCCGGACTCGGTCGGCTCGGCTGCGACGACCTGGGTTGATTTCGTCATGCGTCTCTCCGGTTCATGATCCGATGCCACGCCTCGATGCTGCTGCGCTCGTCAGGCTTCGGCGGACGGGTGATGACGACGCGCCGCTTGAGCAGCGCGCGCTTGTAGTTGATCTGCTTGCGCTGCTCGTGCTTTATGCGAAGCAATGCCAGCTCGATATGCAGTCGCCGCCACAGTTTGCGGATCATGTGTGCTCTTTCGCGTGCGCGACGTAGCGCAGATATTCGTGATGAGATTCGCGGGCGTAGCGCACACTTTTGGCGACCAGCTCACGCGGCAGTTCGTTGTCCTTGTCGCGTCGTGCCCGATATATCCACTCGCGGGCACGCGCGAAGCTGCGGCCACTCTGAAACGCGAACCACAGCGCTGGCGGCAGATCGAAGCGGCTCACGTCCGCGCCTCCGCGTATTGCTGCCATGAAAACGCTTCAAACTCACAGTCGCGATCGATCAGAAACAGTTTCGCGAGCCGCATGTAGTTCGCGCGCTGCCAGTCGAGAAAATCTGCGTACGGATCGCAGTCGGCCTCGAGTTCGGCCATCGCCCCGCAGTAGCGCGGGTCGCGGTTGCTGATCGGCTCGTTGATGATGGCGTTCATGCGGCCTCCACGAGTTTCCCGGCTTCGACGCGATACCAGGTGTCGGCCTTGATGCCGTCCTCGCCGACGTAGCCGACGACGATGCGATTGCGATTACCGTCGTACCAAGTCAGCGCGAAGCAGCCGTTTCTCCCGGCTTTGACGCGAGCGCCGATGCCGGCGCAGGCAATCGTGGCGTTCTCGCCGGTTGCTACGATCCGCGCGTCGTCGCCCGAGCTGCCGATCTGCGCGTCGTCGCCCGAGCTGCCGATCCGCGCGTCGTCGCCCGAGCTGCCGATCCGCGCGTCGTCGCCCGAGCTGCCGATCCG
>CAZMIU010000003.1:15499-15584 GCA_964566795.1 uncultured Candidatus Saccharibacteria bacterium | reverse complement strand
GTCGTCGCCCGAGCTGCCGATCCGCGCGTCGTCGCCCGAGCTGCCGATCTGCGCGGCGTGGCGCGAGCTGCCGATCCGCGCGTCG
>CAZMIU010000003.1:0-15399 GCA_964566795.1 uncultured Candidatus Saccharibacteria bacterium | reverse complement strand
TAGCCCGAGCTGCCGATCTGCGCGGCGTGGCCCGAGCTGCCGATCCGCGCGGCGTCGCCCGAGCTACCGATCTGCGCGGCGTCGCCCGAGCTGCCGATCTGCGCGGCGTAGCCCGAGCTGCCGATCTGCGCGGCGTGGCCCGAGCTGCCGATCCGCGCGGCGTAGCCCGAGCTGCCGATCCGCGCGGCGTAGCCCGAGCTGCCGATCTGCGCGGCGTCAGTCGTCGGTGTCTCAATGACCGCAAGCGGCGACGCAGCGATGATCTTGTTCGATATGTCGACGTGAGCGCCGACACTCTGCGTGGTCACCTCGGCCGGATTTTCGAGCAGGTCGCGATAGATCGCGTCGACCAGCCACCACGACCAGTCAGCGCGGTGTTCGGCGTGCAGCGCGGCCTGAACTTCGACGTATGTTGCGCCTTCCGGAAATCTACGGGCGAATGCTTCGCGCGCAGTGGCACATGCGTCGCGTTGGACGAGCCAATCGAGCGTGATTTTCACAGGCACTCATCCTCGAACCGATCGCGGCAGAACTCGTCGAAGCGATCGCGTTCGGCTTCCGCGAATTCTTGCCAGAGGCTCGCGATCCACTCGGCTTGCCATTTCGCGTAGGCGAGTTCGTCGTCGTCCGTCCAGACTCTCGTTTCCGGCGGATCGATCACTTCGCGGCCGAGGCGCGGGTCGCAGATCGATACGGCGTCGTAGATGTTCATGGCTGCACCTGCGAGTTGAGCAGTTCCGCCTCATGGGCCGCGCAGTGTGGAGAGCCGATATTCGGCTCTTGGTCGCAGTCCTCCATCGCGCAGAAGCGGGGCGCAGCATCGGTCCGCTGTGCAGTGAGCATGCAGCGCAGCCGCGCTTCATACTCGACCAGCCCGCGAAACACGCTCGGCTCCAGCGCGATGCGCTGATCGTTGCCATCGCCGGTCGTGAGCCAGATGTGATAGCCGTCGAACGATGCATAGACGGCGTCGCCGAGGTATTCAGCGTGATCGAAGGTTTTCATGCGAACGCCTCCAGCGCGGGCGCGCTATCTGACATGGGCAGTTCCGGCAACTCGCCGCACTGGACCTCGTAGACCGGCTGCTCGACCATCTGGACGCCGACCTGCACTCGACGGCAGGCGGTCGAGCTAAATCTCATCCAGATATCGGCGAATCGGTTGTCGGATTGGTGAGCCCAGATGCCGCTGAACGTCGTGTTGCCCTTCTGCGGCGGGCTGCTTACGAGCTTCCAGCCGGCACGGCGTAGCAGCCCCCAGACCTCCGTCAGCCGGTCACCGTCGCCGGTGAAGGGAATCTCGATGCTTAACGATGAATTGGCGTCGAAGCGGATGTCGATCTCCAGGGCCTCGAGTGCGACAAACAGCGGCGCGGCCTCGCGGATCGTCAGAGCCGCTTTCTCGAGCAGCCGCTGGGCCGAGCGGCGCTTGTCCTCGAGCGCGAGCAGCGTGCGCACCGGCATATCGGCGAGGAAATTCACGTCGGCGGAAAGATTGGCGCTCACGACTGCGCTCCCTGCGCCTTGGCGAGGGCGGCGCGGGCCGGGACGCTAATTCGCGTCAGTTCCGAGGCGAGCGCGCGGGCATCGCCGGGAGCAGGTGGCCAGGCGCCGTTGACCTTGCTGTTATGGAATTCGTTGACAATCGGGGCGAGGTCGGCGAGTAGGTTGCTCAGCGCGGCGTACAGATCCGGCGCGGCGGCGATCAGGCAGGCGTTGGCAGCGTTCTGCTGGAGTTCGTTGTAATCGAGCACGTGCGCGACGCGATATGCGTGTCGGCTCGGCTCATTCGGCTCGTCCCGCTCAACGACGTAGAACGCTTCGTCCTCGCCCCGCTTCGCGATCCGCCACGGTCCCGGCGTGAAGGCGGGCGCGCTCACGTCCGCACCGTGCAGTAGCGGCGCACATCGTCCCGCGCGCTCTCAATCGTCATGCGAAACGTCGCCGAGTCCCACTTCGCAGCGCAACTCGGCTCAGCGAGACACGACTCGCCCGCAGCGACATCAGCGCGGGCAATGCGGCAGGACTCGATATCTGGCTGCGTGGCGCAGGCGGACAGCAGCAGCGCCGCAGCCAGCGGAATCGCGTAGTGCAGGGCCAGCAGTTCGGCGTGGCGGGTGGTGGTCATGTCGTTCTCCGTAGCGGGCATGGGCAAACAATAAGCGATATTTATTTCTCTGTCAATAGGGGTTTCTTATTGTTCTGGTGCCGGTAATTTTCCGGTGCCTATTGACATTGTTTAAGGTTCGCCTATATTCGCGGCATGATACCGCTTACTGATTGGCTGGCCGACACGGAAACAACCCAGGCCGAGCTGGCAACAAGAATGGGAGTGTCGCAGCCAGCCGTCTCCGACTGGATCAACGGCCACACGTTCCCGTCGATCAAAAACCTGCGCAGATTGAGCAAACTGACGGGGCTTTCGATCGACGAGCTGCTGCACGTTCCGCGCCGAACCCGCAGCGAACAACCCTCGGCATGACCTCAATGCCTCCCTTCAACCTCCCCGCCGGCACGGTCTTAGAGTCCGTGGCCACGCGCTGTGCTCCCTGTGGCGACCCGGTCGTGGCCGTGCGCGTACAGACCGACACCGGCCTGTCGTGGGGCGCTGTAGAGCTGTGGTGCGGGTCGTATCGGCCCCATGAATGCGAACCGGCGGAAGCGGAAGGGGTGGCGGCGTGAAATCAGTAGCGAAGATTCCAACGGCTGGTGAGATCAACGAGGCGCATCGACTCGCGAAAGGCTGCGCTGAGACTGCAATTTCTCATGCGCTAGAGTGCGGCAAGTTGCTGGCAGCGAAAAAGCTAGCGCTCAAGCACGGGGAATTTGAGGCATGGGTCGAAGGCAATTGCGAATTCAGCCCTCGGCAGGCTCGTCGCTACATCGAAGTCACCGCCAAATCGGACACGCGTGTCCGATTTGAATCAATGCGACAGGCCCTCGGCTACGACAAGCCGAAGCCGCCAAGAACATTTGAACCCGAATTCCCCAAGGAGACGGTCTCTGTTGTGAAGGCTCCGCAGGGGGCTGCAGAGGAAACTGGCACCGACCAGCCTGCCGTCTCTTCCGATCCGCCCGTCCTGTCCGAGCGATGGGAACCGGACGAGGATGAGGATGCGCAACTCGCTCTGGCCGAGAAGGATTACGAGCAGCGCGTCGACCAGATCATGCAGGCCGATGACGCGATTGCCGAGGCTCAGGCCCAGCTCAAGCAGCAATCGGCGCTGATCGCGACCCTCACGCTGTCACGGGACGGGTATCTGTCCGGCAAGAACGAGGTCGTGAAGCTGCTCAAGAAAGAGCAGCGCAAGAACGACAAGCTGCAAAAGCAACTGAAGGCCGCCCAGCACGAGATCGACAAGCTGCGCGAGCGTATCGCGATCAAGGACGAAGCCGCGTGAACGCACGGCTGTTCGATGACGCGCCCGACTACCGGGACGTTGTTTTCCCGGCGCCGCGCGATTTCCAGGTCAGCGCGCACGAGAAGCTGCGCGAGGGCGTCAAGAACGGCCACCGCCGACAATTGCTCGTGGCCCCGACCGGATCGGGCAAGACCTATCTCGGGCTGCGCGTCATTCACGAGGCCCTGCTGAAAGGGCGGCGCGCACTCTTCGTCTGCGATCGCACGGCGCTGATCGACCAGACCAGCGCACGTGCTGATGCCTACGGGCTCAACGCGCACGGCGTCGTGCAGGCCAATCACTGGCGGCGCGACAACGCGATGCCGTTCCAGATCGCCAGCATCCAGACGATCCGGGCCCGGGGCTACTGGCCGGAAGCGGATGTGATCGTGGTCGACGAAGCGCATACGCAGTACGCGGCCACGAAAGACAAGCTGGCCACGACTTCCGCGGCGGTCGTGGGGCTGACGGCGACGCCGTGCTCGAAGGGCCTCGGGCTGTCCTATACCAACATGGTCAACGCCGCGACGATGGCCGAACTCACGAATAGCGGTGTGCTGGTCCCCATGCGCATCCTCTCGTGCGTGAAGCCGGACATGGCCGGAGCCGAGACGAGCGGCGGGGAATGGACGGCTCGAGCCGCTTCGGAGCGCGAAGCCCAGATCATCGGCGACGTGGTTGCAGAGTGGGTGCGACACGGTCAGGGGCGCAAGACCATCGCCTTCGGCGCGGATATTGCCTACGGCACGCAGCTCGCGCAGCGCTTCAACGAGTCCGGGATCGTCGCCGACACGTTCACGTCCGAGACGCCGGACGCGGAGCGGCAAGCGCTGCTGAAGGAATTTCGCAAGCCGGATTCCGCGATCCGAATTCTGGTCAGCGTCGAAGCGCTCGCGAAGGGCTTCGATGTCGAGGATATCGGCTGCGTGATCGACGCCAGACCGCTGCGCAAGTCGCTCTCGACCGCGATCCAGATGTGGGGCAGGGGGCTGCGATCCTCGCCCGATACCGGAAAATCTGACTGCATCCTGCTTGACCATAGCGGGAATATTCAGCGCTTTTTGCAGGACTTCACCGCCGTCTATTTCGACGGCTTCACGTCGCTCGATATGTCGGAAAAGCTCGACGCGCGCGTTCGTCAGGACGACAGCGACGGGCAAAAGTCCTGCTGCCCGCAATGCGGGTATTCGCCGTTCTTCCGGCGCTGCATGTCCTGCGGCCACGAGAAAGCCACGCTGGCGCTCGTGGATGAAGGGGCGGGCGAGATGCGCGAAATCCGCATCGGCAAGAACGTCATCGCCAGCGATCAGCATGACCTCTGGCGCCAGCTCTGTGCCTATGCACGTCAGTACAGCAAGCCGGAGAAGCAAGCGGGGCGCGCCTGGTATCTATACCAGGACATTGTCGGGCAGAAGCCGAACCGCAACTGGCGCTTCGATGAGACGGAAGACGCGCCGGTCACGCGCGGAACACTGAATAAGATCAAGTCGCTGCGCATTGCCTACATAAAAGGCCGCGCGAGGGTGGCGGCATGACGCTCATCAATGCCCTGACAGCTGCCGGCATGACGCCACCGCAGAACATCACCCTCGGGCGCTGGACCCGCTTTCCCGGCTGCGGAAAGGGCCGGGCGAATCGGTCAGGGTGGTGTCGGATGATCACCCCAACGCTGGCGATCTACGGGGACTGGTCCACGGGACTGTCGGAAGTCTGGCGAGATAGCACACATCGAGACGACGCGGCGACGCGGCAGATGCTCGCGCAGGCCCGAGCACGCGAGCAGGACATGCGGCGCAAGGACCGCGAGCGCCAACGACTGGCCGCACTGAAAGCGGCAGACATCATCAAGGCGGCGACGCGTGGCACGCATCCGTATCTGGAGCGCAAAGGCTTCCCGGACTCCGAGGGGCTGATCTACGGCGAGCACCTCGTCATTCCCATGCGCGACGCCAACGATTACCCGCGCGTACTGAGCGCGCAGCTCATCGACGCCGAGGGCGAGAAGCGGTTCCTTCCGGGCGGACGCACGCGAGCGGCCATCTATCGAATCGGCAGCGAGGGCAGTGGACGCATCGTGCTCTGCGAGGGCTACGCCACGGCGCTGTCGATCGCTTCGGCGATCAGGCGGCTGCCGGGCGCGTTCCAGATTCTCGTGTGCTTCTCGGCGCAGAACCTTGAACGAGTCGGGCAGATCGTGCCGCGCAATGCCGTAGTGGCGGCGGACAACGATCGATCTGGCACGGGAGAGCGTGCCGCGCAAGCAACGGGACTGCGCTGGACGATGCCCTACGAGATGTCGACCGATTTCAATGATCTTCATCGGACGATGGGGTTGCACGTCGTCACTGAACGCATGCGTGAACTGTTCGCGCAGTCGATGCCTGCATAGCGAGCTTCCGACTCGATAAACCGGAACGTGTTGGGGTCAAACGGTGCCGCACGTAAGACGAAAGGCGCCGGGTGTTAATGGGCTCACCTATGGGCTGATTAGCGCACCGCTCTTTCTTCCCGAATGAGAGGGGGGAAAGGGGGGTGTGTCCGGGTCTACCTGGGCTGAGTGCGAAGAGGGCAGGTACTAGAGAGAGTTCTTGGCTCGATGCGATTCCACCGGATGGGTAAGTGGTACGAACAAAGTGATTGCGGCGGCTACACCGTCGCAGCGGCGAAGGTAGGAGACGAGATCATGTACAGCGCGTTTCGAGTCCAACCACATCAGAGCGGGATGCTGCTGCATACCGGCGCGGATGCAGAGGCGTGCCGACAAGTGTGTCGAGACCATGACGCAGCGCGGAGAACCGCATGACCCACGACGCTCTCGACCCGATCATCCGCGACGCAGTTCGCGAAGCTTGGGACGACGAATACGAATCGAGCACGCCCGCTGCGGGTCAGTGGCGAGAACGACTGGCGCAGCGCCACCGGTTCGGCCGGACGCTCGATCTGCCGCCGGTGAATCGCGAAGCGCGCGGGGACTGGCTGATCTGGCTGACGCTCGGCGGGCTGGTGCTGTGGGCAATCGGCGCGGGGGTGATCTGGTGGCTGGCATGAAGCCCAGGCGGAAGCTCAAACCGCGCGATACCGTCGAGTCGCTGGCGTCGCGAATGCGCGCAATGGAGCGACGGATCAGAACGCTTGAGGATCGGACTCACCTTGCGCGCATTGACGCACAAGGTGCGCGACATCACTCACGGACGATGCTCGATCACGTCGAGCGCCTGCTGCGCGAGAAGGAGACGCTGATGCGTGTCAGCCGTGCTGTCACGGTGCTGCGGCCGGAGTTGCAGCGGTGAGGGTGCATGCGAGCGTCATTCACGGCCCGAGTCTGTACCGCCACGGCTGTCGAAAATGCGCGGAAGAGACGCTGCACAACGCCCGCGGCTGCACGCGCTGCGAGACGTCGCCCTGGCTGGAGCCGATCAAGATCGCGGGCAACGCGCGGCGAGCACTTGTGCACGGCATGAAAGCGAAGAACTGGTGACGCTCAATCGCTACGCTGCACGGCGTGACGACAACGAAGACGAGATTGTCTCAGCGCTTCGCCGCTGCGGATATCGAGTCTGGCGGCACGATCAGCCGCTTGACTTGCTCGTGTACTTCCAGCGAATACGGACGCGCGGGGCCGCATTCGGCTTTCTCGAAGTGAAGACCGAGCGCGGCAAGTTGACGGCGGCGCAAGATCAGTTCTTCGGCGACACAGACGGGGCACCGCGGGCAGTCGTACGGGACGCGCTGGAAGCGCTGGCGACGATTCGAGCCTGGGCGGAGGGGTAAGGCATGGCGCGACAACGGCGGATCGATACAACGCTTGAGCACGCGCTGCGCGTGTGGGCCGCACAAGAACGGCGGAAGTGGCGCGGGGAGAACGCTGCCGGCGACCCGGACGGATTCGACGCAGCTTGCTTGCTAGGCAAGATTCGCGAAGAGCGCGACGGGGCGTCGCAGAACCGATCAAGCCAGCGCGTGCCGGATGCCGCACATTGGGGCGAAGGGTTGATCATTCACCGCGCGATGCACGGCATGCCGGAATCGCCATGGGTCTGTGTGTGGCTGTACTACGTGCTGGTAGGACCGGATCAGATCCCGATCAAGACGAAGGCGCAGCATGCCGCGGACTATCTCGGCAGCCGCGTCTCGGTCGCTGAATACTGGAACGAGCTGAAGCTCGGCGAGACGTGGATTGCAGCACGCTATTTCGCGATGCCGGACGCGTTGGCATATCTAGACAACAAAACCGCTGCAATTACAGCGTAACCCCTTTACATGAGGCGCAGCATTTCGTATTTTCTGGTCAATCTCTGATGAGGTGGGATACTCCGCCTCAAAATCACGTCCCGCGCCGCCGAACGCAAGCACTTTACTCAGCCGGCCGGGACTCAGGCGGGCCGACAGTTCCTCCCTTGCTGCCGGCCCGCCGAACTATCAGCGGGATAGAAACCCCCGGAGCTGCGAGAGCAGTTCCCTTGGCCCGTCTCGTGCGGGCCTCTTTTTTGGAGTCCCCATGTGCCGATCGGTTCGCTTGAACTCGTCGTTCTGGGCCGTGTGTATCGCTTCACTGGCGGCTTTCGCGCTCTGCCTGAGCGCGAGTCCAGCGAACGCCGGCGACGCCGCGCTGACATGGACGCTCGCTACGCAAAATACCGACGGGTCGGCGATCCCGGCCAGTGGGCCGACGAGCCTTGCGGCAACGCGGGTCGAGTGGGGCACCTGCAGCGGTAGCGCGTTTGGGACGGTAGCCGGACAGCAGACGGTCGCGACCCCGGCCACGACGTACACGATCACCGGCCTTGCGGCGGGCGTATGGTGCTTCCGCGCGTACTCGCGCACCGTTGCGGGGCTTGAAAGCGCGCCGACGAATGTCGTCACCAAGACGATCCTGCAATCGCCGCCGCAACCGCCGGGGAATCTGACGGTCGCCGCGCTTACGGTCTATCAGTTCATCGGCACGACGGATGCCGTGGCACTGAACCCGGTCGGAACCGTGCCGGCCGGCACTGCGTGCGATCCATTGCAGTCTGTTAACGGACGGTATGCCGTTCCGCGTGCGGCCGTGAGCTGGTATGGCAGTGTCCGGCCTCGCGTGGTGTTCGCGCAATGCTCGTGAGTGCGTGGTGGTGGATTCTCGAGCGCGTCTTCGGCCGTAGCGCGCCGGTTATCTCGAACGCAAGGATTGAATCATGAAACTCGTCTGGACGATCACGCAGCGCAAGTCGGGTCGTCCGTTCGACATGGCGAGCGAAGTCGATCACTACGCGCTCGAAATGCAGGTCGAGGGCGCGCCGGGCTTCACGGCGATTCCCGGTCCCGGAGCGACAGCGACCGAGTTCAATCTCGACGTGACCGATCCAGGCACCTACAACTTCCGGCTGACGTGCTACCCGAAGACGGGCGCGGCGTCTGATCCCGCGACGGCGAGCGCGCAGATTCTCGACCAGTCCGCGCCGGTGATCGCGACGTTCACAGCGACGGTGTGATCGCCGCCCGATATGCGATTTCTCGTCGTTCGGCGTGGCGCGACTGCGCTGAATTGGCAGCCGGGCTCGATTGAGATACCGCTTGAGCGTGACGTAGCGACGAGCGTCAATATCGGCGACTACGTAACGGGCGAGCAGTCTATCGCGCTGCTGTCCGGTTCGATCCCCGGCATGACGTACACACCGGAGACGGGAATTCTGGCCGGGACACCGACGACGGACGGTACTTACGACTTGAATTTTCGCGCGGCTGATGCTGCGAGTTCAGCGTCGGCCGACTGGGCTGCGCGCATCGCCGGACCGAGCGTCGTCTGGCACCACACCTTCGACAACGCGGCTGAGGTCAACCAGTTTCGCTGGACGAATGGGTATGGCAGCGGCAACGATCCGAATTCGGCGGGGCCTGGCAGTCAGTACGTCACGCATCAGGCGAGCGGTGGTGTGGATGGCGGCGGCTTCATGCGTCTTGCCTACCCACTGGGCAGCGCGTCCGGTCGCGGCAATTCGTACTGGCACCGGCCGTTCAACGCGCTGACCGGCGCTGGCAATGGTCGCGGTCAGGATGACCCCGGCGCGGGTGGCACGATAACGCCGGTAGCGTTCCCGGTGTCGGACGGCAGCGGCACGCTCTACAACTGGGGCAATCAGTCCAATCCCGGCTGGTACATGAACGCCGCCCATCAGGCGTCCTATCCCGGTCGGTTCCAAGGCTCGGACTTCTGGCTGCAGGTGCGCGTGCGCCGTGCGCAGCGGCCGGGGCCGCCGCCGGATAATCCGGGGCAGAACTTCTACAACATCACCGGCAAGCTGGTGTGGTTCACGCTGACGAATGGCAGCTATTCGCAGCAAGAGATCGTGACATACGGCCAGTCGGCCGGTGAGGATGTCACCGGGCAGTACGGTCGGCACCGAATTTACGGTGGCTACAACTTCAATCCGTTCGGCGGCTCGCAGCACAACGAGTCGGTGACGATCTCGAACACGACCGTTGCATGGCGCTATTCCGGCGGCTGGGACACGTTGCTCTATCACATCACGCCGGGCACGGATGTCGGTACCGGTGCCAATCGCACGCGCATCGAAATCTGGGCCGCGCAGCAGGGGCAGACGAGCTACACGAAAATCTGGGACACGCTGTACACCGCGCATTTCGACGGCGGCAGCAACAGCGTCGGTGCGCCGAACCTGCCTGGTTGGAACGCGCTGATTCTCGCGATCTATCACAACGGGTCCGCGTTCTCGACGGAGGCTTTCAACTTCGACTATGACCAAGTGATCTTCTCGAAGGAGACGATCCCATGTCCGCAGGTGTAGCGCATGGCTACCGCTGACAAGACGATCCGGTTTGTTGTGTCCCCATCTGGGGATGCTGGAGCCGCCGTCGCGCCGAACACTGTGCTCGCGGTCGGCACGAATCAGATGCAGGACGCAAGGCCTGCCGGATTTGGTGCAGGACAGTGGGCCGCGACCATGTTCTTCCAGTATACGGGCGGTGACTTCGTGCCAGGGTTCGGGGCAGGGGGTTGCTTTGCGATGGCTGGTCCTGGCGGACATGCGACAGGAGACTACCAAAGCGTAGACGCCTCAGTGTTCGATTTCGCGGATTACACTTGGAAGTATCTGCCGAACACGAATGGGATTACTCACAACCCATACCAGTTCACAGAAGCTGACGTCGACGGCAGTGGCGATCAGGCATTGATCGGTAGTAGCGGCGCATGTCCACCGCCGAGTCATACTTACCGGCTTCACACAGGCATTGGTTCATCGCTCTATCTGCCGCGCATCGTGTACGGATTGCAGTCTGGTAACGGTGGAGCGCGCGCGTGGAGGTGCGCACTCAACTACGGTGCGATGACGTGTACTTGGTCGCGTGAGACGACGAACAACGCGAACTCGCAATATGTGATGCCATACGATCAGGAATGGATCACATCGTTCTATGATCCGCTGCGAGCGCGTATTTGGCAGTTTTCTGGCACATTTGCGCAAGCAACCTCAGTCGCAACGTATCGACCTGGTATTGATACTGCATGGTCGGCGTCGAACTACAGCGGTCTTAGTGGTCTCGCAATGCAGGAGAACGCGGGGCTGCACGGAGACCTGGTCTACGATTCAGTAAGGGATTGCATCTGGCTTTTGGGCGCGGATGGTCAGCTCTACCGCATGAATCTCGCGAATCCGCCTGCCGCGATGACGTGGACTGCGCAGAGCTCGACAGGGCTTGTTTCCGTTGGAACAACTGGCACCGGGTCGTCGCGAACAAAGACGCGATGGCATCTCTATCCGTCGGCTGATGGTGGCGACGACTGTCTTTATACTCACGCGCACGCCGGGCAAAGCGTGCTCAAGAAGTTCGACCCAGTGACACGCACGTTCAGTCTTGTGACGATTACGAACGGGCCGACGATGCCTAGTTGGGATACTGGTAATCCGGGTCACTACTCGCGGTTTTTCTACGTACCTCATCGCAAGTGCTTTGCATGGATTCCAGGTGGAGCATCGTCTGTGTACTTGGTGCGACCGTGAATTTCGTTCCGATTCCGAAGAACGCGAGCATGGCTGTGCGCGAGGTGATGCCAGTTGTGGACGATCACAAGCGGGCGTCAGAGATCGAAGGGCCGCGCTGGGCACTCGTGCGCAATCCCTTCGACCGAATGGCATCGGCCTATGCGTTCGCGCGCACGCACTACTCACCGCCCGCGAAGGCATGTCTTGCGGGCGCGCAGAGCTTTGCCGAGTTCCTGCGACTGCCAGACAACACGCTCACGCGCTCGCAGTTGTACTGGCTCGATGCGCCGGTCGACTTGCTGCTGCGATTCGAGGACTTGCCGGGTGCGTTAGAGCGGCACTTCGGCATCGAACTGCCGGTCATCAACGAGTCGCACGGATCGGTCGAGTATGACGATGAGACGCGCGCGCTCGTGATCGCGCGATACGCGAAGGATTTCGAGAGGTTTGGCTATGTCGCTGCGCTTTGACGGAGTAGGTGACTACGCCCGCTATCAGGGGGCGGCGGGGCTCGGCAATACCGTCAGCGGAACGTTGCTTGGATGGTTTCGCAAGGAAGATTCGACGAACGACCGTGACATCCTCGCGCTGAGCCGCCCGAGCCATTCTGCGGTTCTGCGCATCGCATCCGCGACGCAGATCAAGGGTGGATACTCCAGCAATGTGGCTGGATTCGGGACCTACAACGTCTCGAACAACACCTACGTTGGTCTCTGTGTACAGATGACCGACAGCGACGTGACGGTATATTGCTACAGCGGTGGCACACTCACGCAGATCGCTACCGACTCATTGGGATACTCCGGAGCTAGCCTCGCAAACGTCTACTTCGGCGATCAGCCGTCGTGGAGCGAAGCGGCGCTCGGGTGCTGGCGCTATGGCCGCTTTTGGTCGCGCATCCTGAGTGCGGCGGAGATCGAGGCCGAATTCGGGATGACGCCATCGAGCGGTACGCCGGCGGCGAGCACGACGAACCTCCGCGGCTCGTGGCCGATGGCAAACTCGACGGATACGACGGACTGGTCAGGTATCGGTAACACGCTGACGATTTCCGGCGCGGTGACCTCGAGCGATGAGCCGTCGATCGGGGGCGGCGCTGCGGTATTCATTCCGACGCAGTATCAGCGGACGAATTCGCTGCTGCGTATGTAAGCACAGGGTTTTCTGACGCCCGCTCACAGCGGGTTCTTTCATTTCAGAGGCAACGCAAATGCTGCTTTACTCGGCACCCTTCGAGAACGTGACGTTCACGGACGCGGCGCAGGACTTGGTATTCCTTGCGACGAGTTCGTCCGTGCCGCTGCGGATTCATGCGGTCCGGCTCACGGCCGGTGTGACGACCGACGTGCGCGCGCGCATTCAGCTCATCCGGCGCACGACAGCCGGTTCCGGTGGGACGGGTATCACGCCCGTCGCATTGCACGGACGCAACTCGGTTGCAGCCGCGACGACCGCGACTTACGCGCGCACGACGCCCGGCACGGCGGGGAACCTGATCCACGCTGAACAGTGGTCGCTGCTCGTGCCGTTCGAGTGGCTGCCGACGCCAGAGATGCGCCCGACGGTGCCGGTGAGTGGGTATCTCGGGTTGAATCTCGCGGCTGCGACGGGCGCGACGCGGGTGATGTCCGGCTCGATCATCTTCGAGGAGCTGTAAGCCATGCGCGTCAAACTGCTGAGCCACATCGTAGAAAATGGTGGCATCAAGATTTCCCGCAGGCATCGTCAGGCGGATGGGACGTTTCTCAAGGAAGCCCCGTTCGTCAAGGGTGCCGTGATCGAGATGTCCGACACGAGTGCGGCGAAGTACATCGCCGCAGGACTCGCCGAACAGACGGATGAACAGGAGAGCCAGTCGTGAGCGCAACCAACGGTCTTGAGAACGGCCTCCTGTCGCTGCTGTTCGAGAATGCAAACTACGCGAACGTCGGCGATGCGACGGGGCTTCGTGGATCGACGACAGCGGGAGTGTTCCACATCTCGCTGCACACGGCGAACCCGAACGAAACCGGCACGCAGTCAACGAGCGAGGCGGGTTACACGTCGTACGCGCGCGTATCCGTCGTGCGCTCGACGTCCGGCTGGACGGTCGCGTCGGGTGTCGCGGACAACGACGCGGGCATCAGCTTCCCGCAAGCCTCTGGCGGGTCTGAGACGGAGACCTACTTCGGAGTCGGTTCGGACGTATCTGGAACGGGCAACCTGTTTCTCTGGGGTGCGCTGACATCCGGGCTGCTGGTTTCTTCGGGTGTGGCCCCGAGTTTTGCGGCCGGCGCATTGGACGTGACGCTCGACTGATGTTCGGGATTCGCGTCAAGCCGTCGCTGCTGAAGCCGACGAAAGTGCAGGTGACGACCGAAGGTGAGTACGTCTTGCTCACGATAGGTAATAACACGATGCGCATGGGCTACGAGCACGCGATCACGCTGAGTCAGTGGTTGAGAGTTCGAGGTAAAGAAGCCAAGCGATTTGCCGGCGACGGTTCACGACACTGGCATGCCTTGGCGATCGCGAACGGAGCGCCTGACGGCAAGTCGTGAATTACGTCTATCGCCGGCCATTCGACTACCGCGCGAAGGGATCGCCGTACTGGCCGATTCACTACGCAGCGGGGGCGTTGGATGGCAATGCTGGGCTGACATTTACCGCGACCGGCACGATCACGGGGGCTGGAGCGCTGGCGGGTGTCGCTGCATTGACGCTCAGTGCATCCGGTACAGCGAGCGGTGATTCCTCGATTAGCGGCAGCACGGGCCTGCTGATTGACGCCAATGCAACGCTGCTCGGAACGGGCGTGCTGGTCGGCTCGATCAGCATGCAGTTCGATCTGTCGGCTACCGGCACACTGCAGCAGGCGTACAGCCCGCTGATGTACCGGCCGATGAAGCGATGGGCGACGCGAGAGGTTGATTGGCGAGCGTACACCGACCGTCTCGTGATCTTCCCGCTGAACGTCTCGGCGGACATGACCGGCTCGGCGAGCCTGGTGCTGTCTGCAACGGGCGTACTGACCGGACAAGCTGCGGCATCGGGATCGGCCGCGATCGTGTTCGGTGGTGCAGGCACGCTGCTCGGCGCGGGACGACTGGCTGGTTCGAGCGCCATCGCATTCGATCTGACGGGCACGCTCGGGGCAACGACTTCGGGCGACATGGCCGGTGTCAGCGCGCTGCAACTGGACGCAATCGGCACTCTGTACGCGACCGGAGCATTGCTCGGCAATGCAGCGATGATCCTGTCGGCCAGCGCGACACCGAGCCAGCAAGTCGCGATCTCGGGGCAGGCGAGCATGGTGCTCGGGGCGAGCGGGACTATCTTCGATGCGGGCAGCGGAGCAATTCAAACGCTCCCGTCGCGAATCACTCTGCGCGTACCGAGGCGGACGATTGCGAGGCTGTCAATATGAGCGTTGCATTGATCGATCCGGGCGACGAGGCGCTAATTACCTTGGATTGGAACGATTTTCTGTCGAGTGGTATCACGCTGGCTGGCAGCGTAGTGCATACCACGCCTGCGCCGCTGCAGAAATTGAGTGATGTCACTGACACGGGGCTGGGTCTATCGCAGGTCAAGATACGAGGCGCACAGCATGGCGGCCTGTACATGATCGAGGTGCAGGTCACGCTCAGCAACGGCGAGATCATCAACCGGCAGTTCCCCGTGCGAGGGTGGAATAGCTGATGCGTTCGATCTACAGCACTCAACGCTGGCAACGGCTGCGTCGCATGGTGCTGTCGAGCGCGCCGCTATGTCGGTCCTGCAAGGCGCAGGCGAAGGACGAAGTCCCCGCAGCAGCGCAGGTTGATCACATCATTCCGATCAGCGAGGGCGGCGAGCCGTGGGACATGGACAACCTGCAGCCGCTATGCGCTTCGTGCCACTCGGTGAAGACCGCGCGTGACAACGGGAAGAACGTGAGCATGGGATGCGACATCAACGGCATGCCCCTTGATCCCACGCATCCGTGGAACCGAGGGGAGGGGCGGGTCGAAGACCTGTCGGCCTGACGCTAATGAC
>CAZMIU010000002.1:0-78518 GCA_964566795.1 uncultured Candidatus Saccharibacteria bacterium | reverse complement strand
TGCCGCCTGTCAGTGCCAGGTACACGCCGGAGAGGTCTGGGATGTCTGAGGCCACGAGGGTCGAGAAGTCGCTCAAAGTTCCACCACCGCCTGATGAGCCGGCGATGGTGTCGAAGACGCGTTCGAGTTGGTCGCCCAAAAAGTCATACGTTACGTATTGTGTCAAGTCAGCCGAGTTTGTAATGTAGGTGGTCGGATAGGTGTTGGTGACATAAGAGAGGGCCCGTGTTGTTGTGGAGACTGTCGTGGATAGGTTGACCGCAACTGCCGGTGCAGACGGCACCGGAGCCCCGGCTAATGTGCGAATAATTTCGGGTGTCTCAACGGCAATGCTCTTAGGAGCAAACAGTGCCGAGATTTTATTAAAAATATCGCCAAATGAGCTAAGCGTGGTGGAGAAAAATGGCGACTCAATGCGACCAAGCGCGGCAGGAGTTTCCTGTGCATTAAACTTCGGCATCAATGTACCTGAAGCAAGTACCGAGCTGCCAAGAAGAACCGAGAGCGCAAGCGCAGCTAGAGTGTGCCTACCAAGCTCAAGTTTTGGCATGCGCTCCTTGACCCGCTCTACAAGCTTGCCTACGGGACCTTTGCTTGCGTACACAAACGCACGCGTCTCTTGGCGGCGCTCAGAGGCAAGGGCCTCTGAGCGTGCTCCTTTAGCCGCTACGCGCTCTGCCTGAAAACGCTTGAGCGATTGCGGTTCAACAAACCATTGACCCTGATGACGTACGCCGCTTAGTTTGCCCTCGCGGCACAGACGGCTTACATAATCAGGCGCACACTCCAAAATCGACGCGGCTTTGCGCGCGCTAAACATCTTCGAGATGATGTGATGTTGGTTGATATCGCCTGGAGTCATATTGGCCGAAAAGTCTTTTGTTTACACAGAAAGTTCGTCTGCCCTGTACTAACAAGTGTAAGGTGCGTATTCACTTTTTCTGTCAAAAATATGAAGATTTTTCGCTTCAATACGGCGAGATAGCAATATCGTTTAGCCTTATATACCAACGTATATGCGATTTTGATTAAAAATATGCACTCACTACTGTGCGAGATACACTCACATCAATTTAATGCAAAAAATACGCATCATATTGCGATGCCGAGCTGAGGTATCTAAATCAAGCTTTATCGCCTAGTGTTAAACGATATCTCGGTTAAAAGAGCTTATATAGAGCCGTATCCGGACGAGATATGATCAAAAAAATCCACCAACTTATTGTGGCGGATTGTCTGTGTTTTTAGTAAAAATAAGCTGTTTGACACTAGTCGATATATGATCTGCAACTGCTACCAGTGGATAGCATACTGGACAGTTGCACTCTTGCCCTCCTCCGACACGATAGTTGCGGTAATAAAGTTAGATGCAAAGAGTGCGCCGACAATCGATATGACGGCGACAACAGACAGGCTCACATAAGGAAACGTGCTGCCCGCTGTATTCGCGCGCTTGGGCTCTGGCGCCTGATAGTACACAGGCTCCTGCGGCATCCGTGTGACAGCGGGGATCCTTGGCGTATCGTCATCTGCATACTTTAAACCTCCCGCATACTCATGAGTGGCCATAGTGGTGTGTATTGGTATGCGTCTCTCAACCTCACCTTCCTGTATTGGAGCAGTATAGGAAATGTTTTGCACTGGTGCAGACGCTTGAGGTATGTATGGCTCCTGATAAATTGCACGCACAGCAACTGCTTGCTGTGCAGATACAGAAGATGGCACAGGCTGCGTAACTTCTTGCACGACTGGTTGCACTACCGGCTCAATCACAGGTGCGGGTTGTGCAACCACTGCCGGTGCTGCAACCGGCTCCTCAACAACAAGCCTCTCAACCGGTGCCGGGGCTGCCACAGGACTTTGCTCCGCCGTACCCTCTGTGTGGCCCAGATAAGCATTAAGGGAGCCCTCCTCTATATACCAGGAGCGGCCCACCTTTTGACCTACAACCTTCTTGCCACGGATAAGCTGGCCCATATAATCGCTATGGTAGCCATGCTCGCGTGCGGCACGCCGTGTCGAGATGTATCGCTTGCCCGATATCTCCAGTTCATCCATGCCAAAATAATACACCTGTGCACAGCGAGATGCAAAGCGGGCATCTCGCCTATCCTTAGGCGAGGTAGATAAGAAGACCGATATATCGCTAAAAGCCCCCTCCCCTTTATGAGAGAAGTGCCGAGATGGCTGCACGCAGGCTCTCAGGGTTTGCCGAGCCCTTAGACTCTTTCATACCCTGACCGATCAAAAATTGTAGTGCGACTGTCTTGCCTGCCTTAAACTCTGCTGCAACGCCCGGGTTCGCGTCAACCACTTTTTGGGCAATGGCCTTGAGCGCTCCCTCATCACTCTGCTGCTCAAACTTTTGTATAACAGCCGACAAGTCACCGCCCTTTGTATATACCTCTGCCAGTGCGTCTTTGGCGCCGCGCGAAGAGAGTTTGCCCTCCGCTATCGCTATGAGCATATCTGTAAGGCCCGTTGCGCTGATGTGTGCAAGCCCGGCACTGCCCTGCTTGGCCATGAGCCCTGCTATATCTGAGCCGATGTAGTTGGCCGCAAGTGCCTTGTCGCCCTGAACACCGTCAAACAGTGCGGCGAGAGTCGCATCTTGTACAAACATCTCCGCAAACGAAGGCTTGGCTCCGGCAATGACAAAGCGTGCGCGCTTGTCCCACGGCAGCTCGGGCAACTCCTTTTGTATTGTGTCGCGTGCAAACTCCGGTATCTCAGACAGCTTGAGTTTGGGCAAATCTGGGTCCGGGAAGTAGCGGTAGTCGTGGGCCTTTTCCTTTTTGCGCTGTACAAAGGTGACCTGCTTGGCATCATCCCAGCCCAGGGTCTCCTGCTCTACAGCTTTGCCCGCATCCAGGAGTTTGGTGTGGCGGGCAATCTCGTAGGCGATGGCACGTTCTACCGAGCGGAACGAGTTGAGGTTCTTTACCTCTACCTTGGTGCCCAGCTCCTCAGTGGCGCTTATAGAGATATTGGCCTCCACGCGCATCTCCCCCTTTTCCATATTGGCGTCGCCGGCACCCAGAGTTCTCAGGAGCGTCTGGAGCTCGCGCGCAAAGGCACCCGCATCCTCGGCGGTGTGTATCACCGGCTCTGTTACAAGCTCCATAAGCGGCACGCCTGCGCGGTTGTAGTCGACTAAACTGGTAACCCCAGAATGTTGAGAGCGTGCAGTGTCCTCTTCAAGGTGTATGCGGGTAATAGCTATGCCATGCAGGGAGCCCCCGGAGACAAGCGGGTATGCGTACTGGCTTAGCTGGTAGCCCTTGGGGATGTCGGGGTAGAAGTAGTTCTTGCGGTCAAACTCCGTGTAGTCTGCCAGCGTGGAGCCAAGCGCCGTGCCCACCGTCAAAACCTTTTTGACCGCGTCGCGGTTTATGACAGGGAGCGTACCCGGGTGGGCCATGCATACCGGGCACACGTTGGTGTTGGGCGCCTTCTCGTCAGGATTGTTGACGCAGGCACAAAACATCTTTGACGCCGTCTTGAGTTCCGCATGGATCTCCAGGCCGATAGTCGCCTTATAGGTAGCCATATATAAGAGGATAGTACCCTTTCGCTACCCTTTTCTCAATAGCAGGACAAGCTGGTCACCAAACGCCTTAACGGCCTCGTCGTCGAGCACCGAGACGGTGTATACCTGAGCACCCCTAGCGCGCATGCGTGCCGATATCTCCTCTATAAAAATCTCGTCGCGGGTGTCGGTCTTGGTCAAGACCACAATCTCCTTCTTGCCCGCTAGGTCTGCTGCGGTGTACTTCCCTATTTCTTGCCGCACCACCTCGTAATCGTCCATTGGGTTCTCGGACTCCAGAGACACGCAGTGCACCAAAAGCTCGGTGCGGGCGATATGGCGTAAAAACCTGGAGCCTAGGCCTTTGCCCTCCGAAGCACCCTCGATAAGGCCTGGGATATCGGCAAGCACAAAGCCGTATAAAACGCCTAAGTTTGGGTCGAGTGTTGTAAAAGCATACGAGCCAACCTTGGCCCCAGCCGAGGTAAGCGCGTTTAAAAGAGATGTCTTGCCCGCGTTGGGCAGCCCAATAAGCCCAGCGCTCGCGATAAGCTGGAGCTCTATGTAGAGGTCAGCCTCCTCGCCCTCGCCGCCGGGCGTAGACTCCGTGGGCACTCTGTTGACCGACGACTTAAACACCTCGTTGCCCGCGCCTCCGCGCCCGCCCTTAAGGATAAGAACCTGCTGACCCTCCTCCATAATTTCGTGCACCTCGCCTGTCTCTTTGTTGTGCACCAAGGAGCCCACCGGCACATCCACAATAAAGTCCTCGCCGCGCTTGCCGTGCATACTCTGGTTCTGACCGTCGTGGCCGTCGCCCGCCGCAAAGCGCTTCTCTCCGCGGTAACGGCTAAGCAAAGAGACGTCGCGCACGCCGCGCACGTACAGGTCACCCCCGTTGCCCCCGTTGCCGCCCGCAGGGCCGGAGTACTCCTTGCCCTTCTCGTGCAGCCAGCGCACCACGCCATCACCCCCCTTGCCCGCCTTGGCGTGTATTGTCAGTTCATCTACCAAAGCCATAGATGATTAAAAGGTTGCGTCGACCGCCCAGGATACTACCGTAAGTACTACCGAGCCCAGGAGCGCGGCCACAAAGCCTGCAACCTCAAATCCCTGCACAAACGACGCCACAAACCAAAACAGGAGCGCGTTGAGGATAAACGAAAACAGCCCGAAGGTAATGAGGTTAATAGGGAGCGTGAGCAGGCCCAGTATGGGGCGTATGGTAATGGAGATAAGCCCCCAGATAACCGCAACTATAGCCGCTGTGTAGAAGTCGGCCACGACAATGCCCTGTATAAAACGCGGCATCAAGAGGAGCGCCGCCGCAGTTGCCGCCACATGGACGATAATTTTTAGCATCATACGTCTATCGTACTAGATAAGACTCAAAAAGAAAGCGCCCCGCGTAAGCGGGGCGCTGTATGGTCTGTGGCCGATTGATGTCAGCCGTTGTCTGCCTGGGGCGAGAGGGCGACCGTGTCGCCGGCGCGCACGGGCGTTGTGGGCGATGCCGCAAGGCCGTTGACCGAGAGCTTCATGTCGCCGGGAGGCGAGCCGCTGCCGGTAGCCTGTGCAAACACCTCGCCGGCGGTCGCGTCAAACGAACAGAGGACGTTTTTGGGAGCTTCGCCGTATTTCACGAAACGGATCGTAATCATGCTGCTTCTCCTTGCTGATTGCCTATGAAGTACTTCTCGATGTTCAACGCCACCGCGTCAAACGTAACCCGCCACGGATGGCGGCCGTCTATCACCCAGCGGGACAACACTGCCCCAATGAGTGCCGCTAGCGCATGCGGCCCGTGAGCCGCAATACCCTCTGGCGCGGACGCCCGTGGGCCTGTCGTGTCAGGAAAGAGCCAACCCTTGTAGGCGGCAATCTCCTGCTCGTCGCTCGGGTCAATCGCAAACAGCTCTACATACCCCGGGTTGGCCCTTGACAGGCGCCCGTCAATGTAGAGCTTAACCTGCTTGCGGCACGAGAGCACCGCCTCAAAGATCGCCGACCGACTCTCCATCAAATCTACCCCCGCAACAACGACACCGTCAAGGCTGCTTGAGGCGGTTATGCGCTGGTAGAGTGCCTGGGCATCAAGCGCCGGGTTAAGGCGTCTCGCCTCCTCGACCAGCACGTCTGCCTTGGGCGAGCCCAGGCGCGCGTGCGGGAACAGTTGCAGCTGGCGGTTGACGTCCTTAAAGACGTCGTCGTCAACAACAATGAGCCTGGCAGGGCCCGCCTGCACAAGCACCGGGAGCGCATGGCTCCCGATACCGCCTCCTCCGATAAGAACCACCGGGTGAGGTATGTGCCTTTTGAAGCCTCCATTTTTATGCTCCATGGTTATCCCCAGCGTACGACTTGGCTAAGCAAGCTTGTGACTGTCTGCAGGGCCGGCTTGCTGCGCTCTACAATACTCCCATCTGCCCTTACTTTAAGGTACTGGTTCTTGAGTTTGGGTAGGTCTGCCGGGTTTACGTGCCAGAGCGAGTCGAGCACGATAGTGACGAGCGTAAAGATCTCCTTGTAGTAGAGCAGGTACTTTACATAATCGTTACGCGACCCAAAGCAGAAACCGCCCGGGAAGCCGGCCTGCGCATTTTGGGTATACAGATGCGCCAGATTGCCGTCGTACCTGCCGGACTCGCTGCAGCTGATAGCAAAGCCGTCTGTCACATAGCCAAACACGCCTCTCTCGCGCACCACCTCTATGCGATGCGGTACGATAATGCACGTGTACGTGCCAAGCAAGTAGCCCACATAGGCGTTGATCCAGTGCACCGGCTCGGTCTCAAACGCCACCGTGCCGTCGCTTAAGATCACCATCTCCGAGATCTTGGTGTTGGCAAGCAGCGAGTCGAACTCCCGAGAAAACACCTCGGGCACATCCTCGCCGGTTTGGCTGCGGCGCATGCGCATCCAGTACGAGCGCCCCCTCTTGATATCCTCGGGGCTTGCAGGTTCCGGTGGTTTCCATCTGAACTCCTCCACAATGTGCCTCCTGTGTATGGTTCGTCTAAGGGTGTTATCCCACAACGCGGCTTATTTTACAAATACCTCAACAGCTTCTCATAGCCGGCGCCCTCGAGCGCCCCAAAGCCCCAGGTTACCAAAAGGCCCATGGTGTTGGTGAGCATAAGCACGCCAAGCGCGATAAGCACCAGACCCCCTATGACCGAAAATATGCGTGTTGCGCTCCCCAGCCGCGCAACAAGGCCATCGGCCTGGCCTATAAGCCACGCACATACCAAAAACGGCAGGGCCAAGCCCAGCGAGAATATGGCCAAGAGCGTGGCGCCCACAACTGCGGTGGCAGAGGCACTAGCCAGAAAGAGTATGGTGCCCAGTATGGGTCCAATGCAGGGGCTCCAGCCGAGCGCAAACAACGCGCCAATTAAAAACGAGCTGTGCGGATAGCCCAAGGAGAGCCAGCGGGGCAGGCGTATATGGCCCTCGCGCGACAAGAGCGGGATGTTAAACACCCCGAACATGGTGAGCCCGAACAGGATAATGAGCAAGCCCGCTGCGCGCCCAATAGTCTCGCGCCACGGCCCAAGCAGGCTGCCCAGAGCGGCGGCAAACGTGCCGAGCAAAATAAACACGACAGAAAAGCCTATGACAAACGCGAGCGCGTTTATAAAGATGCGGCGCCTGTTGCTCCCCGCCTGCCCTGCGGGCACACCCGCAATAAAGGCCAGGTAGCCGGGCACAATTGGCAGCGTGCAGGGTGCCAAAAACATAAGTACTCCGGCAACAAAAGCTCCGACAAAAAGCGGCAGGTCCATAACCCTATTGTAACGCGGCCTCAATTCTAGGGCGCACGCTCAGGAGGAACTCGCGGTCTTTAGGGTGGGTCAGGAGGGCTAGCGCCTCGTCTATGGTCACAAAACGCACCTGTGTTATCTCGTGGTCGGGGTCTTTGGGGGCAAGAGCGCTTTCTTGCGTAGTAAACAAAAAGAAGGTGCGCAGCCGCGAGCCAAACATGTCTGTCTCACCCCTACCATCTAACCCTATAGACTTGCGCTCATAGGAGCCAAGTTCGCCCACATACTCAAGAGTCATAACGCCTGTCTCCTCGCCAATCTCGCGCCGCGCCGCATCTATAAGCATCTCACCTTCCTCTACCCCGCCCTTGGGCAGACCCCACGAGTTGCCGTGCTGCTCGACGACAATAATCTTTTTATCGGCGCCCACCACAACGCCGCCGGCCGCCTGGTTAGTACGCATTAGTTGACTATCCTCCACTGGCCGCTCTTTATAAGAGGCTCGGCTTTTTTGTACTTCATCTCTTGGGTCTGCGTGCCGTCGGTTATGGTCACCCGGTCGTTGCGGCCAATCTCGTTCTCGGTGCCCGCATGTGCCTGCCCTGCGGGGCCGGCAGAGGCACTGGCGGGTATAACCTGGGCGGCACCCGCGGGTGCAGCAGCCAAGCCCTGTGCTGCCCCCGCGGGTGCCGGCATAAGCTTGTCGATCATATCAAACACGCGGCCCTTAAACTCGGTCTCCATCTCCTTATACATACGGGTACCCTCCTTGCGGTACTCCACAAGCGGGTCGCGCTGACCATAGGCGCGCAGGTTTACCGAGCCGCGCAGATACTCCATGGACTCCAGATGGTCGACCCACAGCGTGTCGAGCACCTGTAGCATAATCTGGCGCGCTGCTGCTAAAAACGCGTCGAGCCCAAGCTCCCGCTCCTTCTTCTCCAAAAGTGCGCGTGCCTCCTCAGAGTCCGCGGCAAGCTCAGAGAGGAGTGTGGCAATTGCCTCGCCGCGGCCCATAAGCGCGGTGCGACGGCGCTCATACACGGCGCGGCGCTGCTTGTCCAAAACGTTGTCGTACTCCAAGACGTGCTTGCGCGCATCAAAGTTAAACCCCTCTATCTTTGTCTGGGCGCTCTCAAGCGAGCGGGTTACCATCTTGTTCTCAATAGCCTCATCCTCCGGGATACCAAAGCGACCCATAAGACCCTTGATGGTGTCTGAGGCAAACACGCGCATAAGACTGTCCTCTAGCGAAACAAAGAAGCGCGTCTCACCCGGATCCCCCTGGCGACCGGAGCGGCCTCGCAGCTGGTTGTCGATGCGGCGCGCCTCGTGGCGCTCGGTACCCAAGACATACAGCCCGCCAAGCGCGCGCACGGCCTCAGCCTCCTCGGGAGTCGCCTGCGCACCGCCGAGCTTGATATCGACGCCGCGTCCTGCCATGTTGGTTGCGATAGTTACCGCAGCCTTCTGTCCAGCACCCGCTATAATCTCGCCCTCGCGCTCGTGGTTCTTGGCGTTAAGTATCTCGTGTGGCACGCCCTCTTGTTTAAGGAACGCCGAGAGAAGCTCGTTCTTTTCAATCGAAACAGTACCCACCAGGACCGGCTGGCCCTTGCTGTGCAGCTCCTTAATCGCGCGTGCAATAGCCTTAAACTTGCCTTGCTCAGTCTGGAATATGAGGTCGTTTTGGTCTTTTCTTACTACTGCCTTGTTGGTGGGGATCTCAACCACATCAAGCTGGTAGACAGTAAAGAACTCCTCCGAGGAGGTCTTGGCAGTACCGGTCATGCCGGCAAGCTTCTCGTACAGCTTAAAGTAGTTCTGGTACGTAATGGAGGCGTACGTGCGCGACTCGCGCTGTACCGCAACACCCTCCTTGGCCTCTATAGCCTGGTGCAGGCCCTCAGACCAGCGGCGCCCGGGTTGCATGCGGCCGGTAAACTCGTCGACAATGACAATAGCACCGTCTTTGACCACATACTCCTTGTCCTTTCTAAAGAGTGCCTGCGCGCGCACGGCGGTCTCGAGGTGATGCACATACTTAATGCCGCCCTCTGTATATATGTTCTCTACTCCCAGGGCCTTCTCGGCGCGGGTAATGCCCTCATCGGTCAGGTGTATCGCGCGGCGCTTCTCGTCTACGGTGTAGTCGCGCTCCTGTTGCAGACCCTGGGCCACCTTGGCCATGTGGCGGTAAATATCCTCGGAGTCTTGGGCGGGTGCCGAGATAATGAGCGGGGTGCGCGCCTCGTCTATAAGGATAGAGTCTATCTCGTCTACCACCGCAAAGTAGTGGCCGCGCTGCCTCAATTCTTTGGGCTCGTAGGAGATGTTGTCGCGCAGGTAGTCAAAGCCAAACTCGCTGTTGGTGCCGTAGGTAATGTCTGCTTCATAGGCCTCGCGGCGCGAGGTTGGGCGCAAAAACTCGTGCACAATATGAAAACTGCCCGTCTGGTCAACCTCTTTGTCGGCGTCCTGGCCCTCCGGAGCCTTGGCAAACGCAGTGTCATAGCGCCAGCTGCCGTCGCCTGCAATAACGCCCACCGACATGCCAAGCGCAGCATATACCTGCCCCATCCACACTGCGTCGCGGCGTGCCAGGTAGTCGTTTACCGTTACCACGTGCACACCCTTGGCCATAAGCGCATTAAGGTATACGGCGGTGGTGGCCACAAGGGTCTTGCCCTCGCCGGTCTTCATCTCGGCTATACCGCGCGAGTTAAGCACGATGCCGCCTATAAGCTGCACATCAAAGTGGCGCATCCCCAGCGTGCGGCCCGCAGACTCGCGCACAGCGGCAAATGCATCCGGCAAAATCTGCTCAAGCGTGTCTCCTGCCGCTATCTGGTTGCGCAAGGTGTGGGTCATCTGGCGCAGCTCATCGTCTGTAAACGCCTTATATTTTGGCTCGAGCGCGTTAATAGCCTCCACCGTTTTATGGCTGTTTTTGACCAGCTTTTGCCCTGGCTCTCCAAAGAGCCCCTTAAGGGAAATCATGCAGGTAGCTTACCAAATTGTACCCGTTTTGTCGCCTTTTTTGGGGCTCTTTGTGCAACAGAAAAATCGCCCATTTCTGAGCGACTTTTCTTCCGAGAGGATGGCCCGCACTAAAAAACATGGTGCGGGAGTCAGGCCTTAGCGGCGAGACTTCTTTGCCTTCTTCTTCTTAGCAGCTTTCTTTTTCTTAGCCATAAGTTTGCGACTTTCGTCGTGATTGGTTGCGCATCGTTCGACCGCATCGGCTTGGGTGTCCTAGGAGACGCAAGTGATACTTGTTCGATGCTCTGCAGTAAGTATCGAACATATACACTGCATATACAATGAAAATTATTTTCAAACTGTGGATATCTTTTTCTTATTACTAAATATTTTTATTAAAAATAAAAACAAAAATCGCTTGATGATTCAAGCGATTTTTTTATTGTGCGCTCGGTGGGAAGCGGAAGGCGAGCTCCAAAACATTGTCCTAATGTGAGTGCCCCGCTCCCCACCAAACGCACATAACCGTAGTATAGACCACAAATGAAAAGGGCCCCCGAGGAGGGCCTTTTTCATGGACTGTGTTTTGGTACATCTCACCTTGAGTGCACTCACACCCATAGTATACACCTAATTCCCCAGTTTGACGTTTGCGGGCATGGCCGATATCTGGTCTATAAGCCCCTGGAGCTGCCCTGCCTTGGCCGGGTCAAGCTGCTGCATGCTCTTGAGCTGCGCTATGGTTGCCGCCCTGTCGCCCGAGGCATAGTAGGCGCTCGCAAGCGAGAGATTGGTGTTAAAGTCCTTGGGGTTTTTCTCGACCCGCAGCTTCCATATGGCAACAGCGCGGTCGTAGTACTTAAGGTTGGTATACACGCCAAGCACCTGGTCGTTGTCTACAATCGTCGAGCCAAAGCGCTCAGTAATAAGCTTATCTCCCGCGGCTTTGTCGCCGGCGTAGTAGTGGCCCATGGCGTAGTACACCAGCGCCTGCGTGTTCTCGGGAGCCTCATCGTACGCCTGCTTGAAGGCCTTAAGCGCCTTCTCAGTGTCATTGGCATTAACGTAGGTCAGGCCCAACTGGAAGAGTATCTGCTGTTTGCCGGGGCTCAGTGCCAAGGCGCGCTGCGCATGCGCGATAGCCTCTGTAACCTGGCCAAACTGCGCATACAGCCCGCTGGCAAAAAGCTCTAGCCGCGCGTCATCGCGGCGCACAGCCATAAGATCCTTAAGCGAGCCCGTCGACAGCTCAAAGAACTTCTGCTTAATCTCGTTTGAGGCGCCAGACTGTGCAACCGTGCCGCCCGCATAGTTTGCAAGCTGCTCCACGGTCTCCTGTGTCCCCAAGAAGGTGCCTGGCCACGTGCCAGAGCCGAGCGACCACGTGTAGCCCGTGTAGGAGGCATTCTGGTCCTGGGCCGATGCAAGCGTGCGCACAAGCGTGTTGGCCCGTGCCAGGCCGGGCGCGTTGAGCGCCCACCCGCCAACCGCAATAGCAATAACCACGACAGGCGCGGCAATAGCCACGCCGTGCGTGCTCAGCGGGCGTGCATACCATCCGTGCGGCATCTCCCTCTGCGAGAGCCCGTGCACAAACGCCAGGATCGCAAAGAAGTAAACCGAGCTCATCAGGTTGTCGAACACGAACAGGTTGTTAAACGCAAAGCCCGCAACAAGGCCAAGCAGTACTGCCTGCTGCGGCACCGACAGCTCGCGGGAGCGGATAATGACAATCACGATGAGCGCGTACAGCGATGTGTAGAGCACAAACGCCGGGAACCCGCCCGCAATAAGCCAGTCGAGGAACTGGTTGTGCGCGCGGTCAAACCACTGCTCCTGATTCCACATACTGGGCGTGTAGTGCGCGTTAAACACATACGAGAAGTTTTCCTGGCCCCAGCCCACAAGCGGGCGCTCGGCAGCACCCTTAAACGCCATAGGCCATATAGAAAAGAGGCGCGCTTTAGTGGTAGCGTCGTCAAGCGATATAGAGGCGAGGCGGGCAAGCGTACCGCTCTTGGGCAGGAGATCCGCCTGGCGCAGTGCCAAGAAGGCGCCCACAAGCACAACGACGCCCACAATGCCGCCTATCGCCAACCGGCGCCACGGACGCCACTGTGCCTGCCTGGCCATAAGCGCAACCCAGATCATCGCCACGATAAGACCGCCAATAAGACCAAGCAGCGCACCGCGGGTCTCGGTAAGGTAGAGGCCGGCAAACTGGAGCACGAGCGCAATACCGTAAGTAACCTGCATACCCGTACCCTGCCTGCCGCGCACAAGCATGTAGAGCGTCAGGAATATGTTTATCAGCATGTATACCGCCAGGTAGGTCGCGTTGCCAAAGCTGGTGTCTGCGCGCGCACCCGACTGCGACGACGGATGGAGGCCAAACAGCTGCAGGCCCTGCAGCAGCGCATAGAAGCCCATTACCATCGAGGTGCCTATAGAGGTGTTAAAGAAGCGCTCCCACAAGTTCTCTGCCGTAAGCACGGCGCCCGCAATGACAAAGAAGGCAAACACGTGCAAGAGCCCGACATAGCCCTCCATACGCTCAAAGTTGCTCCAGAAGCTCTTAAGCGGGTCGGCGCTAAAGACAGTGGCTATAGCCATCCATGCGACAAACGCGAGCGCAGCCCACATGATCCAGCTCGCGCGCGGGCGGTACTTGGGGTCGCGTATGGCAAGCACGAGGTAGAGCGCTGCGATAAGCTCTACGACAATGCGGAAGATAAAGTTCTTGCCCGTAATGTACGGAAAGAAGAGGTTTTGCATCATCGCGCCGTCGGCGACGATAAACGGTATAAAAAGAGTAAAGAACAGGCCGCTGATAACCCCCCAGCGCAGGTACGTCGTGTAATTCATAATGAGGTAATACTACCCCACCCCTGCCCCAGGGGCAAAAAGAGCCGCCTGGCACCACGCACCACCGCAAACCACTACACCACACTTTTCCCAAAATATGGGTGCTAAGCACCGATATTTTTGATTTTTTATGGTGTAATATTTTTTCTAATATTTCTGGCTAGCGGTAGCCGCGCAATACCCAATACGGCTCAGTGAGCGAGCCGTAGGCGCCTGTAGACCATCCCAGGTCATTAATAGTCATGCGATAGTAGTGTGCAGGGTCGAACCGCACCGGTATCGAGTTGTCGCTCATAGACGGATAGTTGAGGATCACATCACGGCCCTCCTCCAGGGCAAAGTTGGCAGCCCAGAACGTGCCGTCCACACTCCAGTTCGCTTTTTGCTTTACGGCACTGGTCCCCTCCGTGGCAGGGCCTGCTGCCACCCAATCTACACACGGCTGGGTGTAGCCTGCGTCTATAAAGCACGAGATAGTAATAAGCCAAGGGTGACTAGAATTAATCTCTGCCGATTCTGGATCTTTGGCGATAGTCACGCTGTCGAGCGAACCGGTAATGCCGGTCCCCAAGTCTGTACTAAATACGCCATCAGTGTTGGAGTAGCAAAGTATCCATCCAAAACCGTCTGCGTCAGTGCACAGATGCGAGTTGTCACTTTGTGATGCAAGTATCTGAAGTTGTATAGGGGGCGTCTCTGGCTCAGCCTCTTCTACTGGCTCTGGCTGTGGCTCCTCAATGACCTGCGGGGTTATGTCGTCCTGTTGCGCAGGTTCTGGCTCAGGCTCTGGAGCCACCTCGGGATCGGGAGGTATCTCCTCGTCTGCAGGCTTTGCTTTTTTCTCGCTCTTGCCTGAGAGATATATAATCTTTTTGATTGCGATTAATGCGTTTTCTTTCGGCATCTCAGCAAGCACTGGCGAAAGCGCTACAGCGCTGCCCTGGTCGCCAAAGAACTCTTGATACTCCTCCTTTGTCAGGCTCGAGCCATAGAGCTTTTTGAGCACGTCAAAGTTGGTCTGTTTCTTTTCTGGCTCGGCCGCCTTCGAGAGGCCCGCAACACCACCCACCGTGATGCCAAAGTCTGACACAACTTTGCCCGCCACCCCGTATGCGCCCTGCGCTACCAAGGCAGCCGCGTTGCCGATGGTTACTGCAGCCACTTGTGCCGCACCAATGCCAGACTTAATGCCGGAGGCGGCTGTGTCTGCCACCATATAGCCCGCTTTGCTTGCCTTGTAGCCAAGCCCTGCGTTTGGCGAGGTAAAGCACTCGCCTGTATCGCTCGCTGCCTCGGCTTTGAGTTTGGAAAGTGCCGAGTGTATGTCGCCCACCACGCGCTCGGGTGCCTCGGCCAGGTACACACTGCTAAAGAGATGGCCGTAGTCTTTGCTCGACAAAGAGATATTGGCGGGCATGACGGGCTTTGGCTTTGTGGCCGTAGTTGCTGCCGCGAGTGGAATAAGACCATCTGATGCGTTGGAAGCTATGAGGCGCGCTGCGTTAATGATTGAGTCGTTGGAGGAGGTCAGATATTTGCCACCGCCCGCAACAAACGAAGCCGGCGAGCCCACATGGTACACGCCCACCGCGGCCCTGGGGCTGCCGTGCTCTAGCAGGTAGCTGTAGATGTCGTTGGCATAAAAGGAGCCCTGCGAGTGGCCCACAAGCAGGAGCTTGCGCGTAGTGACCTGCGGATGCACCTGCATCAGGATCGTATTGAGGTCAAAGCTTGATATGGAAGAGTTGAGGGTCTGAGAAGCAGCCTGGGTAATATCCCCGAGCCCCGCCAAGTGAGAAGGGTTATAGCCGTTTATGAAATTAATACTTCTGTTGTTAGTCGCCTTGAAATACAAACCTTGGAGGTTTTCGAGATCCTGGCGAGCGCCATCTAAAGATGTGAAAACTCCGTTTATATAAACAACAGTCGCTCCTTCTTTTACACAAGCTGCATTGGCAAGAGTAGGAAAAACCAAAAGTCCAACTATAAGGAAAAATCGCACTCCTCTGTATTTAACAGAGTGTAGGATGTCATATATTTTTCCAGCATTTTGTCCCTCGCCTGAACTCGGGAGTCGGTATTGTAAAACCATTTTCGGATTTCCTCTTTCCTACCAATGTCAGACAAGCAGAGAGAAGCCCTTCCCTGCTCCTGAATGACAGCTACAAGAGTTGCCGAGTTGTATACATTAGTAAACTCCATTTGTAAAGCCTTGGCGTACTGGAAGGCCGGGGCCGCATCTTTGGCAGACGCCTGATATTTAAAGTAGATAGCACGCTCCACATCATCGCGTATGCCGTTGCCATTGGCATCTATGCCGGCTAGGGTGGCGTCATTTTCTGCCTTGTTGGGCTCATCTGGCAGGTCACCAAATACATCCTCCTGGGTTAAGCGGTTAGCATGTATCGCTGCCACAGCCGCATCTGTTTTGTCTTGCTCTACCAGGACCTGGTAGCGCCACGCCACAAGCGCGATAAAGCCAACCAAAAGTGCCGCGAGCGGCCAACGGACGATATGCCAGATACGGGTCTTCATAAGGAAACGATACTACATTAATTGGCGATGAAAAGGAAAAGCCGCTCGATTGGGTCGGGCGGCTTAGGTGGTGGTAACTGCTTTTTTTAGGCGGAGGTCGCACTCAAGCACCTCCATAAAGTAGACGCGGGCGGCGTCGGGGAGGACCCCTCCCATATAGGCCTCATAGTCCAGGTGAGGCTGCTTCCAGTTGGTGTACGGGATCCCCTTGTGCGTGGCCTGCCACTGCAGGCAGGTACGAAACGCATGGGTGATCGTGCCCATGAGCTCGAGGTCCTTCTCAGGACATCCAAGGTGCCGCTGGATTGCCTGGACAATCTCGTGGGCCTCGTAGGACTTGCCGTTAATTATGTGCGTCACTAAGAACCTCCAGAACTGTGGTCTGCGCCTATACTAGCTTGTTTGGGTGAGTTGGCGCAACAACTCGCGCGCCGGGGCCAAAGACACCTCTTTGTTTGCCTCGTGGGTATAGCCCGCAATATGCGGCGTGAGTATCAGGTTTTTGGCGGCTGCAAGCTCGGGGTGCACGGTGGGCTCGGTCTCGAGCACATCCAAGACGGCGCCCATAAGTTGGCCCGAGGTAAGAGCCGCAAGCAGTGCCGCCTCATCTACTACCCCGCCGCGCGCGGCGTTAATAAGCAGTGCGCCCTCCTTCATCTGGGCAAGTTTCTCGGTGTTTATAAGATGCTTGGTCTCGGGGATGAGCGGCACATGCAAAGAAAGTATGTCTGAGCCGGCGATAACCTCATCGAGCTCGCATTTGCGTATCCCCGATGCTGCCAACTGCTCTCCGGTTAAAAACGGGTCGTACCCTATAACCTCCTTAAGCTCCCAAGACGATAGTTTGTGCGCGATAGCGCGGCCCACGTTGCCGCAGCCCACCAGCCCCAGCGTGCGGCCCTTAAGCTCTTGCCCCATATGTGTTGGTGTGCGCCACTCTCCGCGGCGCAAAGACGCCTCCTGTGCAGCAAACTGGCGCAAGGACACAATGATGGCGCCCACCACATACTCGGCCACCGCGTTGGCGTTGGCACCCGGCGCGTTAATAACCTTGATTGCGCGGCGCTTGCACTCCTCCACATCGACATTGTCGAGCCCCACACCCGCGCGCAGTACAAATTTGAGGTTTGGATATGCCGCCAAGTACTCCGCGGTCGCTTGTGTGTAGGTGCGGATAAACAGCGCCTCTACCTCGGCGGCGCGTGCTTTAGCCACGGCTTCATCGACAATAAGCTCGTGGCCGCTTTGGGTAAGGAGAGTAAGCGCCTCCTGCTCTATCTCTTTAGCTTCTGTAACAAAAATAATCATGCGGTGTGTTTGGCAAAGTAGGAGTCGGGCTTGGCGCGCAGCTCTGCGGGGCTCCCCTGCTCCACAATGCGCCCGCGCTCCAGCACCATAATATGGTCGGCGTTCTCCACTGTGCTGAGGCGGTGCGCAATGATAAGCACCGTTACCTGCCCGTGCAGGTTTTTAATAGACGACTGTATTAAGGACTCGGACTCCTGATCGAGCGCCGAGGTGGCCTCATCAAGCACCAGCACTTTGGGCTTGCCCACCAAAGCGCGCGCAAGCACCACGCGCTGGCGCTGGCCACCGCTAAGCATGACGCCCCTGTCGCCGGTAGAGGTCTTAAACCCATCGGGCAAGGACATAATAAAGTCATATATGTTTGCCTGGCGTGCAGCCTCCTCGATGTCTGCCTGAGTAAGCTCCGGGCGATAAAACCTGATGTTGTCCTCGATAGTGCCGTTAAAGAGGAATATGTCCTGCGACACATAGCCAAAGGCGTTGCGCCACTCTGAAAGAGACACGTCCTTGGCCGGCACACCATCAAGCGTAATCTGGCCCTCTGTGGGCTCAAAGAGGCGCAGCATCAGGTCTGCAATAGACGTCTTGCCGCCGCCCGAGGGCCCAATAAGCGCTGTCGTTTTGCCCGCCTCTACACTAAACGTGAGGTTAGAGAGCGTGTTCTCTCCCGCCTGGTATGCCAGCGAGACATCCTTAAACGCTATCGCCCGCTCAAACTCAAACGGCTTCTGGCCCGGCTGCTTCTCCTCTTTGTTAACCGAGAGCTCGTGCTTAAAGGTGATGGTCTGCTGCGCATACGGCACCAGCTCGCTGATGATATGCAGCGCGCTCTGCCCGGACTCCAGGTAGGTAAATATCTTTTGTATCAGGTAGAGCGTTGCGGCAAACGAGACAAGGTTAAACCCGGGCATCTGGTAGGTAACCGCAAAGAGCCCGATGATAAAGAGGATTGTGAACGGCTGAAACAGGCTGCCCGAGAGCGAGCTGACAAGCGCCAGGCGTATCTGCAGGCGGCGCAGCATGGCAAGCAGGCGGCCTCCTGCGCCCATGGCACGGACCTCTTGCCCCGATGCCTTGAGCGACTTCATGCCCATGGTGTGCTCGGTTATAAACTGCGAGAGATGCTTCTCGGTGCTAGACATGTCCTCGCCGGCGCGGCGCGTGCGCGAGAGAAACGGGCGCACTACCACCAAGAGCACGCCGCCACCCACCAGCGTAAAGAGTGTCATGATGGGCGATATGTTGAGTGCCACCAGCAGGTAGATACAAAAGCCTGTAAACGACTGTATGGCCTGGCTCACCGAGCCTAGGAGCGTTGAGGTGCGCTGCAAATCGCGCACCATCGTGCTGTGCACCACCCCCAGCTTCTGCCTAAGCAAAAACGGCCACGACGCCGCAAACAGCTTGCGCATAATGGCGCCTGTCTCGTGGTAGAGAAAGTCGGCAATAATCCAGCCGCGAAGATACCCAAAGATGGCGAGCGCCACCGCACGGCCCAAAAAGAGCACAACAATAAACCCTAAGAGAAAGCGGAATGTAAACGGCACCCCTATCATCTCAAAAAACTCCCGCAGGATATGTGTGATGCCATCAAGCGGTGTCGACTGTGCGTCGAGCAGGAATGACAGGAGCGGCACCGCGGCGTTAATGCCGATACCCTCCAGTATGGCGCCCATAAACCCCAGCACCACAAGCACCGCCATGTGCAGGCGGTACTTCTTAAACGTGCGCCAGATAATAGTTATGGTCGAGAGACTCATGGTACTAACCTTAACCGGAAATATACTCGGTATCCTTCAGCGGGCGCGCGCCTGCGTAGGTATACGCCTTAACTTTAGTGAGATGCAGCGGGTCCTCAGGCGTAATGATAAGGAGGTCTTTGGTCTCTTGCGTGTGTGTTGCCTCGCCGGCTGTAAGCAAGCCCTCGCGCAGCTTCTCTCCCGGCCTGAGACCCGTAAATTTAATTTTTACCTTCTTGCCATTGGCATAGGTTGCTATAACCTCCTCTGCATACTCAGCGATAGAGCGCTCGCTCATCTTGAGCACAAATATCTCGCCCCCCTTCATAAGCCGTGAGGCGCTAAAGATAAGGCGCACGGCCTCCGGGATCTCCATAAAGTAGCGCACTGCGCGCTTGTCGGTGACCGTGACAGGCCCGCCGGAGTCTATCTGGCCGCGCCACACGTGTATGACAGAGCCGCGCGAGCCAAGCACATTGCCAAAGCGCACCGAGGAGAAGATCGTGCGCGACGGGCCGGTCACCAGGTTGGCCGCTGTGATAAGGCGCTCGGCCATAAGCTTAGATGCGCCCAAGACCGACTCAGGCGACACCGCCTTGTCTGTCGAGATAAGCACCACGCGCTCGAGGTTGTGGCGGATGCTTGCGTCTATAACGTTTTGGGTGCCGACCACGTTTGTCTTAACCGCCTCAAACGGGTTGTACTCGCAGATAGGCACATGCTTGAGCGCCGCCGCGTGGTAGCAGACATCAACACCGCGCATGGCAAAGTCGAGGCGCTCGCGGTCGCGTACGTCGCCTATGAGATAGCGCAGGCGCTTGTCATTTAGCTCGATCTTGAGCTCGTGCTGTTTGTGCTCGTCGCGGCTAAAGACCCGCACCTGCTTGGCGCCGCTCTCAAGCAACTGGCGCACGATCTCAGAGCCTATGGAGCCTGTGCCGCCGGTTACCAGTACTGTTTTGTTTTTAAACTCGTTCATACGTGTGCCTATTTTGTGCTAAATGCCCTGAATGCGGCGATGATCCTGTCGAGCTCTGCCTTTGTTATATGCGAGAACATCGGGAGCGCCAACACCTGATGTGTGATGCGCTCGGTCTCTTTGAGTGCCACGCGTGGCTTGTACCCTTTATACACGGGCTGCTTGTGTAGCGGCGGGAAGAAGTACTTGCGCGAGCCTATCCCCTCTTTAGCCAAGTACGCATGCAGGTCGTCGCGCGTGTATCCAAGCACCTTGGGGTCAATCGCTATGGAGAAGATGTAGTACGTGGTCTCGGTGCCTTTTGGTACGACCTGGAACTCAAGGCGCGGCTCAATCTTTTGGAGTGCCGACTTGAGGTATTTAACATGTGCGTGGCGGCTCCTGAGGTTTTGGGGCAGTTTAGCGAGCGAGCGCAGGGCAACCGCGGCGTGGAGCTCCGACATGCGTGCGCTCAATCCCAAAAAGCCCATGCTATTCGTTCCATCGTCGCCATAATTGCGGCCCAGGCGCACATGGTTTGCAATCTCGTCATTGTTTGTTGCCACAATGCCGCCCTCCGCTGCGGTAAGGAGCTTGATGGGGCTCAGACTAAACACCTCTGCGTCGCCAAAGCTGCCCACATGACGCTTGCCCACCGTAGAGCCAAACGCGTGCGCCGCGTCGTATATAAGTTTGAGCTTATGCTTTTTGGCAACACGGGCCAAACCCTCCACATCGCAGGCTACACCGTATACATGTGTGGCCAATATAGCCGAGGTCTTTTTGGTGATGGCCTTCTCTACCGACTTGGGGTCGAGTGTATACGTGTCTGCTGACACGTCGGCAAACACCGGCGTAAGATTATTCCAGAGTATGGGCTGGCCCGATGCGGCAAAGGTAAAGCTCGGGAGTATCACCTCGCCCTTAATATTGAGGCTCTGGAGTGTGAGCGTGAGGCCCGCGGTGCATGAGGATACTGCAACCACGTGCTTTACCCCCAGGTACTTGGCGACACGCGCCTCAAACTCGCGCACGTGCTCGCCGTTGGTCAGCATGCCCCTCGCGAAGGTCTTTTTAAACAGAGGCGCGTATGCCGAAAAAGGCTCAAGTGTTGGCCTTGTGATGGGTATAAATTTCTTGGGTTTGCTCATGCTCAATGCGGGGTGATTATGATATAACGTTGCCACAAAGACAATAGTTACGCGCCTTAGCTACTTACTGAGTGGGTCATCAAACCCTTTGTACGGGTTGGGATAGAGCGGTGAGTGGCCGCTCCAGAGCTGGCCCACGCCAAGCATCTCTCCGGAAAGAGTCTTCTTCATCTCGGGCGAGGCATACAGCGCGGCAAAGCGCGCGTTAGCAGACTCATCCTCTGCGGCGAGGATGCGCTCTGCAGACAAAAACGCGGTCTCACCAAGCTTAAATGGCTCAGCCTGTGCACCCAGGCTAGAGAGCCCGGCACCGATGCGCCCAAAGTGAAAGAACATCGAGAGTATGCCTATCTCGTGCGCAGCCCAGCCCTGTGCTTTTGCTATCGCGGGGCAATACTCAAAATGCTCGCGTGTGGTAAAAGACTTGGGCTCCTCAACAATGTGTGCCTCCGGTACGCCCAGCACCATAAGCTCGGCTTTTATCACAGCCGATATGGTGGGCGCATCAGTGTGGCCCGTAATGTTTGATGCGCCACCCGAGGGCACGAGTATGAGTGCCGGGTTCATCTTATAGAGTGCTGCGGCAGCCTCTACGCGCTCATAGGAGGGCATGGCGCCACTCTTGTCCTTTTCTAACCCGCGCAGGGAGCGCCAGCCCAAGGGCGCACCCGCGTCTGGGATAATGTCCCCGCCAAATATAAATACGGCTTTAAGCCGCCCCGCCGTCTTTTTGAGCGCCTCATCCTTCATATAAAGAGAGTATACATTGGGTGGCTGAAACTTGACAGCCCCCAAAGATTGTTACAAGTTGTATGCAGACACGAACCACGGAGACACCTATGAGTGACCGTTTTAAGGGGCGCTCACCCCTGCCCCCACTTGTGCACGGGGTACCAACCGAGTGGCACTGGGTGGTGTACCACCCCCAACACCTACAGCTCAGCGACGAGACCGACATTGGTTGCTTTACCTCCTTCCACGCCCAGCATGGGATCGAGGTTGGGGAGGGCGTGCAGATAGGCTCGCACTGCTCCGTCTACTCGCTCTCGACCATCGGAAGCCGCGGCGAAGTGGCCGGCAAGGTAGTCATCAAGAAGAATGCGAGCATCGGCTCGCACTCCACGGTGATGCCGGGCGTCACTATCGGCGAGGGAGCCATTGTCGGCGCACACAGCCTTGTGCTCGAGGATGTGCCGGCGGGATACTTGGCGTTTGGTGTTCCTGCCAAAGTTGTGCGCAAGCTCTAACACTCAAGCCCCGGACTTATCATCCGGGGCTCTTCTTTTAAAAATCGTCTTGCGAGAGCAGGGCGTCTTTTTGTATATCGCGCTTGGCAGGCTTGCCCACGATATACTCTATCGCCTCGGGCGGCAGACCTGTGCCCGGGCGCTTGGCATCGATATCATCTGCGCCTATCACCTCGCCTGCCTTAATGTCGCGTGCCGCGACAACACTGCGGCGGAATGCGTTTTTGCGCTCCTCGCTCTCCGGGCTCATCACGCGGGTGGTGCCCATGGCTGCTGCGATGCGCTTGCTCTCAGTACAAATAACCTCCATCTCTGCCTCGTTGGCAGATACCTTGTGGTCCCAGCCCACCATGGTCTTGTCGAGCGTAAAGTGCTTTTCAATCACACATGCACCCAAAGCGACTGAGGCGAGCGGTATTGAGGTACCCAGTGTGTGGTCCGAGAAGCCGACAGGATACGGGTAGGTGGTCTGGTAGGTTTTGATGTTGTTGAGGTTTACCTGCGCGTCGTCGGGCGGGTAAATAGAGATGCAGTGGAGTATCACAATCTGCGTGTTGCCCTCGGCCTCGATAGTCGCTATCGCTTTGTCTACTTCGCTTAAGGTGCTTAAGCCCGTCGACATAACAATCGGTTTACCCTTTTTGGCGATATGGCGCAGGAGTGGGTAGTTGTTTACGTCCATAGACGCCACCTTAATAAACGGCGCCTTGAGTGTGTCTACCAAAAAGTCCACCTCGCGCTTGGAGAATGGGGTCGAGATCATGTCTATGCCCACCTCGTCGGCGATCTTTTTCATCTGCACAAGTTCGTCCTCCGAGATCGAGAACTCGTCTACAATCTTCTCGAGTGTGTAGTCGGTGCGGTCGCGGTAGTCGTCCTTAAGAAAGAAGTTGTCGTCGTATACCTTTTTGGAAAAGATGCTGTCCTTACTCCAGCTCTGGAATTTGACGCAATCGGCCCCTGCGGCCTTGGCGGCGCGGATGAGGTTCTGCGCCAGGGCCATGTCGCCGTTGTGGTTGGAGCCGAGCTCGGCTATCATGTAGGGCGCGGCAAAGTTCTCTACCGAGCGCGTGGGGGTGAGTTGTACCTTCATGCGTCCATATAACCACGCGAGTGTACAAAAAGAAACACCCTCCCCGATAGTGGGGAGGGTGCAGTACTCGGTCAGAAGCCGAAGAACGCGAGTTTGCTGGTGAGCCGCTCGGGCAGACCCTCGCTTGCGATGAGTGCTGCGCCGGCCACAATTATGAGCGCCGCCACAAACCGTTTTGTAAGGTCCTCCTCTCCAAAGAGTTTGAACCCGAGCTTGTAGAGCGCCCACACCATGACGATGCTAAAGAGTATGCGGGAGCGGTTGAGTGTCCCCACATAGGCAACAAACGTCTCGCCAAAGGCGGGCACCTCAAGGTAGTTGGCACCAACCAAAAGCGCCGCATATCCGGCGATAGCGAGTGCAAACACTCTCCACTGCCCGCTCCACTCGCCCGCATGCGCGCGGGCGTTGCGGAAGTTTAAGAGCAGGAATGCCGCACTCACGATAGCCGAGTTTACAATCGTCGCCATCCAGATACCCTGAAAGTCTCCTGCCCGGCGGACATAGAGCCCGACAAACAGAAGCCCAAAGGTGCTTAAGAGCGCCGAGCCAAAGGCAAAGCCGATCACCTTCGCTCTGTCGCGGTCCTGTGACGAGAGCATGTCGTAGCGGAAGTAGAGCGAGAGAATTTTGAAGGGGCGCAAGTAGCCCCACCAATGTTCCGGTTGCTCCTTTGTCAGAATGATCCACGAGCCCGCAACCATACACGCAATGCCGAGGATGCCCGCCCATCCCGGCACTTCGCCGAGCGTGAGCGCAAGCAGAGTGACCAGGCCCGGTGTCATCGCCGAGAGCAGCGTCACGAGCGACACCTCCCCCGCCTTGTAGGTAAGCGACTTGGCATGCAGAAACTGGATGCCAACATTAATGGCTCCCGCCGCGCACGCTGCGCGCCAGAATCCATCTTTGAGATGCGCAGGCCACACCGGCCCCCACCACATAAGGTAAAGAGTGATGAAGCATATGGTTGTTGCGGTGTAGGCGCACGCCTGAAAGAGCGCGACAGACTTGCCCACTAATGCAGCACGCTGGACGAGCCCTAGGGCCGCCACAAGCACCGCACTCATGAGCACTGGCAAGAGCACCAGGTGTAGGTTTGCGCTCATGAGCGCCTCCTTTCTATACAAAGAATCTTGCTGGCACTAAACTACCACACAAAACTTCTCTGTCAATGAGTGCCGAGCACCAAGGGATACAGTTTTTTAGCCATCTCGAGGTCCTCGTACGTGTCTATATCGATCCCGTGCTCAAAAGGCAGGATGAACTTGGATATTTCTTTACCGTAGTAAGCCTTTTCCACAAGATAATTGGGCACATTAACCCAACGGATTGCGCCTGACGGACAATATACCTTGGGTAAGTTTTTAGAATCAGTAAGATATTCTTTACCAAAGAAGAACTCGAGGGTATTGTTGCGCTCAACAAGTGCCCAAAACGGGTAGAGCCATTGATAGTCCAACACGCTCATCATGGATTTGGCCTTTGTGTCGCAAAATTCCTTAAAAGAATTCTTTATATCCTCGGCTGTGCGCAAAGGACAATTGGGCATAAGCATGCAAAGGCTATCAAACTTGTCTGCTCCTACTGTTTCCAAAAGATGCAGTGTTACACCATCAAGACCTGCAGTATCGGTGGCGTGTTCCTCCGGGCGCTTAACAGCCTGTGCGCCGTACTGCTTTGCAACCTCCAGAATTTCGTCAGAGTCAGAACTCACATAAATATGCTCACCAAAAACCCCGGACTCTTTGGCCGCCTCTATGGTATAGGCAATAAGAGGCTTACCCATGAAGTCGACAATGTTCTTCTTGGGGATACGCTTGGATCCCCCACGCGCAGGAATAAGACAAATATTCATACCGGCACTATAACAGACTATCTATAACACCGATAACACGCTCCGTTGCACCTTTGGGGAGGATACTCTTAACATCACCCGGGTTTCTGTACGTGCCTGCAACATACCTCGCCACCGCCCGCGCCAAACCCTCCTGTGTGGTCGTTTTGTGGGTCAGACCAAGCTCGTTGGTAATAAGATTGTCGACACGCGAATTGGGTTGGTGGCTTATAACCGCCTTCCCTGCGACCGCAGCCTGCATAAGCACGGGCGAAAATGCTCCTACCACCAAGCCGGCTCGCGAAAGCACTTCCTCCAAACTACCCTGCGTCACGCTTACCTGTGCCGACAGATATGTGTTGTATTTATCGGACTTTTCGCGCGGATGGAGTCTTAGCACAAGTCGGTATTGTGGAAGAGTCTGTATGCACGAGACAAGGTCGTCGAGCGCGGCAAACTCATCGTAACCATATGCATCTCCAACATCGGCGCGGATAGGCTGAGATATAAAAACAATCTCGTTTTTGTCCTCATGATCTCTGGTTATGGTGTCGGCAAAATGGTCAAAGTATGGGTTGCCTGTTACCTCTATATGCTCTTGGGGCACGCCTTCAGCTATGGCATCCTTTTTAGACCAGTCGTCAATAACGCACACTTTAGTGGGCAAATAATTTATATCAACCCCATCCTTAGAAAAGCGCCCTCTGTAGTTGCCCCAAAAGTCCATAACATACACCGAGGGCACGCTGCCGAGTGTGCGAAATATTTTTTCGTCCACAGAGTCGCCCATGCTCGTGCCTGCCAGAAAGAGGTCAGGCACAAAAGGCGGCTCGCTAAACACGGCAAAGCCTTTTGTCTTGGCAATATCGAGCGCCGGGCCGGTAGCCACACCCGCCACCTCGTCGCCGCGCGCCACAAGCGCTTCTATAACAGGAGCTATGGCGTTAGCGCCTCCAGGGTCGTTTGCACTCCAGAGTATATTAGAGCTCATCCTTGTGCGCAAGAACTTTCTTAAGCCCTGCAATAAACTGATCTACGTGCCGGGTGGTGTATGGATACTGGCAGACATCGGTAAACATAAACTCCTTTTCGTGCAAGCGCTCTACAACCGGACACATGCCCTTTTTATAAACCGGGTTGCCTTTGTAGTAGGTACTTTTCCCAAATGGGAAGTCGGTATGGTTAAAGGCCTTACGCTGCTTAAACAACTTCATAAGATAGATCGGCTTAACATAACCGCGTGACATACCAAACCCTTCTGCACGCATGGCGTCCACCAGTTTGTGCATAGAAAGACCCAGTATATCTTCCTTAACGCGTATGGCGTAGCGATAGTACACGTTAAAGTTGTCCGGATGTGTCCAGTGCGGTATAAGGCCGGGTATTTCCTCTAAGCGCTTTGTCAGATACTTCGCAAGTTCTCGGCGCTTCTTGGTCAAAAAGTCGAGCTTAGACAACTGGATTATTGCGAGTGCGGCATTTATCTCGGTCATACGGTAGTTGCTGCCAAATATTGGGCCAACATCATAGTCCGGCATATCCTCTACGACAGACTCACCGTGGTTGCGCGCAAGTTGTGCGCGCAGAGCAAATTTTGGATTGTTTGTAACTAATATGCCGCCCTCGCCCGTCTGTATTGTTTTGTGGATGTTAAGGCTAAAGACACCGATGTCACCCACCGTACCCAGGTACTTGTCGCGCCACTTACCACCCGGGGATTGCGCGTTGTCTTCGATTATTTTGAGCTTGTGCTTTTTTGCGAGGGGCAGAAGTTTTGCGAAGTCAGGACCCTGGCCCATAAGGTCGGTCACCAAAATAGCTTTGGTGCGCGGCGTAATATTTTTGCGCACCGACTCGACGTCTATACAAAACGTCTGCTCGTCAACATCAGCAAAAATAGGCACCGCACCGTTTTGAAGTACTGCCATCGCAGACGCAGACATTGTGTAGGGCGACACTATCACCTCGTCGCCCGGCCCCACACCCAAAGCCACAATTGCAGCATGGAGTGCGGTTGTCGCTGAGTTAAAAGCAACAGCGTGCTTGGTTTTAAATTTCTTTGATACTGCTGCCTCAAATGCCTTTACCTCCTTACCGCCCAAAAAGCCCTTGCCTACATTACCCAAAAAGCCCGACATGGGACCCTCTTTCAAAACGCGCGTTGCAGCAGCAATCTCTTTTGCATCAAATACATGGATAGGCGCCCAGGGCTTCCCCACCAGCTTTTTACCTCCGTTAATGGCGAGTGTACTCTTTTTTTTCATACAATTACTGGTTTGCCGATAAAGCACTGATAGCACGTACGACCTTTAAACCATCCCCGGGCGTACAAAGTGGCATCGCTGTACCGTCTAAGCACTCTACTATATGAGCCACCGACGGCTCAAGCATCGACCGTACGTCCTCCTCAACGCCCCCAGGCCACTCGAACCGATACCCCAGATTGGTGATTACGAGAGTCCCTTTGGTACCCTCTACAATCAGATCGTGGATTTCCTCACTATCATCGTGCACGACAAGCTCCAAAAGCGACTCTTTCTCCGGCACTAGATAAAAGACCATGTCGACCAGGTGCGACCCGTTATTAAGGAGGCCTTTACTGTAATGACCCACCACCTTTGTGATATCACCCAACTCTCCCGCAGCAATCCGCCTGCGCGCTGCTTTGTAAAGCGGGAAGAAGCGGCGCTGATGATTTAGCAGTACCTGACGGCCCTCTGTCATCTCTACCATCCGCTGAGCAGACTCTACAGTGGTGGTCATGGGCTTTTCGCACACAATAAAAGGCACCCTGCACGCAATCATAGTAGACAACAAAGCCTCATGACTCTCTGGTGGTGTCGCGATAACAACCACATCGGGATTAAGCGCAGCAACAGCCTCTTGCGCATCAGCAAACCCTTGTGCGCCATATGCCTCTGCAGCCTTGGCCAGGACCTCGGCATTGGTATCAACAAGCCCCACAAGCTCCATGCGCGAATTTGCACGTATCGCCCCCGCCCACGAAGCAGGCTGCGTGCGCGCAGGATCAAGACCCCACAGCGCACCAATATTCCCGCACCCTATTACCACCGCGCGATACCTTTTATCCATCGGAAATACTGTAGCACTTAAACATATGTTTTAAAACTTACAGAAAAGAGCCTCCTTCGAGGCTCTTTTCTTCTAGCTTACAAGAGCTACTTAATCTATATTTGTTATCCCCAACTGATCAATATAGAAGTCTGTTCCATTTGTCGCAGTATTGCACCCAAAGTTTATTTTATTGGGCGAGGAGACAGAATTTAAGTAAGTTAAGGGGCTAGTGTACGCATTCCACGAACTGCCTGCTTCTTTGTAACGGACTCTAAATGTTGTCGCCGAAAGGAAGTTAACGTCGAATATATACCAGGTCCCACCGACGAAAGGATTCAAGAGTGTTGTTGGCCCACCTGTGTGTGCAACTCGAATAGAATTTGGACCTTGACCAAACGATACATATGTTCCAAATGTCGACCCATCAAATAACTCTACATTACAGTAATCTGTTACAACCGCCTGACTTGCGCGCATCGCAAAATACAGGTGTCCGCTTTCTACATCAGCAAATGTGCGGCTTACATCATCCTCTGCTGAAGTGGCACCAGTTAGACCTACTGCTTTTCCAGATGAATTAACCGTGGTAGTAGTTTGAAGTACAAACGTCGAATCGCCACTCCAATCTGAAGACCACCCGGATCCTGCACCACCCCCTGACAAGCTATCGCCCGAGGTATAAACATCAAACCAGTCTTGGGATCCAAACCCACTTGCTCCAAACTCCGTTTCGAATGACCCGATGTAATTGCTCCCGTCATAGGTAAAGCGTGCCATGTCTACTGCATCAGCCGCTGTAGACAACGTCGGCGTCAAACCATTCGACCACTCAACTGATGCGGGCCAGATAACTGTCCTACCTCCCGTCCCATCTTGTACGAGTATGAGTGTGTATTCGCCGCCTGCCTGGGCATTGGAAAAAGCAAGAGTCGGACTACTTGCTAGAGTGATCGACTGCACATTGCCCGAATCCCAATTAACCGACGAGGAGGTTGTCGCCAACCTGCTGTACATAGCACCGGACACATCCAGCGCATGTTGAGGAGACGAATTTCCTATGCTCACGTTACCCGCATCGTCTACGGTGAAGAAATTCGCCGCAAACGACACTACCGGCATCCACGCGAAGAACGCGACAGTGGAGACCAGCGCTGTATAAAGTGTCTTTTTCATAGTTTTTATGAAATGACTAATAAGACACCTATTGTCCCGCTTATCGCACAAAAAAAACAATGGGATAACTCTGTGGATGAATTGGGGAGAACTAATCTACCCAACCGCGACCAATAAGGGTATAGGTTTGTTTGTCGGGGCCTTTAGCGCGCGAGGGTGTCAGGACAAACTCGCAGTCCTGTCTTTTGCCTAGCCGCACGGCGTCGACCCCTGCATCATCCGCGTGGTTGACCACGCTGTCGTACGTACCCCGGTGTTTATCTATGAGCAGAGTAAACTCCTCGTGGCTCATGCCCAGCCAATCCAAAAACAGCTGTAGAGTTTTTGGCTCAACATGCTCATACTTTTTTACAAGCTCTATGCCCTCTTCTCTTATGAGCCGGCCCCAGCGTATCTCGCGGCTCGCGTGGTCGCTCGCCTTGCCATAACCCCATTTGGCAAACTTTATATAGTCGTGGATGTCTGAGTAGTGGAAGCAGTCCACATCGTTGTAGGTATCAAACGTGCGTGTCTGCTCGCGTGTCTCGTAGCCATATTTTTGTATCATCGCCTCGTGCTGTGCCTTGGTGTCCCATGGGATGTAGTTGCCCAAATATATCCCGCGCACGCCCACCTTCTCTATCTCTTTGTCGTGCGGGTACATGTATGGCCCCAGGTCGCGCTCAGTGAGGCCCTCCTCGCCCACAAGATCCTCGGCCTCGTAGCCCATCAGGTCGTGGTCTTTTCTATACTTACGGGTCATCTCCACCTCGTCTGTGTGAGAAAACATGCCTACTTGGTCGAGGCCTTGGTGCGCGCCCCAGATAATGAGAGGGATCTTAAAGCGCACCGCAACCTGCACCGGATACACGCTCTGCCCCGCGAGCACATGCCAGTGCATGCTGGCGTTTTTCCTAAGCGTCGCGCGAGTAATCTTTTTTACGGTAGCGGGGTCAACTGTCTGGGTCATGAGGTCTACTCCAGCGAGCGTGCGCAGGTAAGCCAAGTTTCTAATCCCAACCTCTGTGTTGTAGTGCCTGTTGTAGGTCACCAAAAGCGGCCTGAGCCCCAGCTTAAGCACCGTGTCGACAATAAAGTAGGAGTCGCGCGCACCAGAGACAGGCACCACGCAGTCGTAGTTTGAGCCGGTGGTGTTTTTAAACAGGGCGACAAGACGCTCCAGTTTTTTGTAGCGCTCGTCCCAGTTGAGGGTGGCCTTTTCCTCATGCACCCTGCAGCCACTGCATACACCCTCCTTGTCTATAACAAGGCCGAGCGGATGGTTGTCTGGATATACGCAGCGTTTACAAAAAATCATATCGTTTCTGGGGGGTGATACTCAAAGCGCAATTTTTGCAGGCGCGCGTCATCAAGCTTTTCTGGCCTGCCCAGCTCATCAAACTCAAAGCCTTCGTAGGTCGCATAGGTGTCAAGCCTCACGGGCAACCCAATAGCCTTAAGCTGCTGCTTAACGGTGATAACGCTGTGCTCACTAAAGTGAAGCGTGTTGCCTATCGCCACCGCCTCGGCACCGGCACTAAAAGCCTCTTTGGCGTGCGTGGCGCTCCCGTACCCACCCGCGGCAATAACCGGTATATCCACTGCGTCAGCCACGCGTTTGATAAGCGCCACATCCATGCCCTGCCGCATACCATCGCGCTCCACACAGCGCAGCAGTATCTCACCTGCGCCAAGCCGCGCACACTCCCTCGCGTGCTCAAGTGCCTTGTCCTCCTCGCCCGCGTGTACATCTATAGAGACAACCACGCACTGGTTGCCAAACACACTGGCGGCCTCGGTAATAAGCGCCGGGGTATTGAGTGCAGCGCGGTTAATAGATATTTTATCTGCGCCGCCGTGTATAAGAGCGCGCATCTCATCAATAGTGGTGATACCGCCGCCTATGGTAAGCGGCACCATGCTCTTTTTGGCCAGGCGCTCCACAAGGGGCAGGTCAACGCCACCCTCAATCTCAAGCACAACTATCTCATCCACGCCCCAGCTGTTTAAAAACTCCACCGCAACCTCCGGGCTGCCCACGGGCAAGTACTTAGAAAACCCGATGCTCTGCACCACGTGGCCACCTTTGAGTATTAACGATCCGATAATGCGCTTGCTCATACGTGATGCTCCATAAACCCTTTAATGAGCCTTAGGCCACTGAGATGGCTTTTTTCCGGATGGAACTGCACACCGTATATGTGGTTGCTCTGTACAGCTGCCACAATTCCTGTGCCATAGGGGGCAGTGGCCGCCACAAACTCCGGCGCGGTCTCAAAGTGGTAGCTGTGGTCAAAGTAAAACTCCGCACCCTCCGGTACGCGTGCAAACAGCGGCTCTTTTGTGCCAACCTCGAGCGCCTCCCAGCCCACGTGCGGCACGCGCACGCTACCCTCAATCTTTGTGACCCTGCCCGGGATAAATCCGAGGCCTTTGTGTTCGCCCCCTTCATTTGATGACTCTGCCAATACCTGCATGCCAAGACAAATCCCAAGCAGCGGCTTTTTGTTGTCTAGTACCTCGCGGCGCAAATGCTCTACAAGCCCGCGGCTCTGTAGGTTCTTCATCGCCTCAGCAAACGCCCCCACACCCGGGAGTACAAAGCGGGGCGCCTGCGCAATCGCCGTGGGGTCAGAGGAGACCGCGTAGCGGTACCCCAGGCGCTCAAGCGCATTAGTAACCGAGGTCACATTGCCAACGCCATAATCTATAACCAATACATCTATATTAGGCATACAGAGATTTCAGCTTCCACTCCCCTCCCACGTTCTCAAACAGGTCTTTATTGCGGTACGACTCCGCAACCTCCCAGAACTTTTCCTCGCTTATATCGATGTAGTCACAAAAGCGCTTGATATAGCCCGGCGAGCACTTACCGTCATACTTTCTTACCAGCTCAAAGCCCTCCTCGCGTGTCATGTGGCCCCAGCGTATAAGCTCGCACACCTCATCTGTCACTTTGCCAAAGCCAAACTTAAAATACTTGATCATCTGGTTGACGATTACAAAGTCCTCATCCAGAGACTCAAACGGGTGCAGCGCCCCGCGCTCCTCGGGCGTGTCGGTGCGCACATCAAGCCCATGCTCTACGGCAAACTTGCCGTTATCAAACTTGGTAAAGTCGCTCATAAAGTAGCCCAGGTACGCCACCTGGATGTTTGCCATCTCCATCTCCTCATCTGTCGGGAACTGATACGGCACCAATTGTTTGAGAGACACATCTTTGTCTACCCATATGGAGTGCCCGCCCTTGATCGTGTTGGTGTTCTTAAACTGGTTGGCATCCCACGTTAAGGAGCCCGTGCCCAGCTCGCCAAAGTGCGTGGCCGGGTTCTCACCCAAAAACGCCAGAGGTACCTGATAGGCAATGCCAAGGCGCGGGATCGTGGCGTAGAGCGCTGTCTCTGTCGACTTGGCCCAGTTGCCATGCTCCAAAAATCCGCGGCGCATAAGCTTCTTCCAGACCTGCGGATCCGGGTGCACCACGATGGTGTCAAAGCCTAAAGAGATCAGGTTGGAGAGGTTATGTGCACCCCGCTCGGTTAACTGCTCCGGCGGATACGTGCAGCACACCAAAAGAGGCTTAAGCCCCAGCACATCGCGCGCATACATAGCCTGGCGTGTGCTGTCTTTGCCGCCCGACACACCAATAAGGCAGTCGTAGCCCGAGTGATTGTTAACCTGTGTCTTTTCTACAAGCTCACGCAATACTTTCTGGCGCGCGTCCCAGTCTACAGAGGGCAGGCCCTCCATATATCTGCACGCAGGGCACACACCCTCTTTGTCAAAGCGGATGTTGGGGCGGGTGTCCGGTTGTACGCAGCGTGTGCAGTAATTCATGATATAAAGTGGGCACTCTCAAGCGAGTACTCCAACACCTCGTGATACTCCCCGGGGCGGAACTCGACCCCGGACTTAGTACCCGTCTGTGTAAAACCAGTACGTTCGGCCAGACGTTGCATGGGCACATTGCCGACAGATGTGCCGCAGTATATGCGCCTGAGCCCCAGCTTATTAAACCCAAACGAAAGTAAAAGACGGCTCGCTTCAGTGGCTATACCTTTGCCGCCAAAACCCGTCTCACCAAGCATGATAGCGTACTCGGCCTCACCCTTTGTGTAGTTGATATGCAAAAGGCTGATGTTGCCGATATGCGTGCCGTCTTTGGCCTTCATGGCAAACACAGCGTCGTGCGGGTTTGTGTGCGCGGCTGCCGCATACTCTTTAACGTCTTTAAGTGTCATGGTGCGGGCACCATGACGCGTGTGCTTGGTGGTCTCTTTGTTGTTAAACCACGAGGCGTACTTTTCGCTCGCGTGTGCCTCAGAGAGCGGCTCGAGGTCTACCTGGGTACCGCGCAGTGTGCCCATGGTGACACGGCGAAGGAGCGCTGCCATACGCCTGGCTGCCTGCCCGTCGTTTAAAAACTCTTTCTCAACAAATGCGTCTGCACGCTCCACCTGAGCCACGCGCGCATCCGCACTTATAAGCTCGCTGAGGTGCTGATGCAGCTCCCCCGGTGTGCGGGCAATGCGCACTGCGCCCGCTTCCTCAAAGCGGCGCCAGTCATTATCGAGCATGTGCGGCAGGTACACCACAACAGGTTTGTGCATGAGTAGCGCCTCAAGGATAACCGTAGAGCCTCCTGTGAGCACGATGTCGCTGAGCGCAAAGAGGTTTTTAAGACTATCAAACTGGGCCATGGAGTAGTCCTCAAACAGAGCCAGAGTCTCTGGACGGTTATAAAAATTAAAACGCCACTGCCCCGGGCGCGGTCGCAGAATTATATGGAGCTCCAGGTCTTTTTGCACAGCCGCGGTGTCACGCATAATGTCCCACACCTCCTTGCTCGTAAAGTTGCCGTACTCCAGCGAGAGATACGGGAACTGCATGCCGTACAAGAGCACCGGTTTATCCTGGGGCAGATTAAGTTTCTTGCGCAGTGCCTCAACCTGCTCTTCTTTGGGCGGTCGGGCATGCTCATCAAAGCGCGGGGAGCCTACAGACACGAGCCGCCACGGCTCAACACCCCACGACTCATACATGCCGTTAATAAGCGGGCCATACGAGGCCAAATACGTGCTGTTAAGCCGGCAGTGCACTACCGTTTTGTCGTCGTTTACCAGGGCGTGCTCATTCTCTACAGATGGTATGCCCATCTGCTCGGCCACGCGCGCGAGCACCAGGTTGTACCCCTTGGTGGAGGCAAACAAGAGCACAGCGTTTATCGCGTACTTTGTAAACATACGCTTAGTACTTTCTATAGTCGCCACATCGTCCTCTGCACGCGCCACAATGTCGTCAAACATCCCCCGTGCGATAGGCCAAAACGATACACCCTGATACGTAAACTCTTTGGAGAGTGCAGGCGCCTCGCGCACTGCCTGCCAGCGTGTGGCAAGTGCCTCTGCGACTTTCTTTGCCAGTGTGCGGTCGGCAAAGTCGAGCCTGTGGTGGAAGCGTGCACGCGTGCGCCATATAGCCCCCACACCCATAGGCCGTGCCTCTGCGCGCCGGCTCATCACAAGCTCGATATCGTTCATATCTTTAACAAAAGGCTCGATGCGCGCCCATGGGTCTGTAGCAAAGAGGCGCACGGGCTTCTGGCCCGTTCTCTGTGCCATGACACTGTTGAGTACCGCAAATACTATATGCACTACCGCGGCGCTGATACTGCGGCGTATGGCAGCGGCACGGCTCTTGGCCACTTCAGCAAACGGTGCCTCTAACACCTCACACACGCGCCCCATATGTGCCGCCACAAGCCTCAGCGTATCCACGGGCAAGTTTTCTTTATGCCGCGCGGTTGGGTCGGCGGTGGGTGGCACCTGCAAATATGTCGCAGGTATCACTACCTTCTTAATGTCGGAGAAATGCGCGAGCGCGCCCTGCATGAGTGCCATGTAGTACACGCAGGCCTGCAGGTAGTAGAGCGTTGCCACCTCGTACTGCTCGCCTAAAAGAATGCCGTCGTGGTTTAAAAAAGAAACCTCCGGCGCTTTGTACCAGAGCGCCAGACGGCGCGTCCACTCCACAACCTCGCGGTTATCTATGGGAGCCTTGGCAATAGTCGTAATTGAGGTGTAGGCAACGCCCGCCTTATCCAAGTCGAGCTCCACCTCGCGGTCGAGTGCCACAACCGTACACTCCCCGCCCGCCATACGCTCCAAGAGCGCGGGTATCTGCGCCGCTTCGTATACAAACAGCAGGTAGTTATCCTTGCGGTCCATGGAGGTAGGTAGCCTTTAGCCTTGCATCAGTGTCTGCAACGCGGCGCTCCATGTCTTTATAGCCCTGGACTATTTCTTTAATAAGGTAGAGGCAGGACACGGCAGCGTAGATAATAATGAGCCATGCCACAATCGGGTGCGTTACAAGGTTGAGCGCCATCTCCAGAAGGAGTGCCAGTACAAGTATGACAAGCATAATCGCATGGTACTCGCTGTAGTAGATTGCTTTTTTGATTAACCCCACAAGACCCAGACGCGGTTTAGCCTCCTCCTTGCCCTCTTCTTTGTGTGGGATATGCGGCAAGGTAAAGCGCTCGGGGTGCGAGGTGTAGTGGTGCACATATATCTCGCGGTGCAGGTCGCCGTTGGCGCGCCTGAGCGGGAACGAGAGCGCACCCACCATAGCGGCCACAAGTACTACGGTGTACATGTACCCACTCTGATACTGCGCGATAGCGTAGCCCAGCCCCAGGAAAAACCATGCCTGTATCGCCAGATGGTTGATCAGGTCTAGGTAAATGCCCTTGAGCGAGTAGGACTTGCGGTAGCGTGCCACCTCTCCGTCAGAGGCGTCGAGCAAGATGCACAAGTACGAGAGCGCGAGGCCGGTCCAGATATAGCCCATAAAGAGCGGGATGGCGCTCGCCAGACCGACCAGGAGCATCACAGCCGTTACCTGGTTGGCAGTAATACTAGTAGCCAAGATGGCGCGCGTTATATAGATAGACAGCACGCGTTGCAATATGGGGTGGCCCAGCTGGTTTTTTTGGAGGCGCTCGCGCAGGTCCTTAATAGATTCCATACAGTTAGATAACACTCGTATATATAGCAATAATATCCTCTTTCGTCAGGGGCTTGGGGTTGTTGCTCAGGCGCTCCGGGTCTACCTCTCCTGCAAGCACATCGACAGCCTCGGGTGTTACACCAAAACTCTTAAGGGTTGGTGCCTCTGTGCGTTTTAGTAGATCCTCAAACGCCTCGGGCGTAATGCCCTGCGGCAAGGCTACAGCATTGTGGCGCATCACAGCGGGCATTGTAAGTGCCACCGCCAAACCATGCGGCACGCCAAACTTGTAGGTAAGCCCGTAGGACAGTGCGTGGCATGCGGTGGTTTTAGAGATCGCTATAGCCTTGCCCGCCAGATGCGCAGCGATGCTCATGTCGGCGCGTGCGTCTTTGTCTCCAATGAGCGCCTTCTCTAAAGCGGGCCAACCAAGCTTGAGCGCCTGCGTGGCATACTCGCGTGACTCATCACTGCCGCCGCGCGCCCAACAAGACTCTATCGCCTGGCACAAGGCATCAAGCCCAGCCGAGAGCATCACACCACGCGGCGCATTGTTTAAAGCAGGGTCAACAGTAGCATAGGCGGGCAACACCTCAGGGCCCTCAAGCGAGGTCTTAATGCCGTTTTTATAAATGACGGCAAACGGTGTGGCCTCTGCCCCCGAGCCTGCGGTAGTGGGCACCGCCACAACCGGCACACGCGTTGCGTAGTAGTTAATAGCCTTGCCTGCGTCCATCACATGCCCGCCACCAACGGCCACTACAATGTCGGGCTTGAACTCGTTTTGCACCGCGATGCCCTTTTGTACATCCTCGTCCTCCAAGACAGCATGGAAGTCGCTGTACATCCTCACCTCTACATCCTTAAGCGCCTCATCAAGATATGCCTTAGCACCGGAGGCCGCGTAGGAGTGCGCACCCGCGACAAGCAGTACTTTGTGCACACCAAGCTCGCGCACGATGTCGGTAATCTTGTGCAATGTACCCTCTCCTATGTAGCTAGTTTGTGCCATCGAGATACTCCTTAAATGCCTGCTTATTCTCAAGCGGTGTCTCTTTGGGGCGCACAAGATCTTTGCGCGACTCCAGGTTCACCTTAATTTCCAAAAATGCGGGGCCCTCGCCCATCGCCTTTACGGCAGGCGCGATAGCCTCTTTGGTGTCGACACTTGTGGCCGACACATAACCAAGTGCTTGGGCTGCAGCAGGGATGTTGGCTACACCCGCGGCAGAGGGTTGCCCGCCCACCGACTCGTGCGCCAAGTTGTTAAGCACAATGTGCTTGTAGTTTTTGGGTGCGACCCAGCCTACGGTGGCGAGCCCGCCCAGGTGCATGAGCGTGGCGCCGTCGCCGTCTATGCAGTACACCGGCCTGTCTGGCTTTTGCGTGGCAATGCCAAGCGCAATCTGGTTGGCGTGGCCCATCGAGCCCACGGTCAAAAAGTCGCGCATACTCTCGCCGCGGCGCCCGCGCACCTCGTAGAGCTCGCGCGATATCTTGCCGGTGGTGCTCACCACAATGGCACTGGGCTCTATAGCCGCGACAATCTCCTCTATTGCGGCCTCGCGCGTACAACTAAGGAGCGAGGTCGGCACCTTGCCCTTGTACGCCTCAAAGCTGCCGGCCTGTACCAACAGTGCCACGGGCGAACTATCCTTAACCGCAAACTCGACCATCTCCCCCACCTTGGCAAGGTCGGTGGTGTACGGGATCTCGAGCGTATCAAGGAGCGCCGGCGTGATGCGACCCTGCTTTTTGTGCTGGGGCTCATCGTGCGTATCGGGCTCGCCGCGCCAGCCAATCACAAGCAGCATCGGGATTGAGTACACCTCTTGGTCTGCGAGCGAGGCGAGCGGGTTAACTGCATTGCCCAGCCCTGAGTTTTGCAGGTACACGCACGGCACCTTACCTGTGGCAAGGTTATAGCCTGTGGCAATACCTATCGCGTTGCCCTCGTTAGCCGCAATAATATGACGCTCGCACGGCACCACCTCATCAATGTAGGAGAGTACGTCCTTAAGCAGCGAGTCTGGCACGCCCACAAAGTAGTCGACGCCCGCGGCACTAAGCGAGTCTATAAATGCTTTAGGATGCACCATTGCCTTTGCGGTCTATGAGCGTGAGAATCTCGGAGATTGGCATGCACAGCTCCTGTGCCTCGGTGGCGCGGCCGTGGTTGAGGATAGTCTCGGCAGTCTTGAGCATAGCCGGATAGGCACTGCGCAGGAGATGGTTGGCGTAAATGACTATAGAGACGCCGGCCTTAACAAGCTCCTCCTCGGTTATGGTGTGGTAGGTAGAGGGCACGGCAACCAGGGGTACCTTCTTTTTAAACTTCTTAAACTCGCGGCAGAACTCCAAGACCTCCTTGGGGTCCTTCTCCTTGCTGTGGACCATGATGCCGTCTGCACCCGCGTCTATATACATCTGCGCGCGCTTGAGTGCGTCCTTAACTCCCTTGCCCGCAATCATGCTCTCAAGACGCGCAATGATCATAAAGTCTGAGGTGACCTGCGCTTTTTTGCCCGCCTTAATTTTCTCGGCAAAAGCTTTAGGGTCGGCCATCTCCTGCTTTACCGCAGTGCCAAAGAGAGAGTTTTTCTTGAGGCCCTGCTTGTCCTCAATAATGACTGCAGAGACACCAAGGCGCTCCAGAGTGCGCACCATATACGGAAAGTGCTCTGTCTGCCCGCCGGTGTCGCCGTCATATACCAATGGTTTGGTACTTACCTCGAGCACGTCGTGGATTGTCGTGAGGCGGGTGGTAGAGTCTACAAGCTCGGTGTCCGGCTTGCCGCGCGCGGTGGAGTCGGTGAGGCTCGAGAGCCACATAAAATCAAACTCCTCTTTTTTATTCTCGCGATTAACAGACACGTGCTCGACAATGAGGCCGGTGATGCCGTTGTGCACCTCGATGCCGCGCACCAGCGACTTCGCGCCAAGCAAACGGCGCAGGCGCTTAAGACGCAGGTCTGGCGTGGTACCCACCTCTTTAAGCGCGCTATGGAGCGCTGTGGAGGAAATATTTTTGGTGTAAGCGGGCTCCACAAGCTTGCCACCCCACTTGGCGAGTGTGTCTATTACCTGTTGGCGCGTCTCCTGCTGTACGCCATACTTCCAGTCGTCGCCGTGTACGACAAAGTCGGGTTTGAGGCTCTTTAGGTTGGGGCGGTAGTCGAGCGTCTTTTGCGGGATGACGCGCGAAACACCTTTAATGTTCTCGACGATCGCCTTGCGCTGCTCGTAGCTCATGTACGGCAGGCGCTTGTATGACGCGATGGCCTCGTCTGTAAGTACGCCCACCACGACCTCACCGAGCTTTGCCGCCTCTTTAATAATGTTGAGATGTCCGGGGTGCACGAGGTCGGCGCTCATGCCCACGTATGCAACCTTGTTCTTGGAGTTTTTAGCCATAAATAAAGCCCTTTACCGGGCTATCATACTCTAGAACTACCCTTTTTGCACCTTGGTTTCGCCTAAAAAAGGAACTTTGCAGTGCGGGCCACTTCGTGCATATCAAGCCCGTTCATGCAGCGCGCGTATCCTTCTGCGTTGTGGCCCTGCGGGCACAGGTCTGGGCGGGCAAATACTTTGACGGGTGCGTTGCCATACTGCGTTTCATCACACCAAGGCACACCATGGCACACGCAGATCACCACCGTGGGCACCCGCATGATAGAGGCCATGTGCGACGGGCCCGTGCCCACCGAGACCACTCCTTTGGCCGACTTAAGCAGCTGCGCCATCTCTTGCACGGATGTGGAGGCAAGTACCGTGCGCTCCGGCAGCGTTAACTTTTTTATAAACCCGTGGTCGTGGTCGGTTCCGGTAAAGACGAGTTGTATGCCTGAGAACTCTTGTACAAGTGCATCAATCAACTGTTGTTGGTGCTCTGAGTCTAACCCACGGGTTTGTGAGCCGGCAAAGAGGTGCACCACTATATACTCCCCCGCCTTTACCCCCAACCTCTCAAACACCTGCGGCTGCGGCACAAACTCATACTCAAAATATTCCTGGCCCACTGGCACACCTGCGGCCTTAAGCGCGGCTTGCTCTGCCAAGCGGGGCGCAGTACCGCGGCCCCAGATGGGCACTAAATGGTCGTAAAAATATTTTGACCAGGATGACTTGTCGATAAACCCAATCACTCCTGGGCTGCGCCCGATAAAGCGCGCCATGAGTTTGGTAAACAGCCCCACCGTGCCCGCAGTGTAGGGCGTAGTGACTATGTCTGCGAGCCAATACGAATTGAGCAAATGTAGGACTGCTTTGGGGCGTTTACGATTGGCCTCAATCACCTCAAGCCACGGGTATGCGAGCAAAAGGTTTTTAACCATCGCGCCGCGCCCCGCAACCACCAGCGCACACTTAGCCTCCGGATTAGCCTTCCTAATATTTTGAAAAAGGTAGAGAGCCATCAAAGCGTCTCCAATTGATGAAGCGCGAAACGTAACCGCTTTGTGTATTGTGCGCTCCTGCATATACGGCAGTCTACCCCGCCCCTATATAAAAAGAAAACTCCCCGGCGTGTGCCGGAGAGGTTAAGGTGTTCAGTCCTTGCTGACAGTGGCAATAAGGGCTTGGTGGTCACTGACACCGGCGACCAGGCCCACATCGCTTACGCGATACGGGTCAGAGCGCGGCGCCGGGTGAGTCATGATGCAGTCGGTCACAACCTTGCCACCGCGCTTGGAGTACGGATGGTCAGGGTCGAGCGTGGTCTCGATGTCCGCCGGCATGCAGTCTTTCATGACGCCGGTGAGCATGTTGTAGATCTCGCCGCCGTGCGACATATTCATGTCCGCGGCAAACACAAGACCGTTGCGGGCGTACCCTTCGTGCCGTAAGTAACCCACAAGTTTGGCGGTCGAGCTGCGTTGCACGTCATTTACGACACCATCGCGAACCCACATGCCGTGAGTCGTGGCGATATCGTACTCTCTGTCCTTGGTGACGCGGGCGCAGATAAGCACTCTGTCCTCGGTCATCTCGACGAGCTTGTCGCTCTCAGCGCCGAGATGTCGCTGATTATGCTCGTTAATCCCACGGAGATCCTTAAGTAAGCCATCACCCCACGTGGTGTAGTGCTTGATGCCGGTCATAAAGTACCGCGACGCGATCGCGATACCCACCACAGCACGCTCACCGTTGATGTAGTGATTGGTCATCGGAGCGAAGGTCACATGCGGCCAGCGCTCCAAAAGCGGCAACCCATCAAAGGGCAGATCCTGGATGCACATCACGTCAGGCGCATCTCTCTCGTCATTGAGAGCCTCAAGATATGCAGTTGTGCGGTCCTGCAAAAGCCGGCCAACATTAAGCGACATGATAGTGAGAGCCATGGCCCCCCTCCTTTGTTAGAACAACACAAGCGGCTTATGCCGCGTCCGCAAATACCATACTACACATTTACTAAAAATCAATTACTCCAGGGTTATGGTGGGGGCCATGTGGAGCTCCTCAAACGTGAGCTCTTTCTCTATTTTTGGGGCCCCGAGCATCTCGAGTATCGCGTTGGCAACATCTACCTTGGTCGGGTACCAATACTCTGCCAAGGCGGGTGTTGTAGGCACCGGCACATCGGGTGCTGCCACCGCGCGTGGTGCGTGCGTAAACCCAACCCGATGTTGTGCCGCCATACCAATAATCTCCGAGCCGATACTAAACGCAGCCGAGGTGGTGTCCACGGTTATAAGCTTGCCTGTCTTTTTTATAGAGGCGTGTATAGTCGCGTGGTCAATAGGTTTAAGTGACACCAAATCAATAAGCTCTACACCAGCGGCGTGCTCGCCCATAAGCGCCAGGGCCTCGCGCGCTGCCAAAAGAGCGTCACCATAGGCCACAACCGTTACCGCGCTACCCTCTTTAACCACACGCGCTTTATCTAAGGGCAGCTCGTACAACTCCTCGGGCACATCCTCCTTTATGTTGTAGAGCCAGCGGGGTTCGAGCACCACCACCGGGTCATCTGCCTTTACCGCAGCAGCCAATAGGCCCTTCATCATATAAGGAGACGATGGGATAACAACGCGCAAACCGGTAACCGAGCCAAACATGCCATAGAGAGCCTGCGAGTGCTGCGGCCCATTGCCCCACTGCCGGCCTATCATGATGCGCAATGTAATGGGTGCCGAGCCGCCCTCGCCAGCAAACATGTAGCGCCACTTGGCGGCCTGCGTAAACATCTGATCCGATGCGAGCAAACTAAACTCCACCCGGTCATGAAATACTATGGGCCTTAGCCCTGCGATAGACGCACCCACTGCCATGCCGGTAAGTGCAGCCTCGCTTGTCGGCGTGTCTATAATGCGGGTTGGGAATGCGCCCGCGAGCGAGCCCACAGCGCCCGTACCCTGCGGTACACCAAGCCCCAGCACAAACACGCGCGGGTCGCTCTCGAGGAGCTGCCTGGTTGCCTCTGCTATTGCCTCGCTGTATTTAATCGGATCACGCATAGACATCTTTGGTTAGATCCTCTTTGGGCGGATACGGCTGCTCGGTAGCCCATACAATGTCTGCGCGTGCCGCCTCGCGCATAGCCTCCTCCTCGTGTGTAAGCTCTGCCTCACTTACACCTGCGGCCACAAGTTTGGTGCGCAATTTCTTGAGTGGGTCCTCTTTAAGGCGCTCCTCGAGCGTGTCCAAAAGGCGGTTCTTCTCATCCATAAGCGGCGTCGAGTGTGCCATGTGGCGATACACCTTGCACTCCAGGAGTGCCGGCCCCGCACCGGCGCGGATATCTTTAATGAGCTTGTTTGCTTTGGCCGCCACATCTTCATAGTCGTTGCCGTTGGCCTCTATGTATCTGAGCCCCAAGCCCTCTGCCACTTTTTTACTATCATAGTTCTCTGCGCGGCGGTTTGTAAGCGGCGAGTTGATAGACCAGCTGTTGTTCTCGAGCACAAAGAGCATGGGAAGTTTGTAGAGTGCGGCGAGGTTGTAGGTCTCGTACACCACGCCCTCCTCCGAGGCGCCATCACCATAAAACACCACTGAGACGCCGTCTTTGTTTTGATATTTTTGTGCAAACGCCAAACCCGCTGCAAGCGGCACGGCACTGCCCAAGAGCGGCGAGGAGCCCGCAAAGCCGGCCTCGCGCGCCACCTGATGCATCGAGCCACCTTTGCCGTGTGCCGTGCCAGCGGCGCGGCCAAACAACTCCGCCGCGAGGGAGCGGAAGCTGCCCCCGCGCGCCAGATAGTGCCCGTGCGGCCTGTGCGAGCTCATCACCTGGTCGCCGTCCGTGAGTGCGTCGCACACACCAGTAGCCACGGCCTCCTGCCCAACATAGAAGTGCACCATGCTAAACACCTTCTTCTCCAGATAGTGCTTAACCAGCTCCTCGCTCGCAACGCGCAACTTCATCATGCGGCGGTAGGCGGGCCAGAGGTCTTTGTCGTGCTGCATCTTAATGAGGATGCGGCTCGCCTCTCCGGCGCGAACCTGATCAATCGCTTTGTTGATATTGTCGAGCGTGGTGTGGTGCGTGATGATGCCGTCGATATTGAGGTTGCCCTCGCGCGCCAAACGCACATAGCGCGCGATATGCCTGCTGGGGTTAAAGCCGCCACCCTGCGTGGCCTTGATAGTCTTGCCCTCGCCGCCAAACATGTGCCCCGCGTGGAGCATCTCAACACTCTCGCCGGGTTTGGGGTGGCCCACCATTATGTAGCGCCCGGTGCCTGAGAGGTACGGGAGTGTGGCCTCTATGGCCTTTTTAGAGCCCGAGCACTCAATGATCACATCTACGTCTTTAAGGCCGATCTCGGCCAGCTTCTCTTGCAGAGACTCTGTCGCCACGTTTATAAAAAGGTCTGCACCCAACGAGAGCGCGAGTGCGCGCTTGTGCTCGTGTATGTCTAGGGAGATGACCGGGTACGCCGAGGCAAGTTTGGCCGCCTTAATAAGGTTAATGCCCAAGCCGCCGGCGCCAACAATCATCACACTCTCGCCAAACTTTACCTCTGCCTCGTCATTAATAGTGCCAAGCGCTGTGGAGAGGCTGCAGCCCAAGAGTGCACACAACTCCTCGGGTGTGTCATGCGGCACGGGCGTGACACGGTTTTCTGACACGATAGAGTACTCGCTAAAGGTGGTGACCTTGCCGCTCTTAATGCGCTTGCCGTTGTAAATGTACTCGGGGAAGTCGCTCTCAACACCGTCGCCCTTGCGCCAGTGCATGATAACTTTGTCGCCCTTTTTAACACGGGTGACTCCGAGCCCCACCTCCTCGACAATGCCGCAGCCTTCGTGGCCCATAAGATGCGGGACAAACTTGGCGTTGCCCTTGTGGCCGCCAATCTCCATAAGCTGCGAGCCGCAGATGCCCGAGACGAGCACCTTTATAAGTACCTGGCCAAACTGGAGCTCGGTTAACCCGACCTCGGCCACAACCAGGGGCTGGTCAATAGTCTCTAATATGGCCGCTTTCATAGCGGCCCAATAGTACTAAAAAGACACCTCTGTGTCGATAAAATTGAGGGTCACTGTGATAGGATACGCTCAATGACGCGCGAGGAGTACGACCAGAAACACAGGGCCGCCAACACCAATCCGGACGAGTTCTGGCGGGCGGAGGCTGCGCGCGTGGAGTGGATTAAACCCTTTACCAAAGTCAAAGACGTATCGTTTGAGCCGGGCAACGTGCACATACGCTGGTTTGAGGACGGCACGCTCAACGCCTCCTACAACTGTGTAGACAGGCACGCTAATACAGAGGGCAATAAGGTGGCGATTATCTGGGAGGGCGACAACGGCGAGACCCGCACCATCACCTACCAAGAACTTAAAGAGGAGGTAGGCCGCTTTGCCAACGTGCTAAAAAAACACGGGGTTACAAAAGGCGACCGCGTCACCATCTACTTGCCCATGATCCCGGAGGCCGCGTTTGCTATGCTCGCGTGCGCGCGTGTGGGCGCCGTGCACACGGTTGTTTTTGGCGGCTTCTCTCCAGATGCGCTTGCCGGCCGCATCCAGGACTCCGAGAGTAAAGTTGTCATAACCTCCAACGAGGGCCTGCGCGGCGGCAAAGTGGTGCCGCTTAAGCGCAATGTCGACCAGGCACTTACGCAGTGCCCGGGTGTCGAGCACGTGCTTGTAGTTAAGCGCACCGATACTGAGACTCAGATGCAGGGCGGCCGCGACTACTGGTACAACGACGAGGCACAAACGGTATCAAGCGAGTGCGCACCCGAGGAGATGGGTGCGGAGGACCCGCTGTTTATCCTCTACACCTCCGGCTCTACCGGCAAACCCAAAGGCGTGCTGCATACCACCGGCGGCTACTTGGTGCATGCGTCACTCTCGCACGAGTACGTGTTTGATTTGAAGCCAAACGACATCTACTGGTGCACCGCCGATGTGGGCTGGGTTACCGGCCACAGCTACATTGTCTACGGCCCGCTGTGTAATGGTGCCACCACGCTCATGTTTGAGGGCACACCGCAGTACCCCACCAGCGCGCGCATGTGGGAGGTCGTCGACAAGCACAAGGTAACCATCCTCTACACCGCACCCACCGCCATACGCGCACTTATGCGCGAGGGCGAGGAGCCGCTCCGGAGCACCACGCGCGAGTCATTGCGCATTTTAGGCAGCGTGGGCGAGCCGATAAACCCGGAGGCGTGGCGCTGGTACAACGAGGAGGTTGGGCACAATCGCTGCGAGGTGGTAGATACATGGTGGCAGACAGAGACAGGCAGCATACTAATCTCGCCCATACCGCACGCTATTAAAACAAAGCCAGGCTCCGCTACACTGCCGCTGTTTGGCATACAAGCCGCTATATTTTCCGAGGATGGAGTAAAGCTCGAGGGCCCGGCAGAGGGCATGCTCGCATTCACTGGCTCGTGGCCCGGGCAGATGCGCACGCTCTACAAAGACCACGAGCGCTTTATACAAACATACTTCTCCACCTTCCCCGGTGCGTACTTTAGCGGTGACGGTGTCAGGCGCGATGAGGACGGCTACTACTGGATTACAGGCCGTGTGGACGACGTGATTAATACCGCCGGGCACCGCCTCGGCAGTGCTGAGATAGAGAGCGTGCTTGTGGAGCACGAGGCTGTGGCCGAGGCCGCAGTGGTTTCCTACCCGCACGACATTAAGGGTCAGGGTATTTACGCCTATGTCACTCCCAAAGTTGGCGTTGATGTGGGCGAGACACTTATGCAAGAGCTCAAGGCGTACGTCGCCTCGCACCTAAGCCCCATAGCCCGGCCAGACGTCATACAGTTTGCACCCGCACTCCCCAAAACACGCTCCGGCAAAATCATGCGCCGAATACTGCGAAAGATTGCGTCAGGCGACACCAACTTGGGCGACACCTCGACCCTTGCAGACCCACACGTGGTCGACGACCTCCTTACAGCAAAATCTAGCTCGTAAAGAGTTTTGAAATACGCTCTGCTCTGGCACGCCATGTGTGCCCGCGCGCGTAGGCAATGCGCGCCTCGCGGCCGCCCGTGTCGCTCAAAGCCTCCCCAATCGCCTTGGCCAATGCCTTCGGGTTATCCGGCTCGCAGTAGTGCGCCAAATTCTCGGGTATAAGACTCTTGAGTGCCTCGGTGCGGCTCACCACCATGGGCTTTCCTGTCGCCAAGTACTCAAACACCTTCATGGGTGCGGTGTAGCGGTTGGAGTCTTCGTTTAGGGCAGTGCCGGTCAAGAGCAATACATCGGCGTGAGCCAACTCATCTTTAACGCGTGCGTACGGCACCTCGCTAAAGTGGAGACCGCTCGCATCACCAAACACCTTCTCAAACTCCTCTTTGCTCCCGCCCACCACGCGCATCTCTACATCAGGGATAAGTTTGGCGGCTTTGGGCAGTACCTCGAGCCCCTTCCACTTATAAAACCGGCCTAGGTACATTGCGCTCCGGCCCGAAGTCTCTGGCAGGTCAAAAAAGCTCTCGTCTACGCCGTTGGGCTCTACAGGAATATCTTTAAGCGCAAATGTCTTTGACAGCTCCTCTTTAATGAGGGGGTTTGTGGTAACTATCTGCACGCGTTTAAAGAAGAAGCGCGAAAGCAGTGTGGATTTTTTAGGTGAGTGGAACTCTGCAACCACTGGGGCCACAAGCGGCAGGAGCGTGTGGCTAAAGGTGTCCATGTCGACCGTGTAGATAACAAACGTCTCCCCGCCCACTTTCTTGCGCCACAGGTACCACAAGCTCACAAGCGCAAACGAGACACCCATCACAAAGAAGCCGAATCTTTCATACTTCTCAAACGAGACCGAGTGTAGGCGGACCATAGGCACATCAACACGCAGCCCATACGCCTCGCGCATAGAGCCCGGGGCACGCGCAGGGACCACGAGCCTTACCTCGTGGCCGGCTTCTATAAAGGCCTCGCACATCCGGGCGATATGTATCCCATACGCCTTCTCACTAGGCATACGGGCATTGGCTACAAAATACATCTTCATGGCAGTTTATATAACCCGAAATGGTCGTCTGAATATACTTCTGTGGCGCCCAGTGCCTCGGGGCGGTAGGCCGTGTCGAGCACGCGGTCCTTTAGCACATACGATACATGATACTTCTTTAAATACTCTTTGATGTTTGGTTTGATATCATCCTTAAACTCTCCGGCCAAAGCAGCAAAGTACTCATGACCCAGGAGTTCCTGCGGTGTGCGTACTGGGGTACACGAGCTGTTGCCCAAGTGGAGCAACCTGCACACCAAAGACTCGCGCTCGAGTGTTTGCGGCAAGTGATAGGCGTTGGCACGGCCCACATACTGCTCAAAGTCTTTCTCAAGATACACCTCATCCACCGGGTCAAAGTAGCTCGAGACAAGGTAGCGCTCCTCAATCTCTTTGCTCGACATCAGTGCCAACTCCCCGGCCTCAAGGTAGAGCACATAGTGCTGCGTGTAGACCGGTATATGCACCGTGGCAAAGCTGTGCGGATTACTCCACACCACCACGGGCTCACTCTCGTGCATCTGTAGCCACTCCAATACCGGCGCATAGGTTTGCTGTGTCTGCCACTGTGGTACAGAGCCCAGCGGTTTGGTAAACGGATGCGTGTGATGGAGCGCGAAGTTTAAACTCCCGCACACAAGTACAACGCCCGCAGCCATAAAGCTTGCGCGTAGTGCCTTTGGCATCTGTGCCTGGTGACGCACAAAGATGTAGGCACATGCGGCAGTGGCAAGCGGCAGCCATAGCGTTATAAATCGGCGCAAATGGTCACCCTGCTCAAGGAGCTTGCCACTGAGCACATTGCTACCCTGCACTATCCATATGCCGGCACCCATCAGGGCAATCAAACATATGACGGTACGCACCCGAGGCACTTTAATACGCCAGTACAGCGTCCCCAAGACCACAAGCGCAATGCCCACCCACCCGCCAGAGTAGATAACTTCGGCCACGGGTAGGTGGGTTTCAACCAGCCCGTAGCGGTTAAGGCTCTCCCAAAAGTAGGGCTGCCCGCTCACCCACCACGCATATAAAAGAGCCGGGGTGGCCACAGCACCCGCAACGACGCCAGTGAGTGCCAGTGCACGCAGGAGCACCCACTGCCTAAACACGACCGCGTATGCAAAAGCGAGCGCAAGGGTAACTACAACTGTTTGCCACAAAAACCCATACAGATAAAAGGAGACGCCCACACTTATGCCAAGCAAAGCGGCCCGCAGTTTCCCGGGCTCGTGCACCAGCCTTACAAGCAGGATATAGAAGAGGAGCAAGAACGGATACACCTCCTGGCGCACGCCAATGCGGTACACCTGGTCATAACACGCTGCGTACGCTAAGAGCGCCCCGCAAGCACTCCACAGTGGCTCAAGCGAGAGCTCGCGCAGTAGCCTGTAGCACAAGAGCACAAACACTACGCTCCACACCACAAAGGCGAGCGGCACTGCGCAGGGCAGAGGGAGCCCGAGCAAGAGAGGGAGCGCACCAAGCGCCACCGAGCCCGACAAAAACAGTGGCGGGGCAAAGCGGTGCTCCAAGAAATATGGGTGACCAAAAAATAAGTTACCTGTCGCTGCCTCGCTGATATAGGCATAGTAAATGTACTCATCCATGTACACCGGCACCACGCCTTGCCACTGACTGCCTAGTAAGACGCGGCTCTCAACAAGAGGCACGAGCGCCAACACAAGCGTGGCGCACACCAGGAGCAGCAGACAATGAGTGCGCAAATACTGCATCAGAAAAACAGCTTAGCTAGCGACAAAACACCCTGCTTCCACGGTACGCGGTGCGACACACCGCTCTGTCCCACAAACTCGTGGCGGTGCGCGAGGTACCATTCATAGTTGCGCACCAAGGCCTCTTTGTTGGAGTAGCGCGGGTGCCAGTTAAGCTTACTCTCTGCTTTGTCGATAGAGACGAAGCTGTCTTTGGAGGCAGTCTCGTACACCCACTTGTACAAGGGCGAGAGTTTGAGGAGCTCAAGAAAGCGCAGCGTCCAGATAACCGGCGTGGCAGGCAGCCCCACGATGCGTTTACCAAACCCGGCGCGCGTCAATACCGCCTGATAATCCTCGCGCATGGTCGTAAACTCCTTGGCCCCGATATTAAACGTGTCGTTTGCGCGCTCTTTATCTATCGTGGCGCACAGGTAGAGCGCCGCGCACAGGTCCTCTACATCCAAAAGCTGGTAGCGATTGTACCCCGAGCCAATCATGGGGAAGTTGTGTCCGTCTGCTGCCCAGTCATAAAACAATGCGAACACACCCAACCGCTCCGGCCCCACAAACGACTTGGGCCGCACAATGGAGACACACATGCCCTCTTGGCGATACCGGGCACAAATCTCCTCTGCGGCAATCTTGGCCTTGCCATACTCGCCTACGCCATCTAGTGTGTCGGTTTCTTTAAGCGGGTGGTGGTCGGGGATACCATACACCGCCGTGGAGGACACATGCACTACGCGTGTAATGCCGAGCGCTTTGGCAGCTTCCATCACATTCTTAGTGCCCTCGATATCTGTCGAGCGGATATCCTCTGCGCTGTAGAGCGGGAGCGCCGCTGCGGTATGCACCACTACATCTGCGCCCTGCATGGCGCTCTTGAGTGCCTCAAGGTTTCGTATATCGCCCACTACTGCGTGCACCTTATCTTTTTCCGGATAGTCAAAAGGCAGGAGGTCGTAGGAGACAACCTCGTGCCCGCACTCAAGCAGGTAGCGCGTCAGGTTAATCCCCAAAAACCCTGCCCCACCCGTTATAAAAAATTTCATACTTATTTATAGGTCACAAGCACTATGCCCAGGGCCAGGAAGAGGAGCCCTATGAGCTGCACAAATGTGATGGACTCGTGCAGATAAAAGACTGACGCGATGGTGATTATTGTCAGGCCACCTACGGTCATGATGGGGTAGCCGATTGAGAGCGGGATGCGCGAGAGTGCCAGTGCATACAACACTACATTGAGTCCAAAGAGTGCAAGCCCCGCCATAAACGCCCCGTTGCCTATCGTGGCGCGTATAAAGTTGTCTCCAATGCCGGCAAACTGCACCGAGCCAATCTTTATGAGCACGTTCGCGCAGGCGTTAAAGACGAGCGCCAGTACTAAGAGCAGGTATCCCATACGGCGATTATAGCGTACCCGAGGGTCCGTAAAATATCACGAGTATCGCCCCAACCCAGGCCACACCCGCGAGCAAAAGCCCCGGGTCGCTAAACACGGCGCGCTCCGGATACTCCACTCCGGCACCCGTAAACGCGAGCTGCAGGTAGCGCATAATCCCGCCCAAGACGGGCACCACCGAGTAGGCCGCCAAGCTCGAGCCCGCGCCAAGCACGGTGTAGAGCGCATAAAACACCAAAACCAGTGTGCCACTCAAGATGAGCATGCCGCGCAAAAACGGCTCCGGGTAGGCGAGCGTAGCGCGGATAGTACCGGAGAGCACCTGCACATACCGCTTGGCAATAACCAAAAACAGCGCCAAAAACACCACCGCAAGCGTAAGCCACGCGGTTAGTGTCACACCCGCGGCAATGCCGCCTATGAGTACGCGCGCGTAGTAAAACCACGTAAACAAAAGCATCTCCACAATGGGCACCGATTTAAGCCACAGGCTGTACACGAGTGAGACCGCAAAATACACCACCGCAATGGTGAGTGCTGCGGGAGCAAACACTGCGAGCGTCGCGAGTGCCGCCGCGACAAGACCCGCACAACACAATAGTGCGGCGGGCACTGGTATAAGCTTCGAGGCAAGGGGGCGGGTGCGCTTTTTAGGGTGAGTGCGGTCGGCCGCTATATCAGAGAGGTCGTTTATGATGTAGCCCGCGCTCGCCAAGAAAGAAAAGGCAAAGAACGCGGCTGTCGCGGCGCCTAGCGCATCGGAGAGGAGCGCCTCTCTGGCAAAAAACACCGGCGCAAAAATAAGCACGTTCTTAACCCAGTGCAGGGGGCGCATGAGCCGCAGGAGTGCCCACGCATACCCCGCCACGTCGTCTATCGCGTTTAGCACCTGGTCCAGGAACGGCTCACCGCGTGTGAGACGCTCCACATGTATAAACTCTGCACCTGCGCGCCATGCCAAGAGCCCGTCTGTGAGCACCTTGTCGCCCACCACCACAAGCGGCTTCTCGCGCGGCACCCCGTCCAGTACCCTCAGGCTCGGCTTTCTAAACTTTGATTGGAGCAAGGGGACACCAAGGCTCTCTGCGACCGTGCGGTTACGCTGTGGCAGGTTTTTATTTGAAAACACGTACACATCGTTGTGCTTGGTAAGCCACTCCACGAGCGCCGCCATGGTTGAGGATACCTTAGTAGCTCCCGCAGGCACGAGCGTACCGTCAATATCCAAAATGATCGTGCGTCCGCTTAAGTGTGATGGGATGTCCATGCACCTGTACCCTACAAAAGCACCTACTTGGGCGCAAGCAAGCGTCTTGCCCTGCACCGTATAACCTGAGAGAGAAGCACCAGGGGAGCCATGGCACGGCCAAACTCACCCTGCCAGGGCAGCGTGTCTTTAAACCCGTGGAGCCCGTACAAGTATGAAGCCCTAAAGACCACACCAAACGAGACCCTAAGCCCATGCAACACACCATGGCGCAAAAATTGCCACAACGGAGCCTTGCACGAGCGCTCAACCTCAAGCGGTCTGTACCCGGCTGTCTCTTTAATGTAGTTAAGCCAGTAGGCGCGCGTGGTGTGCACATACCAAGGCTGCTTAAAGGTCCCTATGCTTTGGGGCAAGTACTCTATGCGCTCGTGTACCGTGCGTATAAAGTGCGCACCCGAGCGTTTGTTAAAAAACCTGGTCTGGTAGCCCGGATAGTTGCTCGAGTACTTTATATAGCGGCCGTCCATCATGATGCCAATGGGTACGCGGTACACCAGCGGCTCCTGTTTTTGCACTGCCATGCGGATTTCCTCGCACAGGCCGGGGGAGGCAGTCTCGTCGGAGTCTATATATAAAAACCAGTCGTGCCTGGCTGCATGTAAGCACTGATTGCGCACGCCGCCATAATCCCTAAGCTTCCCGTCTGCGTGTTTGTAGCGCGCATCCTGCTGCACCACACGCACGCCAAACTCCTCGGCAATAGCGAGCGTGTCGTCGGTGGAGCCGCCGTCGCACAGCACAATGTCGTCAAAGTCGCGCACACTCTCCAATGCGCGGCGCAAAGTCTCCCCGGAGTTAAATGTCAGTATCCCTACCGAGGCCTGTATCTTCATATAAGTTTGCCTCTGAGCGCCATGTACCAAGCACAGGCGCGGGTGGCGGCAAACCTCAGCTGCCATGGGCGCATACCGCTAAGCACAACACTGCGCGGCATAAGGTAGCGGTCGCTGTCTTTTTGTACCAACGTGGGGCGTATCGTATAAGCGGCCGTATACCCTGCCCGCTCTATTGCGCGCACCGCATCGTGCGAGTGGTGCCCGCCCGGGTAGGCAAAAAACCGGGTACCCGGCGGGGGAGTCACTTCGGCGGCCAATTGATACTCTGCCATGTCGTCTAAATTAGGATGCGTGCGCGTGTGATATCCAATCTCTACCAAGGGCTCTTGTGCAATGCGCGCGAGTGCCTCCGGTGTCATAAACGGCTCAGAGTCCACGCGGTACTGCGCCTCGCCCACCTCGCCTATCACAAAGACAGTGGCAGGCGCGTTAAACTTTTTCAGAAGCGGCACTACCGTGGTCTCAAAGTCGGCGTACCCGTCGTCAAAGGTAAGCGCTACAGCCTTTTGCGGCAGTGCCTTACTGCCATCCTGCCACTGCGCGATATCCTCCAAAGACACAAAGCTGTGCCCCATCCTTTGTAAAAAACTCAGGTGCGCCTCGAGTGCGCTCGGGCGCACGGCCGTGGGGTGCTCGCTCTCGCTCACGGAGTGATAGCACAATATGGCCACCTCCGGCGCACTGGAGAAGGGCGCGAGTATGTCGCGCACAAAAAGGCACGCCTGCTTGAGAGCTTGTTTAAAGAGTGTGGGGAACGTGCTCATGGTTATTTTGTAAACACAAAGAGGCGATGCACAGGGTCGTCTGCATGCTTAATTGTCTTATGGAGCGTGAGCCCCGCCTCTTTTGCACACAAAACAAACCGGCTCACCGGGTAGCCGCGCTTGCCAAGCTCCCAGTAGTGCTCGCCGTTAAAGCGGTGCGTCTGCCAAAACAGCGGGATTTGAAACCACAGCTCAACACGTCTAAGAAGCGGCAGTTTAAATGCCAAAGAAAATACCAGGCCCGGATGCGGGAGCGAGATAACAACGTGTTTACTTGCAACGCGTGCAAGCTCGCTTAAAGCCTTTGGCACATCACTAAACTCAATATGCTCAAGTATCTCCGCCGCCAACGCCAGATCAAACTCCCCGTCTTTACATGGCAGTGCCGTGACAGAGCCAACCACATCCGGCTTAAGATCCTCTGCAATATCGCAGGTAACCACCCTCACCCCGTCTTTGCGCAACGTGTCTGTAACCACACCCTCGCCCGGGCCCACCTCAAGGACCGATGCGGGTTTTTGCGCACGCACCAAGGCGAGTTGGTGATAGTAGGAAAGCCAGCGATCCAAACTGCGATAGGAGGCGCCGTAATGCGATTTATCTACCTGGGGTGTGTAGTTAGCCATGAAGTACCCCTAGTATGCGCGTAATTAATGTAGGAAGCGAGTGCTCCTTTTGTACGTACTCGGGGCCCTTTGATTCCATAAACTTCAGCGCCGGGTCGTTAGTGCGCACCGGGCAGCCGCATGCCAGTGCCTCGAGTACCACCTTGTCTAAACTGCCCGTCTCGCTGGTGTGTATCATGTACGCGGCGCGGCGATACTCATCGCGCAACTGAGTTTGTGTGAGCGCACCCAAAAAAACTACCTTTGCGTTAAGCTCGTGCGCCAGCGCCTCAAGCTTTGGGCGCTCCGGTCCGTCGCCCGCTATACGAAGCTCCACACCGGCCTCATGGGCCTGGCGTACAGCAAGGTCGTGCCGCTTGGCAGGATTAAGCCTGCCTACTGAGAGAGCATGCGTACCGCGGGGGACTGACGGGTCGGGAGAAAAGAAGCTGGTGTCTATGCCGTGGCCCACAACGCGCAGTTTAGGCGAGGGGAGTCTAAAGCTTTCTTTGGAGGCGGTGAGTATGGCGTTTACATGGTGTGCGGCCACGCGCAGTTTAAAGTCGACGCTCTTGTGCGTGTACCACAGCACGGTGCGCTTCTTGAGTAGTCGCCAGAGAAAGCCTGCGGCCACCAAATACTCCGGGTTCATATGCACAAACACGGCGTCGTAGTTGTGGCGGAACTTGTACGCGCCGCGCAAGAGTTTGTATGTGCGCGTAATCTTGTTGCCGCCGCCTAATGCAAAGACGCGCACATTTTGGGGCAGTGTGTACTCGCCTTTTCTAAGGCAAATGACTGTCACCTGCTCGCAGTGTTTGGCAAACTCCTCCACCCACCGGACAAAAAACCCAAGGATTGGGTCTTTCGTATCGAGAGCCTGTGTTGTTATCAGTAGCTTCATTGCAGTGTCTCCTTCCAGCGTCTCGCCCACTCCTCCTTGCCCGGTAAGATAAACCGCAACCGGCCGCGCGCACCACTGCGTAGTACGTTGATGACAGCGTCCCCCAGCGCCTCGCGTTTAACAACAGTAGCGCCGGCCTCCAGAGCAGCGCCCACATCCGGCGCCACCACGGGGCAGCCGGCCTCCAGCGCCTCAACCATCGCCGCGCCCCAGCTCTCGTACAAAGAGGTAACGAGCATGCAATCGACCGCCTTATATAAAGAATAGGTATCTGTGCGATACCCGGCAAATATAACGTGGCCTCCCAAGCCAAAGTTGCCAACCAGAGTCTCTAGCGAGGCGCGCTTAGAGCCGTCGCCCGCAATAATAAGCCCGGCCCCCGGGAACTCGCGCACCACGTCGGCAAAGACGCGTATCGCGTCGGCGCAGTTCTTCTCGGTCTCCAGGCGCCCGACAAACAGGACTGTTTTACCAAACTGGGGGAACTCCTTTTTAATATCAGCGGCAGGGGCGCGGCGTATGGTATCGGCATCAATATAGACGGGGAGTATGTGCACTGTGGCGCGCGTACCAACCTCCTCTACCTGGGCTTTGATGCGCGCGGACACAACGCGCACCACGTCGGCGTGCCACAACACAATCTGCATAAGCATATGCCCCACAGGACCCACTGCCATGAGGTCGCCATGCACCTGTACCTGCAGAGTGCTGCCGGCAAGCCTTGCCACCACAAGCCCCAAGAGCCCGCGCCACAGCGCGTCCTGTGTGGAGACAACGTCGTAGTCTTTGGAGAGCGCCGCAGTGAGTATGCCAAACGCGCTCAGTACGTTGCGCGGGCCCCAGACAAATACCCTGAGCTCATCAACCTGGCCTTTTTGGAGCAGGTAGCGCTCATGAGCCTCGGTACCGGGCTCGAGCATGCGTTTGTCGCCGGTTATCATGAGCACTTTCATACAGTTTTGATCAGTGCCGCAATATCGTTAATGGCTTTGCCCATGGAAAAGTCACGGGCCCGCTCCTGCGCCCTAGCGGCCCGTGCCCGCGCCTCCTCTTTATTGTCGTGGATGTTTTTAAGCGCCCTATAGAGCGCGTCAGTATCTTTGGCCGGCACAAGTATCCCGGTCTCAGGTGTCACAAGCTCCGGGTTGCCGCCTACGTTTGTAGCAACAACCGGTGTGCCAAGCGCAAACGCCTCCACAAGCTGGTGTGAGAGCCCCTCGTAGGTCGAGTTATTAACGTACACGTCCGCCGACTTAAGCCAGCCCATGGCTTGTGGGTAGGGGAGCTCGCTAAATATTTTTATATGCCAGGAAGGCTCGCGCGACACAACCTGCTTGAGTGCCTCAAACCCTTTCCAAGGCACGTCGCGGCCAAATGAGAGCACAAGAAAGCCATCCGGCCTATCAGCTGGCATCTGTGTAGGCGGTGTAAGGTTAATGCTCGAGTAGATACGGTGCACTTTTTTAGGCTTAGTCCACTTGTCCACAATCCCTTTCATATACTCGCTGGGCACCACCACCGCCCTGGCGCGCCTTACGACAAAGCGCTGCACGCTACGCAGGGCCTCGGTACGCAGGCCATAGCGCTTAGTTTGGAACTCGTCGAGCTCGTCTGTTATGCCGTGGCGCTGGCGTGCCTGCTCCCAGGCATAATCGCCTCCCAACCGCACCATAAACTTTTTACCCATAAGTAGGGCAGCGAGGTACGCCGGAAATCCGACCGACACCGGGTCTTGGGCGTAAATAATGCTCACGCCTCTTGCCTGCCTCAGGCATTTAACAAAGTAGGCCGCATGCCGCACTACCTTTGGCAGGTGCCTCACCGTACTAAACGGCAAAACTTTAACCTCAATCCCGAGCGCCGGCAGCTTGTCGAGCAAGAGCTTGGAGTACGTAGCAGGACCCCCGGACTCGGGGGGAAACAGGCCTGTAGCGATAAGTATGGTCATGACGGTGGCCCTTCCTAACTCCTTAATTGTACAAGACAGGGAAGTCGGGCAGGGGAATTTTAGTAATAAAAAACAGGGGAGTCAGGTATGCGGGTTGAGCGGATGCGACGAATGTTGTGCAAAAGCCCAGGCGGGGGCGCGCCGCGTTTTAAGGAGCAGAGCGACTATAAAACGTGGGGCTAAGGGCTTTTGAACAGCATTCTCGCAGCAGCACACAACCTGAAGGTCGAACCTGAAGCTTGCCGAGATTTTGCGACACCTCGGTCGTACGAGAACACGCTCCCCTAGCCTTGTCAAAAGTTATCCACACCCTACCCCCGGCTTTACAAAACCTTAGAAAATACGCACTCTCGCATATCCTTGGCTATCAAGTCCCAGTCGTAGCGGGTTTGCGCCAATTCTTGGGCTGTTTTTACAACTGCGGCAGTCCCCTGCGGGTTACCTAAAATCTCGCCCACTGCCCTGGCAATTTGTGTAGGCGAATCCTTGTCCACGGCCCAACCAGTTGTTGGTTTATCCGGGTTACGCTTCTTATCAAACAAAAAGTCTGCGATGCCGCCTTCCTGCGTAGCAATGACCGGCAACCCGGCTGCAAAGGCCTCGATAAACGAGTTGCCCATGCCCTCGGACCTCGATGGGCGGGTAAAGATATCCGAGATTTTGAGATACTTGGGCATGTCCTTATGGTCAACCTGGCCAATCCATTTTACGCGGTTCTCAACGCCCTCGCTTTGCGCAAGTTTTTTTAACGTCTCTTCGTCAGGACCAATACCAAGTACAAGAAAATAAATATTCTCCGGCAACTCCTTAAGTGCACGTATCACATCATCAATCGCATTTTTGTGCACAAGGCGCGAGGTCGTAATCACAAACACATCGCCGTCCTTCTTGCCGAGATTTTTCTTAAGCTCATCGAGCTCAGACTGCGGATACTCCTGTGAAAAATGCCTGGTGTTAACCGCGTTGGGCACCAGCTCGACAGGGCCTTTAAAGCCCCGGCGTTTTGCCCAATTGCCGAGGAATGTCGAAATGACTGAAACAACCTGGGCGCTGGTAAACCCTCGTGAAAATAGCGGCCACAACGGACGCATAAGCCTTTCAATATACTCAGGCGGGTCGCCCTCCTGGAGTTCCAAGATATACGGAACCGAGGGCTTACAAAGTTTAAACAACGCGGCTGGCACTGCGCACGAGTGCGCCATCATCGCCCATATAGCGTCGTATGTATACTTGCGGTGCAAAGACAAAGCCTTGAAAGCCGCCATAAACTGAAAAAGATACTTGTTGTAGTGGAGCGGGAACTTCTTTAAGTCCGCCATAGTAGCGTTGGACTTGGCAAACCCAATGCGGTGTACAAGCACATTGCCCACCTTCTCCACCTTAGGCAAAGTCGAGTCGTAGCGCAGCGTAACCATGTGGAACTCAATGTCCTGTATGCGGTCGGTCTTTTCCTTTATAGCGACCTCTGCCCCGCCCACATGTTTGGGGAAATACCCCAGAGAAAATATGAGGACCCGCTTCATGGCTAGAGAGTACTGCCCTTAATATAATCTGTAAGGCTCCACTTGGGCGTCCAACCAAGTGCTCTGGACTTTGTCGTATCAAGTGCAGATTCCATGCGGTTGCCCTGCGCCTCGGGGCGCATCTCTATGGCCCCCCCAAACATCCCTGCCACCTCAAGTATCGAGTACGCCTGCTCACTACCCAAACCAAACTCGTCTCCCTCTCCCCTCTCGCCTACAAGCACAAGCCCATCGACAATATCATCAACGTGCGTAAAGTTGCGCTTTTGCGTACCCGGCGCTGTCACGCCCAGCGGCTCCCCGCGCAACTTCTTTTGTTTAAAAATTTCTATAACGGTGCCATATTTACCCTCACGTTCGCCCGGCCCATACACGTTATAAAAGTATGTAATCGCGTACGGCAAGCTGTACCAGCGACCATAATTTTGCACCAACTCAGTGTTGCTTGCTTTTGTCCATGCATAAGGAGTACTTACGCGAGCCAACCCCCCGTCGCCAAACTTGGTCGAAGAGCCAGCGTACACCAGCTTGCATTTCTTTCTCCGCCAAAACTCCAGCACTCCAAACGTGCCGTCTTTGTTTAGATCCCACACAAGCGCGGGTTCAGTCAGGCTTATCTCCACGCGCGAGTACTCACCCAGGTGATAAAGGATGTCGGGCGTCTCTTGTATGTGTTTGGCAATGTCTTTGGTATGGCCCTCACGGTACTCCACACCCTCTACATGATTGTCTTTGCTACCCGTAAAGTAGTTGTCGAGCGATATGACCTTATGCCCCATAGCAACAAGGCGCGCGCATAAATGCGAGCCCACAAAGCCGGCTCCGCCGGTCACGACTATCAGTTTCTTTTCCACTACTCTATTGTAAACCCCGCCCCCGCCTCTGTAGTTACAGGCTTACGGCGCACCGCAACAACGCTGGCGATACCCACGCCAATAAGGCTCCCAAGGCCTGCGAGCGGCCACCACGGCATAGCCACTCCGCTTTCAATAACTGCCGCGGCAAGCTGTGGTGTAGATGTAGAGTCGCTGCTTGTCGGCTCAGTCTGAGGTGACTCTATAAACGGTACGGGTATAAGCGGCGCATAGCCTACATCAACCTCGGCCGCCTCAGACAAACGCTCAGCTTCTTGTGGTGTATCTGCGGTGTCAGAGCCGCGCACCTCGCTGCCGTCCGGATACATGAGCTTGGGGTCGTGCGCCTCAAAGCCCAGAGTCTTGGCAGAGATATTTATAGAGGAGCCCTTGAGCACTACCGAGTACTCAGGCAGCGCAAAGGTATGCTCACCCTCTTTAACCACCCAGTACGAGAGATCGAGATCGTGCCCGGCGTTGTTCTTAACAGACACACCGCCGAGTGCCAGAGGCTCTACAGACACTGCGGCAGGCTCTGCGGTAACCGTAATGCGGCTCGAGGTTCTAAGGCTCGTATTGGTAATGGTGAGCTCCACAGCGTAGCGGCCCGGGTAGCTATAGTGGTGCATCACCCACGGGCCCTCCGCGGTCGTGCCGTCGCCAAAGTTCCAAAAGAACTTCGCGTACGAGATAACATCCTTGTCGCGGTCATAGGCGGTGGCCACAAACTTGGTATCTGCACCCACGATAACCGTGCGATCACCACCGGCATTGGCAAACACCTGCGGCAGTGGCGCCGACACATAGCCGGGGTTTGAGGTAGAACTCGACTTGCTCGAGGTGGTGTTTGAGCTTGTCTCCTCTTTCGGAGGCTCGTAAGACTCCACCGCGTTTGCGGCACCCGGCGTAGGCAGCGCCTGTATCCAGGCACCGGAGGCATGTTGCAGGCTCGTACCGTTGTCATTGCCGCCCTGGCTTGAGGCGTACGTGACAGAGCTTATAGTTGCACCACTGCCGTCCACAAGCGAGACAGTCGTGCCGGTGTTGTTAAGCGAGAGAGACGACTTTACGACCGAGTAGCTGCCTGCGTATTCCCCCACAAACACCGACGGGTCAGTTGAGACAACCAGGTAGCCACCCGCGGGTACAACCAAGCTGCCGCGCCCTATGCCGCCTGCCGGGTCAACAATAGTATGATTGGCCGAGTCTACAACACGCCACGAGTCCTTGCCCGAGCCACCGACAACAGTGACATCCTCGGTGCCATCGTTGTACAGCTCTATCCACTCGCGCCCCGAGTCGGTGCCCTGCGGGTTGTACATCACCTCAGTAATTGCCACCGAGGCGTGGGCCATGGCAGGCACAGCAAGCGAACAGACAAATATAAAAGAGATTCCAAGTGCCCTGCGTATGGTGTTTTGCATATGTGTATTTCACCCGTCTCAATTTGGGTTGCGGAGAGCATAGCAGGTTGCGTATGTTTGAAAAGCAAAAACACACTCCACAGCATATGTGTACTTCTGTCCAGCCCGGTGCTAAGCACCGATATTTTCCAATTTTTGTGGTCTAATATTTCACCCAATTCTGCGCTGAACCAAGTTTTTATTGATACTTTCTCGTATATCTTTAAGGGCCTCCGCCTGGTCGCGTTGGTTAACCCACTGCAAATACCCACTGGGCAGACCAACAGGAAGCTCAGCAAGTATCGAATGGTTGCGTAAACGCTTGCTCGCACTCCCCCATTCCCAATCCTGGACCCTTTTACATAGTTTTGCCCGTGCCGCGTTACGCTCGACGTACTTCAATACCGTTAAAAGATGCTTGTCCTTCTGAATCAAAGAGGATTTATATGTCCCTTGATAGATATGCCCATGTCCCACGGTATCACGGCGAGCGTGGTACCGACGCACATGTGTAGTTGTCAGCCAATGCATGGCTTTTGACAAATCTTTATCACTTCGAGGATGCAATAACAGATGCCAGTGGTTAGGCATGAGTGCGTACGCCAGAATTCGCATGCCGAATATGTCTTTCATATCCAAAAGTAGGCGTTCAAAATCTTTGTAGTCCTGTTGAGTATGGAATATCTTGGCACGGTTATTTGCACGATTCAAAACATGATAGACGCAGTCGCCAACATCGATACGGGGTGGTCTTGCCATAGCGCAGCGAGCATACCAAAAGACCACATTTTTGGCGAATAATGGGTGCTAAGCACCGATATTTTCCAATTTTTGTGGTCTAATATTTTGGTGTAACTACTCTCTAGCCTTTCTAACCTACTCCTCTACTTTGAGCATCTCTTCCAGCTTTTCTTTGGGGAGAGATACGGGTTTGGGGCCTTTGTGAGAGACTTTTTGGAGAGTGTCTTTTAAATCAGGCGCATGCTGCACAGTCGAGTGTGCGTGCGGCTCGACTTTAGGCCCGGGTGCTTTGGGCGCCTCGTCTTTTTGCTTGGTCAGCGCGGCGAGTGCGTCGCGCAGACTACTTGAACCCTCGAGGTGTGGGCGCTCGGGCCGCTCTGGCGCAGTAATTTTATTTTCTACATGTACCTTAGGTGCGGGTGGGCGCCGCTCGCGGACAGGCTTCACGTGCGTGTGATTATGCACATGCACCTGCGGTGCCGGCTGCTCTGGCACCTCTACCTTAATGGCCTGTACTACCGCAGGCGGCGCAGCCACGGGCACTGGCACAACTATTGCCGGCGCTACCTGTTGCACGGGGCGCGCTGTGGCAGGCGCGGCAGCAGGACGAGCCTTGGAGGTGTCGCCATACTTGGGCTTGGGGCGGCGCGAGCCATCGGGGTTGTACTCGTTTGCGGGTTTGGACAATTCCGCAGGCGGGTCGCTCCTCTGCCATTCATCTATCATCTTCTCTATCTCGGCGCGGGGCTTGGCAAACTGCGCGCGGGATGCCCCGAGCACTTTTGACGTATTGTCCTCCGGCGAGCTATCAAACGGCGGCATGGTCGTGGCACTAAACGGCGGGCTACCCACGCCGTCTATCATGAGCGTCAAGTAAATCTGGGCGAAGCCTAAGTTAACCAGATCGGTGGCAGTAAACTGCGGGCTAAACACAGTCTCCAGTGTCTCGGCATCAAACGGCCCGACCCTAAACGCCACCGTGGTGCCCACGTTGCCAAACACAGCGTCGCGCACCTCCTCCTCCATTTGTTCCACGTATTGGTGCGCGATGATAAGGTTGAGTTTGTACTTGCGCGCTTCAGACAAAATGTCCGAGAACGACTCATTGGCAAAGTTCTGGAACTCGTCTACGTAAAAGTAAAACGACGGGAGCGCCTTCATGGTCTCGGCCGACACATCGGCGCGACTCATCGCAGCCAAGTAGATCTTGGTCACAAGCATGGAGCCAAGCAGAGTCGCGTTGACCTCGCCTACCCTGCCTTTGGAGAGGTTGATGATGAGGATCTTCTTACGATCCATGAGCTCGCGGATATCAAACGAGCTCTTGGGCTGCCCCACAATATTTCTAATAAGCGGGTTGGAGGTAAACTGGCCTATCTTGTTTTGTATTGCCGGCGTGGCGTCCTGGGTGTAGCGGTCGGTGTAGTTGGCAAACTCGTCTACCCAAAAGCTCTTCACGATAGGGTCCTGCACGTTGTCGACCACCTTTTTCCTAAAGTGCTTGTTGATAAGCATGCGGTTAACATCCAAAAGCGTTGCACCCTCGTACTCCAGGAGCGCAAGCAGGGTGTTGGAGAGGATGTACTCCATGCGGGCGCTCCACGCATCCACCCAGATCTTTCTAAATGCGCTCAAAAGCCCCGATACCACCAGGTGGCGCTTGTCGTAACCCACATCCTCCATCACGTTAAATGCCACAGGATAGTCCATATCAAACGGCGCAAAGTACACCACATCGTGCACGCGGTGTGCCGGCACATACTCCAAAATGCGCTCGGCCGTGGAGCCGTGCGGGTCTATAAACGCCATGCCCTCGCCATTGCGGATGTCCTGTATGGCCATGTTCTCAAGCATGGTCGACTTGCCCATGCCGGTCTTGCCTATGATGTACATGTGCCGCGCCCTATCCTTGCGCTTAATACCAAAGGAGGTCGCTTTGCCGCGCGAGTTGGTGTTGGCAAAGTAGGTTATCTTGTTTGGATCCTCAACCATTACAGTAATTATACACTCTGGTCTATATAGACACTCTATATATAGCGTCTATACTAGCTGCCATGAAGGAATCATCTTTGGGGCTCAGGCTCGGCGTATGGTGGCTCATCCTCAGCACCGTATATTGGACGCTCTCTCTCATGGGCTTTGGCTGGACACTCGACTGCCTCACCCTATGCACCGCCGTGGTAGCACCCGACAGTGCATGGTGGTTCAACCTGCTCGGGATGTTTGTGCCGCTTAATCCCAACAACGCCTCGTTTATAACAGTGCTTGCCCTAAAACCGGTTATGCTCGCCTTCCCCGTCGTGGCCACGCTCATACAGTCACATGCCTACGCGCTCTTGGCGATTGCAGGCGCGCTTACGCTTGGGGTTGGTATATGGGGTACCCGCATACTCGAGCGCGCACTCTGGCGCCTCTCGCTCAACCATGTGCTCAAGGCGCTGTGTAACCTTTTGGTTCTTGGGCTGCTCACGCTAGCACTCGACCTTGTCATCTTTGGCGGGCACTGGGTCTCACTGGAGATTCTCAAGCAGTCGCTCTAGTTACTGATACTGGATGAATATCGGCGTGGGCTTGAGGTCCAAGACTTCCTGCTTGGTGAGCAAGCGCGGCGGCTCCTCCTTAAGGTCGTTCTTGTAGAACAGCTTTACCCCCGTAAACTGTATCGGCTCGGGCGCCACAGTATGGTAGTAGGTGTTCTTCTTGCGTGCGGGGCTACCCCATCCGTCCATCTGCAGCACTACCTGCACCTCTGGCGTGGGCTTTATCAGGTGCGTGTCAGTGAGCATGTTTTGCGTAAAGCGGTGGAGCAAAAGAATCTTGGGCGGCAGGTTGTGCTCGCGCACGAACTTGGACAGATACTCGATAGCCCAGTTGACCGTCGCCGCGTCTGTAGTGCCTATAACATCGCCCGGCGCATCGCTCCCCTCCATATCAAACTCCGGGTCTATAGCCAGGTGCACCTGGGGCATTGCCCAGTACTTGTCCAAGAGAGGCACCTCCTCCTGCACGGAGCTAAGCCCCACCTGTATGTCGAGTATCACAATGCCATTGACCTCGCGCGCATACTCAAGTGCGCGGTCAACCTGGCTGTCGGGCATGCGCAGGCGGTACTTGCCGTCTTTGCCCGCAGAGCCCTGCGCGGTTACATCTATATACTCAATAGCCGGCATCACTGGAGTTGTGGGGTCGGCTTCCTCCCAGGCTTTGACCTCGGCGCGTAGCATGTTGAGCACCGTGTCCTTGTCGTGCTCGCCCAAGATGCCCATCTGCTTGGAGTAAAAGTTGCCGTAGTAGGCCACAATCCGCTTAAACGGCAGTATCGCGCCCGGCAGCGGCTCAACGGTCTGTGCCGGCCACAGCGGGCGCTTTATTGTGGTCGAGGCTGGCGTGCCAGTTAGTATCGCATCGTACCAGGGAGACGAGGTAGCGACCTGGGCCAGAGCAAGCAGGCGCAGGCGGTAGTCCTCTACATCGAGGGTTGGCGCCGCCGCCTCTGGCGTCAGTATATCGGGCAGCAAGTTTTTAAGTGTAGAGGTGCCGGTGTCTACTCCATATGAGACAGAGGTCACGGTCGGGAGCAAAAAGTATGACGCCACAAGTACCACCACAAGCGCCGCAAGGCACACGAGTATGCGAAGCCCTAGGCGGCCTGCGCCGCCTTGAGGTTTAGTTGAGCGATCCGATGCCATGGTCACGGTGAGGTGCTGCGGGGCCGGAGTTTTCTACAAAGTGGTTATGTGTGTTCCCGCGCGCAAGCGCCTCGCCGCGCAGCAAAAACCCCACAATTGCCATGCCAAGGCCCGCGAGCACAAAGACGGCCGTCTTCCAGGAGCCGGGAATACCAAGAAACGGCGTGACTGCCACCAGAAGGCCGAGCACAATCACCGTCATCTCTTTGGACATGCCCTAATCTTACTCTGCCTCGACGATTACAACAAATTCCCCTCTGCCATGGTTGGGATCCTCTGCCATTTTACCGAGCAGCTCAAGGGGCGTGCCAATAAGGTGCTCTTCATACAGTTTGGTGAGCTCGCGGTACAGACCCACGCGGCGCTTTGGCACCACCGCGTATAGCGACTGGAGCGCTTTTGTGATCCGGTGCGGCGACTCCAGAAATATGCTCGCGCGTGCGCAGGAGCCAATCTCCTTAAACAAGGTCTCCCTCCCCTTCTTCTGCGGCAAAAATCCATAGAAGGTAAACGACGGGACACGCAGACCCGCAACAGACAGCGCCGCAGTAAGCGATGACGCCCCGGCAATTGCCTCAATCTTTGTGTCGGGGAACTTCTCGCGCACAACAGAGACCAGCTCAAGCCCCGGGTCTGACACGCCGGGCGTACCCGCGTCGCTCACCAGCGCCACATGTTTGCCCTGCTCGATGAGTTTGGGTACATGCATAAACGTGCTCGTTGGTGTGTGTATATCAAAATGCGCCAGGAGTTTGCGCGTCTCGCGCGTATCCTCGCAGGCAATAACATCGGCCTCGCGCAATATGCGCAACGCGCGAGCGGAGATATCCTCGAGGTTGCCTATAGGGGTTGCGACTACCGATAATCTGGCTGCCATATGAGGCTTACACTAGCATATTTACCAAAAATGTGGTAGTATTTTTTGGAACCCAGATCTTCACCTAACAAGGAGGACTACCCATGAACAGTGGGACACTGGAGCGTGTTCGTCCGGCGGCACAGACCACCATACGCACACGCGGGTGCTCATACACCGTCGCCTGCTTTGAGGGCACCACCTGGTCGCTTGCACCTCTTCAGGTGGCAGGCGACCAACACAAGGCTCAAGACTTGGCCTACCGCGTCGGCGCAGCCATGGAATATCTTGGCGCCAAAGACGCATATGCGCCCAATCCCACCAAGTTCAACGGGAGGATTGTAACGAGGGATATGCTCACCGAGCAGATCCTGCTTAGTCGCGGTGTCACGTTGCATCGCAACCGGGACGTCCCTGCAGATGGTGTACCCATCTCAGATCCCGGGAGTGCCGTTGTGTTTAGTGCCGGTGGCTGCAGCATGATTGTTGCAACCATGGGCAATGAGATGGTCGTGGCCCACGCAGGCCGCGATTGTGTCATCGACCGCAAGCGCATTGTTACCAAAAACCGCGAAGAAGGCCGTCATCACGAGAGTGTCGTCGACAGTATCGTGAGCTCACTTTCTTCGTCTGACTACTTCCGCAAGCGGATACAGGTCGGCGTCTTCTACTCGATCAAACCGCAGGACTTCCTGCACAAGATTAAGGACGAGGACCCTGAGCACCTCAAATACAACATCCCTGCGGCAGAGATACTACCCGAGGAGTACGGCGACGCATGTGGCTGGGTCGAGAAGAACAGGGGCATCTACATCAACGTGCCCACGATCATCAAGGCCCAGTTCATGCGCTTAGGCGTCCCTGAGGAAAATATCAGTCTCGAACATGCGTTCCTTGGCGACGAGTTACCGCATACGCGCAACGGTGACAACAAACGCCGTTACCTCGCCGCAGTCGTTCGGCATACTTGAGCCACTCGCACTTGGCTCGCTCCCCGCCTAATCGGCGGGGAGTTTTTTATCTATAGCACCACGGCCTCTTCCTCAAGCTCTACACCAAACTCTTTTTTAACTGCGGCGCGGGCTTTGGCTGCCAACTCTTTAACCTCTGCCGCGGTTGCCTTGCCGGCATTTAAAAAGTAGTTGGTGTGGTGCTCGCTCGCTACAGCATCACCAACGCGCGCTCCGCGCAGCCCCGCGCGGTCCATAAGCCAGCCCGCGGGCACCCTGCCCTCTTTGGACTCTGCACCCTTCTCTTCTTTAAACAGCTGCTGTAGCTCAGGCGAGACCACAGGGTTTTTAAAAAACGAGCCTGCAGATTTAATGTCCTGTATATGGCGCTTGTGGCGTTCGGCGAGCGTGTGCATAATCCGGGCCTCGCTCGCAGGCGGCTCTGTGGACGTCAAAGCAAAGGTAGCCTCCAACACCACAAACCCTGCGTGTGTTTTAAAGTAGCTCGTGCGGTACAGGAACGCACACTCCACAACATCAAAAGTTTTTGTCTCGCCTGTTGCCACATCTAGCACGGTCGCAGAAACCAGCACATCTTTAATCTCCACGCCAAACGCTCCCGCATTGCCGCGCACTGCCCCACCCACTGTACCTGGCACACCCGCCAAACCCTCAAGCCCGCCCATACCTTTTGAGGCAGCAAACTTAACAACATCCAAAAGCGTCTCACCTGCGGCAACAATGAGCGTTGTGCTCTCCTGTCGTATCCCCTTGTTGGCAATCTTAATCACTACAGCATCAAGTCCGTCATCGGGCACCACCACGTTGCTCCCGCCGCCAAGCACCACCACGGGGAGCGCTTTCTCTTTAGCAAACGCATATGCTCCTTGTATATCCTCTACACGCTCAGACTGTACAAAGTACAAAGCCGGCCCCCCTATATCAAAGGTAGTAAGGGGCGCCAGAGAGACATTTTCTTGTAGCTGCATTGATACTAGAGTGCGCTATACTTCGCCTACATGCAAGAAATATTCAGGATTACCGGCCAAAAAACCCCCTCGCTCAAGGGCTCCATACAGGTAGTGGGTGCCAAAAACGCCGTCCTTAAAGCCATGGCAGCATCGGTCTTATACCGCACACCGCTGACCCTCACCAACGTGCCGGGTATTAAAGATGTAGAGGCCATGTGCGAGATACTAGAGGCGCTTGGCGCCAAGGCAGAGCACACAGAGCACGCGCTCTCTATAGACACGAGCGCCATGAAGAACTCGAGCATCCCCGCCAACCTTATGAGTAGCCTCAGGGCATCCATTGTGCTCGCGGGCCCACTGCTTGCGCGCTTTGGCGAGGTGATATTCAGCCACCCCGGCGGCGACATTATCGGCGAGCGGCCCATCGACCTCTTTTTGGAGACCTTTGCCGCCATGGGCGCCACGGTAGTCAAAAATAATGGCAGTTACGGGGTTAAGGTGCAGGGCGGGCGGTTGCGCGGCGCTGAGCTCTTCTTTCGCCTCCAGTCGGTAACCGGTACAGAGGCCGCAATGCTTGCGGCAGTCTTGGCCGACGGTACCACCACCATTAAAAACGCGGCACTCGAGCCAGAGATTGTCTGGCTCGCGGACATGCTCAACGCCTCGGGCGCCAATATACAGGGCGCAGGCACCACCACCATAACCATTGTGGGCGGGAGTGAGCTTTTGCGCGCACCGCAGAGTGTGGCCGTCATACCCGACCGCATCGAGGCTGGCAGCTTTTTGATACTAGGTGCGCTTGCGGCCGAAGATTTGCGCATCGAGGCCTGCGTGCCCGAGCACATCGAGGCACTCACACATTTGCTTAAGCAGGCGGGTGCCAACATAGAGACTGGTACAGATTATCTGCGCGTGCGCGCCGCCTCCCCGCTTAGCCCCATGTACGTTAAAACGCACGAGTACCCGGGCTACCCCACCGACCTCATGGCACCCATGGTAACGCTCCTCACCCAGGTGCCGGGCGAGTCTCGCGTGTTTGAGACAATCTGGGACAACCGCTTGGCATTTGTAGAGGTGCTCAGAGTCATGGGTGCCGACATTGTTACCATGGACCCGCACCGCGTGCTTGTGCGCGGGCCGCGCACGCTTGTGGGTAAGCGTGTAGAGAGCCCCGACATACGCGCTGGGCTCGCCTACCTGGTGGCCGGTGCCATCGCGAGCGGAGTGACAGAGATAAGCAACATCTACCATATCGAGCGCGGCTACGAGCATATAGTCGAGCGCCTCAGCGCCGTAGGTATGAGAATAGAGCGCGTCACGCGCTAGAGCACCTCTATAGTGTAGGGCGTATCAGGAAATAATTTCGCCACCAGCTCTCTAAATGGCACAGAGTCTTTGCTGATGAGGAATGTAGTCTTACCGTCGCGCACCTCCTGCGGCCAAAACTGCCTTATCGCCCTCGCTGCAACGGCCACAGCCGGGTCAAAAATCTCCACGTGCGCGGGCAGCAACTCTTTAAACACATCGAGTGCCAATGGATAGTGCGTGCACGCCAAAATAAGCGTGTCGACCTGCGCCCACTCTATATTTTTAAACGCTTCTGTAATCACCTCGCGTTGCCTTTCTTTCCCTTCTGCAAACTCGATAGCGCCCGCAAGCCCCTCAATGGGTACTGCAGTAATGCTTTGCCCCACAAGTGCAAACGCTGTCTGGTATATGCCCGCGCGCACCGTGGCCGGCGTGGCGCACAACACAATGCGCCTTTTTGACTCCTTAAAGTAGGACACCGTGGGTCCCACCATCTCAATAATCGAGCCCGGCTCCATATCAAACGCGTCATACAAAGAGAGCGCGAGCGAGGCAGAGGCGGTGTTGCACGCGCTCACCATCCTCTCTGCCCCGCGGGCGCGCAGCAGCGCTAACCCCTGCGCCACAAACCCCGCAAGCTCCTCCTGGCTGCGCGAGCCGTACGGCGCGTGCGCAATATCGCCAAAGTAGACCACGTCACAGCTGGGCAGCTCATTGCGTATGGCTCTGAGCACCGTGAGCCCGCCCGAGCCCGAGTCGAAAACGCCAACCATGCCTGTTATGATAGCAGTGTGAGCAAAAAAGCCCATTTTATAGGTATCGCCGGCAAAGGCATGAGCGCCGTGGCACTGCTCCTGCGCGAGGCGGGCTACCAAATCTCGGGCAGCGACGAGGGGTTTTATCCGCCGGTCTCCGACTACTTGGCAGACGCGCATATCGAGTTTGCCCACGGCTACAAAAAAGAAAATATACCAAGCGACGCCGACGTTATAGTCATAGGCAAAAACGCCAAGCTGGTACCGGAGAGCAACGACGAGGTTAAAGCCGCACTCCAGTCCGGCATACCGGTCAAATCATTCCCCGACATTTTAGAGGAACTCACGCAGGACAAAGAAACACTGGTGGTGGCCGGTAGCTACGGCAAATCGACCTGCACGGCGCTTTTGGCGCACTGCCTTATGCATGCGGGCAAAGACCCGAGCTACTTTGTGGGCGAGATAGTGCGCGGATTTAAGGCCCACGCCAAGCTGGGCCAAGGCGACACCTTCGTGCTCGAGGGCGATGAGTACCCTTCGGCCAACTGGGACGAGCGGTCCAAGTTCCTGCACTACAACCCCAAAAACGTACTCCTTACCTCTGCAACGCACGACCACGTTAACGTGTACCCCACCCACGATGACTACCTCAAACCATTTAGGCAGCTTATATCCACACTGCCAAGCCACGGCATGCTCGTGGTAAACGATGAGCCCTTTGCCCGCACACTGGCCGACGGTTTTGGCGGCACGCGCGTGGAGTATGGCTTGGCTCCCAGCAACGAGTGGCACGCGGCCAATATTGCATACGGCCTCCCCACAAGCTTTGACCTTATGCACAAGGGCACCAAAGTCGCCGCGCTCACTACTAAGCTCCTGGGCGCACATAATATAGAGAACATTGTGGGCATCTCGGCCCTGCTCTTGAGTAAGCATCTGCTTACGCCCCAAGAGCTTGAGGTGGGCGTCGCATCGTTTGAGGGCGTTAAGCGCCGCATGGAGCTCCTCTCGCCCAACTCGTCTGTCCCCGTGCTTGAGGGCTTCGGCTCAAGCCTTGAGAAAGCCAAGTCGGCAATCGCCGGTATGCGACTACACTTCCCTACCCGCAGGCTTGTTGTTGTCTTTGAGCCGCACACCTTTACCTGGCGCAACAAGGGCGCCATCGCCCAGTACGACCAAGCCTTTGACGGCGCAGACCGCGTGTACATATACGAGCCGGCAACACAGGGCGCACATACACACGAGCAGCTAAGCCAGCAGGACATTGTTGAGCGCGTCCAGGCTGCAGGTGTTGACACGGTGGCTATACACGATGGCGTCTCGGGGCTTAAGATGATTCTTAAAGACACCAAAGAGAGCGATGCAATACTGCTCCTTACCTCCGGCGAGCTGGGCGGGCTCATCAAATCTCTCCCCCAAGCCCTCGAGGAGCGCTACCCTCTCTAGTTGCACATCCGGCCCGGTGCGTTCATACTGCAGCCAGACTTATTGGTTAGCCTTATACCTATGGGACTTATATGGATTGTGCTTGCAGTGGCGGCGTTTATAGTGCTCATCTCTATCAGGCAGGTTAACCAGTACGAGCGCGGCGTCAAATTTACCCTTGGGCGCTACAGCGGGATTATGGAGCCTGGGTGGCGGCTTGTATTCCCTATCATCCAGTTTTACAGGAAGGTAGACATGCGTCTTAAAGCTGTAGATGTGCCGGACCAGAGGGCCATTACCCGCGACAACGTCTCGGTCAATGTAAACGCCGTTATCTACTACAGCGTCTTTAGCGCAGAAAAGGCTGTGCTCGAGATTGAGGACTTTATGTACGCAATCTCGCAGTATGCACAGACCACCATGCGCAATATTGTAGGAGAGGTTACACTCGACGAGCTTCTCGGGAGTCGTGACAAGATAGCCGAGCGTATTAAAGAGATTGTCGACAAAGAGACCGACCCGTGGGGGCTTAAGGTCCACAATGTGGAGCTTAAGGACGTAAGCTTGCCGGAGAATATGGAGCGCACGATAGCCAAGCAGGCCGAGGCCGAGCGCGAGAAGCGCGCCGTCATCATCACCTCCGAGGGCGAGCTTGCCGCCTCGCAGAACATGGCGCAGGCTGCCCGCGTGCTTGCCGAGTCGCCCGGAGCGCTGCATCTGCGCACCCTGCAGAGCATAAACGACATCTCGTCGGACCAGAGCAACACAGTAGTGTTTACGGTGCCGATGGAACTCCTGAAGGCGTTCCAAGGCTTTGCCCAAAAGGACGATAAGTAGGCACAGTGCCAAACCTAAAAACTCCCGGGATACGCCGGGAGTTTTTAGTTAGAATCAGATTCGACAAGGACCTTGTCTATGAGGTAAACCCAGCCGTTGGATGCGCGATACGCCTTGATAACCTTGGCGTCTCCCACTGAGAGCGTGTTGGCCTCTTTATTAAACTGAAACGACACAATAGTGCGGCCAAGCGTGATAATGCCACCGTTTACATCCTCGCTCATGGGGATGTCGCGCGCGACCATGTGCGCAAGCGCCAGCTCGCGGGCATCGTGGCGCTTCAGGCCTGCTATGTAGTGCTTGGGGAGGTAGTCAAAGCGCGACGACTCCGGGACAAAGACCGTGTAGGTGCCGCGTTCCTTAAGTACGTCGTCTGCCCCGCTGTTGTACAGCATCATCTCAAAGCGCTCGGCCTTGGGGAGCTCGGAGACAATCTCAAATACGGTAGAGGTGGACATATCTACCACCTGCAGCTCTTGGGGCAAGATACGCTCTGCCGGGATGACGGAACGCGGCGTGGTAGAGGCCACAAGGAGGTTGGGCACCATAGAGCCACCCATACCAAACACTCCCGCCGAGAGGAGTACCGAGGCGCCGGCAGCAGCACCCCAACGCACGCGCATATCGCGCCTACTAGCGTCCCTTATGGTTTTGATGAGATTAAAAATGGGTTGCATGTGCCAATACATTAACGCTTCATCCCTGAAGCGCCGCTGAAGTAGCCTCGCTTTAGATACGGCAACGTAACTTAAAAACCACAACAAGTCAAGGGTTATGTCAAACAACGCAAAATCCCCCGCCAAGGGGGATTTTTGTGGGCACGGGGTTGAAATATGCGGGGCGCATATTTCAAGACCTTTTGAGGTACTTTATGCGCCAAGCTACAAAGTATCCAAAAGGTGTACTGTCCCTGTAAGGGAACTGAACTCCCGTGTTGAGTGCGCGTGGGGAGACTCGAACTCCCAACCCTTACGGGATACGCTTCTGAGACGTACGCGTATACCAATTCCGCCACACGCGCACTCAACACACGAATCTACTGCTGAGACGGTCACGTATACTTTCTTGCTAGAAAGTTACGCGACCCCGTCTCCCGCCGTCGCGGTCCGGCCCTGCACACTCACCCCCGTGAGTATGCAGCGCGTATACCAATTCCGCCACGTGCCCGTGTGCGCACTATATCAAAAAATTGATGTTAACGCGCGCGGGAGTCGACCTCTTTATACACCGTGGCGTGCTCATGTGGCAGGCTCAGGCGCGGGCGCGGAGGCATCGGGCTCAGGCTCCGGGGTAGGTTCAGGGTCGGGCTCAGGCTCCGGGGTGGCCTCCGGAGGTAATTCATCTTGTGAGCCCCCTTCTATCTGGCCTTGCGGTGGGTCTTGTGTCTGCGGCTCCTCAGGCGCTTCCTGCGCGGCATCTTGTCCATCTCCGCCGCCCTGTGCGGACTCATCGGGCGAAGGGCTCTCCTCCTGCGTATCGGCGTCGCCTGTATCCTCCGACGGCTCACTACCTTCTGGCTCGGACTGTGTCTCATCTGTGCTTGTCGAGACATGCTTAAGCAATTCCCTCAGCTCCTGCCTGCCCATGCACACGCCGTCCAAACAGAGCTTGTTTGCAGAGAGCTCCTCCGCAGACACGACCGTTGCGGTTATGCGCTGAGCCAAAACATCGTCAAAGATTCCTACAGTCGCGTATATTATGCGGCCCAGGTCGCGGATGATTCCCTCTGTTGCAGAGCCCAGGGACTCCAGTGCAGAGAGTGCTACTGTGCGCAGAGACTCGCTTGCTCCCGCAAACACACCAGTTGTAGTCGCAGTCGTGCTGGTGGCAGTGGCGGCAAACGTCGTCGTGCCAAAGCCCAGCTTGGCAAACACCGCACCGGAGAGCTTGTTGATATCAATGCCGCGCTGGAGGTCTATAAACACCAAGACGCCCCCTGCCGTAGAGGTTGCGGTGTAGTCGCCAAGCGCAATACCGACTGTGTCATCAAACATGGTTGCCTTGCGGCCCACGCCCGGTATGGACGACAGTGCAATGCGGTCGCCGGGGTGTATGTCGCCGCCCTCGAGGTTGACCTTGGTGGGCACGCGGCCCGCGAGCGCGATGGCGCGCATGCCGGGGCCAGGCTCGGCGCCCACCGTCATGCCCGGGTCGGTAGAGACGACACCCGCAAGCGCCATGCCATTGCCCTCGCGGGCATAGGTCAAAGCAACCGTCGTTGAGGAGTAGTCGACCGCCACGATATCGCCGGGCGATATAGCTTCGTCGCTGACGGGGAATGTCTCCGCGTAGTCGTTACCCGAGCTGTTGGCGCTCGAGGTCGCGTACACGCTGATGATGAGCACGCCCGCGCCGCCGATGCCGCCGGTACCGGTTGTTGTAACCGCGGTGATAGCCGCGGCGCCCGAGCCACCGCCGCCGTTGGTACCGTAGTTGCCGTTGCCTGTGGCAATCTTTTCCAACCCGCCGCCCGGACCGCCGCCGCGGCCGCTCTGTATGTTGTTGGCGGTAGCGCCGATAGTCGTACCGCCTGCCTCGCCCGTCAACAACACATCGCCGTTGGTACCCGCGCCGCCTGCGCCGCCCACCTTGATAGCAGCCGAGGTTGCGCCCGCGCCGCCCACACCGCCTGATGCTGCAACTGTGGGCGAAGTACACGCGGTGCCATTGGTGCCAAAGCAGGTCGAGCCGCCGGTGCCGCCGGTGCCGCCGGCGGTGCTGCCCGCGGTGCCGCCGGCGCCTACGGTATAGCGGTAGGTTGTAGACAGTGTGGGCGTTATGAGGTCGCGCGCGTATCCGCCCTGGCCGCCGCCAGCTGCAACCTTGATGGAGCTGGCGTTGCTCATACCGCCTCCGCCGCCGCCCGCCGCCTGTGTCTCGACGACAATATATGAGGTGTTTTGCTGGAGCGTAAGCACGTTACTCGAGAAGCTGGGGGCCGCATCGCGTGCGCCCGTAAACACCGTATCGACGTTGGAGCCCGGCGTGGAGGTCGAGTATATGGCCGCAAGCTTGACCGTGTAGCCGATGCAGGCGCCGTTAATGGCGTAGCAACCGTTGGTGATGTTGATGCCGTTTGAGATCGTGGTGGAGCCGGTGTTGTCAACGCGCAGGAGCGTCGTCGTCGCAGACGCCGTAGAGGAGCCGATGGCAAACGCGTTTAAGTTTGTGTCGCCGTTCCTCAGGTGCACGCTGAACTTGCTGAAGGGGGTCGAGGAGCCCACGCTCACATTGCCAGCAACGGGGTTAAGAAGCAGGTTCGAGCCGCCGACAATGTAGCTGTACCCCCCTGTCTTACCCAGGCGCAGGCCGCCCGCGCCTACCGTTGGGTCGTATGCTGCGCCGAAGGAGACGGCGGCATTGCTGGTCATGACCGAGCGGCCGTCTCCCCCGTAGTAGGTGCCCACCTCAAAGTCACTGTTGTTCTGTACCACGAGGAAATTGCCGTTTGCATCAACCGAGCTTGCAACAGAGATCCGCGCATATGGCGAAGAGGTGCTGAGGCCGATGTTGCCCGCAAAGTAGGCGGTGCCGGTGGTTGTGGAGTTACCCGAGACAGTGAGCCCTGCGGTGCCGTTGCCGATCGTGGAGGATGCATAGGCGGTCAGCCCCGCGTTGAACTGGGTCAGGGTCGAGGTCGAGTTGCCGGTGCCGGCAAATGGGTATGCGCCACCGCCCACACCGGTCGAGTCTGTGCCGCAGGAGAGCACGCCGTTGGTGTCTGCCTTGACGTCGCAGGAGGCCGCGTTGAGGCCGGAGACGACGAGCGCCGTGGTAGAGGCAGTCGACGCTGTTATCATCGTTGTCGATGCGTATGGGAAGCGCGACGCTGTAAGCGTCGAGGTCGATACAAAATACTGGCCGGTGACGATGCCTGCCAAGACGGCGTGGCCATTGACCGAGAACATTGTTCCGGGCGAGGTGGTGCCAATACCGACATTGCCGCCTGCCTGGATAGTGAGGCGATCGCTGCCCGAGGAGCCCACCGCGCCCGAGTACTCAAACAAGCGCAGGTCGTTACCATTTGGGTAGAGCGCGTACGCTTTGTTGTTGCTGCCGGTGTTAATAATGTCGAGCGCATCGACACCGTTGGAAGTCGCCAGGTTAAGCGTGCCGCCGGCGGTCAGGTTGGTCGAGGTGCCGATGCCCACCTTGTTGGCACTTGCCGCAACCGTGATGCGCGCCGTGTTGTTGGTGTAGAAGGTAAACGGATATGCCCCAACCGTACCCTGGAAGCCCTGCTCGCCCGTGAGCCCGCCTGTTATCACATTGGTTGCGGCCGAACCTGCGTAGCCAAAGACCGCCGCGCGGGTTGATGCGGAGTTTTGGTCGTTGGTTGCCACAACCTGCGCATACGATGATGAGTCAGTGTTGCGGGCCAGTATGGTGGCAAGGCCGTCGGTGCTTACCACCTCGAGTGCCTTGTTGGGGCTTACGGTGCCAACGCCCACATTGCCGCCAAAGTACGCATTGCCCGTGGTCGTGGCCCCGCCCGAGATGGTGAGGCCGCCTGCTTGGACGCCCGAGCCGATAGTGGAAGACGCGGCGGCAATAAAGCCTGCGGCTGTGTTGCCCGCAGTGCCGTTGCCAAAGGCGAGGATGCCTGCCGCAAGCCGCGAGATGGCAGTGTCGGGAGAAGTAAGAGCGTTAAAGGAGCTGCTCGACCAACCGAGTACGGCGCCGGAGATAAGGTTTTGGTTACCGTTGGCACCATCAAAGTCGACCACGGAGCGGCCGTCTGTCGTGTTGTACACGCCTAAGTGGCCGGGTGTATTGCCCGAGCCTGTAGAATAGAACTCGAATGTCTTGCCCCCGGTGCTGGAGTTGCTGAGTATGATGCCGGTGCTTACGGTACTATTGGAGTGGACGACCAGCGGGTCATACTCTGTGGCGTTGGTTGTGGAGATAGTAAGCGACGATTGGCTGCCGGTGTTATAGCCGCCCGGCGTGGTGGTGCCGATGCCCACCCTGCCCGTGTTGCTGATATTAAAGAGTGTGGTTGTAGCAGACGCCGTAGAGGAGCCGATGGCAAAGAGCGTGGTGTTAGTGTCGCCGTTGTTGGCGTGGATGCCAAATTTTACAGACAGTGTAGAGGTCCCTACCCCTGCATTGCCCGACGCATCGGCGTAGAGCGTTGGCACATACCACGACGAGGTAATAATCCTAACCGGATTAAACGAGGTATAGGCTGCGTTGGTCCCTGCAAAGTCAACTACGCTGCCGTTGCTTTGGATATACGCACCAGCGCCCGTTGGTGTCGAACCTACAAGCAAGTCGCCCAGCACCTGGAGTTTGGCGTTTGGTGTTGTGGTTGCAATGCCCACATTGCCGCCGGTTGCGAGGTTGAGTACTGCGGCGGCAGAGCCGTTTTGGAACGATAATGTGTTGGAGGCGCCATCGCCGTTAAGACCTGTGTACCACTGTGGTGAGCCGTTGTTATCAAACTGGAGGCGAGCAAGGCCCGACGTGCCGTTTATCTCCAGGCGCGCGTCGCTCGCCTGTATCGAGAGGATCTGTCCAGGCGTCGAGGTGCCGATGCCCACAAGCCCCTGGTTGGTGATGCGCAGGCGCTCGGTGCCGTTTGAGGCGGACGGGTTGGTATAGAAAAGTATATCCCCGCCCTGCCAGTTGTACTGCTCAAAATTGTTGCCTGTAATGCCAAAGAATACGCCCTTGCCCGCGCCGCCGCTGTTTAGTATCTCAAGCCAAGTATCGGTGGTGTTGTTTTGGAGCGAGAGCGCATACGAGTTGCCTCCGATGTTGCCCACGAGCCCCGAGGTACCGCTAATGCGCGCCCTGTTGGCAACATCAAGCGAGTACCCTACAGGGCTCGTACCGATGCCAAGCGACCCTGCAATGTAGGCACTGCCCGTGGTCGTGGCCCCGCCCGAGATGGTGAGGCCGGTGGTCTGGCCGCCGGCACCAATAGTTGTAGAGGCATATGCGGTAAGCCCCGCGTTGAACTGGGTGAGAGTCGAGGTCGAGTTGCCGGTGCCGGCAAATGGGTATGCGCCACCGCCCACACCAGTCGAGTCTGTACCGCAGGAGAGCGTGCCGTTGGTGTCTGCCTTGACGTCACAGGAGG
>CAZMIU010000001.1:0-590566 GCA_964566795.1 uncultured Candidatus Saccharibacteria bacterium | reverse complement strand
CCCAGTCATTACACTATTCGTGCGCGTCTGAACTTACCAGACAAGGAATTTCGCTCTTGGCTTCCTTATGCCTTGGACTCTATCTTCATCCTGAGTTTTACAGGACGATGGCGTTTGGTCTCTCGGGATTCCAGAAATTGAGATTTCTTTTTACGATTCATCCTTTCGATCTTCCGAGCAATACTTTGCATACCTTGTACGGTTAAATGTTTTTTGAGGAACATCTCTTCGACAATGTTTGCAAATAACTCAAAATCTCTTTGTTTTGCTGTATACAGTCGATGCTTCCGGAAAAACGGGATGATATTCCCCCGCAATTCGGGTATCGATCGCACGCAATACCGATACAGATTCTCTTTATGATTATCGTATCGGATGTTTTGGATAATCGTCCCACACTCAAAGTATTCTTTGAAGATGTGGAGCGCTTGGAGGCTCTTCTTGCCCTGAGTTATTACAAACTCGGGGAATACTTGCCAACCTGCTTTCGTGGTCTTGTTTCGAAAGATGCTTACTGAAAAGCACCCTTCTCCGTCGGTAAATCCGACTATCCACTGCTCAATTCCTGGCCTTTCCTGCTTCAGCATCTATGGAATAATCTTACCATAGACCTTCAGCATATAGCCATGTTTTTAGGACCACTCCTACATTGCTGCAGGAAGAGGTAGCTGCTTGTGTATTTGGACTATCTACCATCTTTGGCTACTCAATCGTCCTAGTCCTTCCCTGCCCGATCACTCAGGCAGAGAACCTTAGGACGATTATAGTTATCGCCGACATTCACCAGGGCTTACACAGTTCACCAATACATCTTGCGACATATCAACGACCGTGGTTGACCTTCTGGCATTGGTCAAGTGTCACCCCCTATACATCCTCTTACGAGTTCGCAGGGAGCTGTGTTTTTGGTAAACAGTTGCCAGGGAGACTTTCGCTGCGGCCCATATTGCTATGGGCAGGCCTTATTCCGAAGGTACGGCCGCTTATTTGCCGAGTTCCTTGGAGCACACTCACTCGTTCGCCTTACTCTACTCGAGCTGATCACCTGTGTCGGTTTGCGGTACGGTCGTACGTATGGTTAAGCTTAGAAGTTTTTCTTGGAAGGCTCTTCATCAACATATCCTTGGACGAATCCTCAGATGCCCCACTCTCTTGACGCTAGCGTATCGCGGATTTGCCTGCGATACACGTCTACGAGCTATGGACGCTAATCCAATAAAACGCGTTGATTTATTTCCTCCGTCCCTCCATCGCCCATACGCCGGTCAGGGAATATTAACCCTGTGTCCATCGGGTGCGACTTTCGTCATCCCCTTAGGCCCGACTAACCCTTCGCTGATCACCATCGCGAAGGAAACCTTGATCTTTCGGCGTGCGGGGATCTCACCCGCATTGCGGTTACTTGTGCCTGCATTCTCACTTCCCAACGCTCCACCACGGCTCGCGCCTTAGGCTTCATTGCAGATGGGAACGCTCTCTTACCACGTACACCCCACGAATGGGATGCACATCCTAAGCTTCGGTATTACGTTTAAACCCCGATTATCTTTGGCGCAGAGTCTCTCGATGAGTGAGCTGTTACGCTTTCTTTCAATGATGGCTGCTTCTAAGCCAACATCCTCATTGTCTGCGAATCTCCACCTCCTTGTGATGCACTTAACGCGAATTTTGGGACCTTAACTTGAGATCTAGGACTCTTCTCCTTTTGTACGGTGGAGCTTAGCCCCCACGTACTAACTGCCGTATAACAATAGTGGTATTCGGAGTTTGATAGAATCCACGATCTTTCGACCTGTTGGACTCTTCCAGTGCTCTACCCCCACTACTCAATAAATACGACGCCAGCCCAAAAGCTGTTTCAGAGAGAACCAGCTATTACAAGGTTCGATTAGCTTTTCACTCCAACCCACAAGTCATCCGAGAGTTTTGAACGGCTCAACGGTTCGGGCCTCCAGTGCGATTTCTCGCACCTTCACCCTGCTCATGGGTAGCTCACCTTGCTTCGGGTCTAATGCATGCCACAGACGCGCTATTCACACTCGGTTTCCCTTCGGCTCCGGAGTTCCCCCCTTAGCCATAACGCGGCATACATTAACTCGCAGGCTCATTCTTCAATAGGCACGCGGTACAGGACTTGCGCCCTGATCCACTCTTTGTAGACACATGGTTTCAGATCTATTTCACTCCCCTAACCGGGGTGCTTTTCACCTTTCCCTCACGGTACTTGTTCACTATCGGTCTTTGAAAGTATGTAGCCTTACCGGTTAGTTCCGGCAAATTCGCTCAAGCTATTCGTGTCTTGAGCTACTCAAGAGCATTGTAGAAGTCGTGTCGATTTCGCCTACAGGGCTTTCACCTTCTAGGGCGCCGCTTCCCAGCGGCTTCGGCTATCTTCACGATTTGTAACTTCTTAACGGTCTTGCCGTTTAACAATGTCTTATAACCCCGCAGATGTACTAGACCCTACGCACAGCACTTTCGTGCTCTGCCCAGAGTCTAGCTTCTGCGGTTTGGGCTGATTCGCGTTCGCTCGCCGCTACTAACGAAATACTTATATTAGTCTCTTTTCCTCCAGGTACTGAGATGTTTCACTTCCCTGGGTATGCGTCTCTATTGCTAGAGACAACAGAAATTTCTTTCTGCTGAGTTTCCTCATTCGGACATCTCCGGATCAAAGGTAGCTTGGCACCTCCCCGAAGCGTATCGCCGCCACGCCGCGTCCTTCATCGCCTTTCAAAGCCTAGGCATCCACCATGCGCCCTTATAGTTTCCTCTCTTGTGTGCAGAAAAGGAAGCTTGAGAACCGCAATAATTTGTTGTTTGTACATACGGGTCAATTACCCCCGTATGCTTTGATTTTTGTTACCTTCTGACTCCATGAAGTTGAAAAGACCCGTATGGGAAATTTCTTCGTGGGCCAGCATTCAGTTGTCAAAGGTCGAACCTGCAGATTGTTTGTGGACTAAAAAATCCCGCTTTCTCGCGGGATGCCGAGCAACACACGTTGCTTAGGCTATCGCCGCACCGGGAATTGCTTAGTGGTAAACATATATCTGCACTAGCGAGTATATAGGAGAGCTGTATACCTGTCAAACCCATGCAAAAAGCCCCCAGTTGGGGGCTTTTGGGGGATACCAGAGGGCTACTTAGCGGCCCTTCATGTCGTCGCGGGTGCGCTCGATAAAGCGGGCGGCTGCCTCCTGGCCACCAAGGCCAAAGGCGAGACCAAACGCGATAGAGAGAGCGACCACAACGCCGGTGAAGATGGTCTGCACAAACGGGGTCACACCGAGCTGGTCGAGGGCGGCCAGGATAGCAAAGATCCAGATAGCCCACTTGGCCACAGTGCCGGCGAAGCCTGCCGAGGATACGCCTGCGGCGCGGGCCGAACCCGACACAACCGACTGCGCAACCTCTGCCACTACCGCTGCGATAGCGATGATAAGCACCGCCACGATAACGCGTGCCAGGTACGGCAGGAGGCCCAGCTGCAAGAAGAGTGTCACCGACGTGAGGCCCATAGCCGAGAGTGCGGCCAACAGGAACACGATGATGATAAACCACTTGACCAGGGCACCGATAAACTCGCCGGAGTTAAGGGTCCAGCCAGCGCGGTTTACAACATCCTCAACACCGGCAGCCTTAAGCGCGTGGTCAACCTTGATGGCGCGGATTGCCTGGGCAATAACGCGGCCGATGAGCACGCCCAAAAACCACCCGATGACGAAGATGATAATCGCCAACACGAGGTTGGGCAGGAAGTTGATGGTCGCCCCCAGCAGGTTGTTAAACGAGCTGCTTAGGGTCATCCCCCAATTCGAAAGAATCATACGTAAATACTAAGGTACTAATAATCTACTAAATATCGACCCCTTAATTGTAACAAGCAGTGCTGTACCCAGCACGACCCATGGGGATAGTAAAAAAGGTTATAGGCAACAGGTTTTAGGGATAGCAACCCCTGCCACCTATTCCCTACTCCCTTATTTAAGCCCTATGTCGAGGCGGTCAAAGACGATGCGGTGCGGGTAGTCCAAGATGTCGCGCAGGAGCTTGTCGCTCATGTTGAGCCTGTAGAGGAAGTCGGGGGTTGTTAAGAGCGCAAACTTAAGCTCGCGGCCAAGCTCGGCTTCTATCGCCTTTATCTTTTCTCTGAGAGAACTTTCGCGCACGCGGTCCCCCACCACCAACAGGTCAAAGTTGCCCTCCACATCGCCCATAAAGACACCGGTCAAAATAATAAGCTTGAGTGCGCCGGCAGAGCGCAGGCGCTCGGGTATAGACTCGCCGCGGCGCTCGGTGTTAAGAATAAGCGCCTTGAGCGCACCCAGGTATGGGAACTTGTCGTTGAGCTCGTAGCGCGTTACTTTGGTGCGCGCCTTTTTAAGGAGCCCTGCTTGCTTAAGGTTAAGGAGCTCGCGGCGCGAGGCAGAGGTGTCGGCGCGAGCACGCTCTGCAGCCTCGGCGGCAGTAAACGCCACCGACGGGTTAAATAGGAAAAGCCTAAGGAGTTTGAGCCGGGTATGGCTCCCAAAGAGTTTGATAAGCGGATCAGTCATCTCTCAATCGTGCAGGAGTAACCCACCCATTGTACGTCTCGGGCGCCCTTTGGGCAAAACTGGGGACAAACCGGGCAAAGAAAGACCTCCGGTATACGCCGGAGGGTACCTTCTTACTCAAGCGGGTGTAGTGGCACATGACCCCCTACACCCCACATAGACATTGCCATCCATAGGTATGGATACGGCGTAAACCATAAAAACAGCATATGACAGCCTCCTCGCCGGCCCCCCTCCCCAGTATCCCACACAAAATCCCGGCCACTGAGCCGGGATCTTGCGTATTGTTACCAGCAATTACCTATACAACTGCCGGTCTCAAAGAAAGGTCACTTATTTGAGCTCAACTTTCCCGCCGGCTGCCTCTACGGCAGCTTTCAGCTTGTCGGCGTCCTCCTTCTTCATACCCTCCTTGAGCATGGTCGGAGCCGCGTCTACCAAGTCCTTTGCCTCCTTAAGGCCAAGACCAAGTGCGTCCTTAACCGCCTTGATAACCTGTACCTTCTGAGCGCCTGCGTCTGCGAGCTGGACGTTAAAGGAAGTCTTCTCCTCGCCGCCTGCTGCGCCACCCGCTGCCGGAGCTGCTGCTGCAACTGCTGCTGCGGACACGCCCCACTTCTCCTCGATAGCCTTGACGAGCGTGTTGAGCTCCAAGACCGACATCTTCTCTACTGCCTCGATGATCTGATCGTTAGACATATGTGTAATTAATTAGTTTTGATTTTTGCTACCTCGCTGAGCACGATCGCAAAGCGGCTGCGCGGAGAGTTGATAACCTGGGCGAACATCGCCTTAAGCGTATCGAGCCCCGGGATGGCCGCGATGGCCATAATTCCCGCCTTGTCTACGTACTTGCCGCCGAACACGCCTCCTGCGAACGAGAGCGTCTCGCCAAACTTCTTGACGAACACCGCCAACTCGCGTGCCGGAGCCAACTCATCCTGGCCGTAGGCCATCGCGATCTCGCCCGAAAGCTCAGGCATGTCGCCGGTGTAGCCGGCTGCGTCCAGGCCGCGCTTGAGCAGAGTCTTTTTGGACACCGTGTAGCCCACACCTGCCTGGCGCAGAGCCTTGCGCATCTGCGTCTGGTCTGCCACCGAGAGGCCCTTAAAGTTTGCAAACACCAGGGTCTTTGCATCCTTTGTTATAGCGGACACCTTCTCTACTATCTCTGCCTTCTTAGTCTTAGTAATTGCCATTTGTTTTCTGGGATAAAAAAATACCCCTACTTATATTTCGCATAGTAAACTATGCGATTTCAGGGCTTTGAGTTCGACCTCGGCCGGTGCTTTCGCATTAACGTCTTTCGACTACCGACTTTCTTGGGCCCCTATGCCAACACTTTAGTTGGGCTGGGCCACGTTGTCAACGGGATGCACCTTTTTACCCTCCACCCCCGCCCATATAAGTACCCCAAACGCCAAAGAGACTATGCAGATAAACGTGATAGTAAACCCGGTAAAGCTGGCTTTCTGGCGCTGGTCCATGCGTATATTGTAACAAACAAAAACTCCCCCTTTCGGGGGAGTTTTTGTTGACTTAGCTTCCCTGTCAGCTTTCGCTGTCAGGACAGGCTATACAAGCGCGTTAGCGGATGTAGAGGCCAGTGACGGTGTCGGTCGTCCAGTCCGACATGTCGAAGTTGTAGGTGTTTGCATGCGAGTCGCCAGAATCGACATCCCACTTGAGGGAGTTGATCTTAGCACCAGCAGCAGAGTTGTCAGTACCGGCCGGGATGTTGACCTTGAACGTAAAGTTCCTGGTCTCGCCGGACTCGATCTTGAAGCTCTTAGCACCCGAGGTCGTGACATCGTCGCTGCCGTAACCATCATCGGCGGTAAGGATACCGGCGATAGCGGTCGAGGTACCAGTAGACGAGTCAGTCGTGGTTGCCCACTGCAGGCCGTCGGTGCCGACTGCCTGTGCAGCGTCGCCGTCGAGGTAGATATCATCATCGCCTACAGCAGTTACGCTGAACTTGATGGTGAAGTCTACGGAGTCTGCATCGCCGGCAATAGAGCCGTTGGTGCGGACCTCGTCAGCAGACTTGAAGGCTGCGGAGATGCCCGAGGTGCGGAGCTCAATGTTGCCGCCGGCTACATCGCCAGACACGGTTACATTGTCGCCCTCGCTGTCCTCGATGTCGAGGTCAGAGGCATCTACGTATGCGTAGAAGGTGAAGCCCTCGCGCTCGTCAGCCTCGTCGTTGAAGTCAACCTTAACGGTGAACTCAACCTCATCATCCTCGTCGATATCGATGTCGAGATCGTCGAAGAGTACCGAGCCGCCCCCGGTCGACGTCGCCGAGATGTCCTCGCTACCTACGAGCGTAGAGCCCTGGTAGAGGTGGACCTGGTTGATGACGTTGGTGAACGCGGTGGTGGTTGCGGTGGTGGTTGCGAACTCGATGTTGATCTCAGCAACATTGTTGTCGCTGGTCTGCGACTCGAGGGTAAATACCATTACCTCCTCGCCGTCCGTATCGGAGTCAGCGCTTACGGAGATAACGCGGTCCTCGTTGTCGCTCTCAGAGGCAGCAAGATCCACATCGCCTGCATCCGGCTCAACTACAGAGAAGGTCTCCTCGTCGAGGTCAGCTGCATCTACGTACGTGTCGGAGATACCTGCTGCGTCAACAGCGCGGATACCATCATCAGGGATGAGCACGTACCAGTCTGCGGTAGCGTCGGTGCTGTCAATGTTGCCTACAGCGGTTACCTGGACGTAGAGGTCGGCAGTGTCGTCCTCCTTGATAACGCCCTTAAGGCCGGTGAAGCGGAACGAGAATACGTCGTTGCCATCGGCAGCGGTCGTAAAGTCGCCCTCGCCAGCATCGTTTACCTCAGCCTCGTCTACGTCAAGCGTAGCGAGAACCTTGCCATCAAGAACGATGGATACCTCGGAGACATAGTCCTCAAGATCATCGCTCTGGGTGGTGTCGGCATCCTCGAGGGTAAAGTCGACATCGACACGCTCGATCATGACGTCGGAATCCTCCGCGTCCATCTCAGTGCCGAATACGTACTCCTCAGCATCCTCGTCAACCTCATCCTCTACATCAGTAGAGATGTTGTCGATGTTGGTGAGCTGACCCTCGCCACCCTGGAGAGTGGTCGAGCCGCCGGTAGTACCGCCGGTGCTGCCGCCGGTAGTACCGCAGACTGCTGCGATAGCTGCGCGGGTAGCAGGACCAACGACGCCGATAGCGGACACGTTGTTAGCAGCCTGGAACTTGATAACTGCAGCCTGGGTAGCCGGGCCGAAGTAGGTGGTCTCCATACCAGGAGAGCCTGCACCGGATACTGCTACGCGGGTGTTTGCCGATGCGTTGAGGAACTTCTGGAGAGACATAACGTCTGCGCCGGAAGAGCCCAACTGCAACGAACGGGTGAGTACCGGGCATGCGCCGCCGGTGGACGAAGAGCCGCCGGTAGAACCGGAGCCCGAAGTAGCCTGGCCGTTGAGAGCCGCGGTTACATTGTTGATCGTGCCCTGGTCAGCACCAAACGATGCGAGCAGGGAAACGATTGCCTGAACCTGCGAAGCCGAAAGGCCTGCAGCCTGTGCCGGAGCAACTGCAACTGCACCCATAAGGGCGAGAGCAACTGCGACACCTGCGACGAGCGCAGCGAGGCGGGTTGAACTGTTGGTAATAGTCATAACGTAACTACAAACGAATAATTACTGGTAAACACACGAGTAATCGAACAGCACGTAGAACATGTTCTACCTCCCCCGGCTTGGGCCTAGGCCAAAACCAGGAGGTTGGGTAGCAAAATAGTAGACGGAGTATCAGCCGTAATCTTTCGTAACGGGACAAGGTCATGCGGGAGTATATGAGTGGAGAGCGGGTTGCGCTTCCTATGTCAACGAGCTTCTGCCCCTTAACCAGGGTCACTCAGCATTATAGCTGAGTACAGAGGGGCTACATAAAAGCCCTGTGGACAACGCCCTTTTAGAGCCTAGCGTTTTTGGAGCTTGAGGGGCTTCATAAAGCACCCATAAAGCATGCCAAAACCCGTCCAAGGACCTATCAAAACTACACGAGCGGGACCACAGAAGCAATAGACTAAATTGCTGTTTTGTGTTGCAATATATGCTCGTAAGGTCCCTTAAACGCCCTATCTTTAGGCCGGCAAGTACTGGCTCCAGCGCCGCTCCCCGACCCTTTTTACGAGCCCTGCCTGTATAAGGGCGGCCAACTCGCGCTGTATGGTCTTTTCACTTACACCTTTTATAGTGGTTGCAATCTCTTTAATAGAGGCGCTCTTAGCTTGGCGCAAAAAGGCTAAAATACGCTCTGCGCGGTCGTTGTGGCTCCTAAATGTCTCTTTGTTTTGTCCTTGAACAGGGTCGCGATGTATAGGACTGTTAAAGACAGTATGAGACATTTTATTGTCCGATAAAGCGCCGTGCGGTGTGTCCAGCCTGAGCTCGGGTATGGCAAAGTCATCGGCGCCAACAAACGGCGACGGGTGGCTGCCGGCCACAAGCCGCTCTGCAACCAACTCATACTCACTCTCTAAAATGGCCGCAGTTTCCTTGTGCAGCACCGCCTCGGTGCTGGCTAAACGCACCGCAGACAATAAAGAAAAGACGTCTGCCAACACCACCGGCGCATCCACCTCGCCCGCAGCCAAATGCGCAATATCGCCCGGCAGCGCCGCCGCACGGGTTGCCATTACCTCCACACGGTCTGTCCCAGACGCCTCGGCCCCTTGCTCCAAAACAGCCAGCACATGGGCTATACGCTCGGCCTTAAGGTAGCAAAAGTACCAGTCCTCACGTCCTTTAAAAAGGATTGATTTTAAAGCGAATTGATGAAATTTTGACCTTTTGTCTGGCATTAGTTTGTCCTTTATTTTCAATCGCTTTGTCTCTAATTGTCCTATAGGTTATAGGACTTTTATAGGTCAAATCGTGTCTCTAAGTGTAGCAAGAGCCATCCTAAAAACAACCTAGCGAGACCCATGGTATTATTTTGAAATCATGGCAAAGAAGAACGGCAAGCAGTCTGGTAGCAAAGGCCCGCTTGCCAGCGTACCTAAAGAAACATTCAAGGCTATCGCGGCAGTAGTCCTTATTATTGCCGGCGCGGTACTCACGCTGGCCGGGTTTGGTGCGGCAGGGCCCGCAGGGTCGGATGTCTATATATTGATAGGGCGGCTTTTGGGTGCGGGGTACTTCTTGGTACCGGTCCTCTTCTTTATGCTTGGAGCCGTGGCACTGCGCGAGGAACGGCCTGCCTTTAACCCGCTTAAGCTCATATCGAGCGCGCTTTTTTTGGTTACGGGCTTAGGGTTTATCGAGCTTGTCTCGGGCCGGGGCGGGTTGTTTGGCAAAGCTATTGCAGGCCCCGCAGTTGCCTACTTTGACGTGTATGCCGCAGTAATAGGCCTGGGCGGACTTCTTTTAATATCGCTTCTTCTGCTACTGGAGGGTCGTATCAGCCTGGCTCCCTTTGCAGGTGCCTGGCAGCTCGTCTCGTCGCTGTGGCGCAAGAAGGAGGCCGGCGAGCCAACCGTAACCGGCTTTACGGGCGAGGAGGAGCCTGTGCCGGCACGCGCACAAGCGGATGAGGACGACGAGCCGGCGCCCATGCGCGCGGCCCCGGCCGCAGCTGCCGTGGTCAAGGCAGACACCGCCGCACTACAGGCAAAGGCCGCAGCACTGAGCCTCAAGTCACTCCTTGGTACCTATACTCCCCCGCCGCTCTCGCTGCTTGAGCGCGACAAGGGCCGCCCGGGTGTGGGCGACATAAAAGGCAACGCCAACATCATCAAGCGCACGCTTGCCAACTTTGGCGTGCAGGTAGAGCTCGACGAGATATCTATCGGCCCTTCTGTTACCCGCTATGCCATTAAGCCGGCAGAGGGCGTGCGTCTCTCAAAGATTGTCGCGCTCCAGCAGAACCTGGCGCTTGCCCTGGCTGCCAAGGGCGGCATCCGCATTGAAGCTCCCATACCCGGGAAAGCCCTGGTTGGTATAGAGGTCCCCAACTCGGCCAAGGTAACTGTGGGGTTGGGTACGCTCCTTGAGGGTACAGAGTTCCAGGACTCTCCTAAGCCGCTCCTGGTTGCACTTGGCCGCGATATCGCCGGTGGCTCTATGTTTAGCAATATTGCCAAGATGCCGCACGGCCTTATCGCCGGTGCCACGGGCGCGGGCAAGTCGGTCGCGATACACGGGCTTATCACCTCGCTCCTCTACCGCTGCGGCCCGTCTCAGTTGCGCTTTATCTTTATCGACCCAAAGCGCGTAGAGCTCACCTTGTATCGCAGCCTCCCCCACCTCCTTACTCCCGTTATCACCGATGCAAAGAAGGCCATTATGGCTTTGCGATGGGCCGGCAAGGAAATGGAGCGCCGCTACAACATATTGGAGGAGAACCGTGTGCGCGATATCGAGTCCTACCACACCACCATACTCGCGCCCCAGCTTGAAAAGCTCAAGAAGCAGGGCGGCGCCACCGAGGGCGAGCCCGTACCCGAGGCTATGCCCTACATAGTTGTCGTCATAGACGAGCTTGCCGACATTATGCAGTCCTACCCGCGCGAGCTCGAGGCGGCCATTGTGAGGTTGGCCCAGATGAGCCGCGCGGTGGGTATACACCTTATACTCTCCACCCAGCGCCCGTCAGTTAATGTTATTACCGGTCTTATCAAAGCCAACGTGCCCACGCGCATGGCGCTCCAGGTGGCCAGCCAGATTGACTCGCGCACCATACTCGACCAGGGCGGTGCGGAGAGCCTCTTGGGCGCAGGAGACATGCTCTACCTCTCGGCAGAGATGAACAAGCCTGTCCGCCTGCAAAACGCATTTATAAGCGAGGGTGAGGTTAAAAAGATTGTCGACTTTATCGCACAAAACAATGAGGCCGAGGTACCGATTGAGCTCGCACCCCAGCAGGCAGGCAACGACGGTGTGGGCTTGGGTAGCGCCGCCTCTGGTGGTAGCGCAAGCGGCTTTGGCGATGATGAGGCTGTTGACGAGGATATGGTAGAGGCCGCACGGCGTGTAGTTGTCGAGAGCGGCAAGGCATCGACCTCGTTCCTGCAGAGACGCCTGAGTATCGGCTATGCACGCGCCGCACGCATTATGGATGCACTGGAGGCCAAGGGCATCATAGGCCCGGCTAACGGCGCCAAGCCGCGCGATATCTTAGATAAATCCGGCGGTCAGGCTCCCGCAGCCCCCGCCGCTTCTGAGGAAGAAGCACTCTAGGTATACTGGTTGAGTGAAGAAGATTCTCATACTCATCGCCCTGGTAGCCATCGTGGGCTACGGCGTGTTTGAGGCGCGGCGCATTATTGCCGGCCCGGAGCTAATAATCGACTCCCCCACAGACGGCTCGGCCACCTCCACTACTCTCGTAACAGTCATGGGGCGGGTACAAAATATCTCGTTTTTGACCATAAACGACAAACCAGCTTTTGCCGATGAGCAAGGGCGATTTGTGTACCGCTACTCCCCACCGATGGGGTATACTGCTCTCACCGCCCGGGCAACCGACCGTTTTGGTCGCAAGGTTGAGAAGCGCGTCACGTTCAATTTATTAACATATTGTCCCCTTACAGTTTGATATATGGCACTTAAAAAATCTAAAGACAAAGCACCCAAGGCCTCCCCGCAAGAAAATAAAAAAGACAGTACCGCGATAGACGCGGCACTGCGCGCTATCAAAACCAAGTTTGGAGACGAGAGCATCATGATGCTCGGCGAGCAGCCAAAAGTTAACGTCGATGTTATACCATCTGGCTCTATCGGCCTTGATTGGGCCTTGGGTATCGGCGGCTATCCGCGCGGCCGCATTATAGAGGTCTTTGGTCCGGAATCTTCCGGCAAGACCACCCTCACGCTCCACGCAATTGCCGAGGCACAGAAAAAGGGCGGCATCTGCGCCTTTATAGACGCCGAGCACGCTCTAGACCCGGAATATGCACGCAAGCTGGGCGTTAAGCTAGACGAGCTCCTTATTTCTCAACCAGACACCGGCGAGCAGGCCCTTGAGATTGTTGAGTCTTTGGTGCGCTCGGGCAAAATCGACATCATTGTCGTAGACTCCGTAGCGGCGCTTACCCCTAAAGACGAAATTGAGGGCGACATGGGCTCGTATCAGGTGGGCAAGCAGGCCCGCCTCATGTCGCAGGCCCTGCGCAAGCTCACTGCCATTGTCTCCAAGAGTAAGACCATCGTCATATTCATAAACCAGATCCGCATGCAGATAGGCGTGATGTTTGGCAACCCGGAGACAACAACCGGCGGCAAGGCGCTTAAGTTCTACACCTCGGTGCGCCTCGACATCCGCCGCATCGCCCAGATTAAAAAGGGCGAGGAGGTTGTGGGCGGCCGCCACCGCATCAAAGTGGTTAAAAACAAGGTCGCTCCCCCGTTCCGCACCACCGAGTTTGACCTCATGTACAACGAGGGCATTTCCCGCGAGGGCGAGCTGCTTGCTTTAGGTGAGAAGTACGGCATCGTGCAAAAGTCCGGCAGCTCATACTCCTATGGCGATGAAAAGCTAGGTCGCGGCTACGACGCCTCACGCACGTATCTGCGCGAGAACAAGAAAACCGCCAACGCAGTGCTGGCGGACATCCGCAAAGCCTTTAAGGAAAACGCCGAGACTAAAAAGCCTGCATCGTCGAGCGACGAGTCTGAGGAATAAGGTCGAGCGCAAGCGAGAATAGCGCCACTGTAGCCACTACAAGCACGGCTTGCACGGCGATGCTTGTGTGGGTTACGGCAAACAACACATAGTTGCCTACCGCCAACACACCTCCGTTCATGACCTCCAAGAGGTTCTGCTGGATGCGTGAGACCCACACCAAAATACCCAGAGCATAGACTGAGGCTACCAGCGTGTAGAGTTTAAACGCTGTTGCAGAGAATATACGGCGCGTGGTATGTATCACACCAACCGACGCCATAACCTGTCGCTCAATATTCGATTGCATACCTATACAACTAGCTCTTAGGGGTAATAGTTTCCAGTACCTTTTTAAACTCCTGCTTGGCGCGGTGCACGCGGGTCTTAACCGCACCCACGGAGAGGCCCTGTTCCTTTGCTATCTCCTCCTGGGTCTTGCCGTCTATAAAGAAGCTCGAGAGCGCCTTGGCCATGGGCGCCGGCATGCGGGTAAGCACAGAGGCCACCAAATCCTCGAGCTCCTTCTTTTCAAACTGCTTGAGGTTTTTGTCGGGGATGAGGGCCCAAATTTCCTCATCAAGCTCCACTTCCCTCTCCCAACCCTTTTTCTTTTTGGCGTAGTGTGTCAGCGCGGTGTTAACAACAATGCGGTAGGCCCACGATGAAAATTGGGCTCCCTCTACAACCTTAAACTTGCCCGCGTTTAAGTAGATCTTGGCAAAGGCCTCCTGCACAATATCCTCGGCCTCGTGCTCGTCTTTGATTATTGAGCGGGCTTTGCGCAGGAACGGTTCCTCATATTTGCGCACGAGTATGGCAAAAAGCCCGGGGTGCGCTATAGAGAGCGCCAGCACCTCCTCGTCGCTCCTTTCGTGTGTGTCTTCTGGGGACAGGTAGTCCATGGTCACAGCATATAGCATGGGCTGCTTAGTACAACTGTGTCTTGATACTATTGGTTTCTGCGGTAGGATGGGTAGCAGACTGCTTAATCCGAAGAACCTTGCATCAACCAGCCAGTCAGGGAGATCGCTTATGGCATGCGGCCAAAGCTTTTATGAGGATAGCCCCCGCAAAGAACAAGAGCGGGAGGAGAGGAGGAAACGACTTAACCTGGAAGCTTCCGAAAAAATAATGGCCTTCTTCAGCACGCACAGCACTGTGCGCACGGTGTCCATGAGCCGCAAGGCTCACGAACGCGACCACGACTGCAAGAGGATACTGACCACCACAGGTGAGCAGACGCTGACTATCCACCACCGGGGCTATGAGATTCTGGTCGACGGCGATCCTGCGGTACTGGTGCCACTCTTTGAGAAGTGGCACAAGGTCAACATGACCCACGCACGGATCTTTGCCAACGACCACTGACAGCCGGTTAGTAGCGTATGCGTAGCCGCGCACTTCTTAGGAAGTTGCGCGGCGTTTTCTTTTTAAGTACTATAGGCCCACTGCCCCTCGGGGCCATTTTGCTTCTAACCATCATCCCCTTCTTATATGGCAATGCTGGAATACAACGAGATACTCAAAGGCAAGGTAATCCTTTACAACGACGCGCCATACGAGGTGCTGGATGCCCACGTCTTCCGCAAGCAGCAGCGCAAGCCCGTTAACCAGACCAAGCTGCGCAACATTATTACCGGCAAGGTAACCGAGCAGGCATTCCACGTCTCCGAGAAGGCCGAGGAAGCAGACCTCTCTACAAAGGGTGTTAAGTACCTCTACGCCAACCGCGGCGAGCGCTGGTTCTGCGCTGAGAACAACCCGAGCGACCGCTTTACACTCCCCGAGGATATGATTGGTACGCCTGCCCAGTTTCTTAAGGCCAATGGCATAGTCGAGGCACTTGTGTTTGAGGAAAAGATCATCGGCGTCAAACTCCCCATCAAGATGGACCTCAAAGTGGTAGACGCGCCTCCCGCAGTTAAGGGCAACACCGCACAGGGTGGCTCCAAGCAGGTGACGCTTGAGACCGGTGCCACGATTGATGCTCCCCTTTTTATCAACGAGGGCGACGTCGTGAGGATCAACACTGAGACCGGCGAGTACGTCGAGCGTGCAGACAAGAAGTAGGCGCAGCAAAAAACCCTCAAGAAAATAGTCTGGCCCGCGATGGTTCCTGCCGAGACGGGAGATCCGAGGACTTTTTCTTGAGGGTTTTTTGTGCAGCTCTAGTTAGCGGACGATGTAGGGCAGAAGTGCCATAAAGCGGGCGCGCTTGATAGCCTCTGCTACAGCGCGCTGGTTGGGTGCGCTGAGGTTGGTGCGGCGGCGAGCCATAATCTTGCCGTGCGGGTTAACGAACTTCTTGAGCGTCTCGACATCTTTGTAGTCGATGCGCGCAAACTGCGGTACGTATTCTTTAGCCATAATTTTAATAAGGGATTAGGTTGTAGGTTATAGGGAGTAGTTAGAATGGAATGTCATCCGGATTGATATCCTCGGTAGGATAGTCAATCGCATCATCTTTGGGAGCCTGCTGCGGCGCATCATCGCTCTGGCGGGCCGGAGCTGAGGATGAGCCACCCGGGCCGCCTGCGCGGCCAAAGGTTACAGACTCTGCCACAACCTCGGTGCGATACTGCTTTACTCCGTCTTTGTCCCAGCTGCGGGTCTGGAGGCGGCCCTCAATCAGCGCCTGGCTCCCCTTCTTGAGATACTGGGCGCTTGTCTCTGCCTGGCGGCCCCACACCACAACGTTGTGGAACTCGGGGACATCAGTCCACTGCTCGTCCTTTTTAACGCGGCGGTTGGTCGCGATGCCAAAGGATGCTACCGACTGACCACTCGGCAGAGCCTTCAGCTCGGGGTCGCGGGTCAGGTTACCAAAGAGGATGACTTTGTTCATATGTGTAGTGTGCTACTCCTGTGTCAGTGCGTCAATCGACTTATCAAGCTCGGCCTGGTTGACCTCCTTGGGCTCCTCCTTGGCTGCCTCGGGCGCATGGATGGTCTCTCCCTTAAGCCTGTCAGATGAGAACACGGCGCGTGCCTTGGGGGCTACGATATCCTCGCGCACAGTCTCAATGGTCAGGAAGCGCAGCACATCGCGGGATGCGGTAAGCGCTGCCTCAATGCCCGGCATCTTGTCACGCGTCTGTGCAAACTTGATCCAGCCAAACCACGACTCGCCGTACTTCTCGCGCTTGCCCTGGGCTGCGCGCTCGATAACATATGCCAGGCTCATCTTCTGCGGATAGCCCTCGCTGATAAACTCTGCATCGTCCCCTATCACTTTGCGGATCTTCTCAACCGCTGCGCCTACGGCGTCTTCGGTAATTGTGGGGACCAAATGGAAACCGACCTCATAAATAATGGGTGCACGAGCGTCCACGACCTCAGAAGAGGTATTGGTCGCTTGGGTAAAGGCCTCATCGGCCTGCGACTTTTTTGCCATACCGCACTACCATACCAGAGGTATAGCTATGCCGCAAGCCCAAACACCCGGGCGGTATTGGCGGCTGTTGTGGCCATAACCTCCTCGGGCTCAAGGCCTTTAAGTATGGCCACTTTGCGGGCCACATCAGCCACAAACATAGGCTCGTTGCGCTTGCCGCGGTTGGGCACAGGCGCGGCATAGGGTGCGTCTGTTTCTATAAGCATCTTGTCCATGGGCAGCAGTCTAACAGCCTCGTCATAGTCAGTCGTATAGGTAATGGGGCCCGGGAATGAGATGTAGCACCCGAGGCTCAGGTACTTTTGTGCCAACTCTGCCGTGCCGGTAAAAAAGTGGATGACAACCGGCACGGCAGGTTTAGTCTCGGCGAGTATAGCAAGCAGGTCTACATGTGCGTCCCTGCAGTGGATGATGAGCGGCTTGTGCACCTTATCCGCGAGCACTATGTGTGCTAAAAAGCGTGCACGCTGCGCTGCCTTCTGGTCCTCGCTGGGCTCTTGCCTGTAGTAGTCGAGCCCACACTCCCCTATCGCTACAACCTTTGGATTTCTTGCCAACTCCTCCATGCTTGATATATCAAACACCTCGGTGGGGTTGTCGTTGGGGTGCAGCCCCACAGAGGACCACAAAAAGTCGTGTTGCTTGGCGAGCTCCAAGGCCTTTTTGCTCGACTCGTAGTCGACCCCAATCACCACCGCACCCATCCCCGCCTCCTGCATACGCGCCAACACTTCTGCCCTATCAGCATCAAACTGCGGCATGTATAAGTGGCAATGCGAGTCGAACAGCTTAAACTCCATAGCTAGTCTTTGCGGGGGAAGAGGTTTTCCGGCTTTTTGTTAGCCATAATGGCCTCAATAATCTTTTTGCTTGTGTCGGGGATAATAGCCTCCAGCAGAATATCTATCGCGGCAAGCTCCTTAACCAACTCGGTTATCATGGCCTTTCCCTTCTCTTCGTTCTCTTTAATAACCTTAAACGGCGCATCATTGGTGATGCGCTGATCAAGTGCTGCAATACGGCCCCACACATACTCCAAGGCTTTATTAATCTCAAAGCGCCCCATGGCGTCACTATACTCTTTGGGTGTTGGCACCATGGCAACTTCCACCGGAGCCTCCAGATGCGTCTGCGCGAGCGTCATCACGCGCGAGGCCATGTTGCCCAGGCCGTTTGCCAGGTCGGCGTTGTAGGTCTCTTTTAGCTTCTCGAGCGTCACGTCGCTGTCCTCAAAGGGGTGTATACGTGCCATAAGGTAGCGCATGGCGTCGGTGCCATACTCCTCCACCAAAGCAAAGGGCTCTATAACATTACCCAAAGACTTACTCATCTTCTGGCCTCCGGAGGTTATAAAGCCGTGATACACCACCAGGTCGGTGGTCTTAACATCACCGGACATAAGCATTGCCTGCCACATGATCGACTGGAAGCGCACCTGGTCCTTACCGGCCATCTGCACCACCTCCCCTTTGTCCCAGAATTTGGCAAAATTGCCGCTCTCGTCTGGCCAGCCCGTTGTGGAGATGTAGTTGGTGAGTGCGTCAAACCACACGTACATAACCTGGGTCTCGTCGCCGGGCACCGGTATACCCCAGCTCATGCGCGCCTTCTCGCGCGAGATACTAAAATCTTCGAGCCCTGCCTGCACAAACCGCATTGCCTCTTCGCGACGCCAGTCGGGCAGGACAACACTCTCTTGTGAGAGATACTCTGCCAATTTGTCCTGATACGCAGAGAGCTTAAAGAAGTAGTTTTCCTCCTCAATCTCAACCGGAATCATCTGGGGATGGTTGGGGCACTTGCCATCCACCAGGTCAGAGTCCTTAAGAAACATCTCGTCTCCCACGCAATAAAGTCCCTTGTACTTTTTCTTATAAATATCGCCCTTAGCCTCGCAGCGCTTCCACAGCACTTGTGCCGCCTCAATGTGCTTGGGGTCGGTGGTGCGGATAAATGCGTCGTTGGAGAGGTTGAGAGCCTCTTTAAGCCGGCCAAACTGCCCTGCAAAGTGGTCTACATACTCCTGCACATCCCTGCCCTCCTCCTGCGCCTTCTGAAATATCTTTTGTCCGTGCTCGTCTGTGCCGGTCGTAAAGAACACTTCTCGACCCATAAGGCGGTTGTAGCGCGCGATAATGTCGGCGTGCACGATCTCAAGCGCAAACCCCGCATGCGGGGCCGCGTTTACATACGGGAGCGTCGTTGTGAGATAAAAAGGCTTCTTGTCCATGTATGAAGCCTACTGGGGCTCGCCCTCCGGGGTCAAGCCCTGGGTTGCCAGCTCGCGCGTCTTTCTGCGGTCAATGTCTGCGACAAGCTCCTGTATGGCGCCGGCGATAGGGACCGAGAGAAGAATCCCGAGAAATCCTGCGAGCTTGGCGCCCACCAAAAGAGCGAGGATAACCAGCAATGGTGGTACGCCCACGACCTTTTTTACCACCACCGGGTAAATGAGGTGCGCCTCAAACTGTTGGATAATGACATACAAAACCAGGATAGTAACAGCGCCCGTGACACCGTCTCCCAAAACCGTGCCGCCTGTGTACGCTATGGCAATGGCCGGTATAGCGGCGAGTATCTGCCCAAACACTGGGATAAGCTCAAACACTGCTGCCAAAACCGCAAGCAAAAGTGCATTGGGCACCTGCAAAATGGTAAGTCCGAGGTAGAGCAGCACTCCTACAATGACGCCCAATATGAGCTGGCCCTGCATCCACTTGCCTATCTTTTGCTGAGAGCGCTTCCACAAGTTGAGCACATAGGCCTGGCGTCTGGCCGGAGTCACCACGCGCAAAAAGTCGTCTACCCCGGTTTCTTGCACCGAGAAGTAGAATGCAAACACGACAATGAGGATAAACGAGGTAATGCCGCCAAAGAATGCCGACAGTGTGCTAAACACGCCGCCGGTTGTAGCCGCAATAGTGCCCGATATGCTTGCCAGGATATCGTCTGGCGAAAAGGCGGCGCTAAAGTTTGGCACAAGCCCGTTGGTTGCGTCTGCCAAGTTAAACGTCGAGAGCGCCGCAGGCAAGCGCTGTATAAAGTTCACCGCGTCGTCTACCAGAGGCGGCATAAAGAAGAAGAGGATCCCAAAGAATGCTGCCGCAACCAAAAGGTAGATGAGTATGACGCTAAAGATGCGGTTGATGCGGTAACGGCCAAACCAATTAATGCCCGGCTCCATGGCCGAGGCAATAACCACAGCGGTAAGCACAATAAGCACAATGTCGCGCAAAAACCACAGAAGCGTCGCCAAAATGCCAAAGAGAAAGACGTTCAGTATTGTCCCTGCCGTGATATTGACGTTGATGTTATTGAGCCTGTCCATGGCCCTACTCTAGCACATTGCCCTGTTTTTATGCGGGTGGTATAGTCGGTGCGGACTCCAAACAAGAGGAAATGGAATATGGCTCGATTTACCAACTGCGACCCGAATCTCAAGGAGATGGAGGAGAAGCTGATCAAGGCTCGTGCTGCCGGGCACACGCGCATGTTTGCCCTGGGGTATGACCCTAGTTCACCCCTGCAGTGGCACAGCCGCAAGGACGAAAAGGAAATGAAGAAGTATCTCGACTCACGGGACGACTCCGAAAGCATCATGTTTAACTGTGCCGTAGCGGTAGTTGTGGTCAACCCGCAGGACAGCGACGAGACCATACAATCAGTGATTGCCAACAAACAGCCGCGCAGAGACGATGGCCCCGGCTACTTCGACGAAGCATACTGACCCAGACAGCAAAACGGCGGCCTTTTGGGCCGCCGTTTTTCTTATAGCTGGACGTCTATTTTTGATTTTAAGAAGGCTGCAAGCTCGCTTACCTTCATGCGGGACTGCTCGCCCGTGTCGCGGTCGCGCACCGTGACCGTGTCCAAGTGCTCCGGGTTTTCGCCCAGGGTGTCAAAGTCGACCGTGATGCAGTACGGCGTACCAATCTCATCCTGGCGGCGGTAGCGCTTGCCGATGTTGCCGTTGTCGTCCCACATAATCTGCGGGATCTGCTTTTTAAGCTCGGTGTAAATTGCGCGTGCCTTCTCTACCAGCTCGGGCTTGTTTTTAAGCAATGGGAACACCGCGGCCTTGATGGGCGCCAAATGCGCCGGCAGTTTAAGGTACGCGCGCGGCTCGCCCCCCAGCTCGTCTTCGGTATAGGCGCGAGTAAGCACTGCCAAAAGATGGCGGCCAAGTCCGAAGGTGGGCTCGAGCACGTGCGGGACAAGTTTCTCGTTCGTGTTTGGGTCAAGGTACGAGAGGTCGGTACCACTGTTCTCGATATGGTTCTTAAGGTCAAAGTCGGTCCGGTATGCCAGACCGCCTATCTCATCAAACTTGTGCGGATAGCGGAAGTGGAAGTCGACCGTGCGCTTGGAGTAGTGCGCGCGCTCGCCGTCAGGTATCTCCACCTCCTTAATGTCCCCCGCCTCAAAGCCCAAGAGCCTAAACCACGCCTGCATCTGGTCGCGCCAATACTCAAAACGCTCCTCCCAGGTTTTCTCGTCGATAAAGTACTCAAACTCCATGATCTCGAGCTCACGCACGCGGAATATAAAGTCGCGCGGTGCAATCTCGTTTCTAAAGTTGCGGCCAATCTGCGCCAAGCCAAACGGCAGCTTGGGGTGGTAGCTGTCGATGATGTTCTTAAAGTTTACAAACATGCCCTGCGCGGTCTCGGGGCGCAGGTACACCGTGGTGTCGGAGCCATCGACAGAGCCCACGGACGTCTTAAACATCATATTGAACTGTTGCGGAGTCGAGAGCTCGTTGCCCTCGGGGCTCTTGATCCCCTTCTCTTTCATCAAAGCGGCCATCTGGTCGAGCGACATGCCGGTCGGGTTGTGGCCCGCATCCTCAAGCAAGTGGTCCAGGCGGTAGCGCTTCTTGGTCTTAACATCAGAGACCAGCGGGTCATTAAACCCGCCCACATGGCCTGAGGCCTCCCACACCTTGGGGTTCATGAGTATAGCCGAGTCGAGGCCGTACATATCGTCGCGGCTATCAACAAAAAAACGCCACCACAGGTTCTCGATATTTTTCTTAAGCGCAACACCCAAGGGGCCGTAGTCCCAGGTGCCGGCGAGGCCGCCATAAATTTCTGAGCCTTGATATACAAAACCGCGCCTCTTGGCGAGGGAGACCACCTTCTCCATAGTGTCTTGAGCAGCCATACCCATCAAATATAACGGGTTTTGGGTATTTTGCTACTTGTTTTGCACGATGCCGTTCTCGCCATCAGCAGTCTGGGTCGTAACAGGCACTGCCTGGGTGGAGACTTGTATCTGGGCAAAGCGGTCGCTGCCCTGGAGTACCGCAGCACCCGTGAGATTTGGCGCCTGTCCTGCCTGGCTTACAGACGGGTTGAGGACGACCTGGAAGGAGGCTGCGCGTGCACCCGCGGTGTAGCCGGTGCCGGCTTTAATGTCGCCCAAGTCCCAACGCACAGTGCGGCTTGGCGCGTCAAAGCTTATGCCGGGCTGACCTGCCTTGTAGGTCACATACGTAGGCAATACGGCCGAGACAGCTGCGTTTGCTATAGCGTTGGAGGAGTTCTTAACGGTCCACTGCACGGTGTACGTGGTGGGGGTCTCCACGCGCGGCGGTGTGGGCCCGGAGTTTGTATACGCACCCTGCCTATAGAGCGCCTGCGCATCAAGCGAAAGCAGCGACCCCAAGACCACGTCTGTGGTAGTAAGTGCCGAGACAGACTCCGGCGACTGGTCACTCCCCCGTGTACCCTTCACGTTAAGCGTGAGAGTTACTTTTGGGTTGGTGTAAACCACACCTCCGGTGCCCGGCGGCAATGTGGCAAAGCTAAACGTGAGGTTGCCCGCGGCGCCCGGTGCCACCTGAGCGAGTGTCGGGTCCTGCGCGCTGGTCCATGTAATGGTGTTGTCTGAGGACTGATAGAAACCGTTGGGGCTCTGTACCGACTGCGGGTCGAGTATCGGGCCCGCAATCTTGAGCTCTACCTCAATGTTAGAAACCGGGTCATTGAGGTTGTTCTTCCAGGCAATAGTGCCCTGGATATTTTGCCCGGGGTTAACCGACACTTGGCTGCCTGTCTTGCCCGCCACCGTAAGTGTGGCCGCCACAAACGGGCGCGATACGGTAATACTGCGGGGCGTGTTGAGGAACGGCACCTTGATATGCGCTGCAGTCTTGTCTGCCTCCGAGCCCGCCAGGAACCTAAATACCCTCTCGTCGCCGTCCTGGCCGTCTATCGTGCCTGTAATATGCAGTACCATTGATGCACCGGGCGCAAGCTTGCCCAGGTGCCACAGCGTGGTGCCGGAGTCGGCCTTGGGCTCTGTCTTTTGTACGGTAAAGCCAAACGGGTACTGCGCCTCGACAGCGACGTTCTCCACCGGGTCCTTGGAGTTGCTTTGCACCGTCACGTCCAGAGTAAAGGGCTGGCCCGCAGTTGCGCTCTCTGGCGCCGCAACAGACACAGACACGGGCGAGGAGCCGATGGTTAAGTCCACATCGCCCTCGCGCACAAACACAGCGTTTGAGCCCTCGATAGAGTACTCAAGAGCCACGTGCACTTTTTGTACCGAGCCTTCATGACCAAAGACAACAGCAGAGGACGTGCGCTTGATAGACTGCCCCGATGCGATCGTGCCAATAGACTGGCGGTCAGTCTGCAGGGTCTTGGTGGGGTCCTTGGGGTCGCGGCTGCCCTGCGGATATGTCACCACAACGTCAGACAATATAAGTGACGCCGAGTTTCTGTTGGTGGCTATCACCTGCAGGTCTACCTGCGAGCCTCCGTCTACCAGGCTGGGCGCGATAATCTGCAAGTCTATGTTTGTGGGTGATACAAAGTTACCCCCACCAAAAAAGTAATACGCGGCCGCACCCGCAGCCATGACAAAAAACACCATAGAGCCCAGAAGAAACTTGGTCGAAAGGGACATGCCGGATTTTGCCCCGGCAGCACCCATGCCGCCCTCAAAAGTTTGGCGGCGGGGAGTGTTGGGAGGCGGAGGCGGCGGAGCATCCTGCCACGCGACAGGTGCCACCGCGCCACTCTCGCTTAATGGCGAGCGTATATCCTTTATATCGCCTTTAGACTTTCTGGAGTAAAGTTTATCCTTAAGCTCGTCTACCCCATCGCGCTCATGTGCCATCACACTATTGTAACGCAGTTACAACCCGGTAGCAGTGAGCGATTCATTTATTGCACGTATGAGTATGGAGCGGGATTTGAGGGCCTCGGCCGCAAGCTCCAGCGAATACTCCCCCTCTATAAACTGTGCCAGTGCCTGTGTGTGCGGCAGGTAGCCCAGGTGTGCGAGGACTCTGAGCACCAGCACGGTCTCTATGGCGTCTGCGTCCTCGATAGTCTTGCTGTGGGCAATCGCATGTAGACCCTCGGCTACGGCCGCAAACAACGTGGGCACGCGCTCCTCGCCGTGTATAAGACGCAAAAGCAGGCGGGCAATCTTGCCCGCGCGCGTACGGCGGTCGCGCTCGCCCCGCACAAGCTCGTGCGAGATATGTTCTACCCCCACCAGCTTCCACTCGTTTTTGCCGCGCACCAGAGAGTAGCGTGCCTCTGTGAGCGTCTCAAGTCCGTAGCGCAGCTTGGACTGCTCTACCCTGGCGCTTGTGGCGCGTGCGCGCACGAGCCCTAGCTCGTGGGTGAGTATCGAGACCAGCGTATTGGCCTCGCCTACCCCGCGCTTGCCAAGCACAATACCCTCGGTCACAAATATCTTATGCATCGACTATCGTAAGCTCTTTGAGATTAGTTGCAGTTACTATCTTTTCTTTGTTGTTGTTTGCGGCGCGCTTCTCCTCCTCGTTTGCCACGACAAGCGTGTAGCTCGGCCTGTCGGCCACCGTCAGGCCCTCTGTCTTGCGCCAGTCTTGAATGCGGCGCACTAACTCGCGCACCAAACCCTCCTCGCGGAGCGCATCGGTCAGTTCAGTGTCGAGCGCGACCTCGGACCCGGTTTTAACCTCTTTAACATTGAGCTCCTCGGCCAAGATAATCTTGAGTTCCTCCGGCAGCTCTTTGTCTATCGTGATGCTTGAGAGCGGCTGGCGCACCTTAATGCCCGCGCTCTCGCGCATCTGGAGCCCTTGGCTCGCCAAGTCGCGCACCACCTCCATATCTTTAAGCAGCTGCTCGTCCACAGTGCCCGCGTCGGGCCACGCCTCTAGGTGCACGCTCCCTGTGTAGCCCAGCCCGCGGTACACGCTCTCTGCAATAAACGGGGTTATGGGCGCGAGGAGCTTGGCAGTAGTCTCGAGCACGTGCTTCTGCGTTGCAAGGGTTGCCTGCGCATCATCCCCCGCCCCCTTGGCGCGGTCGCGCGAGCGACGCACATACCACAGCGAGTAGTCCTCTATAAAGGCGCGTAGGGCGCGGCATGCACGCGGCATGTCGTAGCTCTCCATCGCAGCCGTCGCCTCTGCAACAGTCTTGTTGAGCAAGGAAACAATCCAGCGATCGAGAGGATTTTGGGGTGTTGCAAAAGTTTTGGAAAAGGGAGTTGGGGTCGTGTTCATCTCTCCCTTTTCCGGAAGCTTTTGCGGCACCCTCGCATACATCTCATAAAACTTAAACGAGTTCCAGAGCGTGCCCACTACCCTGTTGTGCGCGTCGCGCACGTCCTCATCCCTAAAGTTAAGGTCCTCGCCCTGCATTACTACCGAGCTCATAAGGTAAAAGCGAAACGGGTCCGCCCCCCACTTGTCCATAAGCTCGTAGGGGTCGGTGTAGTTGCCCTTGGACTTGCTCATCTTGCTGCCGTCTGCGGCAAGTATGGTGCCGGTCGACACAACAGCCTTAAATGCCTGGCGGCCAAAGAGGAGTGCGCCCATAGCGTGCATGTAGTAGAACCACGTACGCGTCTGCGCGATGTACTCGGCAATAAAATCGCCCGGGTAACCCTTGGGGAAGAGCCCAAAGAAGCGCTCGGGGTTGACGCGGCGTTTGTCGCGCGGGTAGTTCATCGAGGCAAACGGCATGGCACCCGACTCCACCCAGCAATCCAAGACCTCGGGGATGCGCTCGTACTTGCGGCCCGCAGAATCGAGGAGCACCACATCATCGATGTAGGGTCGGTGCAGATCGAGGTCGTAGTTGGGCGTATGAGGAAACGGCACAAACGGCAACTCGCGCACCTCGCCAGTGCGCAGCATCTCGGCAGCAGAGAAGGCGCTGCGTGCACGATGGCCCGCAACCTTCTCGAGCGCCCACATAGGGTAACCGTGCGACACGAGCAATATATTTTTGCCCGCATAACGCCGCTCTACCTCAAAGATAAACTCCCCCACCTTTGTATACACGCTCTCATCAGAGCTATCGGCCTCACCCAGGCGCTCGTCTGTCATCAGTGCGGAGTCTGGCAGACCGAGCTCCTTGAGCACAATCTTGGCTGTTTCCTGGGTGCGCAGAAACGGCGAGGCAATAATGATATCAATCTTGTCGCTCCTGAGGTCTGCTGCAGCATGCACAGCCTCATTTCTCCCTTTTTCCGTAAGGCGGTTCTCAGGATCTCCGCCAAAATCCTCGACACTGCGCACATTGCTCTGCGCCTCGCCGTGGCGCATCACAAAGTAGCGGTTGCCCGAGCGTTTTGTTTTAGACAAGAGCTCGTCCAAGGAGCCCACCACCATGAGCTTGCTGCCCCCCTTCTCCTTCCAGATGGGCAGGGGCGATGCCCAAAAGCGGTTGCGCGATATGGTCCAGTCCGGCGCGTTCTCCACAATGTTGTGGAAGCGCCCGTGCTTTAAGTGCTCGGGGAACCACTGCACCTTCTCGTTCTCGCTCAGCATCCTGCTCTTAACCTTCTGGATGTTCAAAAACCACGACGCAACTGCGTTGTATATGAGCGGCGTGCCGCACCGGTAGCAGTGCGGGTAGGAGTGGGTGTGCATCTCGCGCTTGTGCAGGAGGCCGCGGGTCTCCAAGTCTTCCTTAATAAACTTTTCCGCCTGCTTTATATACTTGCCGCGGATAAACTCCGGTACCACATCGGTGTAGTGGCCGTCGGGGGTGAGCATCTGGACCATGGGGAGCTTCTCCCGCTGCCCGAGCGCAAAGTCGTCCTCGCCGTACATGACTGCAGTGTGCACAATGCCTGTGCCCTCCCCTGTAGTAACAAAGTCGGCCGCCCACACGCGGTAGGAGTTCTTGCCCTGCATGGCCGGCACATCAAAGAGCGGCTCGTACTCGATGCCGACAAGGTTCTTGCCCTCTATGTCGCCCCCGTCCTCGTGCTGCACATAGTGGGCATTGCCCTCCTGCACCACCGCATACGTCATGGTGGAGCCCACAGCGAGCCCCACATTGCCCGGCAGGGTCCAGGGTGTAGTGGTCCACGCCAACAGGTAGGTGTTCTCGGGCAGGTTGTGCTTAGACGGATTCTTGACCTTTAGCCGCACGGTTACCGCCTCCTCGGTAATATCCTTGTAGGTGTTGTCCATGGCAATCTCTGCCTTGGCCAAAGGAGTCTCGCAGTGCGGGCAGTACATTAAAACCTTGCGGCCCTCGTACAAGAGCTTTTTGTCGTTGAGGCGCTTGAGCGCCCACCAGACAGACTCAATGTATGAGTTGTCCATGGTCTTGTAGGAGTTTTTAAAGTCGACCCAGCGGCCTACCCTGTCGACGTACTTCTCCCACTCGTGCACGTACTCCAACACCATCGAGCGCGCAGTCTCGTTAAAGGCGCCAACGCCGATGCTTAAAATATCCTTCTTGGTCTTGAGCCCGAGCTTTTTCTCCACCAAACTTTCTATAGGGAGTCCGTGCGTATCCCAACCCCATACACGTGGCACGCGGTAGCCGCGCATGGTCTTGTAGCGCGGGACCACGTCTTTAATGACAGACGAGAGGAGGGAGCCTGAGTGCGGCAGGCCGGTGGCAAACGGAGGCCCGTCATAAAACACAAACTCTCCCTTGGGCGCGTGCTTGTCGAGCGATTTCTCAAACGTCTTATCCTGCTTCCAAAACGTGAGGACGTCCTCCTCGCGCTTAACGGTCTCCGATTTAGGCGTGCCCTCGGCCATAACCCGTTAACTATAGCCGTTTTAGGGCCAAATTACATCTCCTCAGGGGCAGGAATGCCTAAAGTATTGAGCCCCTCGCTCAGGGTCTTAATGGTGGCGTATGCCAACCACACCCCATACCGCGGACTGGTGCCGCCTATCACTTTGTTGTTGGCGTACCAGGAGTTAAACGCACCTGCGAGCTCTGTCAGATAGGTTGTAATGTAGTGCGGCTCAAGCTCACGCGCGGCGCGCTCTACAACGCTCGGGTAGTGTATGAGTACGCGCTCAAGCGCGCTAGGCTCCCCGGGCATGTCGTCTTGGCCGGGCTCAATGCCCGCCTCTTGTGCGGCAGCAACAAGTGAGAGTGCGCGCACGCGTGCGTACTGCAGGTATGGGCCAGAGTCGCCCTCCAGCGACAACGACTTCTCCGGGTCAAAGACAATGTCGCGCCCGCTCCCCTGCTTGAGCACGGCGTACTTAATAGCGCCCACCGCAATCTGCTCGGCAATTGTGTCTGCATCTTTAACATCGCGGCCCTGCATCTTTTCTTTGGCGGCGGCAACAAGGGCTGCGAGCAGAGACTCCCCCGTAATGACGTTGCCCAGGCGCGAGGACATCTTGCCTTCGGCAAAGCGCATCATGCCGTGTGTTATGTGGCGGGTTTTCTTTGCGATATCAGATATCTCAGCAATCTTTTGTGCGGCAGCCAGAACGACCTTAAAGTAATCCTTCTGCTCGCTTGCGGTGACAGTAACCGAGAGGTCGTAGCTGCCTGTCTTGGCCTTAACTGCCAACAGCCCCAGGTCTTTTGCCTCGTATGTGGGCAAGCCGTTCTTGTTTATAAACACGCGGGTGTGCAAACCATCCTGCTGACCTTTGTACACCACAGCACCCTCGCTCTCTTCAAACACAGAGCCGGTGTTCTTCTTAACAAGAGCCAGGCCCGGCTCAGACGTCGCACTCTCAAAAAAGTAGTGCACAAAACTGGTACCAAGCTTTTTATAAATCTCCTCAAAATGCTCCAGCGATACTGCACGGCCCTCGTCGTACAGAGCGTTAACACCCGTATCACTCTTGTCATAAATAACTTTGTTGAGCGCATCTATCTCCTCCTTGTGTGCCTCGTACTCGTTGTTGCCATACACGTATGCCTCGCCCCACGGCATGTCGGGCTTGTGCTGTTTGCCCCAGATAGCTTTGGCCACATGGAGGCCAACATCGCCTTGATAGTTGGCGCGCTCAACAGTAGCACCCGACATCTCAAAAAGGCGCGCAATAGCCTCGCCTATAGTGTTGGCCATCAAGTGCCCGATATGGAACTCCTTAAACGGATTGGGGTCGGTATACTCGACCATTATAGTCTTGCCCGCATACAGCTGCGGGATGGTCTGAGGTGTAGGCACCAAGGCCTCGCGCGAAAGTTTAAAATTAATAAACTTGCCCACCACCTCTATTTTGGCCACGCCATCTATAGAGAGTTTGTCGGCAAGAGCCTTTGCGTCTACTTTAGCGACCAGTGCAGCATTGGTGGCATAGTCGCCATGCTCCATCGAGCGCGGGCGTTCCACAACAAATGGCGCATCACTCCCCAATGCCTCCCGTATTGCCTGCTCTATCCTCTCTTTCATGCGGCTAAGAGTAGCATTTAGAGGGTTTTCTGGCTAAGCGCCGGAGCCTGGGCCGCCTCAATAATCTCAAAGCTCGTGCGCCCCACCAGCGAGCCCGACTGGGTCTCCACGCTGCAGCGCCACGAGCCCTTCTCTAAGTTCGACTTAACAGAGAAGCCGCGATACCCCGCGTCGCGCCCGCCCGATATGGGAAATGCGATGCGCGCCCTGGTCTCCCAGCCGTCTGCACCATCAAACTCCCACCGGTGGTATACAGGCACCGACAGTTTGGTTGGCGCAAAGACCGACGAGAAGCAGAACGCGCTCTCGCCAACACTCAGCGTGTAAGTGCGGCTTGTGGTGCGCCACACCTGCCACCACGGGGGCTCCTCATACACCGCGGTGTAGTTGCCGTCACTGCGCTTGAGTACCGAGTGGTATATCCCAATGTCCTTAAGCGACAGGGGCACAGGCGGTATGATGTTTAAAAAATACAGGAGGTTAAAGATTAAAAATATACCGAGCACCAGGGAGGCCACCCCAAACACCTTGCCCGGCTCTTTGGAGCGAAACACGATCGTGGTCAGCACAAACAGGAACGCCGAGATAATGCCCAGGCTGATAAGCCCCGAAAGGAGAAACACCCACGTGCCTATGGTGTGGGTCAAAAACACCGGCACAGCTATGACGCAGTACGTGAGCAAGAGCACATAGTACACGCCAACATTAAAGCGCAGCTGTGCGTACCTGCTGCGCAAAAACTCGTTGCCAAAGATAAGCGCCACCAAAAGGCCCAAAAAGAGCGCGTTTACCGCCAACGTCCCGCTTTTGCCATACAGCACAAGCAGGTTACTAGCCAGACCTCCAAAACAGAACTGGAGCATAAGCAGCAGGACGAGCGGCTCGGTGGAGTGCTCCTTTTCCTTTTTGCGCATCTCGCGGCGGTTAAGCAGGATAATAAGCACGCCTGCCACGATAAGATAGGTGAGCAAAAGCAGGTTGTTGCCTATACTGTCGGGCCTGTCGGCAATAATAAGGTCAAAGGCAAAGCCCACCGCCAGGGCGCCCACGCCTAGATGGTGCTCATACTGCTCCCACCACTTAAATATCCTGCTCTCCCTAAAGGCCATATATCCAGTATATCCCGCACGGGTGTAATTTATATGCATCACTCCATCCCCCGCTCCCTCCCCTCCTCTACCGCTCCTCTACCGCTCTTCTGCCTTATCCTTCATTCCCTTATCCGTCCTATAGGATCAATAAAGGAATACGATTTACAGACCAAAATGGGCTCGGAGAGTGGCATCGTATTCAACTTTGTCAGCAATGATATAAAGCAGGTCTTTCCCTATTTTTAAATCTGCTTTAAGTAAAACAATAAGCTCCTCGCAGTCATACGGATAAACCCACACACTATCCTGCAACCTATAAAAACCTAGCGCGATAAGCGTTTGGCGTACACGTGTGCGTGTCCGTCGCCGATACTCAGGAATATCAAATATTAACAGTCGCCACTTCTTGTCCCAATGTTTTGGCTTTTTAGGAACCAACTTCCCTTCTCCCATCCGGATCGCAAAACGCTCGCCCTTTTCTGTAAGTCGAACATATGACCCATCGCCTCGCTTCTCGAGTTTTATATATCCATGCTGCAGCAATTTTCCAAAAGCTGTTTTGACCTGGTGTTTACGCTTTGGAAGTAAGCCTGTTCTCCCAAGAGCCCCTATAACATTGGGTGCCAAAACACCTACAGCCAAAATACCCGCAACTGCAATAGTGCTTATAAGCGCTTTGTTTATTTTGCTCCGTTTAATCTCGTCTCTAAGTTCTTGCTCTAATCGTGCCATTCCTTTATTCGTCCTATAGGACAGATAAAGTCATAGTCGATATTGGGTAGGTATGCAAATACAGGACTGAGATTACACAAACGAGTCTGGGATGGGGAACTTTTGGGCGAGTGCCTCTATCTCACTTTTTATTGCAGCAAGCTTAGTGGCGTCTCCCCTGCTCTCCAGTGCGTCGAGCATAAGGTTGGCAACCTGCGCGCACTCTGCCTCTGTAAACCCGCGGGTGGTTATGGCGGGGGTGCCAAAGCGGATACCAGACGGGTCCATGGGTGTGCGCGTGTCATCGGCTATCATGTTTTTGTTGAGCGTAATGCCTACACTGTCTAAGACCTCCTCGGCCTCACGACCCCCTAGCGCAAACTTGGTGATGTCGGCCAATATAAGGTGGTTAGATGTGCCGCCGCCAATCATGCGCACGCCGCGCTGCTTAAACACTTCCTCCATAGCCTTGGCGTTCTTTAAAATCTGCGCTGTGTAGTCTTTAAACTTTGGATTGAGTGCCTCGCCAAACGCTATCGCCTTGGCGGCGATGACATGCATGAGTGGGCCACCCTGTATGCCCGGGAACACGGCCTTGTCTACCTTTTTGGCAATCTCCTCGCTCTCGCGTACCAAAATCAAACCGCCGCGCGGGCCGCGCAGTGTTTTGTGGGTCGTTGACGTCATCACATCAAAGCCAAACTCAAACGGGTTTTTGTGCACGCCGCCGGCAATAAGCCCCGCAATGTGGGCCACGTCTGCCACAGCATAGGCCCCCACCTCTTTTGCGATAGATACAAACTTTGCGTAGTCGAGCTCGCGCGAGTACGCACTAAACCCAGCCAAAATAATCTTCGGTTTGTGCTCTATGGCGAGTGCACGCAGCTCGTCATAGTTAATCTCGCCCGTCTCTACATTGGCCATTTTGTAGCGCACAAAGGTAAACAGCTTGGCCACTGCGGTTACTGGTGCGCCGTGGGTTAAATGCCCGCCGTGCGAAAGGTCCATACCAAGCACGGTGTCGCCCGGCTCAAGCAAAGCAAAGTAGAGCGCCATGTTGGCACTCGCACCCGAGTGCGGCTGCACGTTGGCAAACTTGGCGTTAAACAACTTTTTGGCACGCTCTATGGCCAAAGTCTCTACCTGGTCGGTAAACTCCTGTCCGCCGTAGTAGCGGCGACCCGGGTATCCCTCACTATATTTATTAGTAAAGATACTCCCCTGCGCCTCGCGCACGGCGCGACTTACATAGTTTTCGCTTGGGATGAGCTCGAGCCCGATAGCCTCACGCGCCTCCTCGCCCGCAAGTGCGTCATATACCTCCTTGTCTCCCTTAACAGACTCGTACATGTAGAGACTCTAGCGCGTAAACGTATAAAAAGAAACGGCCCGCGCGTGCGCGGGCCGTCTGCATGAGAGGCTACTTTGCCTCCCATGCTTTGTAGCGATCAATAAAGTGCTTGGAGAGCGACGGCCCAGAGCTTGGATAGTTGCTCTTGATGCCGATGCCGTAGAGCTTGTCGGGCACCTCGAGCATCCGCTCGAAGCGCATAGAGCAGATGGGCGCCCCGTCCGATATCTCAAACGGGACGTCGCGCGCCCTGACCTCGAGCACACCATTGGTCCCCTTCTCGCCGCCAAACCCCGGGTCAAAAAACCCGGCGTAGTGCGGCCTGATCTCCCCAGTCGTAATCTTGAACGAGGTGACCTGGCCGCACACCATGTGCGGTATGCGCGTACGTTCCTTGGTCGCCAGAAGGTAAAATGCCTCCGTGTCGAGCACAAGACGGCCGCCGCTTGGACGCTCGATGGGCTCCCAGAAGTGCTTGGGTATGGCAACATCTCCCTTGGTTAGGTCGAGCGCCATCCCGATGTTGCGCTTGGCGACAAAGCCAACCACGTCGCGGTCAAGATCGATGTGGTAGTAAAGTTCACCGTCGTGGACGGTGATGTCGCCGCTGTGCAGTGGCTGGCCCTCTTTGCCGCACAGCACTCCGTACTCCGTCTGGAGGTCCGAGAGCTCGACGTTGCTGAGCGCTTCGGTCTGGTCGGTCTTGAAGCGGGCCTGGATGAGCGAAAGCCCCTCCTGTACCCGCACATCAAACGACAAGGGCGTCACCTCGAGCCACAGCGGCCCGTGATAGCCCTTGGGCGTCATATCGTAGTGCGGCTGGTTGTTACACAGGAGCCGTGTAAAGACGTCGCAGCGCCCGGTCGAGCTCTTGGGAGACGCCTCAAGCCAGACGTGCCGCGGCAGCGCGCAGTTCTCCTTGAGCGCAATGACATAGGTCCTGCCACGCTCAAGCAGGTTGGTGGTCTTCTTGTCGAGGTGGAACTTGTACCGGTGCCGCTCCTCCGCCGAGATCATGTCGATAATCGGCTGGTACTTTTTGGGGAGCGCGGCAGCCCACACGCAGTACACCGTACTGTCGAGCCGCAGGTCGAGAGACGCAGGCTGGATTTGGTCGTCGGTAATAGGGTCACTCGGGTCGCAGTGGATGGACGGCGATGCGCCGCGCACGTGTTTGTGGATCATCTGGGATGGCATGACCATCGGTAGTCTCCTTTGCTGATGTTCTAAGTCTGGAGCGAGCATACCAAAGAGAAAGGCGCCCCGCGAGGGGCGCCCTGTGGTGATTCATAGTGCGAGTATCTTGAGTACAATCGCTGACAGTTCCTCGTGCAGTGCTTCCGGCGTCCTGTCTGCATCAAGGATGTGTACTGTACCTGGGTCGTCTACCATAGTGCGCATTGCCCTAAACCCATTACGCACCCGCTCGTGGTACTCAAGCGGCTTAATGTCAAAGCGGGTCTTTTCTTGTTGAGTGTCCTTTTTGCGCCGCTCATACGCAACCTTGGGGTCGAGGTCGAGCAGGATGTACGCATCCGGCCAGAAGTATGCCGGCAGGTTGCTGCGAACATCCTTAAACAGTTGGAGAAACTCTTTCTGCTCGCCAAAGAGCTGGAAGGCAACCGTCGAGGAGTCGTACCGGTCGCTGATCACATGCCGGCCTTTTGCCCGCTCCGGCTCGACAAGTTGCTCCACGTGGAGCGCCCGCGACGCAAAGTAGAGGAAGAAGTCGCACAGCGGGTTGGGGGTAAAGTTGTACTTCTCCGGCTTAAGCAGAAGGTCGCGGATAAACTCCGCCGAGGGCACATTTGTACCGCCCGGCTCGCGGGTGTAGACAATATCGAGATGGGACAGCTTCTCACGCAGAAGCGCGAGCTGTGTCCCCTTGCCGCTCCCGTCCATGCCGTCTACGACGATAAACTTGCCTCGCGGCATAGCACTCTCCTCTGGTTGTTCGTGTCCTCAGACATGCTGGCACAAAACCCCCGGCAGCGGAAGTTGACCGGGCCCCAGCCGCAAGGTAGCGTGCGGATAGACCAGTTCTAACCCACGAAAGGATACAGGATGTCGGTCAGAGATCTTATTCATACCACCAGGCAACTCCCTGGGGGTGGCGAGGTGTTCGTACTCAATACGGGAGCGGTTATCGGTGCAGAGGCCGAGGCCATGCTCCAGGCACTGCACTCGCGCTCGGTCGGCGGCCTGCGCGCCCATCTGGAAAAGCTCTGGAAGTCGGGGCCCGAGAAGTTCATGTCGATGTTCTATGTCGGCTACGGACACAAGTCTATCGGCGACTGCGGATCGACAACGCTCTTTATCGAGGGCGTATCGATGCTCGCGGCCAAGGCGATACAGGACTTTATGCTCTACAACGGGCAGGAGGCCTCGACGCGCTATATCGACTTTGCCACACAGCGCTTTCTCAGTCCGGAGGGTACCGAGCACTCCAGACAGATTCTTGAGAGATGGCGGCAACGCTATCTCCAAGGGCTTAGCGTCGTCCAGAACGCGCTCCTGGAGCGGCATCCGCGGCAGGAGGGCGAGAAGGAGGAGGTGTACGAGAAGGCCATCAAGGCCCGCTCCTTCGATATCATGCGGGGCTTTCTCCCCGCAGGAGCCGCAACAAACCTTGCCTGGCATGGTGAGCTGCGGCATATCGCCGACCACCTCGACCGCCTGCGCCACCATCCGCTCGCGGAGGTGCGCCTAGTCGCCGAGACGCTCGAGGACGCGCTCCACGAGAAGTACCCAAGCTCATTCCAGAAGAAGCGCTACCACGCCACCGAGGAATATATCGAGTACTGGATGAAGGAGAAGTACTACTACACATCGCGTCTGGCCTCACACGACTTTGTCAGCAACTTTTCGCGCTTCAGCAAGAAGATGCTGGCAGAGCACCGGGACATCTTGGAGCGGCGGCCCGTGCAGACCGAGCTGCCCAAGTTCCTGGCCGAGTGTGGGACAATGAAGTTCAACTACCTGCTGGACTTCGGATCGTTCCGCGACGACCAGCGGCACCGCGCAGTCGCTCAGCGCATGCCGCTCCTGACGACGCACCATGGCTTCTCGCCGTGGTATCTCGAGCAGCTGCCGGACGACTTCAGGAAGGATGCCGACCTGTTCATTGCCGAGCAGATCGTCTACATCGACAACCTGCTCACGAGTAAGTTCGTGCGGCAGTACTACTGCCCCATGGGTATGCTCGTTCCATGCCAGAAGGTCGGCGACCTGCCCGCCATGGTGTACTTTGTCGAGCGGCGCGCGCGGCTCGATGTGCATCCGACTATGCGGCGAGTCGCACAGCAGACTGGTACCCACATGCTTGAGGAGCTTAGCGACCTCGGCCTCCATCTCTACATGGAGACCGAGGGAGACCGCTTCTACTACAAGCGGGGCGAGCAGGACATTACCGAGCGGCCAACGGCGCAAGCCTAAGGCCCACAACACCTACCCGCCCCAGGAAACTGGGGCGGTTTATTTTTGTGTATGGACTGCGCGAGGGGGCTCGGGTACGCTCAAGACGGACCCAGAACCTATAGGAGGACTACTTGAAGATACCCAAGTTTGCTATCACCGGCGGCCCGTGCGGCGGCAAAACAACCGGCATGTCGTACCTAGAGCAAAAGCTCTTGGACCGCGGCCGCTACCCGCTCATCGTGCCTGAGGCACCCACGCTCCTCATGCTCGGCAAGCTCTCTCCCACCACGGGCGCGTTTGACGAGCGCACGTTCCAGCGTGCCGTCATAAGCACCATGGCAGCGCTTGAGACAGAGTTTGAGCGCGCAGCTACTGCCTGCATGCATGCCAACCCTGTACTGTTGTGCGACCGCGGCATTACCGACGCCGCGGCATACATGCCCGGCGGGCTCTACGAGGACATCCTCCGCGAGCTCAATCTGGGCACCGCTCTTGAGGTGCGCGATGGCCGCTACGACGCGGTGTTCCATATGCGCACAGCTGCAGATGGAGCAGTGGAGGCCTACACCACAGCCAACAACGAAACCCGCCGCGAGGACGCCGCTCTGGCCCTCGTTAGGGATAAAGAAACCGAGAGGGCGTGGACCGGACATCCGCACTTGCGCTACATCGACAACAAGACCGACTTCCCGGGCAAACTCGCCAAACTTGAACGCGAGGTCTTTGCGGCACTCGGTATTCCTGTGCCGCTCGAGCAGGAGCGCAAGTTTGTCTGCCGGCCTGTGGCGTGGGACGACATCACTGTCCCCTGCCAAAACATCTCGATCGAGCAGACCTACCTGCAGTCTTCTACGCCAGGCACGGTGCTGCGCGTGCGCAAGCGCGGGCAGCATGGCTCCTACCTCTACTACCGCACTGAGAAGCGCGATGTGGCAGAGGGTGTGCGCGAAGAAGTCGAGGAGCGCATCAGCCGCGAGGTGTACGAGGCGTGTCTGGCGTTTAAGGAGCCGGGCACACAGCCGATACGCAAGCAGCGGTGGTGCTTTGCCTGGGATAACCAGTACTTTGAGCTGGACCTTATCCCGCGCAATGGCGGCACGCTCTACATGCTCGAGCTCGAGCTTACCGACCGCAACCAAGAGGTAACCCTGCCGCCATTTATCTCGGCGATCAAGGAGGTCACCAACAATCCGGCTTACAGCAACTACATGTTGTCCAAAGCCGCCTAACAAAAAACGCCCGCGAGTAACAACTCGCGGGCGCTCTTTATCTAGAGAAACTTACTTCACATCAACGCCCATTGAGCGGGCGGTGCCGGAGATAATTTTGACAGCCTGCTCAATATCGTGCGCAGAGAGGTCTACCATCTTGCGCTCAGCGATCTCTTTAACCTGAGCCTTGGTAAGGGTACCTACCTTAGAGGTATTAGGCTTGCCCGAGCCCTTCTCCTTGCCGAGTGCCTTCAGTATGAGGGAGGATGCCGGAGGAGTCTTGAGGACAAAGTCGTACGAGCGGTCCTCGTATACCGAGATAACAGCCGGCACCATGTCGCCGCGCATGTCCTTAGACGCGTCGTTAAAGCGCTTAATAAACTCGCCGATGTTGATGCCGGCAGGACCGAGCACCTGACCCATCGCAGGGGTCATAGCGGCTGCGCCACCTTGGGCGATAATCTTTATCTTTTTGGTTATCTTCTTTGCCATATCTGAGAGTGAAAAAATACCTTATATACGCTTGATTTGCAAGAAATCTAGTTCTACCGGGGTCTCGCGGCCAAACATAGCAACAAGCACCTTTACCTTGCCGCGGGCCTCGTCTACCTCGCCCACCTTGCCGTCGAGGTCCTTAAACGGGCCGTCGACAATAACAACCGAGTCGCCAGCAGCGAGGTCGATAGCGTGTTTGACTGAGCCCTCGGTGGCCTGCATGCGGCCAAGCAAAGTGTCTACCTCGCTCTGGGCAAGCGGCACCGGGTTAACGCCCGAGCCCACAAAGCCGGTTACGCGCGGTGTGTTGCGCACCACGTACCACGACTGGTCGTCTACTATCATGTCTACCAGCACGTAGCCCGGGTACACCTTCTCCTCCTCCTCTACCCTGCGGCCGCCCTTAATCTTGATGGTCTTCTCGGTCGGCACAATAACCTGGAATATTTTCTCCTGGAGGCCAAGCGACTCGATGCGCTGCTTGAGGTTGCGCGCCACGGCGTTCTCGTATCCGGCGTAGGTGTGTATCGCGTACCACGCGCGCCCTACTGATGAATCTTGCTTAGACATGGGTGGGGTTAGATTATCTGCTCGATAAAGAGGCGGAACACGAAGTCCAAAAGGCCAAGGTAGACAGCGACAACAACAGACACAGCAACAACCACGAGCGTATACGCAATAGTCATGCTGGTGCTGGGCCAGCTTACATGCTTCATCTCTGCCCTGACGTCCCTAAAGTAGTTCCACATATTTTGGCAATTTTAAAACCCCCGCGGGGGTTATTGCTGCCATAATACCCCCGTTTTGGAGCCTCGTCAAATCCGTATGTTAGGCAAAAAAAGAGCCCCGGGGTGTTAATCCCGGGGCCCATAGTCGTTGTGTTACTTGCTCGAAACCAGTTTGAGGAAGCCCTTGTTGTGCTTCAGGAAGGCGTCCTTCTGGTTCTGGATGACTTCGTCGCCGACATCCATCTGCTCGAGCTTGGCCAGGTGCCTGTTGAACGTCTCGTGCTGCTTTTCGGCATCAGCGAGCTGTTCTTCACGCTCCGTGATCTCAATCTGGCGCAAGGCCTTGCGGTGAGCCGCCTGAGCCTGCCTTTCGACAAGCTCACGCTGGCGCCGTGCCTGCGCAAGACTAGAGATCTTGGCCTGATCTTCGTTGACACGTGTGGCAAACTCGGCCGCACGCATCATGTGGTACTCGGTCCGGCCCATGTATAGCTTGGACAGGACCACGAGGCTCTCGAGCATAAAGAACAGCGCGAGAAACCCGTACATACCGGAGGGATTTCTCAGCACCAGGCTCTGGAGAGCCTCGTGCTGATCGAGGAAGCCGTTGCGCGGCATCGCATCCAACTCGGCGATGTTTCGCTCGAGCCGGAGCTTGTCGGCAGAGGTAGCAGCCAGGAGCCGCGCCTCGTCCGAAACAAGATTCTGCTTGATCTCGGCAACTTTCGCCGAAACGGCAGGATCAAGCTTCGCAACCTCCGCTGTCAGCCGCGCTTCTGCGGCCTCAAACAGGCGGCGGCGGTCGTCAGCCTCGGCCTTCTTGGCGCGGGCGCGGGAGCCCTCGCCCACCATCTTGGAGTTGCCGCGACCGTCGACTTCGGCAGTGTAGACCGCCAGAGCAACAGTGTAGTCATCGCGCAGTTTGGCAACTTCCGCACGCAGTTTGTCGACCTCGGCGTTGCTTGCCGACGTGACGCTCTGCGTTGCTGTGTCCGCCTTGGAGCGGAGCGCGGCGAGATCCTTGTTGTACTGGGCGTTCAGCATAGCGAGCTCCGCTTCGAGCGCGCTGCGCTTGCCGTAGTACTTGGTCTCGACCTGCTGGATGATCTCCGGCTGCAAGGTCTTCATCATCATGAACATGCTGTTCATGTAGACAAGGACACCCGCAAACGCGAAGGCGACCAACACGGCAAAGATGCGGCTGAGAACGCCCTGGTGCTTCTGGTCGATCTTCCACGCAATGATGTAGTTAACACCAAGCGATATCGGAAGCCAGACCAAGAATGCCAGACCGCCGACCCAGGCCGAGCGAAACACGTTCCCCCACGCGTAGCCTGCAAAGCCGGACGATACCACCGCAACCGCGAGCATCAAGAGGCCAACGGCCGTGTAGATGTTGCGTGTGCCCTGGTTGACCTCTTTCTTGTCGAGGTCCCTCGTCCCACCCGCGAGCGCGCGTAGGAACAGTTTGGTTCTGTGTAGCATAGCCTCTCCCTTTTGCCCCCTAAGGCAAAGTTCGAGCAGTGCCGGTCAAGGTGTAGGGCTTCATGCCCTATACCCCCGGCGATGTCTAAGTACGACACCTAGCTACTATTATATACCAAAAAGGACCCTTTGTCAAGGTTCCCTTTTTGGCTATTTTGTGGCCCTATATAATGGCTTTTAGCGGATTTCGTAGGTCACCTGGACACTGGAGCTGACCTGGTTTTGTCCTACCGATATCTGGGGGGCTACCTCTACTTTGGCATCCGAAGCCATAGTCGCTACCCCACCGCGGCCGTAGGCATACGGGGTCGGGTATCCGCCGCCGTTCTCGTTAAACGAGACAACGCGGACAATCGATACATCAAGCTCGTCTGCAAGCTCCTCGGCCTTCTGTTTGGCGTCTGCAATGGCCTTGTTGCGGGCCTCGTTCTGGCCCTGCAGAGGGTTGTCAAATGTCAGTTGTAAGCCAGAGACCTCGGTTGCGCCTTTGTCGCTTACGCCGGCAAGTATCTCGCCAGCTTTGGCGGTGTCGCGCACCTTAACGGTTGTAGACTGGCGCACCTCGTAGCCGCGCAAAACCTGCTTGCCCCCGGGGCAATACCCGTTTACACACGCGCTCTGCACGTAGTCATACACCGGGTTGGTGTTGTAGCCGCTGGTCTGGATATCCTTCTCGTCTACGCCTGCCGCCTTAAGGTAGGCCAGTACGGCATTTGCCTTGGTTGTTGCCTCGGCCTGCGCGTCTGCGGCAACCTTCTTCTCCGAGACTACCGAGTAGGTAAACGTTGCGATGTCCGGGGTCGAGAAGCTCTCTCCATAGCCCGACACGGTAATAGTGTTGCCCGGAGCCAAGCCGGCGCCGATATAGCGCACCGAGCTCAGTACGTATACGAGCGATGCCGCCAATAATGCAACCAAGAGCCACAACGCCACGCGCGTGGCGTTACGAACCTGCGTATCCTCGTACCACATACAAGTTTGAGTATGAAATGATAATGATTACTGCTGCTGTGCTACTGCTGACGCGCCTGTACGGCTTTGATTACCGAGCGCCATTGCGCCTCCGGGAGCGCGCCGGAGAGCGGCACCTGTACGCCATGGCCGTATACAACCGTGTAGGGGGTGCCCGATGCGCCCGCAACCTGAGCCTCGGCCGTCTGGTCGTCGAGCTTTTGGTTGTACTTTTTGCTCGAGACACACGACATGTACTTGGCCGTGTCGGCCCCAAGCGAGGCCGCCAGTGATAGGTAGCGGGCGTTGCCCAGGTTCTCTTGGTCGCTAAACATGCTGTCGGTAAACGCCCACCAGCCCTCATTGCCCAACTGCTCGGCAATACACTCGGCCGCAAGCCCCGCAGGGCGCGCCTCGGGGTGTATAGAGTCAAGCGGCAGGTGGCGCATAACCCATGCAATCTCGCCGTTGCTCTCCTCTACAATTTTCTTAATGGTCGGGTAGACCATGGAGCAGTACACGCACTGGAAGTCGGAGTACTCGATGAGCACCACAGGAGCGTCTGGCGAGCCCAGGATATGGTCGTCTGTGGTGGGTTTGGGGACCGAGGTAGAGGCGGGCACGGTGCCGTCGTTGCGGGCCTCTGTCGGGCGTGGAGTAAAGTTTACAAGAAGGATAGCGCCCGCAATAACGAGGCCGGCAATAATAATCGATACAGACGGGCTAAGCTCCAGGTTCTTTGGCATTACCCCGTAGTATATCGCGGATCTCCTCCAAAAGGCGAACGTCTTCAGGCTTCTCGTGGGCCGGGACCTTGTCCTCTTCCCCGCGCTCAAAGACGCGCTTGCGCATGGTGGTGAGCGCCTTAAAGACTATGAATATGGCCAGCGACACGATGACAAAATTGAACGCCACCTGCAAAAAGTTGCCGTACTTGATAACAAGCCCCATGTGCGGCTCCCACACCAGGGTTTTGAAGTCGACATGGTTGGTGACAAGCCCGAGTATGGGCGTAATAATGTCTCCCACCAGCGAATTGACCACGGCAGTAAACGCGTTGCCTATAACAACTGCGATAGCAAGCTCAAAGGCATTGCCTTTGACGGCAAAGTTCTTAAACTCTGCCAGTAGCCCGCGCGTGCCCGATACGATCTGTTTCATACGCTAGTGATAGCACTCATTTTTTGTTTTGCAAACGCTCGATATCCTGCATGAGCACGCCCAAGGCATTGCGTATCTCCCCCAGCGTCTTGTGGTCGGCCTGCTCGCGGGCCTCCTCCGCCGCATCATCCTCGGCCATCTCCTCCACATCCTCCTGCATTTCCTCGACATCCTCGGCAATCTCATCGACATCCTCCTGGATCTCGCCTATGTCTTCCTGTATCTCATCTATATCCTGCTCCACTTCCTCAAGGCTCTGCTGCTGCACGTTGATAGTCATCTGTATAAATATCGCAAGATAGATAGCCTCCAGGGACACCAGCGTAGTGAGCACCAACAGCATCCTGTCGAATGGGACATACCCTAGCCAGGCAAAGGAGAAGCTCGCAATAAACACGAGCGAGTGCAGGACTATAGACTGTACCGAGCCCACCCAGCGGGTAACAGCAAGTGCCGTGTACTGCAGGCGCGGTTCTTTTTTCTGCGACATAGGGGCATTGTAGCACTTGGCATGCGGTGGTAGTCTCCCTGTAGCCGCACCAACGCAAGGAGTACCGCATGCGCGCACCTGCCTATGCGATTGCCGCGCTTGCGGCATTATTGCTATGTTCTATCGCCCTGTTTGGGCACAAGCCAACCCACACGCTTGCCGAGCTTGAGGCACGCTGCGAAGACACCTCCCCCGCACACACCAGAGCGCGTATACGCTCGTGCCGGGCGATTCTTAGGCGATACGTGTTTGCCCCGTGGTACCGCGGCGCTATCAACTCTCAGTTATGCGTCGCGTTTGCCAAGGCTGAGCGCTGGCAGAAGGCGGTTGCCGCATGTACCTTGGGCAACGACCCTTATCCGCAGTACGCCAACTACCTTAACCGTGCTCTGGCCTACTCCAACTTGGGCGAGAGCCACAAGGCACAGGCCGACCTGCAGGAGGCGGCGCAGATACTGCCGCCTGCAGCAAAAAAACCGCCCGCTTCCAATTGAAGCGTGCGGTTTTTATCTTGGGTGATCGACGGGACTTGAACCCGTAACCGCCTGGACCACAACCAGGAGCTCTACCAATTGAGCTACGACCACCGTTGCGCCCACTGTACCGATTTTCCGGCTAAAAGTCGAGATTATACGCGCACCGTAAGCTCGCGCCGCGAGGAGTAGTACGCAAAGGAGACAAACACCAACCCGATAAGACCAGTGATTGCCTCCGGGACATGAAAGAGTATGCCCGCGAGCATCGACAGCCCCAGACCCAATATCGCCCAGTGCGCGCCGTGCTCGAGGTAGCGCAGCGCGTCAAGGGTCTTTTGGCGCACCAGGTAGACCGTGATAGAGCGCACAAAGTAGGCGCCGATACCCAGGCCCACAAAGATGATGAGTATGTCGGTTGTAAGCGCAAAGGCGCCCACAACGCCGTCGAGCGAGAACGCCGAGTCCAGTATGTTGAGGTAGACAAACAGCGACGCGCCCGTTGCGGCGACATTGGTACCGGTCTCGATGCTCGAGGTAATGCCCTGCATGACCACAAAGGTCAGGAGCCCAATGCACCCGGCAAACAGGACGCTTGCCTGATTCTCCGAGAAATATGCAAGTATGAGCAGTACGGCAAGCGCGATAGCAAGCTCGACGGCCTCAATTCTGCCCCACCTGGCAAGCCTGCTCTCTATTGCAGCTATCCAATGCACATGCTTTTGGGTGTTAAAGAAGTAGTGCAGCGACACCATAAGGAGGAATATGCCGCCGAACGCGTTTATGGCATGGGACACGCTGGAGAGCAGGTCGCCGTATATCTCAGGCTCGCTAAACGCGAGCGCAAACGCATCCCACGGCCAAATGCCTGCAGCAACAGCGACGATAACGCCCGGCAGCACCAGACGCGTACCAAACACCGCAAGCAATATGCCCCAGGTCAGGAAACGCCTCTGCCACACGGGACTCATCTTGGCCAACACCTTGGCGTTGACCACGGCATTGTCAAACGACAGCGTAATCTCGAGTATGGAAAGAAGGAGCGCCAGAAGGAATGCTGCCATCCCGCCCCACAGATACACGGAGCCCAGCGCGAGTAAGGATATGACTACCGGTGCAATAAATATGCGCATGCGGCTTATTGTAGCAAACCACCCGGCACTTGGTCAGGCGTTCAAAATCGCCGTCGCGATTTTGCCGCACGACCCTGCCTCGCGGTGCCGCCAGTGCGGCACAACGCTCCGGCTCACAGAAAAGCACAAAACCTGCCTCAAGGCAGGTCTTTGTGTCTTTTCTGTGCCCAGGAGAGGACTTGAACCTCCAACCCGTTGCCGGGGCTACCACCTCAAGGTAGTGCGTCTACCAGTTTCGCCACCTGGGCAGGTGAGAACTGCCCAACTATACTCAAAAACTTTATTTTTCTCAATCCCACAAAGAAAAAACCGGCTTAGGGCCGGTTGTTTCTTTTTAAAATTACTCCTGGGTTGCCTCGGCCTGTGCCGCAGTCTCGACTACCGGCTCCTCTGCGGGAGCCTCATCAGCCACCGTGGCGCGGGGCTCAACCTGCATCTGGCGGCGCATAGCGCGCTTCTGGTCGCGGGCGGCCTTCTCCCTAATAAAGTAGAGCTTGGCGCGGCGGGTGCGGGTGCGGCGCAGTACCTCGACAGAGTCGATCATCGGCGAGTACAGGGGGAAGATCTTCTCTACACCAACACCAGAGGAGACCTTGCGTACGGTAAACGTGGCGCCCGGCTCGGTACCGTGCTTAACCGCAAGCACCAGGCCCTCAAAGGCCTGCTTACGGACGTTCTTGGTGGTAACCTCCTTTTTGTTGGCGCCCTTGCCGGTCTTAATCTCGACAATGTTCTGCCAGACACGCACCGTGTCCCCGGAGCGAAGCCCCAAGGTCTTGCGCTCTGCCATGGCCACGGGAGATGTTTTTACTGCGGATTTCATTGCTTAAAGACTTTAACACAGGGCTAGGCACTGCGCAATTCCCCTTCTGCAGCCTCGAAATCCGGAGGGAGCGGGGCTTTAAAGAGCATCTCCTCCCCGTTGGGGTGGCGCAGGCCAAGGGAGAGCGCGTGCAGTGCCAGGCGCCCAAAGCCAAGCAGGCTCTCGCGGCCCGAGCCATAGAGCACGTCACTTATGATAGGCCGCCCCACCGAGGCAAAGTGCACCCTAATCTGGTGGGTGCGCCCCGTTTTAGGAAATATCTCCACATACGAGACTGGCTCGGGCCCACCTGCCTCATAGCCCCTTGAAGCCAGGACTTTATACATGGTCACGGCGTCGCGCTGCTGGCCGTAGGAGAGTTTGGCCGAGCGCGGGCCGCTCCCGCCGCGGCTAGAGCCTATGGGCTTGTCTATAATCCCCCGCTCCTCCTTAAAGGTGCCGTGCACAAACGCGCGGTAGGTCTTTTTTGTCTCGCGGTTTTTAAACTGTTCTTTTATAAACTCAAACGCGTCTTCAGTGCGTGCCACGCACAATACCCCGCTGGTCTCGCGGTCGATGCGGTGCACAAAATGGTAGTTGCCCTCGCCATACCGCGCATCCAGCCAGTGGGAGAGTGCGGGATAGTCGTGGCGGCCGTCCGGGTACACAATCATCCCCGCCGGTTTATCAACAACAACAAGCGCCTCGTCCTCAAACAAAATTGTAGGGTCTGTTACTGGCACTGCACAGTTGTCTCATTTGCACCCATAAGCGTCAAGGATGCGAGAGCGTTCTTAACGTCTGCTCCGCCAGAATCAAGATCTAGCTTGGTCATAAAGCGCAGCATGTAGCCTTGGCTTGTGGGCAAGAAGTAGTTATAGACGGTCTCTATCTGCTCGTCGCCTGATGCTATGCGGTAAAACGTGTGCATGCCAATAGTGCGTGCAATGGTGCAGGCTGTGCCGGCGGCGGTTGTGGTAGAAAGCGGCTCAACCTTGTAGGTTGTCCTGTCGTTGGCAAACATCAGCGACTCTGCCTTAAAGGTTGTAGAGGCCGTATCAAACCAGTAGCGCACCCCGGAGCAGCACCCCGCATAGTCATACACCTCTTTGCCGCGTGCCAGGTCTGCAAACGGTATCTTTGATACAACAAACAGGTTCCCTGCCTGCACGGAACCCATAGGAAGTGCGCTGGTTGCCACCTCGCCGTCCACCATTGAGACCTCGTACACGCTTGCCGGTGCAAGCGTCATGCCGTCTGGGAGCGTGACCGAGTAGCCGTTGGTGGTGTCGGTCTGGATGTTTGGCGGCGTTGTCGTGGCGACCTCCTCTACCACCGGCTCTGCCGTACCCAGGTAAAAGCCGACAACCTCTCTTACCTGCGGGACAAACAAGTATGCCGCCGCTACCGCACCCGCAAGAAGCACGATAGGAATAAGGACAGAAAGGAGCATGCCCCATCCGCGCCGCGGCGTACCCTGCACATTCATCTGCATGGTGGTCTGCGTCATGGCAGAGCCAGAGGGCTCAAGCGGGCTACTCCTAAACATCTGCACGGGTTGCTGTGGCTGTAGTGGTTGTACTGGCTGTACGGACGCGACCGGCTTTGGGGCGGGCGCAGATACGGGCGCAGGCGGCACTATGCCGTCTGCAGCAGCATAGGCACTTGCCATGTCCGCAGCAGACCACCCGGCAGTGGTAAGCGCCTTGTCCAGGTCGGGCCGGGAGACTCCTGCCGCGCGCTGTGCCTTTATATAGTCAACAAGTTGCTGGTTTGCCATATGGATAGTATAGCAATTGTTTTTATCCGCCTTTAGAGCTAGTATGCATTCTGAGGGCGATTAGCTCAGTTGGTAGAGCACCCCGTTTACACCGGGATGGTCACAGGTTCGAGTCCTGTATCGCCCACCCTTATTTCTAGTCAGGCGTTCAAAAAGTGTCGTCACACTTTTTGCCGCACGACCCTGCCTCGCGGCCCAGCAAGTGCTAGGCAACGCTCCGGCTCACTAGAAAGCAGAAAACCTGCCGCAGGGCAGGTATTTCTGTCTTTCTAGTGCCCCCGCGAGGAATCGAACCTCGAATAGCGGCTTAGAAGTCCGCAGTTATATCCATTTAACTACAGGGGCAAAAGGTTGAGTTTCAAGATAACATACAGTGCAAATAGCACCACCGATGCAATCGTGGCATACACCCCGTAGCTGTCCAGGGCCTCGAGCATGGGCTCGCCAAACTTCCACATGATATAGGTCACAACCGCCATGCGCAGGCCGCGCCCAATGACAAACGCGGCTATAAACGGCACAAACGGCGCCCCAAGTATGCCCGCCGCATAGATAAACGCCTTGTCCGGGAGTGGCGTAAACGAGGCCACAAGCATGGTCACAAAGATGTGTGCGCCCAAAAGTTCCTGTGCGGTCGCATACGCGCCCAAGAATCCCCACGACGCCAGGAGCGCCTCGCCAAACGAGCGATACGCGACAAAGAACAGCCCGTACCCTGCCGCGGCGCCCAGTGTGGTAAACGCTAGCGCCACAGGCAGGTACGCCTTCCATCTGTCGCGGTGCGCGAGCATGAGCGCGGTCAAAAAGGCCTCTGCGGTTATAGGCGAGAACAGCGTGTCGCAAAATGCAATGAGCGCAAGCCACAGGAGCGCCCACCGGCTCTTGGCGTGCTCCTTAAACCACGCCCACAGGCGTGTGCGCCTGGGCGGTGGCGATACATGTTCGAGCACGTCCATACTATTTTGCCTTGGCTCCCGCTGCGGCTTTAGTCTCAAAGAGGTTAAACGGCTCCTCGGGTGTGCCGCCGGTTGCAAGTATCATGGCCTGGCTCTCAAGGCCCATCATCATTCTGGGGGCCAGGTTGGTGACAAACGGATAGCGCTTGCCTACCAGGACTTGCACGTCCTCAAAGTACGGACCGATGCCCGAGAGCACCTGCCGCGGATTCTCCTCGCCAAAGTTGACCTTGAGCTTAAGGAGTTTGTCGCTACCCTCAATGCGCTCAGCGCTCAATATCTCGCCCACGGTTATCTCGACCTTTTTAAAATCATCAATGCTTATTTCTGCCATATTAGTGTTTGTGTTTATCTAAGTAGCCCTGCAATATAAGTGCCGCAGCCGATGCATCAAGCGTATCATGCGAGGGGTTTTTCCCCCGACGCTCTGGTCGGGATCCCGACCCGCGCATATTTGCGCGGCGTCGGGGTTGCGTATGGTCTTTAAACTGCCGCGCCGCGAGCGCTGAGGTGAAGAACTCCCGCTCGTACTCCACGGGCAGCCCGCTTAAGTCCTCCAGATCTTTTTTAAACTGCGCTATGTCCTCCATAACAGGATTGGCCTTGCCGCTTAAGTCGCGCGACTCGCCTACAACAATGCGGCCCACGCCCTCCTTTTTAACAATCTCGTCTATGGCGCTGAGCGCCCCCTGCCCCGCTGGTATAACCGCATGCGGGAACGCGAGCGAGCCTGTGTCGTCTGAGAGCGCCAAGCCGATGCGCTTGGTGCCGTAGTCTATACCGAGGTGTTTCATATTTGATATTCAACTTCCATCTGCGGAGGGGGTGGGATTCGAACCCACGAGAGTGTTAGCTCTGGCGGTTTTCAAGACCGCTCGTTTCAACCGCTCACGCACCCCTCCCTATTACACTTTCTTTAACCAACTCTTCTCCAGATAGTGTTCCTCATAATGGCAGTTTGGGCAAATAAGTTCAAGGTTGTTAAAATTATTATTCTTTCTGTCTCTGTCTTTATGATGTACGTGCAAGATTTCTTTTTTGTTGTAACCACAACGTTGGCATCTAAGGCCTCTCTCTTTCAAGAGATGTATCTTGATGGCACGAATATCTGCAGCCTTATCGAGAGGCCGACCAATTTTGTAGCTTATTCCTGCTCTATTTTTATTAGCGCACACTCTACTACAAGTCTTTTTATGTGCTGACGACGGGATAGGTTTCTCACAAATTACACAGGGCTTTTCTCTCCTAGTTGAAATTCCGTAACAGACTTTGCTGCAAAATGCCCTGCCTTCATTTTGCCTCAAAAGAACAGGGCGACGATATACGGCTTTTTGGCACACAAGACACTCAGTGTTGGGTTTCCGAGTATACTCCTCCACTCATCCAGTATACCAACGTATACGACCCTCTCAACTACTTACCTTCGTTCAAAACAGCGCGGGCAGCGTACATCATGGGGGCATTCACGAGCCCGACCAGATATTTAATGACCGTAAGTCCCACGATAAGCGGCAAGAGCGGCTGCACGCCCGCAAACGCCAGCACCACAAACAGCGTGCTGTCTATAAACATGGCGGGAATTGAGGAAAACGCGTAGCGCAGCCACAGGTGCCTGCCCTCGGTGAGCTTCCTAAACCAGGAGTACAAGTATGCATCCAGAGTCTCGCTGACAAAGAATGTAACAAGACCCGCGAGCGCAATGCGCGGCACGGCGCTCAGTACAAACTCAAACGCTGCCTGCCCGCCAAAGAAGGGTGCAGGCTGCATGACAAGGGCTATGTAGGTAAACGCCACAAACGCAACCTGCGCGAGCGCGGCGTATATGATGGCCCGCTGCGCCTCGGCGCGGCCAAAGCGCTCGTTGATAATGTCAGAGAGCAAAAACGTGATAGAGAAAAAGATGGTCGCGGCCGGCGCAAAGAGTGCAAAGAAGTAAAAGTCATAGGCAACTATCTTTGCCGCCATAAGGTTCGACACAATCACAAGCGTAATAAAGAGCGCCACAAGCGCGTCCGGACGGCCGCTGCGCTTGGCCCAATAGGTGGCCCCCAGCACGGACACGCCAATGGCGCACAGCCAGGCAAAGACAAGTGTAATGCTCATGCGCCCATAGTACCGCCTAGGGTATACTTATACCAATGACAGAGCAGCACGAGGCACAAACCATATCCTGGCAGGTAATAACGCACGAGCACCGCGATCGCAGTACCGACTGGTACTGGGGCCTGGGGCTCGGCGCCGTTGCCGCGGCGGGCATCTCTCTGTTTTTTGGGAACGTGCTCTTTGCCCTCATTATCCTCATCGGGCTCGGGTCTATAGCGACACTTGCAGTGCGCGGCCCGCGCGAGCACTGGGTTAAGATAGACAGCCGCGGTATCTCTATGGACGGTACGCTGTACCGCTATGAGACCATACACACCTTTTGGGTAGAGCCACAGACGCAGGGGCGCGAGGCCCGGCTCCTTGTGACAACCAACGGACTCCTGGCCCCCCAACTTATAGTCCACTTGGGCAATACGACCCGCGCCCAAAATGTGCGCGCCTTTTTGCGCCGCTATGCTCAGGAAGAGGAGCAGCACGCCCACCTGGGCGAGCATCTGGCTGAGCTGTTTGGCCTTTAAATCCTTGTGGTCAGGCGTTCAAAATCGCCGTCGCGATTTTGCCGCACGACCCTGCCTCGCGGTTTTGCCGGTGCAAAACATCGCTCCGGCCAGCACAGAATCACAAAAACCGCCTCAAGGCGGTTCTTTGTGTAATCTGTGCTCCCGGTAGGAATCGAACCTACATCATAACCTCCGCAAGGTTACGTCCTATCCATTGAACGACGGGAGCGTCAGGGCAAGAGTAACCCAAAAATACATTTTCGTAAACGCTGTGCCTTCGGCAGGAATCGAACCTGCATCGCCTCCTTCGGAGGGAGGCATCCTATCCATTGAACGACGAAGGCGTATAGGGACTATATATCAAAAACTCCCCGGGATGGGGAGTTTTTAGTTAGGCCTTCTTAAGGAGTCTGCTCGCCAGTGCCTTGCGGCGGGCTGCAGTGTTTTTCTTGATAAGACCGGCCTTGAGAGCTTTGTCGATAGCCTTGTAAGCCTGCGCCAAAGTCTTGGTGTCACCCTTGCCCTGACGAGCCGTCTTCATTGCGCCACGCAAAGCGTCCTTGCGCTTGTTGTTTTGCGCTTTCTTGCGCAACGACTGGCGGTGCGCCTTTTTGGCCGATTTGGTAATTGCCATGCGCGGAGTGTACTCTATATAGACATGATAGGCAAGCTCACGGGTACCTGGGGCGGCACGGATGAGGGGCTAGGCCTTGTCGAGGTGGGCGGCGTGGGCTACGCGGTCAGGGTCCCCTTTTATACCCTGGCCACCACCGCGGGCACACCCATATCTCTCTATATACACACAGTTGTGCGCGAGGATGTCTTCGACCTCTACGGCTTTGCCACGCGCGACGAGCTCGCCTTCTTCAGGCAGCTCACCTCTGTCTCGGGCGTGGGCCCCAAGACCGCCCTGGGCGTCATCAACGTCTCCGACATAGCAAGCCTCAAGCGCTCCATAGCCTCGGGAGACGCCGGCGCGCTTACCAAAGTGTTTGGCATAGGCAAAAAGAGTGCCGAGCGCATCGTGGTCGAGCTTCGCGACAAGCTCTCGCTCGAGCAGCAGGCACAGCCTATAGACGCAGCAGACATGGGCGGCGATGGCGAGATTATCGAGGCCCTTATGGCGCTGGGCTACAAGGCCGACGAGAGCCGCCAGACCCTGCGCGCCATAGGAGCAGAGGGCGCCGGCAATATAAAGGAGCGTTTGGGCGCAGCACTCAAGCGCCTGGGCTCCCGCTAACTGTATGAAAGATTTACTACACTCGCTCACTCCCCGCTTTTTGCTTAAGGCCTATCACCTCGCGTGGGCCCACGGCTCGGCCATCTACTATGGCCATCCGTCCAAAAAACTTGTTGTTATAGGAGTAACAGGCACCAAGGGCAAATCGACCACCGCAGAGCTCATCCGCACCATGCTCGCGGGCACGGGGCACAAGGTGGCACTCGCCTCTACCATACGGTTTATGATCGGCGAGGCCGTGGAGCGCAACCTCTACAAAATGACCATGCCGGGCCGCGGTGTGCTGCAAAAGTTTATGAGCGATGCGCTTAAGGCCGGCTGCACGCATGTTGTCATGGAGATGACAAGCGAGGGCACCCTGCAATACCGAGAGCACGGCATCGAGCTTAATGCTCTGGTGTTTACCAACCTGGCCCCGGAGCATATCGAGCGCCATGGCTCTTACAAGGCCTACGTTGCAGCCAAGCTCTCTTTGGCCTCGCATCTCTCGCGCTCCACCAAGCGCCCGCGCATTATCGTCGCCAACGCCGACGATGCCCACGGCAAAGAGTTTTTGGCAGTCGAGGCAGACATCAAGGCACCGTTCTCTCTTGCTGATGCCGAGCCCTACACCGCCGACGACAAGAGCGTGCGGTTTGTCTGGCAGGGCACGCTGTTTACTGTCCCCATGCCTGGGTTGTTTAACCTCAAGAACTGCCTGGCCGCGTTGACCTTGGGCCGTGCACTTGGGCTTGGAATCGAGAAGATGAAGCAGGCTCTCGAGCGCGTGGAGCCGGTGGCGGGCCGCGCGCAGCGCATAGAGCAAGGTCAGCCGTTTGCGGTTGTTGTCGACTACGCACACACGCCCGACTCGCTCAAGGCCTTGTACGAGACGTACGCCTCGGCCGGCAAGCGCTTGGTGTGTGTACTGGGCTCTACCGGCGGAGGCCGCGATACCTGGAAGCGCCCCGAAATGGGTACCATGGCCGACTCGATGTGCGACATCGCTATACTCACAGACGAGGACCCATACGACGAGGACCCCAAAAAGATCATCGAGGAGCTCACACTTGGCTTTAAAAACCGCCACCCTCGCGTGATACTCGACCGTCGCGCCGCAATTGCCGAGGCGCTTAAGGAGGCCAAAGACGCAGATGACGCCGTGCTTATTACCGGCAAGGGTACCGACCCCTACATCATGGGGCCGAACGGCACCAAAGAGCCCTGGAGCGATGCGCAGGTGGCACAAGAGGAGCTTATAAAGCTCGGGTACAATTAGCCTATGGCAGAAGAAAAAAAGGAGGGTCAGTCAGCAGCACAAGCTGCACTCTCGGTCTTGGGCTTTATCGCAATCTTAATAATCCTGTGGTTTGCCAATGGCGGGCCACAGCGCGCGGACCTGCGCGGACTCTTTTTGGCACCGCCGGCACCCGTTGGCCCCGGCAACTCGTATGGCCCCCAGATAGGCCAGCCTAACCCAAACATCCCCCAGTAGTATGCTCAACGTATTCCCGGGACTTCTTATCCCCTTTTTGGCACCGACCCTGCTTCGCCTAGCGGTAGCGCTCGGCTTTGGTTTTACTGCGTGGGCGCACTTTGCGCGCCGCAGAGAGGTAAAAAGCGTCTGGCTTTGGCCGGCAATCGTGGGTGAAGTGGCAGTTACCGTATCGCTCTTTCTGGGTACCTTCACACAGGTTGCCGCACTTGTGGCGCTTGTGTTGTGCATCGGGTTTGCCGTATATGCCAAAAAGTGCCCGCGCGCTGTGCCCATGTGCCGCGGTGAGTACATCCTGCTCGCAATCATCTCGCTCTCTCTTATACTCTCGGGCGCAGGCGCATTCGCGCAGGACCTACCACTCTAGCTACACACCAAGACGAGATTTGGTTTTTGCTGTAGCTTACCCATATGCCTGTTTTAGTGCTGCATAACATACGCTCGGCCCACAACGTGGGGAGCATGTTCCGCACCGCGGATGGCGCGGGTGTTGGCCGCATTGTTCTGTGCGGCTACACCCCAGGGCCACTAGACCCAAAGGGCCGCGAGCGCCCCGACTTTGCCAAGGTCTCTTTAGGTGCGCAAAACTTTGTCCCCTACTCCCGCGAGGCAGACCTTAAGGACGCGATAGCCAAACTAAAAGCCGAAGGCTACAGGGTGCTCGCCATAGAGCTCGCAGACAACGCCACCAATATCTACGACTACAAACGCCAAGAGGGCGAGAAGATAGCTATTGTGCTGGGCAACGAAGTGGACGGCATAGCTCCCGAAGATTTAAAACTCTGCGACGAGATCATACAAATCCCCATGCGCGGCCAAAAGTACTCCCTCAATGTCTCCGTAGCCTGCGGCGTCGCACTCTTTCTTTTACAAAAAGAGTAGCCCAACCTTTCGGTTGGGCCAGTATCACTCTGCAGCCATGGCATCAACAAAGACGCCGCGGCCAAGTTTTTTGCGGGCGGTGACCTCGACAAACTTCCTCATGACAGGAAATCTCTCTGTGGCCGCCAGCTTTTTACCGATATGTTTCTCGTACGTGTAGCCAAGGCGCATGAGTGTCTGCTCATTGGTCCTGCCCTGCAGTTCAAAGCAGGGCTCAACCTTGTCGAGCGCATTAACAAACAGCGCCTCAAGGCCATCGCGCGTCTCAAACGCCTGCCAGCTGATAAATCCAAGCTCTTGGAGCTCTTCCGGCAGTGATTTGAACACGCGCTCAGCGTCGTAGCGCTCACGCTCCTCGTCTGCCCTGGTCTTGCTTATATAGGGCTTGTCGCCGCGCGGTATCTCGCCAAAGTCATGGAAGAGGATAAGATTATCCACCTTCTCCATGTCGAGCCCGCGGGGCAACACTTCTGTGCGCACAAAGTAGCGCGAGAGAAAGAGGAGCGCGAACTTGTGCTCTGCCACCGACTCACTATGCACCTTTGGGTCGCGGATGCCGCCATAGCGGGGCGTACGCTTGAGCTTGTAGGCGAGGCGCAGTTGGCGCACAACCTTCATTACCTGCTCGTCTGAATACTCAAGAACATTGCTCATGCGAGCCTCCGTTGATTGGTCTGGCACGAGTCTAGCATGTAGCCCGCAGCCCGTGTACACAAAACCAAACAGGGAGACTATTTTAAATATTCGTCTACAGCGCCGCGACAGTCGTCAAACATAGGCAGGTCTTTGAGCTCCGCCTTGGTAACCCACTTCTTTTCTACTACCTCATCGTTGCTCACAATAGTGGCCGGGCCATCTACAGTGCAGTGATACGCCACAAAAAAGTTATGCACGCCCGCCTTGGCGTGCCATGAGCGGCAGGTATATATGGGCCTCACGTCGCGCAGGTTTAGCTGGAGCTCCTCCTTTATCTCGCGCATGAGCCCTGCCTTAGGCTCTTCGCCATTGTGCAGGCGCCCGCCAGGAAACTCCCATACACTGTCCCCCACTCCTTTGCATACCAGCACTTTGCCGTCGTGCTCGATGAGCGCCTTCTGCGCCACCTTACCCACAAAATGCAGATCCTTATCCTCCATGTGCGCCCACCTGGACTCGAACCAGGGACCATCTCCTTAAAAGGGAGCCGCTCTACCAACTGAGCTATAGGCGCAATACCCTCGTAAAATACAACGAAATCCCGAAAATCGCTATAGTTTTAAGGCAAACCGCTCGAGGAGGAGCTCGAGGTCCCCGGCTCCTCTATGCGAGTCGTGATAGAGACGGACCAGGTCGCGGGAGAGCTGCACGTCGCGCATTTGCCTTGCTTTCCAGGCCATGAGACCAGCTACAGCCTCGGCCTTCTCCCCTGCCGCAAAGCTTGCCATAAGACCGAGCCACAGCTTCTTTTTGTCTTTAGTCCCCAAAGCGGCCGCAACACCAAACTGATCAAACTTCCACTCCTTCTTTTCTGCCTTAACTGTCTCTATTTTTACTTTTGCTTTGGTCAGTGCATCGGTCTCTGCCTTTAAGAGCTTCTCCTCCTCAAACACAAACGTGTGGGGCGACTCTACAAACACGTCGAGCATATCTACAAACTCATCCCGGCGCTCGCTGTTGAGCGCACCCACAAGTACAAACGTGCTGGTGCCGCCAAACATATCCGTGGTTGATGCAATGCTACGCAACTCATCCATGGAAATCCCTTCCCACTTGAGCTCTTCTCCACTCCCTTTTTTGCCAACAAAAACCTTAAGCATCTAATTTTTCCATGTCGCCCCAGTTGAGGCCGTGCTTACCCTCGGCCACAATCGGCACACCGTTGGCCATGCCTTTGGGCAGCGCCTCCTCCATAATCTTTTTAATGACAGGTGCACACTCCTTAACCTTATCCTTCTTGATCTCAAACACCAGCTCGTCGTGTACCTGCAAAAGCATATATGCGTCATTTCCCAGCACTTTATCAAGCTCGATCATCGCAAGCTTAATAATGTCGGCCTGGCTGCCTTGCATAGGCGCGTTAATGGCCATACGCTCTGCGGCAGCCTTTACATACGGGATGGGCGATCTTATCCCGTCGAGGTAGCGGCGGCGGCCAAACATGGTCTCGGTATAGCCCTGCTTATTTGCCAGGCCTTTTGTCTCATCTATGTAGCCGGCCAACTTGGGGAAGGCGGCAAAGTACTGGTCATAAAACTCCTGAGCCTCTTTTCGACTCGTACCCAAGCCTTGCTGCAGTGCGTTTACTCCCATGCCGTAGAGGATGCCGAAGTTGATAACCTTGGCGCGGCGGCGCTGCTCGCGCGCATCCAAGGAGCTGTGTAGCCCAAACACACGCGCAGCCACCTCGGCGTGCACGTCGCGGCCCTCCCTAAAGATCTCTAACAGCCCCTCGTCTCCCGTGAGTATCGCGGCAATCCTGAGCTCAATCTGGCTGTAGTCAAAGGATACGAGTTCGTAGCCGGGTGTTGCCACAAACGCGTGGCGTATCCGGCGGCCCAACTCGGTTTTAATGGGGATGTTTTGGAGGTTTGGGTCCTTAGAGGCCATGCGCCCAGTCGCGGCACCAATCTGCACATAGCGCGTGTGCAGCCTACTCTGCTCATCAAGCAGAGTCGGGATAGAGTCGATGTAAGTCGAGAGGAGTTTAGATAACTCGCGGTACGCCAAGATATCCTCAATGATGGGGTGCTGGTCTGCAAGCTTTTGCAGCTCCGCCTCGCGTGTCGAGCGCTGCCCGCCGGCTGTCTTCTTTTTCATCTGGAGGCCCAGTTTGTCATACAAGACCTCGCCCAACTGCTTGGGCGAGCCGATGTTAAACTCGCCACCCGCATGCTTGTAGATGCGCTTGCAGATACTGTCGAGCTCTTTTTTGTACTCCTTAGAGAGCGACTTAAGAAAGTCTTTATCGACAAGCACACCGCGCTCCTCCATGCGGCGCAGCACCGGTGAGAGCGGCAGCTCTATATGTTCGTATACAAACGTGAGGTTTTTTTCTTTAATCTGCTTCAGCAGGCTTTTGTACGCCTCCTCAAACGTGTCGGCGCGCCCCATGCGCAAAATATCCTCGTAGTCGGGCTCGGCAATGTTTGAGTCGAGCACAGACACAGCCAAACACGCGTCGTGCAAATCCTGCGGAGGGACCTTGAGAGCGTCGGCGGATGTTTCGGGGAAAAGAGTCTGGCCCGACGAGTCTTCACCTAGAGACTCGTCAAGAGACCCGAGGACTTTATCCCTGGAAGTTTTATCCGAGCTGTCTCCCAATAATTCACGAACTCTCGGCATTAAGGTGCGGAACTCAAACTGCGCGAGCATATCGAGCGCTTGTGCTTTATCAACCGACTCGCGCCACGGCTTTTTGGGTACCACAAACTCAACAGGCGCATCGCGGCGTATGGTCGCCAGCTGCTTACTAAACTCTGCGCTCTCTTTGTTGTCAGCCACGAGCTGCACAAAGCGCCTTTGCACGCCGGTGGCCTCGGCAATCTTATCTACACCTTCTTTCTTAATAGCTTTGTACAAAGCCTCAATAGTCTCGTACTTTTGCAAAAGTTTAAGCGCGCTCCCCTCGCCCACGCCAGGCACACCCTTAATATTGTCACTCGGGTCGCCGGCAATACCCTTAAGGTCCGGGATTGATGTGGGGCCAAAGCCAAAGCGCTCGCGCACGCGTGTCTCGTCATAGGTCACCGTGTCGGTTAAGCCTTTGCGCAGGGTAAACACTTTCGTCTGGGTACCATCAACAAGCTGCACGGTGTCCATGTCGCCCGAGGCGATTATGGTGTCTATGGTTTTCTTTTTCTTAACCTGGGTTGCAATGGTGCCCACCACATCATCTGCCTCAAAGCCCTTGGCCTCATACAGCGGTATACCAAGCGCCTCGAGCACATCGCGTGCACGGTTTATCTGGGTGTAGAGGTCGTCGTCCGCCTTAATGCGGTTAGCCTTGTAGTTCTCGTACGCGGCGTGCCTAAAGGTCCCGCCCGGCAAATCGTACGCCGCGGCAATGTAGTCGGGCTTGAGGTCGGCAATAATCTTAACCAGCATCGAGATGAGCCCGTAGAGCGCCCCCGTGGGCTCACCTTTACTGGAGCTAAAGTCAGGCAAAGCATGATACGCCCTGTGCAAAATGGCGTGGGTATCTAAGATAACGAGTCTTTTGCGCTTCTCCTTGGTCACAGCGACATTGTACCGCGCAGGGCCTTTTATTGCGCGTCTATGCCGCGCACGCCCTCTTGCTGTCCCTCTGCGCTAAAAGTCAGGGTCATATCTGGCCGCGGCAGCCTGTCTTGTAATCTCTGCGGCCACTCGACAACGACAAGCGCCTGCGGGTCGGCCAAAAACTCTCCGGGCCTCAGGGCATCAAACTCCTCGGGGCTCTCTAGCCTATAGGCGTCTATGTGCACCAATTTTGTAAATTTGTTGTTTGCCTCGCTTGTGGAGCCGGAGAGTTCGAGTGGGTAGCTTTTCATCAGCACGTAGGTGGGGCTCTGCACCACCTCTCTCACCCCAAGCTCGCGGGCCAGGGCCTGCACAAAGGTAGTCTTGCCCGCGCCAAGCTCCCCCACCAGGGCAAGCACAGTGGCCGTCTGCTTGGGCTCAGCCATAGTAAGCACGGCCAGGATATTGCGCGCAAAGTATGCGAGCTCTGTGAGGGCGACCTGAGTCATATATGGATTGGAGTATACAATATGCACATGACCGTGCAGTTTAACGAGGCAGAGGGCGACAAGCGCATAGAGTTCCTGCGCAAGCGAGAGGAGGAGGAGTTGGCTCAGATGCTGTCGCAAAAGTATGGCGTCGAATATGTCGACCTCTCTTTGGTTGCCGTCAACACCGACGCCCTGCGGCTTATACCCGAGGCCGAGGCCAGAGCGGCCGAGGCGGCGGCCTTTGGCAAGGTTAACAAGCGTCTCTCTGTGGCAGTGCGTGCCCCTGAGAGCGACAAGGTACGCGCGCTTAAGGCACACCTCGAGAGCCTGGGCTACGAGGTGGTGCTGTTTATGTGCTCGCAGGAGTCGCTTAAGCGCGCATTCCAGCGCTATGCCGACCTATCCTACGCCACCGAGACAAAGGCCGGCGTGTTTGAGCTTAGCAACGAGGAGCTCGAGAGCCTGCTTGATAAGGTTAAGGGCCCAGAGGACATCACCAAGCTTATTACCGAGGCCATCGAGCTTAAGAAGGCCTACCGGATTACGCGCATACTGGAGGTTATTTTGGCAGGGGGCCTATCGACCGGCGCATCCGACATCCACTTTGAGTCTGAAGAAGCCCAAGTGCGCCTGCGCTACCGCCTCGACGGCGTGCTTGTCGACATACTCACCTTTGACCACGAGACATACAGGCTCATGCTCAGCCGCCTCAAGCTCCTCTCGGGCCTCAAGCTCAACATCGAGGGCCAGGCACAAGACGGGCGCTTTAGCATCAAGATCAAGGGTGACGAGATTGAACTGCGCACCTCGATGCTCCCGAGTAACTACCAGGAGACCGTAGTGCTTCGTATCCTCAACCCCAAGGCTATTGGTGTGGAACTCGAGGGCCTGGGCATGGAGGACAAGCTGCGCGCCCGGCTCGAGCACGAGATTGGCAAGCCAAACGGCATGATTCTTACCACCGGCCCCACCGGCTCGGGTAAAACCACCACGCTCTACGCATTTTTGCGCAAGGTTAACTCCCCCGGCTCCAAGATCATCACCATAGAGGACCCCATCGAGTACCACCTGGCGGGCATCGTGCAGACCCAGGTCGAGAAGGGTAAGTACTCTTTTGCCGAGGGCTTGCGCAGTGCCCTGCGGCAGGACCCGGACATTATCATGGTCGGCGAGATTAGAGACGGCGAGGTTGCCGAGACAGCCATCAACGCGGCGCTCACAGGCCACCTTGTGTTTAGTACACTGCACACCAACGACGCGCCGGGATCATTCCCCCGCCTTATCGACTTGGGTGTAGATGAAAAAGTTATCTCCTCGGCCGTTAACGCGGCGCTTGCGCAGCGCCTCATACGCAAGCTCTGCAAAACATGCAAGGTGGAGCGCGCCGCCGCCCCCGAGGAAAAGGCTGTCATAGACAAGCACCTTGCAACGATTTTTGACAAAGCATTGGTGCCTGCCGCATCCGACCGTGTGTGGGATGCAAAACCTGAAGGATGCCCGGAGTGCCATGGTCGCGGATACAAGGGCCGCGTGGGTATCTTTGAGTGCGTGTTTATGGACAGCACAATTGAGGAAATTTTGCGCCAGAAGCCCACTGCGCGCGAGATTGCCGCCGCCGCCAAGCCCCAAGGGATACCGAGCATGCAAGAAGACGGCATCATCAAGGTGCTTAAGGGAGTTACAAGCCTAGAGGAGCTCAAACGCGTAGTCGACCTCGAGTAGGCAAATCGCTCGAACACAAAACCCCCGGGGGTCAATAATGACCTCCGGGGGTTTTGAGAGTAGACTGGTGTTAGGAAGAGTTCACCGCCAAGCAATGCACATCTTTGACTAGCAAAGAAGCGGAAGTCGCATCTAAGGATAGCCCCCGCGCTTTTGTATAAAACAAATGCCAGAGCGTCCTCGGTACGGTTCCAAAACGGTTAAGTCGCATTGCTTGATGGTGAACTTCTCCCAATCAAGCCAAGAAAAAGACCTCCCTGGGGAGGTGCTGGCTGTTGGGTAGACTAGCATACTATATATTTTATGTCAAGCGTCTCCTTAGAAAACCCTGATTTTGAGCCGGATTCCCCCACCCCGGCCGAGGGTGCCACATATTTAGACCAAACCCTGCGCCCCTCCTCCTGGGACGAGTACGTGGGGCAAGAAGCGGTCAAAAACAACCTCCATATCCTTATTTCTGCCGCCAAGGAGAGGCAGGCCCCGCCTGAGCATGTGCTGTTTTATGGGCCTCCAGGCTTGGGCAAAACCACCCTCGCGCACCTCATAGCCCGCGAGTTAGGCGGCGCCATGCGCTCCACCTCGGGCCCTGCCATAGAGCGCGTGGGCGACCTCGCGGCCCTTTTGACCAACATGGGGTCGGGCGACATCCTTTTTATAGACGAGATACATCGCCTAAGCCGCAGCATCGAGGAGGTGCTCTACCCTGCCATGGAGTCCGGGGTGCTCAACATTATTATTGGCAAGGGTCCAAGCGCGCGCACTATAGAGCTGCCTCTGCCGCCGTTTACCCTGGTTGCCGCCACCACGCGCGTGGCCGACCTCTCTGCCCCGCTTCGCTCGCGCTTTAGTGGTGGTGTGTATCGGCTTGAGTTTTATACCGAGGACGATATCGCCAACATTGTTAAGCGCTCGGCCGGCATACTTGGTGTAGAGATAGACGACGGCGGTGTGCGTGAGATTGCCAAGCGTGCACGCTCCACACCACGCACCGCCAACTATCTGCTTAAGCGTGCCCGCGACTACGCGCAGCTCAAGCGCGCTCCGCTCTCCAAAGACACGGTCTCGGCCTCGCTTGGCATGCTCGAGGTGGATGAGTTGGGGCTCACGCCGCTTGATCGCAAACTGTTAACTGTTTTGATAGAGCGCTTTAACGGCGGGCCCGCGGGTGTTAACGCGCTCGCCGCGGCGCTCGCAGAGGAACCCAGCACAGTCTCCGAGGTGCACGAGCCCTTCCTCCTCCAGCTGGGCCTGATAGAGCGCACCCAGCGCGGCCGTGTCGCCACCGCCCTGGCCTACAAACATCTGGGCAAAACTCCCCCGCAAGATTTGAACGAACGCCTTATTTAAAGTAAGTTTCTTGTATGGCAGGACATAGTAAATGGGCAAAGCTCAAACACACTAAAGGCAAGACTGACGCTCAAAAGGCGAAGCTTTTTAGCAAGCATGTAAAGATTATCGGCGTCGAGCTTAAAAAGGCCAAGGGCGATAAGAGCGCGGCTGGCGTGCGCAACGCTGTGGAGCGCGCACTCGCAGACAACATGCCCAAGGACAACATCGAGCGCGCACTCAATAAAAACGACGGTGTCGAGATGGAGACGGTTACCTACGAGGCCTACGGCCCCGGCGGCACCGCGCTTGTTATCGAGGCCATGACCGACAACAAAAACCGCACCGTGCAGGAGCTCAAGCACCTGCTCTCACTCCACGGCGGCACGCTCGCAAACCCAGGCGCTGCACTATGGGCGTTTACCAAAAACGCAGAGGGTAAACTTGAACCTATGGCGCCGATAGAACTTTCTGATGAGGACAACCAGAAAATGGCGGACTTGGCCGAGGCGCTGGACGAACACGACGACGTAAGCGAGATATACAGTTCTGCGGCATAATAGCCGCATGCGCATACTAGCCTTCGATCCAGGATATGAACGCTTAGGAGTGGCAGTCCTTGAGAAGAAACATGGCAAGGAGGTACTGCTCCACTCAGAGTGCGTGCGCACCTCGGCCACACTTACCTTCCCTGAGCGTCTGGCAGAGCTCGGGGCCGCCACGGAGGCGCTTATAGAGCACTGGGCGCCCAACGGTATAGCGCTCGAGGAGGTATTTTTTGAAAAGAATGCAAAAACCGCCATGCAGGTTGCCGAGGTGCGCGGCGTTTTAACCTACATAGCCGCATCGCGGAGTTTGGCGGTGCACCAGTACAAGCCCGCCGAGGTAAAGATTGCAACAACGGGCTACGGAGCCTCAGACAAAAAGGCTGTTGCCATGATGGTGCCAAAATTGGTGCGCCTCCCAGAGAGAAAGAGACTTGACGACGAGCTCGATGCTATTGCCGTGGGGATTACCTGCCTTGCATCGTTGCGGTAATTTGGTAAAAAAGATGCGTTGAGTACTAATTACAAACACTAGTTCTTAAAGCACAAGCATGCACGACGAATTGTACGAGGGCTTCAGGCTCGACGAGGAGGAGGAGCTCGACAACGCCCCCACCGGCGAGGGCGCCGATGAGGACGAGGATGACGACGAGGATGACGAGGCCGCAGACGGTCTCGACGAAGAGGCGATGTAAAGAAAAACCCCGGAACACTCCGGGGTTTTCTTTTTACTCTATTGTGCCTTAAATACTTTGCTCTTGCCTATTTTTATTTCCTCACCCGACGTAACCTCGTAGTCGATAGAATCTATCTTGCCGTCTTTACCCGAGATTCCTCCTTGCTCTACCAAACGGCGGAGCTCACTTGTTGAATACTCTTTAAGCACATCTCGCAGTTTGCCGGTGCCAATAGTAGGCACGTTCTCAAAGTTTTGTGCCTTAGTTGCCTCGCTCTCGCCATGTACAAGCGCAGTCACCTCATATGCCAACTTTTTCTGTGCTGCGCGGCCAGACGGGTTTGAGCGCTGCTCCTCCATGACCGCGTCAATCTCTGCCTTAGGCAACAGTGTCATCTTGAGCAAAAACTCCTCAACGTCCTCGTCGGTGGTGTTAAACCAAAACTGATAAAAGTCGAAGGGAGACGTCTTTTGAGCGTCAAGCCACACGGCGCCGCCCTCGCTCTTGCCAAACTTCTTGCCGGTTGATTTGTTAACCAACAGCGGCGAGGTAAACGCGTAGACTGTATCCCCCGTTTTGCGGCGGATGAGGTCGGTACCGGAGAGTATGTTGCCCCACTGGTCAGACGCGCCTATCTGCACATCGCACCCGTAGTTTTGATGCAGATGCAAAAAATCATACGACTGTAAAAGCATGTAGGAAAATTCTGTATACGATATGCCCTGCTCCTGGTTGGCTAGACGGTCTTTGACCGAGTCGCGGGCAAGCATTGCATTAACAGAAAAATGTTTGCCGATATCACGCAAAAACTCAATATAGTTCAATGTGCGAAGCCACTGCGCATTATTAAGCAAAGTAAAATCAAGACCGCCAAACAACTTCTTGCCCTGTGCTGCTATAGCTTTGGCATTTTTGTCTATAGTCGCGTCATCAAGCAGATTACGCTCCTCGCTCTTCCCTGAGGGATCGCCTATCATGCCGGTACCACCGCCGATAAGGAGTATTACCTTGTGCCCATGCTCTAAAAAGCGCCGCAACACAAGCATGGCCTGCAGATTGCCAACGTGCAGCGAGTCGGCACTCGGGTCTATACCCAAGTACACCATGCGCTTCTGACCATCGGTAATCTCCTCAAGTGGTGAGGAGTGCTGGTATACATACCCGCGCTCTTGTAAGACTTCAGACAGCTTGCCGTTGGCAACTTTTTGCTTGGTAAAAGCGCTAAAAAATCCCATGGCGATACTGTACCACGGTGGTAGAATAGCTGCATGCAAACTATCCGCGCTATGTGGCGGCATTATTACAAGCTCGCGCACCGCGCTCTCTACCCCAGGTTTGGCAAAACCTTTGACTGGGCAGACGACCGGTTCGACTACTGGACGCACTACCTTAAACACAACTGGCGCTCCTTTGGCGTATGGGTGTTTGGGTTCTGCTTCTTTATCGGCGGCGGGGGTTTGCTCTGGGCCGCCACGCTACAGCTCCCCGACCTGGGCTCGCTTGAGACACGCCGCGTCGAGCAGTCAGTCAAGATTTATGACCGCACGGGCACTGTGCTCTTATTTGACCTCCACAAAGACATGCAGCGCACCGCAATACCGCTCGACTCCGTCTCGACCAACCTGCAGCAGGCTATTGTTGCCATAGAGGATCCGGAGTTCTACACCCACATAGGTATCAAGCCCACGGCAATAGCGCGCGCTATCTGGACCAACTTTGTGCAGGGCGAGCTCCTGTCCGGCCAGGGCGGCTCCACCATCACCCAACAGGTGATCAAGCTCACCATACTCACCTCCGACAAGTCTCCTATACGCAAGTTTAAGGAGTGGATTTTGGCTCTCAAGATGGAGCGAGTTCTAAACAAGGATCAGATTCTTGAGCTGTACCTTAACCAGGCACCGTTTGGCGGCCAGTTGTACGGCGTTGAGGAAGCGTCTATGACCTTCTTTGGCAAGCATGCATCAGACGTGTCCGTGCTCGAGGCGGCCTACCTCGCGGCCATGCTCCCCTCGCCCACGCGCCTCTCGCCATACCGCACAGACGAGTCAGGCCGCAACTCGCAGCTTGAGGCCCGCAAAAACCTCGTACTCGATAAGATGTACGAGCATGGTGTAATCTCGGCCGAAGAGCGCGACCAGGACAAAGCCGCACAAGTTGCGTTTAATCCCAAGCGCGTCAACGGCATCATTGCGCCGCACTTTGTCTTTTATGTGCAACAGTACCTGGAGGAAAAGTACGGCGAGGAGGCTCTGGAGCGCGGCGGTTGGAGAGTTACCACCACGCTTGATGCAGACCTGCAGATAAAAGCCGAGGAAATAGTAAAGCGAAACGCGCTTGAAAACGTGGATGACTTTGCCGCCACCAACATGGCCATGGTGGCCACCGACCCTCACAACGGTCAGATATTGGTGATGGTGGGATCGCGTGACTACTTTGACCAAGAGATCCCTGGCGCGTACAACGTGGCAACCATGCACCCGGGCCGCCAGCCAGGCTCCTCGTTTAAGCCGTTTGCCTACGCCCAGGCGTTTGCAGAGGGCTACACACCTGACACAGTGGTGTTTGACCTCCCAACCCAGTTCTCTACCGCATGCAAGCCGGAGGAAAACTACAAGACCGAGAATCCCTGCTACGCCCCGCAAAACTACGACGACGCCTTTGTGGGCCCCATGACACTCAGAAACGCCTTGGCACAGTCAAGAAACATCCCCGCCGTTAAAACCCTGTACCTGGCAGGCCTTCCAGATACTCTGCGCTTGGCAAAGTCACTTGGCGTGTCGACACTGGGCGACCCAAACCAGTACGGCCTTACGCTTGTTCTTGGGGGTGGCGAGGTAACGCCGCTTGATATGACCAACGCCTATGGCGCGTTTGCCAACAATGGTCTGCACTTTGACGAGCAGTCGATACTCAAGATTGAGGACTCGCAGGGCAACATCATGGAGGACAATACCGAGTCACCCGGCGTGCAGGTGCTCTCACCTCAAGTGGCCCAGCAGATAAGTGACGTGCTCTCAGACCCGGTTGCACGGGGACCCCTGGGCGAGAACAACCTCTTTACCTTCCCGGGCCACGAGGTAGCGGTAAAGACCGGTACCACCAACAACTACCGCGACGCCTGGACTGTGGGCTACACGCCAAACATTGTGGTGGGTGCCTGGGCCGGTAACAACGACAACACGCCCATGGTGCGCCGCGTGTCCGGGTTTATCATCGGCCCGGCGTGGAGCGAGTTTATGCGCTACGCGCTCACCAAGTTCCCCGCGACCCCCTTCCCCCGCGCAGAGGTTACCGCTGCAAACAAGCCGGTACTTAACGGCATCTGGCAGATACCAGGCGAGGACGGTCAAATACACGACATTTTGTACTGGGTTAACAAAAACAATCCCCAAGGCGACGGCAACTCTATAGGCGACAGCCAGTACAAATACTGGGAGTACCCTGTGGGTGCCTGGGTAGGTGCAAACGGCACACCAGCTATACCAAATGGTTCTGGGGAGGATTGCTTTATAGACCCCAGGACGGGCCAGTGTGTGGGTGGGGGCCAGCCAGGGCAAAACAACCAAGACACCCAGCTCCAAAACGGCCAACCAAACGCCAACAACGGCACTCAAGCAATCTAGTAACAAAAACTCCCGGATTCCTCCGGGAGTTTTTGTTTATCGGTTCATGGGCATTGCCAGGTAGAGGAAGGAGTCGTCGGAGGCGTCTTTTATAAGCATGGGTTTGCCGGCGCCGTTACTATGCAGGCGCACAGAGTCCCCCACTATCGACTGCAATGAGTCGGCCAAGTAGCGGCCGTTAAACGACACAGACACAGGGTCGCCCTCTATGGTCGCCTTAACGGTCGAGATCTGCTCGCCAACATCAGGGTTGCGCGAGGAGAGTACAAGAGCTTTTTTTGCGGGGTCGATCTGCACCAATACCTGTGCAAACTTGTCTGCAAATATCGAGAGAGACTTTAGCGCCTGCGACATATCCTCTCGTAAGACCAACCCCTCAGTACTAAATTGCTTTGGCAACACCTGCCTATAGTTAGGAAATGCACCATCAAGCAAGCGTGAGGTGTAGTACAACCCATCTGCCTCAGTAGAAATCTGATTCTCGTTATAAAACATCTCAACATCACCATCCACATGCTCAAGCACGCGCATAAGCTCGGCCGCGTTGCGCGCTGGTACCAAAAGCTGTGGCACATCTTCCCCGGATTTAAAGGGAACCTGCTTCTCAGCCAACCTAAACGAGTCTGTAGCTACTGCAGTCAGCTTCCCCGCCTCTGCGTACAAGAGCACACTCTGGAGCTCGGGTTTTATAGCTGAGAGTGAGGCACAGTACGCTACAGAGCGTATAGCGCGCACCAAGTCAGACGCTTTGATGGTAAACGATTGCTCAGTAGAGACTCTAGGGAGTATAGGGAAGTCCTCATGCGGGATAGTTTTTATAGAGGCACTTGCCCTGTTGCTCTCTATTTTAAAAACCTCACCCGCTAAAGACACTTGTATAGAGGCGCTGCGCGCATTACTCAGGAAGCCGCTCAACACCCCTGCAGGAACCGCTGTGGTGCCCTCAGACGCAACTTTTGCGGGTACCACGATCTCCACCCCACATTCAAGATTGGTTGCGCGTAAAACGACCTTAGAGCCTTTTGCAACAATAAGCACGCAGCCAAGTACCGGCAGGTTTGCCCTGCGTTCAGTAAACCTGTTTGCAGTTGAGACCGCCTGACTGAATGTTTCTGTTGTTGTCTCAAATTTCATAACTTCTTTATATAAAACCTATTACTACTATTAGGGGTGTGGATACTCGGGATAAGTCAGAATACTGTTGTTTTACAAGGTTATTTTTCCAGAAGTTGTCCTTTTTTACCTGAGGATAAAGTACGAACTATCCTGTGCATAGTACTACCACCCCCGTTTCTATCAACATATCCCCATTTCTATACTCAGCTCTATACCCCTATATATCCACATCCTTATACTCCACCTATCCCCACCTTTATCCCCATCTACTTGAGCATAAGGCGGATCTGGTGGAGTTCGTTTGAGAGTACTGAGTCAGTACGCAGGTCGTTTTTTATCTTCTCGCAGGAGTGTATGACAGTGGTATGGTCACGGCCCCCCAATTTGTCGCCAATAGTCGGGAATGAGATCCTAAAGTCCTCACGCAGCAAGAACATTATCACTTGTCTGGGGCGCACCACCTCTTTGCGCCTGGTCTTCTCATAAATACTCCCCTCCTCTACCCCATAAAAGTTGGCAATGGTCTTAACCACCTCTTGTACCGAGACCGCTTTTTTAGACGAGGCGCCCGTGCCACGCAGGAGTGTCTTTACATCATTGATATTGAGAGGCTCGCCGCGCATTTCAAACTGGATCATCAGCGTGTTGAGCGCTCCCTCGAGTTCGCGCACATTTCCTTCTATGGTGGTGGCCAGGTACTCCAGCACCTCATCCGGGAGCAAAAATCCATGCATAGAGGCTTTGGTGCGCACAATGGCGAGCCTCGACTGGTGGTCTGGAGGGGTTACAGACACAATCATGCCCGCATTAAAGCGCGACTTAAGCCTGTCCTCGAGTCCCTGTATCACATTGGGGTGCTGGTCGGATGTAAAGACCAGTTGTTTATTGCCGTCGTGCAAAAAGTTAAAGAGATGAAAGAATTCCTCCTTTATTTTGTCACGCCCGGCCAAAAACTGGACATCATCCATAATGAGGAGGTCATATTGGCGGTACTTTTCCTTAAAGCCCTGTACTTTGCCTGCCTGGAGTGCCGAGACATAGTCCATAGAGAAGCGCTCCGAGGTAACGTAGTACACTTTGCGGTCGGGCGCGCTGGTCCTAAAGTGGTTCCCTATCGCCTGTATAAGGTGTGTCTTACCCAGGCCGGTTGGGCCATAGATAAGAAGGGGGTTATACGCAATACCCGGCTTGCGCACCACAGCCTGCGCTGCGGCGTGTGCGAGCTCATTAAAGGGCCCAACCACAAGGGATGAGAAGCTAAAGCGCGGATTGAGGTTTGTTTTTTGGTGCACCGGCTCAAGTGCCAGCTCCTGGGGCGGCGGGGGCACTGCTTTTGCCTCCTCCTGGCGCTTATGGCCGCGCGATATTACATACTCCACCGTGCGCACAGACTCCGAGAGCATGCGCAATGAGCGCAAAATATCTTTATGAAACTTGGTAGAGAGCCAGTCGCGGGCAAATTGCGAGGGTACGCCCAGGTAAACCGTGCCATCCTCTACCCGCACAATATGAGTATCTTTAAACCACGTATTAAAGTTGGGCTTGGATATCGTCAACTCCAGTTCTACAAGCGTATTCTCCCAAAGTTCTTTCGTGGTGGTCATATAAAGAGAGCTAGTACACTAAAGATACTCGTGTGTGGATAAGTCGTCAAAAATAACGATTAAGTGCACAACCTGTGGACGAACTGGGGACAAGTCCCCAGTTGACAGGTACGACAGAACAACCTGAACAATAAATACAATTGACAACTAAAACGATGAAGATTACAACTTTGGGCTATGGAACAGCTCAGATTCAGGAAATGGCAGGTATATACAGACAGCCAAAACCTGTTTTCAGATATGTCAAAGATAATTTCTTCCCTCCCCGGTCAATTTAAAGGTTCATTAGGAGATCAGATTAGCAGGTCTAGCCTCTCTATAGTGCTAAATATTGCCGAAGGAAGCGGTAAAAACTCCATAAAAGAACTGAGCCGGTTTCTTGATATAGCCCTTGGTTCAGCTTACGAAACACTCGCTTGTACCGACTCTCTCCTGAGAAATAAGCTTATAAACAAGGGAGAATATGACGATATTGAGGTTAAAATAATGAGCATCTACAGCCAATTAGGAGGGTTTAAGAAAAAGCTTCGTACTTCTAAATAAAAGTTGTTTTTAGGCCGTTTGGGTGCTATTGTACTTGTTGTATTTATTGTGCTATTGTCCTAGTTACCTATGTCACAGACATACCAACCCAAGAAGCGCAAAAGGGCTCGCGCGCACGGCTTTCTCAAGCGCAATGCGACCCCTACCGGCCGTAAAGTCCTCAAGCGCAGGGCGCGCCGCGGTCGTGCCCGCCTTACCACGGTGTAATGCTCCCCAAGCGTGCTCGTATGGGCGCTACAGAGGTCCGCGAGGTCATGAAAACCGGTCGGTCTGCCCGGGTACCCTCGCTTAGTGCCAAATATATGGCTTCCCCCACCCCCAAGGTGGCTGTTGTCATAAGCAAAAAGGTTGCTCCGGGCGCCGTGGAGCGCAACCGCCTGCGCCGCATGGTCTACCGCAGTCTTCCCGCGCCCTTACCCAAGGCCCGCGTGGTACTCTTTGTACAATCGGCCTCGCTCACACCTGAAGCCGTCACAACCCTATGTTTACAACTTTCCTAGTACAGCCAATTTATAACCTGTTCGTGTTTGTGTTGGGGCTCGTGCCAGAGGGCGACGGCGTGCTCGCCATAGTTGTTATCACCCTTATTATGCGTGCGGTGCTCTACCCGGTCTTTACCGCCTCTATACGCACCCAGGTGGGTATGCAGGCTATGCAGCCCGAGCTTGATGCCGCCGAGGAGAGGTACAAGGGCGACAAGGAGGCGCTTACGCGCGAGCGCCTGGCACTCCTCAAGAAGTACAAGGTCAACCCGTTTGCAGGCTTTGGCGCGCTCATTATCCAGCTTGTGGTGCTTATTGCACTCTACTTTGCGCTGTTTCGTGAGGGCTTCCCTACCATCAACCAGGAGCTCCTCTACTCGTTTGTAGGAGTGCCTTCGCAGGTATCAACCACCTTCTTTGGCCTTATAGATCTCATGGGATCGCACCACATTCCCCTGGCAATACTGGTGGGCTTTACCCAGTACCTTGCCATACGCCTTACGTTGCGCCGCACACCCTCCCCAACACACCCCGACAAGGAAAAGCTCCACCGCATGCAGAGCAACCTCATGCTTTACTTTATGCCCGCGCTCATGGTGGTGGTGTCCTACTCCTTCCCTGCGGCTATAGGAGTCTATTTTCTCACCAGCAACCTGGTTTCCGTGCTCCAGGAGTGGATTTTGACCCACCAGGGCAAAAAGGAAAACTAAAAAACGCCCCCGTCCACTGTTTTTGAGGCAGGCGGTGGTTTATAGTTGGTCCATGGAGCCAACCTTGCTACAAGCCTTCATAAAGGATTTATTGGACAAGCTTGGCGTGACAGTACACGCTGTCAGCGTAACCTCGGGGCACCGCACACTCGTTGCCATACAAAGCGATGACCCGGCACTCTCAAACCAGGATGGCGAGGTGGTGCGCGCACTAAACACCATAGCCAAGCGCATGGTAGAGCGCACCCACGGAGAAGACGCGGCGGCGTTTTTAATTGATATAAACGGCCAGCACGAGAGTAAAATGGAGCGTGTGCGAGAGCAGGCACGCATGCTGGCTTCCCGCGCCCGCCTTTTTAAGCACGATGTAGAGATGCCTCCCCTTTCGCCCTACGAGCGCCTGGTGGTGCACGAGCTGTTCCATGATGATCCGGAGATAAAAACAGAGTCGGCAGGCGAGGGTAAGTTTCGCCACATAGTCTTAAAATTTAGGTTGTAGGGATTAGGAAATAGGTTGTAGCTATTCCCCACAACCCCACCCTTTCTATCGTGCTAAACGCACGCCCCACAGGCTTCTGTCCCCTTTCTTTACAAACAGGAGATACTTTTCGTCTGCTGATAGTGCCATGTGTGCTATGTCTGCGGCTGTGCCGCCATCCTCTGCGCCCGGTGTGGCGAGTACGGTATTTTTGCCGGTAATGAGGTTGTAGGACACGATAGAGTCCGCGGCTGAGTCGGCTCCCTGGTACCACAGGTCGTTATACTCCGGGACAATATAGGTCAGCGGTACTGCGCAGAACATGGTGCTTGTCTGCAGGCGGCTCCAGATACACTTGTCGGGCATTGGGTCAAACGAGAGCGACCGGTCGAGGTTGGTCTTGGTGTTGTGGGCATATGTAAACCTTGTTGCTCCGTTGGCGCTTTGGTACACCACCTGATTAAACCCAAAGTCGGCTGTAGTGGTAATACCGGAGGCATACAGTATGGGAGAGACAGCGCCCGATGCCGCACTGATTGAGAATGCCATCCCAGGTACGCCTGTGGCGGCTTTGGTCGTGGCAAGTATAGTGCCCACCGATGGCCACTGCACGGTCATCTGTGTGAGTGGCAGCGAGAAGAGCTTCTTTGGGTTGGTGCCGTCCGCGCGCGCCACGTAGCCGTCAGAGCCTGCTGCGGTTGCAACCAGGTATACAACAGAGGCGCCATCGGGGGATGCGGCAAGCGAGAGAATGTTGTCCGGCAGAAACTGGATACGCACCGCGGCTACGCTTGTTGTGGTTGCAGACTGGGGGAACAAAAGCAACACGCTCTTGATAATGGTTTGGTCTATGTAGCGCAGTATGGCGCCCTGTGCAACTTGGCGCGCGTTGTCCTTCGCTATCTCCCAGACCACTTCTTTTGCGCCTGGGATAGTCGTGTTTGAAATGGCACGCGCAACCGAGCCCGGGCTGTCTATCGCCAGGTCAAGCACGTGGCCGTTTTGCTGCATAACAAAGCGCGCAACCGTTGTTGTGGGTCGGGCCTCCTGCATAAACGTGGCACCCGCGACTGGCCCATCGGATATTTTAAATACCCTCTGTTGGGACACGGGAGACTCAAGCACCCCGGCGCCGTCGTTGCCTGTGCTTGCGGTGGGAGAAACTTGGGTGCGCTCATCCCCTGTCCCAAATGTTTGTTGGGCCGCGGTGTCTGTAGGCTCGAGCCCCGGCGTGCGCAGGAAAAAGAACCAGATGACAAGCAGCACAAAAAGCGCTCCTCCGATTATCTCCGCCACAAGTCTTAGGTTAAGGTTTTGCATATATTACATGCAGGTATAGGTTACATATTCCCCCCGCGAGTCTGTATTTCTGCCGGTTGCGTGCAAAGACTTGGGGCTTGGGCATTTAGCCTCTTCGGCTGCGCGTTGCTCATATGCATCCGGGCCGTTGTATATATTTACGCCGCTTGGGTTGGTTACAATGACCCTCGTTCCACCAGAGCTAGAACCCGGGGTCGTGTTGTAGTTGTTTAGCGGAGTAAGTTTTAGGTTAAAGGTCACAAGATCCGGGTTTATCGTATAGAGGATAAGGTAGGACGAGAGCAGTATGACTATGCCCCACATGCCGTTGCGGATGCGTGCAAGCGCATCTTTTTTATTGCCTGCAACGTCAGAGAACATGTATGTCAATGCACCCAGCACAATGATGGCAACGGCTATCACGGCACCCGCACCGATTATGAGCTTAAATCCCTGCCCTATAAATGTGCCTATAGATCCGCTCTCGGGCCCATACTTGTTTGGCAAAAACGGCAGGGGCTCGAGCGGCACATAGGTGCAGGAGCTTGAGCCTTTGCCGTCATTGGCACAAAAAACGTTGGGGTTTTTACCGTTTGAGGGTGTCACAAACCCCGCGGTCTGCGCGTGAGCCACCATGAGCGGGCCCGCAAAGAGACATACTGCGATACTTAAGAGGAGTAGGTGTTTCATAGGCCAAAGAGTGATGTGCCGGATGCTGAGCCGCCAAAGAGTATGACAAGCAGCGTGTTGGCTGCCTGTACCAGCTGGTCGTCCATGCTGTTTTGTATGTCTACAGCAAGCTGCGCCTCACCCGCCCCGCTGCCGGTTTGCCTGAGTGTCAGTAGGCCGCGTGCAGAGTCGGGGCCCACTATCTCATTGCCGTCCAAATTCCACGCGTATGAAAGTGCCCCGCTCTCGGCCGCCGTCCTGGCAAAAAAGTATGGCTGCGCCGCTATGGTTATCTCCCTTTTGGTAAGAGAGATGCCCGAGGGCAGGGCCGCGTCGGTGAGCGTGCCGCGCAGTGCGTCGCGCTCGTACAGGCGCACTGCGGGCGCCACTGCGGGCACCGATATGCCGCCTTGTGCCACAAGCGCCGCACCAAAGTAGACTTTTACCCCAATATCCTCGCTAGGCTGTAATTGGTCGCCATCAATATCAAGAACATAGCGCCCCTGCCCGGACTGAGCCGGCAATGCCTGGTCGACGCGTGTCCACTGGTAGGAGAGGCTCTCTGGGGCCACACGCGAGCCGTTTATGACCACGTTGGGGAATGCGACCACCTTTAGCTGCGAGCCTCCGGAGTAGAGGGTTTTGCCGGCGTAGAGCGGCGGAGCCGATGTGTTTGCCTCCCAGACCAGGTTGACGGTAGAGGGTCTGAATACAAACGTTTTTGTAAACGAGCCGTTTGTTTGCGACACGATGTCTACCTTAATGGTGGTGACGCTCCCGACACCGCCCGCAATAAAGCTGTAGGTGCGTGCGCCCACACCCGTGCTTACAGTTTTGCCACCCTCCTGCCAGGTGATCTTGGCATCACCCAAAAACGCTCCAACACCCTGTGCCTCGATGGTTACCTGCTCGCCGGGCCCCGGTACCTCAGGAGAGATAATGTATTGGATAGGCTCAGGCAAAAACTGCGCATAGGCCAACGTTGGCATCAAAAACGCGATAAGCAGTGTGAGGTTACGCAGCTTTAGCATAGGTGTTTCTTAGGGCGTTGTCGTTCGAGGCCTTGATGCCGTCAAAGTTTTTAAGCGGCGTGCGTGTTAGCGAGTCTCTGGGTGCTATAGCCCTCTGTGCCATGCCTGCCACAGCAAGAGCGGGCTTAAGCGCCTTTGTAGCAACTGCGGCGCCAGGGACTACACTCCCCATACTGCCAAGCAGGCTTATGGTGCGCCCAACCCTGCCCACGCCCTGCTCCTGTAGCTTGTGCTGCTGTATACAGCGGTGCACAAGCAGGCTCCACCCCGGCACAAACGCGTTAATGCCCGGCAGGAGCTCGCCCGAAAACCCCAAAGCAACAGGCATGAGGTAAAAACGCCCCGTCACCCACATACACAACAAAAGCAGTGTGCCAAACGTGGCGCTTATGGCCACGTCTATGGCCATGCCAACGGGGGTTGCAATCGCGCTCACTATACCTCCCACTGCTCCTATACCCAACGCGCATGCCGCTCCGTTTACAATACCGTTTACGATACCATCCGACATGCTCCAGCAAACATACGCGCCCGCAACTCCACCGATAGCCGCCCCTCCGTATGGCGTCATAACCTGGAACGCCAAAAACACCACAAAAAAGACAAATTGCAGGAGGTCTATAAAACCCGCGAATATCCGCAGCGTCACGTTCATGTACTCCTATTGTACCGCCGCTTCTGCGCGCTGCTTGCGCAATGCCAACACCTGAGACGGGTCGGAGGTGATAATCTGGTCCTCGGTGTATGAGGCTATCACCTTAATAGCCACGTGCTTGAGGCCCGCAAAGAATATCCCCTCCCCCACATCCGACTCCAGTAGCAGGTATTTTTCCTCTTCTGAGAGGTTAAAGGTCTTTTGCAGCGTGTCTATGGTGGTGGGCGACTGCTTGAGCAAGAGCTGGATGGAGGAGTTGGTTATCATGGGCAATCCGTAGGGCGACTTGAGGAAGTCATCCACGTCCTGGGTAATGGTCGCAAGCCCCAGGTAGTACTTGCGGCCGCGCTTGGCCATGCCGTAGAGGAAGGAGGCCGTGTCCTCGCTTTTCATCATCCACCAGGCCTCGTCTATGACCAGTAGGCGCTTTTTGAGGGTTTTGCGCACCGCATTCCATATATAGTGCGTAATGAGGTACATCGCCACGGGCTTGAGGTCGTCCTCCATGTCGCGCACCGAGAACACGACAAACTTTTTGTTAAGGTCGACGTTGGTCGGTTGGTTGATAAACCCGGCCCAGGTACCCTTGGTGTACTTGCTTAAGCGCTGCACCAATGACTCCGAGCCCTGCATGCCCGAGAGCACCAGCTCGAAGTCCGACAGGAGCGGCGGCTCAATCTCGGCAAAGTTTGAGTCTATGGTTATATCCTTAAGCGCGTAGGTCTCGGTAATAGCCTTGTCTATAATGGCATCCTCCTCCGGGGACAGCCCCCCGAGCATAATGCGGAACATCCCCACAAGCGCCACGATGTTGGAGCGCAGCACATCGGCCGACGACTCATCCTCGCGCGGCGGCGCCAGGTCAAACGGGTTTATGTGGTGCTCGGAGTTAAGGGAGATATTAAAGTAGCGCCCACCCACAGCCTGACTCAGAAACTCGTACTCGCGCTCCGGATCTATCACAATAACCTCCGTATCAAACATGAGCGTGCGCAAAATCTCGAGCTTGGTGGCGTAGCTTTTGCCGGAGCCCGACTTGGCAAACACCACCGAGTTGTAGTTCTCAAGCGAAAAGCGGTCAAACAGCACCAAAGAGGCATTGTGTCGGTTCACGCCGTAGAGAATGCCTTTGTCAGAGGTAAGGTCAAAGGACACAAACGGGAATATGGAGGACAGCGGGGAGGAGTTGAGTTTGGAGAGCACGCTGAGCTCATCGTGGCCCAACGGCAGCACAGAGCGGAATCCCTGCTCCTGCTGGAAGAGCGCCGGTTTTACATACACAAGCCTCGACTCGAGCATGGACTTAATCTCGCTCTCGGCTTTATCAAGCTCCTCTACCGAGGCGCCATAAATGGTTATATAGACGCCCACATCAAAGAGCTTTTCCTGGGCCTGCTGCAGCTGGTCGCGCAGGTCCTCAAGATCGCGGTAGGCGGTATCGAGCACCGGGTCGCGCACGAGCCCCTTCTCCTCTCTTGCCATAATCTGGCTCTGGACCTCGGCTACCTTCTTTTGGAACTTTTTGAGTATGTCTGCCGAGTCTATCGGGTGGATAAATACCGATATGTCGAGCACACGGTCGAGGTTTATGATGGGCGAAAACCACGAGTCTGTGAGGATACGCGGATACGACATGACAAAGAATGTGCGCGCTATCTTGTCGCCCAGGTTAATCTCGCGCGGCGTTATCTTGAGCGCCGACGGCGCGATAACATCCTGGAGCTCAAGCACGCCCTGCTTGTAAATCTCTTGGGGCAAAATCGGCGCCACCGGTGCGCTTGCGGGAGACTTTTTGGATGTAAGGAAGTCGAGGAGTGCCATATGCGTATACTACTGCTTAAGCTGCTGTACCTGGAGAGGCTTTTCAAGCTCGCCCGGATTAAAGAGCTTGTAGAAGAGCTCAATGACCTCCTCGGTGCCCAACTGCACAATGCGCACGCCTGTGCGCACCAACCCCTGCTCGATGACTGAGACGCGCTGCTCAAGCTGTGTGCGGTACTGCTCGAACTGCTCGTCTGTCATGGTGGCGCCGGTTGCTCCGGAGCCCGGGAGTATAGAGCTCAGTCCCCCGCCGCGGGCCGCGAGTGACGGGTCGTAAGGCACCACGATAAAGAAGTTCTTACTCATGATGTTTGCGCGTTCGGTAAAGTCCTTGATAAACGCTATATACTCGCGTATCTGGATACGCATAAGGTCGTCAAGCTCCTTTTGGTAGCGGTCCTCAAGGAGTGCGATGTAGGGGCGGATGTCGAGGTCGCGGCTCTGGACAAAAAACTGCGCCGTAAACTCCAGCGAGTTCAGAAAATTTTGAAACTGCCCAATGATAGCCTGCTGCTCATCCTGAGACTTCAGTGCCAGGTTAATGGACGAGGCCATAAGGAGTGCGCGCAGTGACCCGTCTTTGAGTATCACGATGCCGTTGCGTACCTCCCGTATAGGTACGAACTCCTGTGTTGCTTTGGCTTGTGATGCGGTGGTAGATGCCATGGTTATAGTTGCAGGCCGCGCGGCGTGTTGGCCTCTTCTTGAGGCGGTTCCTGGTCTTTGATATTAAGTGACCACGACAGGTCTTTGAGCCTGCTTTGGCTAAGCCTGGGGACCGATATAACGCCCGGAGTGGCTGTCGCCTCTTTTGTTACGACAACCGGGGTGTTTGGGGCCTGGCGCTGCTTCCAGAGGTAGAGCTTGTGGCCCAAGAGGTAGCTAAACCCGTGCTCTGCCGCGACAATAAGCGGCCTGCCGTTGACCTGATAAAACGCAAACGCCGCTCCGATAGCGACAGCCAAGCCGCCAAGCGGCAATGCAAGGAAGAGTGGTAGCAAGGTAAAGCAGATAAGCGCGAGCCCCCCTGCCCCGGCGAGGTAGACAAACTGCTTGATGGTCAGAGGTCCGAAGATCTTGTCCTCAACCTCGATAAATTGGGGTACTTGGTACTGAGCCATGTGCTGTAATTATACAGCCTATTCGCTCCTCGCTTATTCAACAGGTTCTCGATACGGGTCTGCTTTATAGTTTTGCGGTTGTGCTGGGCTTGGTGCGGGTTTTGCGGGCGCCGGTGCGGCTGCGGGCGCTGCTGGTGGAGGCACGGTGGCGCTTGCGGAGGTACTCACCTGTTTTTGGGAGAGCATGGCGTCTGCGGCATGCAAGTCTAGAGCAGGTTTAGGCGCCACAGCCGGAGTTTGTGCCACAGGAGGCACAATAGGTGCTGCCGGAGCTGGAGTACGTATAGCAACAGGAGCAGGCGGAGTCTCAATAGGCTTAGATGAAGGCATCACGATAGATGATTCTGTTTGAGCGCTCGGTGCCCCCATAAGGCCTCTCATTTTTTGCATGAGTTGATCATTTACGTCTTTTGCAACAGCGTCAGCGGTTTCTTTGTCTATATGGAGTGTGTCCATAAGATTCGGAACAAATTCCATGGGCTCAGTGAGACCGAGCATAAGCTCCCCCACTTCAGCCTCCAGGAGCGACATTTGGTCTATATGCAGCTTGTGGGCGTCTGAAATATGCTTTACCAAAACCCCCATATCGGGGCTGTAGAGAAAGTCAGCTGCTTCCTCAGACAACTGATCAATGCGCTTTTGTATCTCTTCATCAGAATATGTTTTTCGCGCCATATGTTTACATTATGCCACTAAGAATTCTTGAGTATTTGGAGCTCCGCCCATATTGGCAGGTATATCCTTTACGTGTTCTTTAAGTTTCTTTATATGATCCTGAGCTTTAAGAATATTATCCCTGCTGATTTCTGCTTCAAACTTCTTGGCGTCATCTTTGTTCTTTATTGCATCCTTAAGGCGTGTATTAACAACGATAAACTGATTTCGCAGTTCTTTATGTGCATCATCTAATACTGTTGGGGACACAGTATTACCTGCTGTTGTTGCCCTCGACAGATTTTTGAATGAGCTTGCAGACATACCGCCATTCTTCTGCAATATTTCTTGTACATGCCTCAACTCTTTTATAATTTCCTGAGAATTATCGAGGCTCTTCTTGCCAAGGTCTTCAAGTTTTTTCTGGTTTGTTACCTGCTCCTTGATAGACATCTGTTCCGTATGCTTTTCACGGACCTCTGCTTTCTCTTTTTCGTTAAATTTGTCGCTGTCCTCCACTTTCTTTACTACCCCCTCTTTTGCGTGCTTGAGAACTTTTTGTATATCATCGGCCTTTACACTCTCGATCTCACGTTTTCCAAGACTATTTAGAGTATTCGCCATCCTGCTGATGTCTGTCTTAAGAGTTTGCTTCTCCTGTACTTCAGCAGGGTTAAGAGGCGCTATTTTTTCTTTTGCTTCTAGGGCATCGTGGCGCTGAGACTTGTCTGCCAATTGTTTAACAAGCTCCTTAGTCTCTCCATCACGCAGTAGAGCTGAACGTGCCGCTTGTTCCTGTTTGATCCTGTCAGCGCGTGCTTTGGCTTGTGCCATAAAGCCTCCCTCGGCAGGTTTGCCAACATTGACTGTTGGGCCAGTGACCTTCTCTACCGCTTTTTTAAGTACGCTTGCGCCGGGGGCGTTGCGTGGGTCATATGTTGCCTTACCCAACTTATTGCCGGTTACGCCAGTAGACGTGGCAAGTCCTTTCCATCCGGCACGGGCAATCCTACTGTTGCTCAGGAGGGCCCTGTTTTCAAACTTCTTGGCCGTATTAGCCAATGGGGCTCCAACATACCTACCCACAGTATTCCTACCCAAAAAGCCGATTGGGGCAGATGCGAGTTTGCCTGTCTGTCCAAAGGCGTACGTAGTGACCTTGTTTGCAAACTGAGCGCCGCGAACACCCATCTGCTCCGATGCTTTGAGAGCTATGTAGAGCATAGCGACCACAAAGCCCAGGCGGATGCCCACGTTGGCAACCGAGCTGGCGATAAAGATAAACCCTCCCAACTGGTCGTTGGCCGCAAGTTTGCTGAGGTCCGAGGCAAGACCGCCCAGGATGCCGGTGCCGCTGCCGAGGCTCGACATAATCGTCGATATAAAGAAGAAGATAAACAGGAAGAATGCCGGGTAAAAAGCGTGCGAAACAAGCTCGTGTTGCCACTGGTCATACAGCCCCGAGACATTGGGGCGTCCCGGTATAGCCTTGGCCACAAACGCCAGTGGCGAGGCGATGATCAAGAACCAAAGCACCACGATGCGCACCAAAAACTTGACGCCCACGGCAAAAAACATGGCCGCCAAGATAAAGTAGCAGGCGCCAATGGCGATATAGAGGAACGAGAGGATGATGAACTTTGATCCAAAGCTTGAGTCCTGGGCAAACTTCTTAAAGTTGTTGTCATTAAACAACTCCTGGATATTGAGCGCCTGCATGATGCTGGCGGTCAGGTCCTTGGTGTTTTTAAACACGTCCTGCGAACCAAGGCTGTTTGCCGCGCCCGTGGCTATACCGGCAAGTGTACCCGTGTTGCTGTTGGTGGTGGCAAAGGTACCCGCCATGCTGGGCGCGCTTATCGAGTTATAAAACTGTACCGCCAGTATGTTGCCCACGTCTATCACCAGACGCGTAAAGAAGAAGCTGAAGTTGATGATCAGCGCAATAAAGATAACCAACGCCAACATCTGCATGGTGCGCGCTGTCTCCGCCCTAAACATAATGGTAAACGCGATGTAGACCAAAATGAGGATGAAGGCCATGTTGGCGAGATCGCGCGCCGTGGTCCAGCCGGCCGAGAGGAAGTCGAGCGCATACGCAGCACTGTTTAGAGAGAGCGCCACCGTGATGTCAAACATAAACCCGCCCACATAGGCGAGCCCCGAGCCCAGCCCCACCGTAAACACGTAGACAATGTTTGAGATACATACCCCCGCGTCAAAGTTGGTGCTTATGCCGCAGCCCAACCCTTGTGGGGGTGACCCTGCCCCAGCTTTAGCTGTTGCCTGTGTTGCAGCGGTAAGTGCGGCCTGGCCCTGTGGAGTGTTGGCCAGTTGGTTTGTTGCATTGCTACCCAGACTGGTGGCGAGATTTGCCACACGAGCCACCGCTCCTAGTACGCTTGATTTTGCCTGGGCCTCTTGGGCTGTACACGCCTCTGGGTTTGTAGCTCCATACATGCACGCAGGACCAAAGCCAAACTTGGTCGTGAGTATGTTTGTGTCTGCCGCAGAGCAGGTGGAGGGGGTTGCAACACACGTAGCACTGACACCATGGATCCTATACAGATCGTTGAGTGATCTGACAGATGCATCAGATATAGTCGCAGCGGGGGGTGGTACTCCTTGTGCGTAAGCAACTGGAACAGACGGTGCTTGCAGAAATATTGAGCAAACCACCGTAAACAACAACACAGCAGAGACCCCGCGTGCGGCGCCCCTAAATATTTTTTTGAGTTTTAAAGTGGTCGGGTTCAAGGTGGTTATGCTCCAAACGCTCTGCATTGGCTAAGGCTCGCCTGGGCTTGGCTGTTGGTTGCGGTCAGCTGTGTTTGGAGTGCAGTGCGATCCTGCTGAGCGGTTGTTACATCAGCTGCTCCGATAAGAGATGGTGTTGCGGCTTGTACAGCAATGGTTGCAGCTTGCACATCCTCCGGTGTTGCGGCAAACATCACCTGCGACTGCAGGTTTTGTATGACAGAGAGCGAGGTGTTGGCGCGAGTAATATCGCCGTTATACAGCTCAACCCGTGTCTGGAGCTGATCAATCTGTGCGTCTGCCGCCGCGGCATTTTGTGAGGCTGTTGCCCTGAGGTCGGCCGAGAGTGCGGTAGATGTCGCGGCGGTCTCCCAGCAGTTAAATGCAGTATTAAAGCTGTTTTGCACCTGTTGTATATCACTCGCGCTCCCCTGCTTGACGGTGGCAAACTGTACCGCCGCCGTGGCGCTTGCCTGCAGGCTCGTGAGCAGAGCCTGGGCCTGTGCGCTTGCAGCCTGGTCTACTGCCGGCGCAAGCGGGTTCGTCACACCGGTGTTTGCATTGGCCAAACCGCCATAGAGCGATTTGAGTATGAGCTGGTTTACAAGCGCACTGATAATCTCATTGATGTTTTGTGCCACCTGCAACTGGTTGATAGATGAGTCAAAGCTGGTTTTGAGCGAGTCTTGCACAACTTGGCCCGGAGTCGTGGTCTCACAGTTTTTTGGGGCAGTGCCCTGTCCTGGACCCATAGCAATGTTAAGTGGACTATCTTTGCATTTTTGCACAGCAATGAACCCTCCCGGACTTATGTTGCGATTTGCCACATTTTGCGCATTGGCGGTGTAGCCCTTAAGGCTTATCTCGCCGTAGGCGTAGGCGCCGTAGCGGTTATTAACCGGCATCGTGGTCATCTGCAGCATGCTGCCCCACCCGCCGTTGCTCCATGCTCCGCGCAAAAACCCGTTAACGTTGTTTGTTACCTTGGTGAGCGAACAGGAGGCCGCGGAGTTGCGGTTGGCATAACTCTGCGCGATCGCGATTTTTATCTGTGCCGAAAATGGCGAACACAAAAACGAGAGCGCCGAGCCCTTGATAAACTCCCCCGCCGCCTGGTCGGCCACGTTGGCAAAGTATTGGTTAAAGTTGGTGACAAACGAAGGCTGTCCGTTAAAGCCGGAGTTAATCCATCCGACAATACTGCGGGTGATCTGGTCGATCGCAGCCTGCGCGATTGTTTTGACAATGCAGGTGATGACGCTCTGTGAGGTGCGCTGTTTTGCCGCAGATTTGTCGAGAGACGGCACATCGGTAAAGAGGCTTGTTGCGATAACCGGGTCAAGAAACGCAACCGAGCCCGCAACCTGGTTTGCCACCCATTGTGCCAAACATGCTGCGGCAGTAGCGCCGATAATGAGCCCCGAAGAGTTTACGCTTGCCGGTTGCGGGGTGGTCGATATAAGCGGAGTGCCGCCCACAGTACCCGGGTTGGTTATCTCTGCTATATCGCTTGGGCTAAATATACGCTGGGATATGCTGCTGCCTACCCATGCACCTGAGAGTGCTCCCTCCGGGGGTGTGGTGTTGTCCCCATTTGTGTCCGGGGTAGTAATACCTCCGCCGGTATCAATCGCGCCGCCAGGCGGTATGCCTCCTCCAGTATCGATGCCACCACCTGTGTTTATAGACCCGCCTATGCCCGTGTTACCCAACACAAAAGGCGTAAAGGTATATGTCCCAGACGGCAGGTTGCCGCCGGTCAGGTTGTACTTGCCTACACCGTTTGAGTCGAGCTTATAGGTTCCTACTATGGCGCCCCCCTTTTTAACCTGGTAGGTACCCGGCGCTATGGCGCCCAACCCTCCTGCCGTACTAATAAGGTAGCCGTCTGGGGTCTGCGTAACGTTGTAGTCGGCCGCTGCCTCTTGGTTTAGCGAGCCCTCTGTGTTGCCTCCTGTGCCGGCGGTGTTTGTGCCGGTGCCGCGGTCACTTGAAGTGCCAAAACCGCTTGGAGAACCCGGTTCGGTGTCGGGTGTGCGGTTTATAAACCAAAGCCACAGGAGCGCTAACAGGGCCAGGAAGAGCAGTGCGCCGATGATTATAAAAAGTATCTTCCTGGGCATGACAATAAGTACGGGCGTTTAGGATGCGGACAGGAAAAGCTCCCACGCGCTTCCCGGCTCGTCCTTACTAAAAAGTATACCGCCATTCTTGAGCATCTGAGCCATATTTGTGAACACGCCGCTCGTTTCTGACACAAGTTGCTGGTATTGCTGCAGTGCGGCAAGCCCGCGCACTGGGTCACTTACCACCGTGCCCAGCTCCCCGTATAGGGTGCTTATCGTATTCATGTTAGAGACCGCGCGCTGATATAGCGGAGCGATGGTTTTTGGGGTGGGTATCAAGGACAGCTCGTCTGCCAAAACCTTATACTCCTGCCCTATCGCGGCTAAGTCGGCCAGGGGCTTTGGGTCGCGGGTGTCTGTTGCCTTGGCGAGTATTCCAACAGTCTCATTAAAGCTGGCTTTGGGGTGCCTGGTCATGACAGCCATGACCGCGTTTCCAAAAGCGCGCATAGTGTCAGAGGTTGCCTCTACCTGTACCACGGGGGTGCTGGCTGCCTGCTTGGATGAAGCGTTAATCTGCTGGCTTGCTGCCGAGATAATGCCGTCTTGAGTGGGTATATCGTCTCCTAACCCCTGTACCCCCGCCGTCGTGATGCGCACCAAAATGCCCCTCCCTATGCTGTCGGTGAGATTGTTACTCTGGGCCTGCGCCAGCAGGTTTTGGACTGCGTTTGGGTCTGGGGCGTCGGGTAGGTTAATCCCACTTTGTGCCTGTATGTCGGTTAAGGACTGCTCCCACCCACTATCTGCTGTCTGTGTGTCGCGTGCTGTAAGCGTGCCCGATGTGTCTTTGGATGAGACAAAGTACTGCGCCCCCGCAACTGCCGAACCCGAGATTACAAGAGACGCCACAATGACCAAAAACTGTGTTGACGGCAGGTAATGGCGCGGGCTCATTGCCATCAAGTATATAATGAAAGTATGCAGAAGGTATCTCTTGTTGCTCGTGTAGCACTCATGATAGGCGCTCTCATGGCACCCTTTGCTGCGGTTGCCTACACCTTTGGCACCAACCTGCGCATGGGTGACTCCGGTTTTGATGTGATAACGCTCCAGCAGGTGCTCAATGCCTCCGCAGACACCAAAGTTGCCGAGACTGGCGCCGGCTCTCCGGGCCAGGAGACGACGTACTTTGGTGCAAAGACCTTTGAGGCGGTTAAAAAGTTCCAAGCCAAGTACTTTCAAGAGGTTCTGGCTCCCGGCGGCCTGACCGCTCCTACCGGCTTTGTGGGCCCGGCCACCCGCGCCCAGCTGGAGAAGGTGTCTGCGGCCACGGTGGGTGGGGCCTCCTCCTCAGTGGCCTCCTACACCCCCACTGCCAGCAGTCCATCTGCCCCAGTAGCTCAGGTAGATACCTCTGTGTCGTCTGCGTTTAAGATGCCGTCTTTGGATGAGCGTATAGAAATGTATATCGCAGATGTAAAGAAGGGTCTCAAGGACCGCGGCGAATCTCAGGACATGATCGCGGCAGTTGAGAAGGAGATCCGCAAAATTACTCCGGACGCCCAAAAGACACTGGACAAATTTTATGAGCAGGAGCAGGAATTCTTTAAAAAGAAGCAGGCAGAGGCGGGCGGTCCGGTTATGGCGTTCTTTAAGACCTCGCTCTCAACCATCAGCACATTCTTTGTGGGCGAGACTGCGCAGGCGGCGCTCGGGTTGCCGTTTGGAGGTTATGTTGCAACAGTCATACCTGTGTGTACCTGTACGCCAGTGGTAACCCAGATGTTTGTTTTCCTGCCGCAGGTGCATATCACTACCAACCTTACACTCGACTATGTGTTTGGTACCGAGGCATTTAATTGGCACAACCTCCCTCTGCCAGCGATCGCCACTAAGGGAATTTACGAGCCTATTACTCCATCGTGCTGGATATATGTAGGCACTGCGTGTGTACCGATACCGAGCCGCGGGCTTATCACACCCATAACCGGCTCCTCACTTACGCCGTTATAAAGAAAGTTTGAGCCACTCACTGAGTGAGAGGTCTTCTGGCCTTTTGCTCGAGTCAATACCTATCGTGGCGCGCAGCATTTTGCGCTTCTGGCCGAATGCTTTTTTAATGAGCTCGAAAAAGGTCTCCTCGTGTTTTTTGTTTTTAAAGTTTTTGCGGGAGATATCAGAGACAAGAAGTATGGCCGAGTCTACCTTGGGCGGCGGTACAAACGCTCCCGCCGGGACTGTCTTTATATACTTCGGATGCCCGTACGCTTTAACAGACAGCGAGAGTATGGACTCTTTCTTTTCTTTGGCGATGCGCTCAGCGACCTCCTTTTGCACTAAAAATACGAGTGTAGAGGGTTGCTTTGTGCCGCTTAAAAACTTTTTAAACAAAGCACCGGTAATGTAGTACGGCACATTACCCACCACTTTGTATGACAGAAGGGCACCTTCTGCATGCAGAAGGTGCCCTTCTGTATCGAAATCCAGCGCATCGCCCTCTATGACCTCAAAGTCCTGGCCCCTAAATTTTTCCTTGAGCACATCTATAAGCCGCGCGTCTTTCTCCAGTGCTATCACGCTGGCTCCCCTCTCCAGGAGCACCGCTGTAAGCGCGCCCTCGCCCGGGCCAATCTCTATCACGGTCTCCCCCGCTTTGATATCCGCAGCATCAGCCACCGCGTTAAGGTGGCTCTTATTATTCAGAAAATGCTGCCCGAGTGATTTCTTCTTAAGCATCAGTCTAAGTATATTGTTTTGCCCAGCCGCTCCGGGGTCTCGGCGAGTATAAGCCCACCCGGCAATTCCTCCAAAAATGACGAGGCTTGGCGCATGTCGAGGTTGCCAAACACCGTGCGCATCATAGCAAATGAGAGATAGAGCTTTTTCTTGGCACGGGTAAGGGCGACATACATAAGCCGGCGCTCCTCCTCGATGCTGTTTTTTGCATCATCCTCGCGTGAGTACGGGAAGAGCCCTTCCTCAAGCCCCACAATAAACACATATGCGTACTCGAGCCCCTTGGCCGCGTGCACGGTCATAAGACGCACTTTACTCTCGGTATCTTTAATCTCGTCCTGGTCGCTCGCAAGTGCGGCGCTCTCCAAAAACATCTCCAATCCCTGCGGCGGCGGGAGTTTGTCGTAGCGCGATGCCAAGGAGACCAGCTCGGCCAGGTTCTCCAGGCGCTCGCCGCCCTCGAGTTTGTCCTCTTTGAGAGTCTTTTCAATCCCACTATCAACGACCGCCATCCGCACCAGCTGCGATGGCGGCATGGTGTCCGTGCTTGTCTGTATTTTTTTAAGCAGAGCACGCATACCAGACACACGCTCACGCATTTTGGCCGGCAGCGCCGACTCTTGGCCCGACAAAATCTTGAGCTTGGTCACCTTGCCCATACCCGGCATGGTGTCTATAACGCGGCCCAGGTCGGCCGGAGTCTCACTGGTAGCGGCGCGTATAAATGACAACACATCCTTAACTTCCTTGCGCTCAAAAAAGCGCGTGCCAAGCACTTGATACGGGATAGAGTTGTCGAGCAACTTCTCCTCTATGGCGCGCGACTGGAAGTTGGCGCGGTACAGCACCGCAATGTTCTCGCACGATACCCCCTCGTCTCTGAGCTCGCCAATTTTTCGTGCCACAAACAGTGCCTCGTCTCCCCCGTCTCCTGCCATATATAAGGAGAGCTGCTCTCCCGGTCCGCGCGATGTGCTGAGGTTTTTTTCGGGGCGGTTTGGGTTGTTGGCAATAAGATTATTTGCCGCGTCCAAAATATTTTTGCTCGAGCGGTAGTTTTCCTCCAAGGTCACTACCTTCGCGTCTTTATATTTTCGCTCAAAGTGCAAAATATTTTCTATCTTGGCACCGCGCCATCCATAAATGGTCTGGTCGGGGTCGCCCACCACACAGATGTTGCGCTCCGGCCCTACCAACAAGTCGGCCAAGCGGTCCTGGATAATATTGGTGTCCTGATACTCATCTATATGTACATAGCGCCAGCGCTTGTGGTAGGCAGCGCGGATCTCTGGGTGTTGTGTGAGCAGTTCGACCGCCTTAAGCAAAAGGTCGTCAAAGTCTACAGCGCCATCCTTTTTTAGCGCCTGCTCGTAGAGGTTCCAGGCGGTTGCAATAGCTCGCTCTCTAAAGTTGCTCGCCCGCTCGCTGTAGGCCCCGAGTGTAAGGCCGTCGCCTTTGGCGCGCGAGATTGCCCCCAGGACCATCCGGGGCTCAAACTCAACCTCGCCTATGGCCTTGAGCGCTGCCTTAATCTCGCTCAAGCAGTCGGCCCGGTCATATATAGCCGGCGCGCGCCTGTACCCGAGGAGCTTGGCATGCTCCTTAATAATAGAGAGTCCCAGGGAGTGAAAGGTGGATACAAATGGCGCTCCGGAGCCCCCATGACCGTGCTCTTTGAGGAGCCCGACCACCCTCTCGCGCATTTCCCCCGCCGCTTTGTTGGTAAAGGTGATAGCCAGAACCTCTTGCGGGGCCGCCCCCTGCCTTACAATCTCCAAAATCCGGTGGGCAATGACCTTGGTCTTGCCTGCGCCGGCCCCAGCCAGCACCAACAGTGGTCCATGTATTGATTTAGTCGCATCCTGTTGTGCAGTGTTTAATCCAGCATGCGGGTTCATCTACCTAAAGTACCCCAAAAAGCCTTTATTTCCTAGAGATTTTCATGATTTTTACCCCAAAAACAAGGTCTAGTTCATTTTTGCTTGTTGACGCACAATTCATGCTTGCTACAGTTTAGTATGTACCGCTAGAGGAGCTAAAGCATGGCTCAATAGAGCCATTTTTTAGCGCAGCAGAGGGAGAAAACGGTACACCCGCTTTGGCATCACACACCCCCATACCTTCCCCCAAGGGTCCGGCACCCCTTATGGAGAAGTTTAAAAGGATTTCAGTATATGTACTCCTGACGGCAGGCTCGTCCTGGGGTCTCCTTGTGCCTACCGTTGCCTCGGCTGGCTTTTTGTCTGCCCTGCTTCAGAGGATTACTCCTCAGGCAAGTGCCGCAGCTCAGCCCCAAAACTCACAAACGCTGCGCCTTTTGGCTCCGGCCACCAACCTCGACCCCAACCCCTCTGTTGGTGGCGGTGATGTGCGTGTTGTAGATGACTCTGCCCTGGTACCCCAAGACGGGCCCTCGGGCACGGCAGTCGACATAGAGGCCAAGGCCCCGGCATCTGCGGTGAGCGTCTATGTTGTGCGTGCGGGAGACAACCTCTCCACAATCGCGGATATGTTTGATGTGTCGGTAAACACCATCAAGTGGGCCAACGATCTCACAACAGGCACTATCCACGAGGGTCAGACGCTCGTTATCCTGCCGGTAAGTGGCGTGTACCACACAGCAAAGACCGGGGAGACCATTGCCTCGCTGGCTAAAAAGTATAACGCACAGGAGTCTGAGATTCTTGAGCACAATGATATCTCCGGCGCGCTCAAGGCGGGCGACAAGATTTTGATACCCAACGGCACGCTTGCATCGGCACCCGCAGCCAAGCCGCTTGTCGCCGCTAAAAAACCAGGTGCCGGTACCGGCGCTGGTGCGACAGTTGCAGCGGGAGGTCCGGCGATCTCGGGCTACTACGGATGGCCGGTCGCGGGCGGTGTTATCACCCAGGGTGTGCACGGCTACAACGGCATCGACATTGGTGCGCCAAACGGTACGCCCATCTACGCGTCGGCAGGTGGCACCGTTGTGGTTGCGCTCAGCAACGGCGGATACAACGGCGGCTACGGCAACTATGTAGTAGTACAGCACCAGAACGGCACGCAAACTCTGTACGCACACATGAGCCGCGTCATGACCACCACCGGTGCCACGGTTGAAAAGGGCCAGCAGATTGGCGCGGTGGGCAACACGGGAAAGTCGACAGGCAACCACCTGCACTTTGAGGTACGCGGCGCCGCCAACCCATTCGCCAAGTAAAAACTCCGGCTCATGCCGGAGTTTTTCGTAGAGGAGAAAAACAAATTTGTTCGGCTATTTAGGGAACACGTCCGTCAGCTCGTCCGAGTTGTAGAAGAGTGCGGCCAGCTCGCCATACACATAGGTGTTGCCGCCCGTCTCAATCGCTGCGCCCGCGGCGCGCGGGTTGGCGTTGGGGTTTGATGATTGAAACCCGATATTAAACAACGTCGCCACTGCCTCAGGATTTTTGGAGATATCAAACCCGGCGCGCTTCCACTGCATCTCGATTTCTTTTATATAGAGCGCGGTGTAGAGCAGCGAGTAGTAATGGTCCTTGGCGTCGGTCAGGCGGTTAAAGAGTTCGCTGTCGTGGTCGACCCCATCGGGGTATGCAATCAGAGCGCTCAACCCATCGCCCGGATAAAACGGCGACTCCGGGTTGTTTGCATACTGCTCAATCTTGTCTGCGGTCTCTTCTTTGATGCCCGATACGCCGAGCGAGAATTGTGACAGCGAGCCTAAAATTTTAAGAGGCTCAAAGTAGCGCTTAAACACCTCGCGGTTTGATGTAAAAAACCTGGTCTGCTCCGGCACGATCACGGTCGCGATCATGCGTGCGGAAACCCCCGTCTCCATCGCGACGCGATGTATAAGCCCGGCGTCTTTCTGTAGCCCTCCCTTTACCACCTCCCACTCCGGAGTCTTGTTCCAGGCACACGCCTTTTGCTCTGCATCAATGCAGGGAGTTTTTTGCGAGGAGGATGCTGTGCCAAAAAACTCGTTGCGCTCGGCGATAGAGCCGCGCACATTGAGGAGGCCATACTGCATGGCAAAGTACACCCCGACAAACGCAGCGCCAATGATGGCAAAGACCAATACTACCGCTATGACCGCCCACCTAAAGATTTGCATATATGGCTATCCTACCAGATACCCGCCTGTGAAACACGCTAAAAAACGTTGCAAAATAAGGACTTGTGTAACTCTCCCGATACACAAATCACCACTCGTCTCCCTCCCCGTCTGCGAGGCGCCACAGATACATGCACGCCAGTGTGCGATGCCCTGCCCAGGCACGTGCGAGTTTCTCCATACGCTCAGGGCTTGGGCGTGAGCGCAAGTGAAACAGCCTTTGAAATCCCTTTTGTATGCCAAGGTCGCCTGTGGGCAACACATCGGGCCTGTGCAGTGTAAACATCAAAAACATCTGCGCGGTCCACTCGCCAATACCCTTGACTCTCACCACGTGCTCGATAATCTCTGCGTCGCTCATGTTGCTAAAAAGCCTGGGGTTTATTGTGCCGTCCTTAAACTTGGCTGCAAGGTCTTTGATGTAGGCAGACTTTTGCCCGGACAAACCGACCGAGCGCAGCTTGTCTGTTTTAACTTTCAAAGCATCGTCGGGGGTTGGGAATGTTTTGCCCGGCCACAAGGACTTAAACCTTTTTAAAATGGTAGCGGCCGCCTTGCCCGAGAGTTGCTGAAATATGATGGCCTCGGCAAGCGATTGAAACGCGTGGCCGGCGTGTTTGCGCCGGTGCACAATGGGGCCGTGTTTTATAACAAAACTACCCAGATGAATATCTTTCTTAAGAAATTTTAGAGACTCCCCAAAATGCGGCGTGGCCATATGCCGGCATCATACAGCCTTTATAAAATTTGCGGTACACAAATTAGTTCTTGCGTTCGCGGTATTGCAGGGCTTCCAAAATGTGCGAGTCGTTGATGTCTGGAGAGTCGTCGAGGTCGGCTATTGTGCGCGCAACTTTTATCACGCGGTGGTATGCGCGCGGAGAGAGCGCCAAACGCGTCGCAGCTTTCTCGAGCGTTGAGCGCACGCTCGCGGTGAGCGGGATAAGTTCGTCTATCTCGCGCGGGCTAAGTTCGCTGTTTGTTTTGCCAGGGTTTTTAGTGTGGATAAACCGGCCCTTTTGTGCGGCGCGGGCTTTAAGTACCTTTTCGCGCGCAACGCGTGTCTCTGTCCCCTCCTTTTTTCTTTTGCCCAACTCGCCAAGCTCGATAGGTCCCATCGTGCACCAGAGGTCTATGCGGTCGGCAATGGGCCCCGATATTTTCTTTTTATATTTCTCAAGCGCAAATGGGCTGCAGGTGCAGGCAATTTCCGGATGCCCATAATTGCCGCACGGGCACGGGTTCATCGCGGCAACGAGCGTAAAGCGCGCCGGAAACTGCGCCGTGCCCTTGGCGCGCGCAACGCTTATCACCCTGTCCTCCATGGGCTGGCGCAGCGCCTCGATAACGCGCCTCTCAAACTCCGGGAACTCGTCCAGAAAGAGCACGCCCTTATGCGCCAAGGTTGCCTCCCCCGGGCGCGGTGTGGCGCCGCCGCCCACAATCGAGACATAGCTCGAGGTGTGATGCGGTGAGCGAAACGGCGGTACAGTCATGATGCCCGCACGCAATGTGCCGGCCACAGAGTGTATGCCATTGACCTCGAGCATGTCCTCAAAGTTAAGCGGCGGCAAAATAGAGGCGAGCGCACGCGCGAGCATGGTCTTGCCCGTGCCTGGCGGGCCCGAGAGCCCCAGGTTGTGCCCGCCTGCGGCCGCAATAATAGCGGCGCGCTTGGCCGACTCCTGCCCGCGTATGTCCTCAAAGGCAAACTGTGCCTCGCCAAAGTCTGGCGTGAGCTTTGTCTGTTCTGTGCGTGCAAGTGTGCTGCGGGCCTTGCGGTGCTTTGCCTCAAATGTCTTTTTCTCGTTTAAGAAGTCTACAACCTCCATCAGGGAGTCTGCACCGTATACCCCGATGCCGCCGACAAGTGCTGCTTCTTTTTGGTTGGCCTTGGGTACAAACACTGCCTGCTTGCCGCGCCTCTTGGCTTCTGCCACAAGAGGCAACACGCCGCGCACCGGTTGTAGCGCGCCATCTAGAGACAGCTCGCCCACAAATAGATACGGCTCGGGGTTAAAGCGTATGTCCCCTGCTGCCAAAAGGTAGGAGAGCGCCATAGGCAGGTCAAACATCGGCCCCTCTTTTTTTAGATCTGCCGGTGAGAGCGAGACGACTATTTTTTGGTTGCGTTGTTTTGGGCTTTCAAACCCCGAGTGCTTGATTGCTGCAGAGACGCGGTCGCGCGCCTCCTCGACAGCCTTGTCGGGGAGGCCGACAACCGTAAAGCTGTGGAGCCCCCGCGATAGGTCTGTCTCGATAGAAACGATGTACGGAGAAAGGAGCGAGGTTTGTGCGCCGTGTACTTTGGCGTATTGCATAGCGCATCCACCTTACCAGAGCAACAAGCGGCTGCATAGCTTTTTGTGTATTGACACCCATTGTGGTACGGTCGTCTAAGTTATCCAGTACATATGAGGACGTGTAATGAAGTCAGCACTGTTTTATGGGTCGGCTCTTGTTGTGGCATTACTGCTCTATGGCGCCGCTCAGTCTTTTGGCTACAACAGACCCCACTCCGGTATTGCGCGCACGACGCATGAGCGCACCGCGTTTTCTCGCAGGCACGCCCCTGCTTCGGACTACATGTCCTACCGCTCCTTTGGTCGCTAACAAAAAAGCCCCGGCGAATGCCGGGGCTTTTTCTTTACATGTGCTCAACACAGGTGCGGGCGGCCGGGTTGGCCTCCAGGCGTTCCTCCTCAATGTGCTTTTGGCATACCTCGCAGATACCGTAGGTCCCCTCATCAAAAGACTGGAGTGCGCGGCGTACCTCGCTCAGGCGGGCACCCAGGGTTACTACCTCCTCCTCGCGCTCGTCTATCTCCTCAAGTTTGTCTGCAGCCTCGTTGGGCTCGGCTATAGGGCTCATAACATCCATCTCCGGCGCCTTAACGCTCCACGTGCCGTTGTCATTCTCTACCGCAATATCGCCAAGCTGCTTGATAAGCAAATCCTGCTCCTCTTTGAGCTTTATTATAAAATTCTCTGTGTCCATGGGCACAGTATACCGTACCCATCCTATGGTGCTAGTTGCCCGCGGGCAGGGTCAGGATACTTGCCTGCGACACGCGCGATATGAGCTCGCGCAGGGTCTGGGGGTTGGTCGTAACAACAATGGTGGAGCGGTCCAAGAAGGTCCACAACAGCAGGACATCGCCGTCTTGGTTTAGCACCACGCGCGCGTCATGATTCTCCACAATCTGGTCTATAAAATTGCCAGCAAAGAATGTGGCCGGCAACACAGGTTCAGGCACCGCAGGAGTCGTACTTGCGGTTGAAGTTGCGGTGGAGCTTGCTGCCGGTGCAGATGGTGGCGGGACTGCGCGGGGGCGCACCGGCGGCGTGCGTACAAACAGGGGCGAGAGGTCGCCCCGCATGGTTGCCTCCCACGCCAGCATGCCGCGGTAGGCTACATCGTAGGAATCTGTCTTGAGTAGCACAAAGGCCTGATTCTCATCAAAGCTGTGTACCCCAAGCAGCATGCGCGGCTCGAGCGTGCGCACCAGCTCGGCCGGTATAGAGGGTGCAAGTGTCTGCAAAAACTCGGGAGCACCCACCTCGGTCATGGTGCCGTCGTTGGCTGGCCCTGGTTTTGCCACCAAAAGCCTGCCCACCAGCCCAAGCGAGAGGGTGATGTCATTTTTTGCGTTAACAAGTGTCTGCATGAGCTCGGCTCGCGTCATGCCAGGGCGCATCTCAACAGTACTTGTCTCGTCTACTGCCGCAAATGGAGCCGGCTGCTGCTGCGCCAGAGGTACCGGCTGCATACGGATATATATGTAGGCGCCGACACCAAGCGCGCCCCCCAGGAGCACAACGCTGGCGCCTATGATAGCGGCCTGCCTAACCCAACTGGGGCCTGTCTCCTCGCCGGGCGATTTCTGCTCGGGGTTGAGCGGCTCTGCGCCGCGGCGCTCTGCCTCTGCCGCTGCTATAGAAACAACGGAGACCTGGTTTTGGCCCACCAGGCTCTCAATGTCGCCCTTATAGGTCTGCAATGGCTTGACCAGTGGCTGTTCTTTTTTGGGAGCAGGAGTCGGTACTGCCGGTGCCGGCGCGGCCTTAGGCTCCTGAGTGAGGGATGCCTGCTGCTCCTGCTCAAACAGGAGTCCCGCATTTACGCGCTGTGCGCTTTGGGTAGTTTGCCCGGGGGTCTCCTTTTTAGGGAGCATGATTTTGCCTAAATCAACATGGCTTGATGCGCCGCCTTGGGGTTGTGGCGCGGGCGGCGTGGGTACCTGAGGCACAGCCGGTGCAGGTGCGGGCACGGGCGCCGGAGGGACCGGCTTAGGAGGTGGGGTCGGGGCGGCGTGGGGGTCTGGAGTCTGAGGAGGCATTGGATGATGGAGTAAGGCCCTTCTTGATGGCAAACTCCGGGTCTGCCATCTTGATAGAGAGATTGATACGGCCTTTGTCGTCTATCTCTTTTATCATAACGCGCACTTTATCCCCCACTGCTACGGCATCAGATATCTTGTTGATTCTAAACGGCGCAACCTCGCTTACGTGCACCAAGCCTTCGGCGTCTTTGCCGGGCCCGACGCGCACAAACGCGCCAAAGTCCATAAGCCGCGTTACCTCGCCGTCGTACACCTCGCCGGGCTTGTACTCCTTAACCAGTGCCTCGATCATGGCCTTGGCGGTCTGTGCAGAGCCGCCGCGGCCGGTAATAAATACCGAGCCGTCGTCCTCAATGGTAATGTCCGCGACCCCCGTGACCTCGCGGATACCGTTAATAGTCTTGCCTCCTGCGCCTATCACAAGGCCAATCTGGTCTGGCTTGACCTTAAGCGAGAGTATCTCAGGTGCGCGCGGGCTTATTGCTGGGCGCGGTGCCGCGAGTGCTGCCTCAATCACGTCGAGTATGTGGTAGCGGGCCTTCTTGGCAGCTGCCAGGGCCTCGACCAAAATATCAACCGGGATGCCGTCGAGTTTAATATCGAGCTGTATGGCGGTCACGCCCTCGCGTGTGCCCGCCACTTTAAAGTCCATCCCGCCAAACTCGTCCTCTGGCCCCTGGATGTCTGTGAGCACGCGGTGCTCACCGCCGTGTGTCATGACCCCCATCGCGATACCTGCTACCGGAGCCTTGATAGGTACACCGCCGTCCATAAGTGCGAGTGTCGAGGCACATGCCGAGCCCATAGAGGTAGAGCCGTTGGAGGCGAGGCACTCCGACACCAGGCGTATGGTGTAGGGGAACTGCTCATGAGTCGGCAACACCGCCTCGAGCGCCTTTTGCGCCAGAGCGCCGTGGCCCACTGCGCGGCGGTTAACACCACCTATGCGGCCTGTCTCGCCGCTGGAGTACGGCGGGAAGTTGTAATGATGCATAAAGCGCTGCTTGGTGTCGTGCTTCTCCATCGAGTCGACAATGAGCTGCTCGCCGGGGCCGCCCAGGGTAAGCGCCGTAAACACGTGCGTGCCCCCGCGATAAAAGATACCCGAGCCATGCAGCATGCTCGAGACCCCGCCCGCCTTGGCAAACAGGGGGCGCACTTCATCAAAGCGGCGAGAGTCTGCGCGCTTATTGTCCTCAATGGCGCCGCGGTGGATCTCCTCGTCTACCTTGTCCTCCAAAAAGCGCTTGGCGATACCCTTCATCTCCTTGAGTTCCTCAACCTCCGCTATCCGTGTCATCCATGCGTCCTGTAGCTCGTGTATGGCGTCTTTGCTCGGTGCGCCGCAAAATACTGCCGCGGTCATCTTGTTTGCGAACTCTGCCTGGTAGAGATCGGTGAGAGCCTGCGGCAAAGCCAGCTTCTCCACCACCTTCTTTTCCTTGCCTATTTCCTTAATGATCTCCTTTTGCCACGCCAAAATCTTGTTGTGCTCCTCCACGGCCTTGGCAAAGCCTGCCGCTATCGTGTCCTCCCCCACTTCTTTGGAGCCCACCTCTATCATGTTTATGGTGCCGTCTTTGCCGCACGCCAAAATATCGAGGTCCATGCTCTCGCGCTCTTTGTACGTCGGGTTGATAGCCAGGTTGCTGCCAATGCGCACCGCGGCCACTGGCCCGCCCCACGGTATAGGAGATGTCGCGAGCGCCAGCGACGCCGCATTAACCGCGAGGTGTTGCGGGTCGTCCTCACCCAAAGCAAGCACGGTTACCACAACCTGCACTTCGTTTCGTATATGTGATGAAAAAAGCGGGCGTATAGTGCGGTCTACAATGCGGCCGCTAAGTATTGCGTTCTCGGAGGGTCTCCCCTCGCGGCGCATGTACTGGCTGCCCAAAATTGCACCCGCCGCGTAGTAACGCTCCTCAAAGTCGACTGTGAGCGGGAAATAATCGATGTCATCGCGTGTGCGGTGAGACATGACAGCGGTGGCGAGCACGGCCGTGTCGCCGTAGCGCATGATAACTGAGCCCTGTGCCTGCTCTGCCAGGTCACTAAACTCTGCACTGAGTGTCTTACCCCCTATCTCAAGCGTATAGCTTTTGCTTTGCATGTCGATATGCGAAGCGCGCAGATTTTAGGTCATAAGCCCGGGGCTTATTGGCCTACCTATCCGCCCGCTTCTGAATTATTTTGTAATCGAACTACCTAAAGGGTAACAAGCTTTATAGAAAAATAAAACCGCCTGCCAGTGGGGAGACTGGCAGGCGGTGGGGTGTGCAGCTAGGGGGCGTAATGGGAACGCTGCACATGGGGCCTCGTTGGTTCGCCTGAGCGAACCGATAGAACTGAGCTAAACATACTATACCATAGCGCTATTTTTAATGCAACTATTGTACAGCTTTCTGTCTATAAAACTGAAAAAGCCTGCCTTCGTAAAGAAAGGCCAGGCTTCTCAATTAATTGGTATTAAATTTTTACTCCTCCCCGCTCATCTTGATAGCCGGGTCCTCCCCATCGGGGAACTCTTGCGGGGGCGCCTCGGTGGTGTCGGGGCTTGTGTCTGCGTTAACCCTGCCGCTGTTGCGGTCCTGACCGGCCGAGCCAAAGCCCGGTATCCACTTGCTCCCCCCGCGATAGCCGATAAGGAAGTTGCGCGGGTCGTCACACATGTCGATAAAGTCGTCTGCAGCCTCGCGTAGCTGGCCCGAGGACGATTTGCCAAAGGCGATAACCTCGACCTGGCAGCCGTGTGCGTACTTAAGGTACTCCACAAGCGGTACAAAGTCGCCATCACCGGTGGCCAAGATGATAGTGTCGAGCTTCTGCGCCATGGCAACCACGTCTATAACGGTGCCCAGGTCCCAGTCGGCCTTCTTGGCACCCCCGGCAAAGACGCGGATGTCCTTAACCCTTGTCTCGATGCCGAGCTTGTTAAGCGCCTCAAAGAAGCCCTTTTCCTCCTCGCTCTCGGTGCGGATAACGTAGGCCAGAGCCCTGATAAGGGTACGGCCCGCGACAGCCTCTTTTACTACCTGGCCAAAGTTGACCTTTGCTTTATAAAGATTTTTGGCGCTGTGGTAGAGGTTTTGCGTGTCAATAAATACGCCGACACGCTGGCTTTTGTGTTTAATTACAGCCATACAATTTTGATTTGGAGCAAAGCTCCATGGTTGTGGTCGCTCTAGCCCAGGTGTGAGAGGCAAACAATATGCCAACCCGCGCCTGTTCTATGCGAAAACTTAAAAAATAATCGAACTACTAATAAAGTATACACCCCAGAGATTGGGATATTTCATGAACCGCGCAGAGACGCGGCAAAAAGTTTACTTCTTGAGACCGAGCTTCTTGATAAGAGCGCTGTAGCGCTTCTTGTTCTTGCCCTCGAGGTACTTCAAATGAGTACGGCGGTCTGCAACCATCTGCAAGAGGCCGCGGCGGGAGTGCTTGTCCTTAGTGTGCTTGCGCAAATGCGACGTAAGCTCGTCGATCTTTTTAGAAAGGAGTGCAACCTGCACCTCAGGAGAGCCCGTGTCCTTGTCATGGACGGCGGTCTCCTTGATAGTTTTTGCCTTTTTCTGCTTGGTAAGCATGATGTATATAAACAGAGTCTCTGGTTGTTTAAACCTCAATTGGGCCCTGTGTCAATAACCATAGCACAGGCGCTTGTTTTTTGCAAGGGCTCCCTAGCCTGCCTGGGTAGGCACCCTAAAATATTTTGCGACATATAATAAGGCTATGGCAACCGATCTAAAGGACCTCAAATCCCAGTTTTTGGAGTATCTGGAGATTGAGAAGGGGCGCTCAATAAAGACGGTCGAGAACTATGACCGCTATTTGAGCCGTTTTTTAGCCCACACGGGTATCTCCTCCCCTGCCAAAGTGACCGAGCAGGCTATTAGAGAGTTTCGTATCCACCTTAACCGCCAACCGGGTATAAGCGGGACTATGAAGCTCAAGACCATTAACTACTACATGATTAGCCTGCGCGCGTTCCTCAAATTCCTGCGTAAGCGCGATATTGAGAGCCTTAACCCGGAGAGAATAGAGCTCGCCAAGGTGGGTCAGCGCGACTTAGACCTAATCTCTAGTAGCGAGCTCGAGAGGCTTATGGCAGGCCCCAGCCAGCCCACACAGAGTAAATCCCCCGCTGCCCTGCTCACGGCGCTGCGTGACAAAGCTATTATGGAGCTCCTGTTTAGTACGGGCTTGCGTGTCTCCGAGCTGTGCTCCCTTAGCCGCGACCTCGACTTAAGCCGCGACGAGTTTAGCGTGCGCGGCAAAGGCGAGAAGGTGCGGGTGGTGTTCCTCTCCCCTGCCGCCAAGGACGCTATTAAGAAATACTTGGACAAGCGCGGCGATGTAGACGACGCACTGTTTGTGCAGATGGGCAAAAATAGTAAAAACGCCAAAGACCTGCGGCTCACGCCGCGCTCGGTAGAGCGCATGATTAAGCACTATGCCACCAAGGCAGGCATAACGCGCAAGGTAACCCCGCACGTCATTCGCCACTCCTTTGCCACCGACCTGCTTGAGAGTGGCGCAGACCTGCGCAGCGTGCAGGCACTCTTAGGCCACCAAAACATTGCCACAACCCAGGTGTACACCCATGTGACAGACAAGCATTTAAGAGAGGTCCACAAAAAATTCCATGGACAGCGACGATAGTAAAAACAAGAAGAAGTGGCTTAAGTATGCGGGCGTGGGGGCGTTTTTATTTTTTACTATCAAGGGTCTCCTGTGGCTTGTGGTCCCCGCCTTGCTTATCTGGTGGGGCACAACGTAGAAGCCGCCCCAGATTATAGGGGCGGCTCGGGCAAGTTGTGGCGGCTATCTGCGGACGCAGACGCCGTTGACAACAAGCCTACACGGCGGCGAGTAGTAATAGTAGCGCGGCGGCGGGCTGTACCGGCGACCATAGTGGTAGTGGCGGTGTGTCGTGCGGGGCGGCGCGTGGTAGTGATGCCCGTGTCCGCGGTGGACCCCGTGTCGGCGATACTGTGCATCGGCATCGCTCGGGATGCTCACGGTGGCTATAGCCACCGCCGCAGCAAACAAAAGAGCTTTCCTCATCGTATGTGTCCCTTTTTGGAGCTTGGGAGGTTTCCCGCCCCGACTCTACCATGCCTTTGTGCTCTGTAAACCCTTAGGCGCTATTTGGTATCATTGCCCCATGAAGCTGATTAGTTGGAATGTAAACGGAATACGCGCCGTGGTAAAAAAGGGCACGTTTGGGGAGTTTGTTAAAAAAGAAAAGCCCGATGTCTTGTGTCTGCAAGAGACCAAGGCCGAGCGCGGCCAGGCACAGATTGATCTGCCACAGTACGAGGAGTTTTGGAACAGCGCGGAAAAGAAGGGCTATTCCGGCACCGCCATTTTTGTAAAAAAAGACATAGAGGTATTAGACGAGGTGCACGGCTTGCCCGAGGACCTATGTAAAAAGTACAAGCTCCATAACGACTCTTATGGTGACCCTAACCGCGAGGGCCGCGTTATTGCGCTTGAGTTGGAGGATTTTTGGGTTGTAACGGTCTACACCCCCAACAGCAAGGACGACCTCTCGCGCATCCCCTTGCGGCATAAGCAGTGGGACCCGGCCTTTTTGGAGTATATGAAACGGTTAGATGTGGAGAAGCCCGTGGTGTTTTGCGGCGACTTAAACGTGGCGCATACCGCGGACGATCTCGCCAACCCCAAGCCAAACGAGGGCAAGAAGGGCTTTACTAAGGAGGAGCGCTCCGGCATCGACAATATGATTGCAGCCGGGTTTGTGGACACGTTTAGATTGTTTACCAAAGGCAATGGCCACTACACGTGGTGGAGCCACTTCGCCCTATCCCGTGAGAGGAACGTGGGCTGGCGCATAGACTACTGGTTTGTCTCCAAAGCACTCGCCAAAAAGATAAAATCCGCCAAAATTTTGGCCGACGTCATGGGAAGCGATCATTGCCCGGTGACGATAGAAATCAGAGACTAACCATTATTATGCGTCTAGAGTGGCGGCGCTCCGATCCCGGCCCCGTCACTATAGAGCTTAAATAAGATCTATTTTAGAAATACAAAAGCCACCGGTCTGGGGTGGAGTTGTTATTTATCCCGTCGCGGTGGCTTGTTTTTGAGCCGGTATCTCATGGCATCTCTTGTTCTTAACCGTTTTTCCTCGGTCGATTAAGTGAGACCAAACGGATGTTTGAATCCACTTTTAGAAGGTTGAAGGATTTGCATCCTCGCCTCAAAGAGGTGTCGTGAAATGGCTCCAGGAACCTGCAGATTCCTGTTGTTGAATAGCGGTCTACAGGGCAAGAGACCTTGTTTCAACGATGTATAAAGAACTCGTTCTTAGGGCTTTAAAAACTGGGAGAGTTTTTGTTAAGCAGTAAGTACGTTATGTCTGATATGAATACTACGGTTATAAAAGACAATGTAAAGGACAACGTTGTGGATAAACACTTATTTGGGACAGTATCTGCTATACAAAATGTTTTTTGTGGATGTCCTTTATCTCTGCCTGCTCGGCCTCGTCCTTTTTCTCTTTGCCTTCCTCTCCTAGCTTGCGCAACTCCTCATCCGGCAGGGCAAACAACTCCCCTGCCCTACCCTCTAAATACTCTGCCACGTTGCGCTTAGGGTCGTCTAGAACCTCCTCAAGGAGTGCGTGCAGTACCCAGCTAAATTTCGGGCCCGGCTTGTGCCCCATCTCCATGAGTTTGGCGCCATCGATCTTGAGCATCGAGACGCTTATAGGGTCTCTTAAGGCCTCCTCAATCATGGCTTGATACTTGCGCAGCCTAAAGGGTTGTTCCTTGGGCCTGCCGGTGCCTATGCGGTCGCAGATCCGCAGGTTGATGAGCTCCTCGATGTGCTCGGGGCCCACATTGCGGATAATCCGGCGCACCGCCGAGAGCGTTATCTTGTCCGGGTCGCTAAAAAACATGTGCCAGCGCACCAGGTTGGCGGTGTTGTCTACCGTTTCTCGTGAAAACTTGAGGTTCTCCAGAATTTTGCGGGTCATGCGGGCGCCCACCACGTCGTGGCCGTGGAAGGTCCAATCCCCCCTTGCCTCGTCGCGGCGGCGGGTTTTGGGCTTGCCCACGTCGTGGAACAGGGCCGCAATACGTACGCTAAAAGGCCACCCTTTGTCGGCAGCGTGCTGCAAGGAGCGCAGGTTGTGCTCCCATACGTCAAAGCTGTGGGCCTGGTTCTGCTCGATACCAATCCCCTCCTCGAGCTCTGGGGCGATGTACTTGAGTAACCCCAACTTGTGGCAGAGTATAAGGGCGTCCATGGGCTTCCCCGAGTTGAGTATACGCACGAACTCAGCCTGGACGCGCTCCTTAGAGATCATCTCGAGCTTAGAGGCAGTTTCGCCTATAGCGGCCAGGGTGTGGCCCTCTATGGCAAAGCCGAGTTCCGCCGATATGCGGATAGCCCTCAGCAAACGCAGGGCGTCCTCCTCAAAGCGTGCCTTGGGCTCGCCCACTGCGCGCAGGAGCTTACCCTCGATGTCTCTTACACCGTCATAAAGGTCAACCAACTTCCCTTGTGCGGGGTCGTAGGCCAATGCGTTGATGGTAAAGTCGCGGCGCTTAAGGTCATCGACAAGACTCTGGCTAAACACCACGTTGTCAGGCCGTCTAGAATCGCTGTAGCGGCCCTCTAGTCTGTACGGGGTCACTTCCACGACTTTAAGGCTTTCGTCGCTCACAGAGGCGTTTACGACCCCTACAGTGCCAAATTCGTTGGTGTAGTAGGTTTCCTCAAACAAATTTTGGATATCTTCGGGTGTGGCGTTGGTGGTTACGTCCCAATCTTTGGGTTTGCGGCCCAGCAAGAGGTCACGTACACAGCCGCCTACAATATAGGCCTCGTGCCCTTCCCTCTTGAGTGTCTCTATAACAGCCAGGACTTCTGGGGGTATTTGGCTTGGTTTAATTTCCATGTAATATCTTCTGGTGCGCTCGGAGGGACTCGAACCCCCAACCCCTTGGTTCGAAGCCAAGTACTCTATCCATTGAGCTACGAGCGCGCACGGCTTTATCTTAGCAGGAAATCCATGCTATAGTCGTTCACGAAGCGGTTATGGTTTAGTGGTAGAACGCGTCCTTGCCAAGGACGAGACGGGAGTTCGATTCTCCCTAACCGCACTAGCAGCAAGCTAGTAAAAGCTAGCTTTTACATAGTTGTGACGACGTGCGGCTATGCCTAGGCATCCTAGGCATAGCCGCAGTATGGTTAGTAAAATCCTTATCCCACAAGGACTTTAAAACGACAGCTAGCCCTAGGGCATTAGAAACCCTTATCCTTCAACCTTTCTGGGGATATCTGTGGATAAACTTGGGGACATGGGGACATAAAAGACGGCTTTTAGGGCCTATATACGTTTCTTATGAAACATTTCACATGAAAACAGCCAAGAGGACTATAGGAGATACGGGGGAGGAAGTAGCCTGTGAATACCTAAAGGGCAGGGGATTTAGCGTCCTTGAGCGTAATTACCTCAAACCTTGGGGCGAGATAGATATTGTGGCTAAAAAGGAGTCAAAGCTTTATTTTGTGGAAGTGAAGACAGTTTCACGTGATACGTCTAGAGGGGATAGTGGGGTAGGGGATTCACGTGTAACTGCCTATAGGCCAGAGGATAACGTCCATCCGGCTAAGCTCAAGCGGCTCCATAGGGCTATACAGACCTATCTTATAGACCATAAGGTCGCCCAGACGACCGACTGGCAGATAGACGTGGCCTGTGTATATCTAGACTTTATAACCCGTCGGGCTAGGGTGGAAATCCTAGAAAACATGATATTGTAAGCGTGTTCCAAGGATGTCCTTGATAAAGGACATAAAGGACACAGTAGAAATAACTATACGGGGTGTCGTATATCGGTAGTACGCTTGCTTTGGGAGCAAGATGGCCCAGTTCGATTCTGGGCACCCCGACCACAAGAGTATGGACAGAATAACTTTAATTACCAAGGCACAGGGCGGGTACGCCCTTATAGACTCTGGGGGCGAGGCTAAGCTCGAGCGCTTTGGCGACCAGGTGGTCGCCCGGCCGGACCCGCAGGCTCTATGGCCTAAGGGCAGGGAAGGCGAGTGGTCGTCTGCCGATGGCTACTATGTTCGCCAGGGCGAGGAAGGAAAGTGGACAGGCAATATGCCTCAAGGCTGGCAGATAGAGCTTGGCGGGCTCAAGATGATAGTGAAGCCCACATCTTTTAAGCATGTAGGCGTATTCCCCGAGCATGTACCGGGTTGGGAGTGGGCTATGCGGCAAATTTCCGCAAGGTCGAACCTTGCGGCTGCCCCTAAAGTGCTCAATCTCTTTGGCTATACAGGCGGCTACACCTTGGCCGTTGCCAAAGCGGGGGCCGAGGTGACCCATGTAGATGCCTCTAAGACTGCAGTAGCCTGGGCACGCGAGAATGCCGAGGCTAATGGGCTAGCGGGAGCCCCTATACGCTGGATAGTGGAGGATGTGCTCGTATACTTGCGCCGCGAGATAAAGCGTGGGAGCAGGTACGACGCCATAGTGATGGACCCGCCTGCCTTTGGCCACGGGCCAGATGGCGAGCTGTGGAAGTTTGACGAGCACTTTGTAGAGCTTATGGGGCTGTGCGAGCAGCTTTTGAGCGACAGCCCGCTGTTTGTGCTTGTAAACGGCTATGCTGCGGGCTACTCGCCCCTGGCGTTTGCCTATAACCTCGAGAGTATAAATAAAAAATTTGGCGGCCGTATAGAGTACGGCGACTTGGCAATAGCAGAGGAGCAGGGCGAGCGCCTACTCCCCGCCGGCATCTTTGCCCGGTGGAGTGCTATCTAGTGCGGGACGGGAGAATCGAACTCCCGCTCTCAGTTTGGAAAACTGATGTTCTACCATTAAACTAGTCCCGCTAGTAGGTTTTACTCTTTAAAACCTCATTATTGTATACTACGCCCATGTCTACCAAACAAATACTGTCTGTCCTCTGTGTTTTGATTGTCCTCGGGCTTATTTTTGCCGGCATTGCCTCGTTTACCTCAGCGCCAACGCCTGTGGCAGGAGACAAGAGCGACATTTTGGGCGGCACACTGAGCACCAATGGTGACTATCAATACTCAGAGGACAAGCCCTACTACCGCATCGTGGCCGACTACCCGGCCAACACGGGGTTAGAGGCTGCGGCAGACGCCCGCGTGCGCACCACCATAGAACAGGGGCTGGCGGGGGAGATCGCCAAGTTTAAAAACGACAGCAATCTCGACCTCCTTACTGCAGAGGACGCGCGGATACAGGGGCTAAATGGCGAGCGTAAGTACGCACTCGACATGGAGTACAGGCGCTATACCTCTACCTCCACCATCTCCTATGTGTATCAGGTGTACGCAGACACGCTGGGTGCGCACCCCAACACCTTCTACCTCACCTATACGTTTGGTCAGGATGGCACGCAGCTCTCGCTGGGTGATGTGCTAAGCAAAAACCCCAACTGGCTTGAGGAGCTCTCGCTATTGGTGTCGCAGGATATAACTGCACAACTTAAACAGCGGCTGGCCGCCTCATTGCCAGAAGGCGACGAGGGCGCAGATGTTACGGGCTCTATATTTGCCGAGGGCTTGGCCGCCAAGGAGGAAAACTTTAAGAACTTTGCTCTCGACGACGGAGACCTCCTTATACTCATCCCGCCCTACCAGGTGGCAGCCTACGCGGCCGGCTCCTTTGAGGTCCGCCTCCCGCTGAGTGAGATGAATAAGTAAAAGAAAAAGCCCCGATTGCTCGGGGCCTTTTCTTTCGAGAGGATACTACTTAACTGCTTCCTTCAGTGCCTTTGCAGGCTGGAACTTGGGGACGCGCATGGCGGGTACCTGCACAGTTGCACCCGTGCGCGGGTTGCGTGCCTGGCGGGCAGCGCGCATCTTGGTCTTAAAGATACCAAGACCGGCTACCGAGACCTCGCCGCCGCGCTTGAGCTCGGCAACGATTGCATCAATCATTGTCTCGACAGCGCGCTCGGCATCTGCCTTGGTTGTCCCAAGGACACCATGCACTTTTTCCGCGATATCTTGCTTATTCATACCTAGAATATGCTTAAGTAAGGCTAATAAATGGAAGTTTGCCCTGCGCCGCTAGTATACCCCCCTCATAAAACGGTGCAATACAGTGGCCGGGGATAGACAAAATATCAAAAAGTGTCAAAAAAAGCGCCGCCCAGACCGGGCGGCGCTCAGCGTGTCACTGCATGCGCATATGCAACCGTGCAAACGACAGCAAGGCGAGGTCCTTTGCGAGTTCCTTGTGGGGAGGATTGCTCCCTTCCGTCGGATAAAACTCGACAAAGTGACTCCTTTCATAGCCCTTGATGTACATATGCACCTCGTCGGCCGGCACTCCTTCTATTGGGTGCGTCGATCCCTGCACAGCGATAAGTATGTCGGCGTCCTTGGCTATGCGGGCCAAGCGCAGAGCCATATTCTCGAGATTCTGCTTGCCCGGCTCGGGCTTGAAAAACCACAACCTGAAGTGGGGGTGGTACTTCAAATACTCCTCGAGCAATTGCCCTTTGCTAATTGAAGCTGCATCGCCAAGGCAAACGGCAAAGACTTTAGATATGGCCATGCGGCCCTCCTATAGCTAGAACTCTTCGCCGGGCACTATACGCCCTTGTGCCAGACAATGTCAAAGATATGCCGCATGGCCTGCGCCGTGGCCAGGTCGTCTATTATTGTCGCTGTTACATGCTTGGAGTCGTCTATACGCACAAACGTCTCGGCTATCTCTATAGAGAGATTGCTCTCCTGCTCGTACTCGGACATGTATTTTATCTCTACATGGTCTTTTGTCTCGTTTAAGCTCTGGAGCTCGGGGTAGTCGTCTGTCAAAACCTGCGTCTTAGGCATAATTATCCTAAAGGAGATGTCCGAGGCTACCGCCTCTGGGGTCCAGCGGTTAAAAAGCTCTACCACCCGGCGGTCTGCGTCCTTAGAGTTGCCATAAAACGAGTAGTAGGTTTTGCCGCGCATAGAGTCAAACTTATAGTTCATCGCCTCGGTAAAGCCCCTCATCCCGCTGTAAAAGTACACTTTAGGCTTGTTTTTGCCGCCCAAGCTCATAAGGCGCGGCATCATAGACTGCACGGCGTTGAGCTTGCCTCTTTGCTCTAGCAGGTACTCGCCCAAGTCCCGGGCGGCAAATATGGCCTTGCGGGGGTGGGGGACCTTTAAAACAAGCCCTTTTTGGCGCAAATCCTCCAAAATTACGTATACGGTGGGCTTTTTAACCTCACAGTGCTGGGCTATCTCGTAGGCGGTAGAGCTCTCAAGGCCCAAAAGAGCCAGGTAGACCTGGGCCTCCTTGGGGGAGAGGCCTATTTGCTCTAGGTTTTTGGCCAGGTCGGCGTTGGGTTGCTCCATAGCTACAGGATATGCCAAACGCCCCTTTTGGTCAAGTATTTTGACTACCTTTAGAATACGCTTGTAAAACAAGGGTATTTTGGTCTTTTGTAACCCTAGTTTTTGACTAGACTTGCCAAACAAGGCATAATGTTGTCAGTTACGATCATCCACAAGGCCCACAGGCCAACCCTAGGAGGGGACCATGATTGACTACGACCGCTACGCCTATCTCATCCTTAAATGGGTGGCGATTGCTAGCACAACCGAGGACGACTTCATTACGAGTGTCGTATTCCTTATGGATGACATAGAGTCCAAATTCTATGACCATGAGGTACCGTCCAACCCCCTGGTCAGGGAACTGAACCGCCAGCTCGGAGAGGCGCAGCGCGAATTCTTTCCAAACGGAGAGAAACTGCGCTACGCACATCCTGATTGGCCTTTCGTGGAAGACGACCCCGACGACCACGACCCCAATCCCGATCCTGGCGAGCTCGATGAGCTCTTCGAGGACGACTGGAGGGATGACTGTAGGGACGACTAAAACTTTGGAGAAGCGCACGCGCTTCTCCTCTCTATTGAGAATCTGAAACGCTTTCGGATTTTCATTTAGAAGTACATTCACACAAATAGGAGGGGGCTATGTGGTTCTACTATTACTTCGATCACTGTTGCGTGCTACCAGAACGGGACGAGGAGGTGGAGGAGAATGACGTCAATCTAATCCTGGCGTCGGAGGATTTCGGCCCGTATCTTGACCAGTGGGACGAAGATATAACAAATCTACTCTTTGCTGCGCTCAGTATGGATGTCTACACGGGGCCAGACTCCAGGTCTCCGTTGTTGGAGAGGATGATGGGCAAGGCATTCCAAGCGGGCAGGGAGTATGAAGCTAAGCACTTCTCTAAATACTGGCTTGGCTGGGTGCATGACAAAGGGGATTTCTCTAGCGTGCGCCTCTACGCGGCGAGATTCGGCCCGTTTAACTCTCTGCAAGAAGCTGCAGAGTTTCAGCGCGACAATCCAAACCTTACTCTGATTGCAGTAAAGGAGGGGGAGTAAAAACTCGGGAGGAAGCAATTCCTCCCCTCTATTGAGAATTTGATTCAAATCGAATTCTCATCGAGACGTACATCAACAGTGGGAGTGACAGATGGAATATTTTGCAATCGCTTATGGTTTTGCTGCAGCGTTTCTGTTCTTTCGGTATACGCGATGGGGGAGGGGGTACGTCAGATTGCTGGGTAGGGTGTTTACATGATACTCGCATAACAAAACCGCCGCGAGGTTTCGCGGCGGTTTTTTCTTTTCACAATTTTACCGGGCAAACTCGATTGCGCGGGTTTCGCGGATGACGTTTACTTTTATCTCGCCCGGGTACTTAAGCTCGTTCTCAATACGCAGTGCCACGTTGCGGGCAAGCTCGCGCGCCTGGAAGTCGCTCATCTCATCGGGCTTTACAAACACCCGCACCTCGCGGCCGGCCGATATAGCAAACGACTTCTCGACACCGGGGAAGGAGTTGGCAATGCCCTCGATGTCCTGGAGGCGCTTGATGTACTGCTCCACAGAGTCGCGGCGCGCACCGGGGCGGCCACCCGATATGGCGTCGGCCACCTGCACGATGTAGCTCTCAAGCGTCTCGTACGGGTACTCCTCGTGGTGGGCCTGCATGGCCTTAATAACATCCTCGTGCACGCCAAACTTCTGCAGTACCCTGCGGCCAATTTCTACATGTGTGCCCTGCACCTCGTGGTCTAGGGCCTTGCCAATGTCGTGCAAAAGCGCACCCGCGCGCGCCACCTGAGGATTCGCCCCAAGCTCCTCTGCGAGCATGCCGGCAATATGCGCCATCTCAACCGAGTGCTGCAGCACGGACTGCCCGTAGCTGGTGCGGAAGTGGAGGCGGCCCAATATCATGAGGAGCTTAGGGTCGAGATTAAGTACGCCGGCCTCAAATGCGGCTGCGTCGGCCTTCTCCTTAATAATTTTGTTAACGTCGTTGCGCGCCTTCTCCACGGTCTCCTCAATCTTGGCAGGCTGGATGCGACCATCGACAATAAGGTTCTCCAGCGCCATGCGCGCAATAGCGCGGCGCAGCGGGTCGTAGCTTGAGAGCACGATAGAACCCGGTGTGTCGTCGATGATTACCTCAACCCCAGTGGCGCGCTCGAACGCCTTAATGTTGCGGCCCTCTTTGCCGATAATTTTGCCCTTGAGCTCGTCGTTGGGGATCGTGATGGCAGTGGCCATCGTGTCGGAGGCCACAGAGTTGCCCAGGCGGTGTATGGCGGTGGTCAAAATGTCGCGCGCTTTGCGCTCGAGCCTCTCGTGGCCGTCGCGGTCTAGCTTGGCTGCACGCATCATAAGGTCCTCTGCAGATGCGCGCTCTACCTCGGCCATAAGCTGCTGTCTGGCCTCCTCGGCGGTAAGCCCGGCAACCTTAGACAGCTCGCCCTGGCGCTCGGCCAAAAGAGCTTCGGCGCGCTCCTTAATGGCGCGTACGTCCTCTATCTTTGCCTTAACAGCGGCAACCTCTGCCTCGAGCTCGGCTCGGCTTTTGTCCAGAGCCTCTTCACGTTTAAAGACACGCTCCTCCGCGCGGGTTACCTTCTCCTCCTTCTCGGCTAGGGTTGCCTCGGCAGCGGCTACCACCTCCTTGGCTTTGGTGTCGGCCTCTTCGGTTATCTTTTGGGCCTGTACGTTTGCGTCTAGGAGAATTTGCTTTACCTCTATTTCTATTGAGCCTTTACGAGCGAGCACCAAGAGCCAGCGCAGGACAAAGCCCAGCACGGCTCCCCCTAAGGCCGCGAGAGCCAGGAGGGTAAACAGTAGTTTTAATGACATAGAAAGCGTTCATGAATTTTGTAGTGAAATGCACAGCCTCAGAATAGCATGTACGCAAAAGGCCGCAACGCAACCAAAAACCCCGCCCAAGGGGCGGGGTTTAGGGGCTATTTCTTGCTGGCGGTGGGGGTGCCCAGGCCTTTTTGGGTAAAGATGGCGTCTATGAGGCCATACTTTTTGGCTTCGTCGGCCATCATAAAGTAGTCCCGGTCTACGTCCTTCTCTATTCTTTCAAGCGACTGGCCGGTAGCCTTGGAGAGTATCTTGTTGAGGCGGTCGCGGGTGGCCAAAATGTGCTTGGCTGTAATCTCGATGTCGGTAGCCTGGCCCTGCGCGCCGCCCCATGGCTGGTGGATCATCACCTCGGAGTTAGGGAGCGCAAAGCGCTTGCCCTTCTCTCCAGCCGCGAGGATAACTGCCGCTGCAGAGGCTGCCATGCCCACACACACGGTAGCCACGTCGGGCTTAACGTGGTTCATGGTGTCGAGGATTGCGAGCCCGGCCGAGACAGAGCCGCCAGGGGAGTTGATATAGAGATAGATATCCTTCTTAGGATCCTCGCTCTCCAAAAAGAGCATCTGCGCAATGATGAGGTTGGCCATGTGGTCCTCTACGGGGCCGGTCAAAAAGATAATGCGCTCCTTAAGCAGGCGGCTAAAGATATCAAAGGCACGCTCGCCGTACGGCGTCTTCTCTACCACCATGGGCACCAGCTGGTTGTGGATAGGGTTTTGCATGCGCACAGCATACCCGTTGACGGCTCAACTTTCAAGCGTCATACTAGCACCACAGGGCAAGTGGTTCTCTCACTTGCATCTCCACTCAAAAAAAGAGCAAGAGATTGTTCTTTCCCGTTTCGCGAGGGTTATCGCGAGAACTCACAGGAGGTTACCATGATGTTCATCTTGTCGCTGATCCTTGCACTCTTCATCTCGTTCGCCGCCGCGCTTTCGTACGCGCCGGTAACGTTACCAGTTGTCACTATTGTGGCGCTGGGTTGGGGATTGGTGGCTTTGGCCGCCATCAACAAGTGGGGAGTGCCTACGATAAGACGTTCGTAAAGCACCTTCGGGCGCTTTTAAGGATCCAGCTCTGCCTCACGGCATCTGGGTCCTTTTCTTTTGCAAAATCGCGCCTTGTGGGCGCGATGTGCTTTACTTGCTTTCTTCGAGCAGTTTGAGCACCTGCTCGTTGCGCAGGACCGTCTCTATGTGGATGCGCACCAGGTCGGGCTTGGCATCGGGGAAGTGCTCGAGCGCGTGCTTAATCTCGCCCTCCACGGCCTCCTCACTCGCGACCACCTTTTCCTCCTCGGCAATTTTGTTTAACAAGAGCTGGAGCTTGGCGCGCTTGCGTGCCTGGTCGCGGAACTCGTTTTTAATATCGTCCTCGGTCTTTTGCATGCGCTTAAGGTAGTCGTCCATGCTCATGCCCAGGCGGCCGATATCCTCGCTCATTTGTGCCATGATCTTCTGCAGCTCGCTTTCGATAAATATGGGAGGGACCTCGAGAGCCGACTTCTCAAGCAGAGCCTCGATTATCTTGCTGCGGCGCTTGTCGCGTGCCTGCCTGGCCTTCTCATCGCCAATGCCCTTGGAGATCTGCTCGCGCAGTGAAGCTACGTTCTCAAATGCGCCTAGGCTCTTGGCAAACTCATCGTTTATATCCGGAAGGGCACCTTCTGCACCCTCTGCAGAAGGTGCCCTTCTGCTCTGGCGCAAATCCTCCAAGGTCTTCTCGACCTCCTCCTGGGTCGCGGGCTCGGCTGCCTCGAGCTGCACCTCTTTGCCTATGCTCTTCCAGTCATGGGGGAGCTCTACGCTAGGGTAGACATTGATGCGCACTACCAGGCCCACCGGGTTGCCAGGGGCAAGCTTGGTTATGGCGATGTTGGGGCGGCCTATGGCGTCTATCTTGTGCTCGGCAATAAGCTCGATATAAAAGTCCTTTACAAACATCTCGGTTGCCTCCTCAAGTACGCCTATCTCTCCTATCTTTTTAAGAGCCATCTCGGGCGGCACGTGCCCCTTTCTAAAGCCCGGCAGCTCAATATGTCCGGCCAGGTGCCTGAGCGCCTGCTCGCGGTAGGGCTCGATGGTTGCATACGGCACATCCCCCGTGAGTTCTACCTCCGAGTCTGGGAGCTGTTTGAGCACGAACGCCTTTGCTATGTCATCAAATTTTTTGTGTTCCATATAAAATCGCCCGGTTTGGTACCGGGCGATAGTATCAGATTTTGCGTTATTTACAAAGCGTCATTGAGGCTCGAGACGTCTTGCTCTGCACCGCTGGTCTCTGTTGCCTCCAGGTCTGCCTCTATGGAGTTGACCGAGGTGTCGTCAGCTGCGGGTGTGGCCGCGCTCTGCTGGCCAGCCTCCTGCACTTGCGCATCCTGCACCTGCTGCTGTTGCTCCTGCATGTAGAAGAAGTAAAATCCGCCGGCAGCAACAAGGAGTACGATGATGACCGCTGCAGAGAGCGCTCCAATGTTGCCGGAACGGGGCTCGGGCGCCGAGGGGAACGGGCTCTGCGTGTCTGTGATGTTGGTGTCCATATACGTGCGTTAGCTGATAATTAGTTGGAGGTAGTAGTTGTAGCGCTTGCCTCAATTTTAACCGATCTGACGGTCTTCATAAGATCCTCTTTTACAAGCTTGAGTGCGTCCTGTGCCGCCTTAACTGCGGCCCGCACCTGCGGCATCTGGGCTTTTGGAGTCGTGGTGGCCATCGCTGCCTCGAGCGCAACATTTACGGCGAGTATCTTGTCGTCTGCCACAGAGAGGTCGGTGCGCGCAGTTGCCAAGAGCGCAATAGATGCATCCATGTCGTGGCCCTCATCCTCGAGTGTATCGATGCGATTGTCTATGCGGTCTGCGATAGAGGAGAGATGCGCCGATGTAGAGGCAAGGCGTGCAGAGACGTTGCCTACAAGTCTCTCGATATTCTCGCCAAAGCGCTCCTTTGCCTTGCTGCGCGCCTCGTCTGCGCGCATCTTGCTGTCCTCACGCTTCTTGCTAATAAGATCCTTGATAGCGGCAACGCGCGCCTTAACCATCTCGGTGGTTGATGCGCCAAGGGCGCGGGTGCTGGAGGCTATGCCGCGTATCGCAGGGCCCAGCTTGGGGAGGCCTGCGGGCGAGGTGGAGGCGTGCGCCTCTGCCTTAACCTCTGCGCGTAGCATAGGCCTCTGGCCCTCTTGAGCCATAGCGGCTGCCGGCATGAGTACTGCTGCTGCGAGTGCGAGTGTAATGAGTTTTTTCATAAAATCCCTGTGGTTATCTCTATATATAAAGTATACGTGAAATGCCCGTCTATGAGGACGGGCATCTGGGGAGAACATTACAGTCGCGCTTAAAGCGCTTGTGTTAGGCCTTTTTCTGCTTGTAGAGCTCGACTGACTTCTTCACCGCCTCCAGTGCAGCAGCTTTGTCGTATACTCCCTTTATCTCAACCGGGGCCGGCTTGCCCTTAAGAGCCTTGTACGTTTCAAAAAAGTGCTGGAACTCCTTGAGGCTGTGCTTGTTTACGTCCGAAAGATCCTGCACGTCCTCCCAGCGCTTGTCCTCTACGGGCACGGCGATAATCTTGTAGTCGGACTCGCCGCTATCAACCATGTCCATGACCGCAACCGGGCGCACCGCCACCAAAATGCCCGGGTTAAGCGGGAAGGTGGTGAGCACTATGACGTCCAGAGGGTCGCCGTCTTCCCACAAGGTTTGTGGAGCAAAGCCGTAGTCAAACGGGTAGGGCGCAGAGGAGTAGTTGGCGCGGTCGAGTTTGATGAGGCCGGTCTCTTTGTCTACCTCGTACTTGTTTGCCGAGCCTTTGGGGATCTCGATAATGACATTAATCTCGTTGGGAGCATCGTCGCCCAGGGGTACATCGTGCCAAAGATTCATAAAAATAATTGTGATTGCTAAGTGCCATTAATCTAGCACATATATAAGGTACAGAAAAACCCCGGTGTGTCCGGGGGTTTTTCTCTTGTAATTTTATTCTGCCTCGATGGGCGGGGGAGCGATGTCGGCCGGGTTCGGGGCGTCTTTGCCCTCGGTCTCGTCAACCGACTTGCCGCCCACACTCTGGATGTCGAGCCTCCAGCCGGTGAGCTTGGCCGCAAGGCGCACATTTTGGCCGCCGCGGCCAATTGCCAGAGACTGCTGGTCGTCTGCAACCTTTACGGTAGCCTGGTGCTGCTCCTCGTCAAGACTTACCTCGAGGATGCGCGCAGGGGAGAGTGCCTCCTCGATAAACGCCTTGGGGTCCTCGTTCCACTCGATAATGTCTATCTTCTCGCCGCCGAGCTCCGAGGTAACGGTGGAGACACGCACGCCCCTCTGGCCCACAAGCGAGCCTACCGGGTCTACATGCGCGTCGCTCGATGCAACGGCCACCTTAGAGCGGCTGCCCGCCTCGCGGGCAATAGACTTGAAGGTAACGACGCCGTTTGCAACCTCGGGTACCTCAAGCTCAAAGAGCTTCTTGAGGAAGTCCGGATGTGCGCGCGACATGCGCAGGTATATCCCGCGGGGCGACTCCTCTACTTGGTAGAGCAGGGCGCGGATGCGCTCGCCCTGGCGGTACCTCTCGCCGGGGATCTGCTCGTCGTACGGCAGTATGCCGGTGGCGCGGCCGAGGTCTATGTAGATGTTGCCGCGCTCCATGCGCTGCACCGTACCGGAAATAATGTCTCCCTGCTTGGCGCCGTACTCGGCAACCACGGAGACTTTTTCGGCCTCGCGGATTTTCTGGATGATGACCTGCTTGGCGGTCTGGGCTGCGATGCGGCCATAGTCGTCTTTTGCCTCAAGAGGGAAGACGAGTTCCTCGCCCACCGCAACGTCACGCTTAATAAACTTGGCGTCTGCAAGCAGTATGTGCTGCTCGGGGTTAAACAGGGGGAGCACCGCTACAGGGTTGCCCTCGTCATCAAGCTTGCCCTCGGCCTCATAATCCTCCTCACTCTCCTCCATGCGCACGGTCGACTCATCTACTACCTCCTTAACCTGCTCAAACTCGGTGGTACCTGAGTTCATGTCGAGTTTGGCCCTAATTACCTGGCCCTTCTTGGCGTACTCTTTTTTATACGCGGTTGCCAAAGCAGCCTCGATAGCCTCGATGACTTTTGCCTTGGGGATACCCTTCTCCTCCTCGAGCTCGCCCAAGACTGAGTTCATTACTTTCAGGTCCATCATACATGTGTAGTGTAAGTTAATTCTGGTAAAAAAATAACCGCCCCCTCAGGGCAGTTTCCAGATACCCACAGCATACTCTTGGTATATACTTATGTCAAATGCGCAGTGATGACCAACTCTTTGGGCAGTTTTTGGTTGATGCGGGCTTGCTCACGCGCTCGCAGTTAAGCGACCTTCGCCACAGCGAGGCACCGCTTTCTAAAACTCTTATTGACCTGGGCGTGATGGGCGAGGACGAGGTGCGCCGCGCACAAAGCCACGCGCTCGGTGTGCCGTTTGCCACACCTGCGGCATATGACATAGCCATAGAGGCGCTCATCCTTATACCAGAGCCCTTGGCACGTTCGCGCGGCATGGTTGCATTTAGTCAGGACCACGAGAGCGTGTTTGTGGCGCTCCTGAGCCTTGAGGACTTAGAGGCACTTAGGGCGCTCGAGCAGGAAGGAGCATTTAGCGGCCGCCGTGTGGTCCCGCACTTAACTACACGCGAGACGATTAAAAACGCGCTCATTAAGTACCAAAAGCATCTCAAGGATAAGTTTGGCGAGCTCCTTTCAGACGGGCGCCATGTGGCCCACGCGCTCTTAAGCCACGCTCTGTATAGCAAGGCGGGTGGCGCGCATGTCGACATTGGCACGCACGGTGCTCTAGTGCGCTACCAGATAGGACACGCTCTGGAGGAGGCCATGCGCTTGCCTGTGCAGGTTGCAGACGCGCTTGCCCGGGAGATAAAGATTTTGGCCAGGCTCTTGCCGGTGGCACGCCCGCAAGAGGGCAAGTTTAAATTGGAAAAAGACGGCGAGGTGGTGCACGTGCATGTCTCTACCGTGCCCACAGTTGGCGGCGAGCGTCTGCACATGCGTTTGGCCAGGGCCTCTCATGGCCAGGCCGGGCACACGCTCGAGGCTCTGGGGTTCCATGGCGAGAACTTGGCTGCGCTGCGTGCGGCACTTGCACGCCGCCGCGGCGTGCTCGCGGTCTCGGGCGCCCCAGGCTCGGGCGTGTCTACCTTTTTGTACACGCTTATAGACCTTTTGCAGCACCCTGGCGTCTCTATCGCAACCGTTGAGGAGCGGGTGGCATATCGTTTGCCGCATGTAGCACAGACAGAGGTGGGCGCCGTGTCTATGGCAACCGCCTTGCGCGCAGCGCTCAAGCAGCACCCCGATGTTGTGATGCTTGATGCGGTGCGCGACCAAGAAACAGCATCGCTCGCTAGGGCCGCGGCCGCACGAGGTATTTTTGTCATAGCCGCTATGGAAGACGAGGGGCTTATAGAGGTCGACACGCTTGTGCGCGTAGCGCTTGCACGCCGCCTGGCCACCAACCAGTTTGCCCACACCAAGCCCCTTACGCGCCATGAGTCCGACGCGCTAGAGCAGGTAGCAGACTTCCCCCGGGTATACGAGGCTCTCAAGGAGGCTCATATACTGGACGCCGGCATGGCCTGGAAGGACATACGCTTTGCCCATCCGACCCCCTCTACCGAGCATCCGGACGGCTATGCCGGGTTTGTGGGGCTCCAAGAGGTGACAGCCCCGGGCTACGAGACGCTCAATATAGTAGAAGACGCCCTCTTTAAGGCCGCCCAAGGCCAAACCAGCGTAGAGGAAGCATTGCGCCTAGCGCAAGGCTAAAAACCCCTTATTTTGAGCAATATTTTGCCCGCAAGGTTCGACCTTGCGGAGATAGGGTACAAGGTCTTGACAAATACCCCTAAAAGGGGTATAATTTGCACACAAGGGTTGGCATGGTGCCACTCAGTACACGGGGCAAACATATGTGCGGCATTCAGTCTGTTTCTGTTAACGGTGCGGTTGCGGTGCGTGCAAATGGACAGGCGGCAGCTATCCTTTCTTGGGACGGCTTCCACAAGATCCATGCCCGTCACCGCAAGGTGACCGAGGCAGACGTGCTCGCATTCGCCAGCTTCCTTGAGAAGCGCGGCCTCGAAGACGAGGCTCTCGAGCTTCTCGAGGAGTACCTGTCGGGACATAACGTCAAGATTTTCTAAACAGGGGCGAAAGGGCGGCCACCACAGGCCGCCCTTTTTCTTTGGCAAAATGGTATATTTTGTAGGTGTCCAAGAAACGCCTCGTAGTCGGCAACTGGAAGATGTACGTCGAGTCTCCAAAGGAGGCCGAGAAGTTTGTAAAAACCCTGCGCAAAAAGGCGCGGGCCTTCCAGGGTACCGAAGCCTGGCTTGCCCCCGCGTTTCCTCTCATTGCGCCTGTCGCCGTAGCCCTTAAGGGCTCATCTATCAAAGTGGGCGCCCAGACCATGTCTGTACACGCCGAGCCTGCCCACACCGGTGAGGTGTCGGCCCGCATGCTCAAAGCGTCGGGCGTTTCGTTTGTTATCGCCGGCCATTCTGAGCGCCGCTTTAGGGGAGAGACAGACGAGATGGTGCGCACACAACTTATCTCAGCAATAGCTGCCGGGCTCACTGTTATCTTGTGCGTGGGCGAGGAGGAGCGCGTACCCGATGGTTCGCACTGGCAGCAGGTTGCCAACCAGCTCAGTCGCGCGCTGTATGGCGTAGTGCCCGGCACCAAACTCATCGTGGCATACGAGCCGGTGTGGGCGATAGGCAAGCACGCGGCAGACGCGATGCAGGGCGAGGATCTGGAGGAGACAGCGATATTTATCCGCAAGATCCTCTCCGAGACCTTGGGGCGCGAGGCTGTGTCGCGCATACCGATACTGTACGGAGGCTCGGTCGAGCCGGGCAACGCTGCCGCGCTCCTTAAGGAGGGCGGCGTCAGCGGGTTTTTGGTGGGCCATGCGAGCGCCGATGTTGATTCATTTATAGAGATTCTAAAGGCTGTACGGCCTGCTAAAAAATAGTCATGCAGGATATAAAAAGTGTCAGGGATGCCGATGTGGCAGGCAAGCGCGTCTTGGTCGCGGTAGATTTTAATGTCCCCATGAAGGACGGTGTTATTGTAGACGATGCACGCATACGCGCGTGTATGCCCACGCTTGAGCTCCTGCGCGGCCGCGGCGCCAAGATTGTGCTCATGACGCACTTGGGGCGCCCGGGCGGCCGCGTGGTAGACGCGCTTAAGGTCGCTCCTGTAGCGCATCGCGTGGGCGAGCTTATGGGGTGCCGTGTCACTGTTGCACCCGAGGAGAGCGACTTTATGATGCTCGAGAACCTGCGCTTTGACCCGCGCGAGGAGGAGGGGAGTATGGAGATGGCGCAGGAGCTTGCCACCTTTGGTGACATATTTGTTAATGACGCGTTTTCTAGCTCGCACCGCGCACATTCCTCTATTGTCGGCGTACCGCAGATACTCCCGGCGTTTGCGGGTATCCGCCTTATGGAGGAGTGTGACAAGCTAACAGAAGCACTCACGCCGCCCGAGGGCGCCATCGCCATTATTGGCGGTGCCAAGTTTGAGACAAAACAGCCTCTTATAGAAAAGCTCATACCGCACTATGCAAAGATTTTGCTTGGTGGCGCCTTGGGCAATGATGTTATCAAGGCGCGCGGCCTCCCGGTGGGCGCCTCGCTTGTCTCCAATGTGCCGGCAAATGTCGCCATAGCCAGCAATGAAAAGCTTGCAGTGACAAACGACGCTGTAATAGAGAAACTTGGCGGCAGCTCTGCTGCAACCGGGGGCAGTAAAGAGGCGCGCACGGGCCTTGTGGTAGACGTGCGGACCGACGAGCGCATTGTAGATGTGGGGCCTGTTACGGCTACCGCATGGGCGCAGGTTGCCGCAGACGCCCCATTTATCTTATGGAACGGCCCTTTGGGCATTTATGAAGAGGGCTACACCGAGGCCAGCGACCTGGTAGCCCAGGCACTTGCCAAGTCTCAGGCGCGCGCGGTAGTGGGCGGCGGCGACACGGGTGCGGCACTCAGCAAATACTCGTTTGATCCGCAAAAGGTCTTTATCTCTACAGGGGGTGGCGCAATGCTCCAGTTTTTAACCTCGGGTACCTTGCCCGGCATCGAGGCGCTTAAGTCTAGGGAGTAGGGATAAGGTGTATATGGGTGTGCGGCACCTCGTCGCCTACGATCGACAGCCGCACCATATCGACACCGTGCTTGTCTCGTAGCCCCTGGGCCAATTTTTTTGCAACGCGGAAGACCTGGTCGGACAACTCGTCTGGCATGTCATAAAACCAGCGCGAGTGCGCCTTGGGCACCACAAGCGTGTGGCCCGGGCCTTTTGGATGTATGTCCAAAAAAGCTACCACGCTGTCGTCCTCATATACCTTTTCTGCAGATATCTCGCCGCGTGCAATTTTACAAAAGATGCAGTCGTCCATGTACATCAGTATACTAAACGGATGCAAAAATCGTACCGCGTACGCGAAAGGCTGCACGAGAGCCTTGTAGAGCACCTGATGCTCGCGCGCGGCGTTACCCCGGAGGGTTTTGCCGACTTTCTGGAGCCCGACTATGTGGCGCACAGCCATGACCCGTTTTTACTCCCGGGTATGGAGGCAGCGGTGGATCGTATTGTGCATGCAATACAAACCAACGAGCCCGTGTGCGTGTGGAGCGACTACGATGCAGACGGCGTACCGGGCGGCGTGATGCTCACGCAGTTTTTGCGCGACATGGGGCTTTCTGTGCGCCACTACATCCCGCACCGTCACAAAGAGGGCTATGGGCTAAATATCGAGGGCTTGAGCACGCTTGCGAGCGCTGGTATCAAGCTTGTTATCACCTGCGACCTGGGCACCACCGAGATAGGGCAGATTGCGTTTGCAAACCAAAAGGGCATAGATGTGATAGTGACTGACCATCACCTCGAGCCTGCTGCGCTCCCGGACGCTCTCGCGATTATTAATCCCAAACTGAGCTCAAGTAAGTATCCGTTTGATGGGCTGTGCGGCGCTGGTGTTGCGTGGAAGCTTGTTCAGGGAGTGTTGATGAAGTATCGCCCAGAGAGTTTTCCTGATGGAAAAGAAAAGTGGTATCTAGACCTGGTAGGCATTGGCACGCTTAGCGACATGGTGCCTTTGGTGGGCGAAAACAGGATGCTCGCGCAGTTTGGCTTGCGCGTAATGCGCCGGGGGCGCCGGCCGGGGCTCGCTGCACTGCTCAAACTTTTGCGTATAGCGCCGCTCACGCTCACCGAGGACGACATTGGGTTTATGGTTAGCCCACGCATCAACGCCGCATCGCGCATGGACAGCCCGGAGGCGGCGGCAAAACTGCTCGCGACTGAGGATGCAGAAGAGGCGTCCAACTTGGCCTACGCGCTCAACAAAATTAATGACGAGCGCAAGGCGCTTGTCGCAACTACCGTTAAGGAGGTTAACAAGCGCATGAGCGCGGGTGGGCACGATGCGCCGGTTATTGTGATGGGCTCGCCCTCGTGGCGTCCGGGCATCTTGGGGCTTGTCGCCAACTCTTTGGTAGAGGCGCACCACAAGCCCGCGTTTGTCTGGGGCAGGGAGGGCGGCGACCTTTTGCGCGGCAGCTGCCGCTCAGAGGGTGTCACCAATGTCGTCGAGCTTATGCATGCAGCTGGTGATGTGTTGGATCATTGTGGCGGGCATGCGGCCTCCGGCGGCTTTGCACTCCTCGAGGAGCACGCGCACGAGCTGCCTGCCGCGCTCAACAAGGCCTATGAGGCCATTAAGGCGCAGGCAGAGGTAAAAGAGGCCCGTTGGATAGACCGCGAGCTCGACCTAAGCGAGCTGCCGTATGCCCTAGGCAAGCTCGAGCGCCTGGCACCCTTTGGCATCGGCAACGAAAAGCCGCTGTTTATATTCCCAAACGCGACTGTGGGTTCGGTAAAAACATTTGGTAAACAAAAAAACCACCTGCAGATAAGCGTTGCCGACGAGTTTAACCGCGCAGATGGTATAGCGTTCTTTAGTACTCCCGAATCGTTTACCAAGCAGCCCATAACAGGCGAGAGGGTAGACGTAGTCGGCCATGTAGAAAGAGACTGGCGCGGCCAACCCCGCGTCCGCATCGTCGACATTGTATAAATTGGTACACTAGTGCAATGCAGGAAATTCTTTTGTTTACAGACGGGGCTAGTAAGGGGAACCCGGGGAGGGGTGGGTGGGGCGCTATAGTGGCGGGGAATGGGAAGGTGGTAGAGCTTGGAGGTAATGAGCCCCACACCACCAACAACCGCATGGAGCTCATGGCGGCGCTCAAGGGCTTGCAGTACGCCAAGAGTTTGCCGCCCGGGCCGCGCGTGCTGCGCACCGACTCCTCATATGTCATTAACGGCATCACCAAGTGGGTGCACGGCTGGCAGAAAAACGGCTGGAAGACTAAAGAGAAAAAAGATGTACTCAACAAAGACTTGTGGAGCGATTTGGTGGAGGCGGCGCACGGCCAGGAGGTGGCATGGGAGTATGTGGGTGGCCACGTTGGGATCGCGGGCAACGAGCGTGTCGACACTATTGCCTCTGAGTTTGCACTGGGCAACGCAATTAAACTGTTTAAGGGCCCGATTGACGAGTACGACGTCGACATCACCAACCTCTCGCACGACATGGTGCTTAAAGAAAAGAAGTCCGGCGACAAGTCGCGCTCAAGCGCCAAAGCCTACTCATACATAAGCGAGGTAGATGGCACGGTCTTGGTGCACAAAACATGGGCCGAGTGCGAGGCAAGGGTTAAAGGCAAGCGCGCCCGTTTTAAAAAAGCTCTTACTCGAGCGGAGGAAGCGTTAATCATCGAGCAGTTTTCATCGTAGGTAAGAGCCGGTATTGTTAAGCGATGCGCCCTCTAGCGTACGCATCTCTGGGTATCGCACTCGTATTGACGCTCTTTGTTGGGCGCTACGCGCTTGCGCTCCACACCGAGGCAAGAGACTCTTTGGCCCAGTATGCCGAGCGTACAGCCGTGGTGGTGGGGCAGGTAGTGGACGACCCGGACAAACGCTCCACAAGCCTGCGCGCTACGGTGCGCGTGGAGAGTATAAATGGCCAAGAGGCGCCGCACGGCAAACTGCTTGCGATACTCCCGCGCGAGACTGAGCTTGCCTATGGCAGCAAGGTAGAGCTGCGCGGGCTTATAAAACTCCCTGAGAGTTTTGAGACAGAGACCGGCCGCGTGTTTGACTACCCGGGCTACCTAAGGGTGCGTGGAGTATCTGCGGTGCTCGAGCGTGCGACATTGCGCGAGCAGCAGAGCCAGGCCACCGTGTTTGGAGCACTCTTTGAGATCAAACACGCGTTTGAGAAAGCACTCGAGCGCTCGCTGCCAGAGCCGCATGTATCGCTTGTAGAGGGTATGCTCTTGGGTGAGCGCGGTGGGTTTGACCGCGCGCTCTTAAACGCGTTTATTGTGGTGGGGCTTATACATATTGTTGTTCTCTCTGGCAGCAACATCTCGATCGTGGCAGAGGGCGTGTTTAGGCTCTTGGGCCTAGCGCGGCTACCTCGCGTGTGGCTCTACACGCTGGGGTTTGTGGGCATTGTGTTGTTTGCGCTTATGGTAGGCGGCGGTGCGGCCACGGTGCGCGCCGTCATCATGGGCTCTATTGCGATACTCGCGCGCTACTTGCGCCGGCCCGAGCAGGCTATGCGCGCACTCGTGTTTGCCTCCATACTCATGGCGTTTTGGAACCCGCTCGTGGTGCTTAACGATACCGGGTTTATGCTCTCTGTCTTGGCAACGTTTGGGCTTATCACGCTCGCACCGTTTATAGAAAGTAAGCTCACCATGGTGCCCGCGCACAAGCGCTTTAACATCCGCTCAATTGTTGCCACCACCATTGCGGTAGAGATCTTTATTTTGCCGGCGCTCCTCTACACCTCGGGGGTACTCTCGCTCGTGTCGCTGCCGGTCAACATTGTCGTGTTGCCGCTTGTGCCCCTTGTGATGCTCGCCGGGTTTATAACGGGTGTAGCAGGGCTTGTGCATCCGCTCGTGGCGTTTGTGCCCGCACTTGTCACCACAGTGCTCTTGGGTGCATTGCTCGCCATCGTAAACTTTGCCTCATCTTTGCCCCTTGCTTCCACCGTGCTACTCCCGTTCCCGTGGTGGGTTGCAGTCATGGCCTACGTGCCGCTCACATACCTAGCACTCAAGATCTACACGCACAAAACTAAGAAACTTTTTTAGCACCCGCGCAGTAGTAAAAGCATGCAACGCATCGCAATTATCGGCCACGGCTACGTCGGCCGTGCGATGGAGGACTTTTTTAAAAACAAGTTTGAAATAACACTGTATGACCCGCCGCAGGGCCACACCGACAAAGAGGCTACTAACAAAGCAGACCTCGCTGTGGTGTGTGTGCCCACCCCCATGAGAGACGATGGCAGTGTAGACCTCTCGCTCGTAGAAGAAACGTTTGGCTGGCTTACAACCTCGCTCGTGGTGCTCAAGAGCACCGTGCCGCCGGGTACTACCGCGCGCCTCGCCAAGGAGTACAAGATGGAGAACACGCTCGTGTTCTCACCGGAGTTTATCGGCGAGGGTGGCTACCCGGTGCCGTATTGGGAGGGCGTGCCGCATCCCACCGACATGAAGCTCCACAAGAGCTTTATCTTTGGCGGCAGGCAAGATGCTATCGATCGTGTACTGCCGTTTTTTACCAAGGTGCGCGGGCCGTTTGCCGAGTATCGGTGCACCGACTGGACGACAGCTGAGCTCGTTAAATATATGGAAAACATCTGGATTGCAGCCAAGGTTACTTTTTGCAACGAGTTTTATGACATCGCCAAGACATTTGGCGTCTCCTACAACGAGCTGCGCGAGTTGTGGTTGGCCGACGGCCGCGTGGGGCGCTCGCACACACTGGTCTACCCAGACAAGCGCGGCTTTACGGGCAAATGCATCCCCAAAGACACCAACGGCCTATACGCCGCGACCAAGGCTGCGGGCTACGACGCCACGTTTGTACACGCGATGCTAGTTAAGAACGAGTCGCTGCAGCGAAACGCTCCTCTACAACAGACCAGTTGAGGTTTTTAAAGAATGCGTCGAGATATTTGGCTTTACCCTGAGCGCCGTAGTCGAGCAAAAACGCGTGCTCCCAGACATCAAGCGCCAAGATTATTGGGAGCGTCGCAAAGTGCCCCTGATGCTGCTCGCCCACAAAGCCGGCCAAAAATTGCTTGGCCTGAGGGTCCCAGTAGAGTATCGCCCAGCCTGGGCCGCGCATTGATGCGATGGCTTTTATATACGGCTCAAGGTGCTCGGGTTTCATATACTCTTTTACAAGTTGCTGTGTTAGGGGAGAGTCGGCGGCAAGAGCCCTGGCGCCACCCTCAAACTGCTCAAAGTAGAGCTCGTGCAAGCGCATACCGTCAAACTCAAACGAGCGGCGGCGTATAAGTTCGCTTAAAGCGTGGCTGTGCTTCTCGCTGTCTTGTGTGTACTCAGGCAAGAGCTTGGATATTGCATTAAAGTTCTTTACGTAGCCCTGGTAAAGGCCAATGTGCTCCTCTATAGACTTCTGCGAGATGCCCTCGAGCGCGGGGATGCTAAATGTTTTCGGTGCGTATTCCATATACCCGCCAGTGTACCAAACCGGGGCCTAAATAAAGGGTGAATGGGGGATAGCTAGGGCTTATCCCCAGAGGACTTGACATTTTTACCCCTTTCGTGCTATACTAGATGCTAGGTGAGGGTGTCCTCACAGTTTTATGTTCACGCGCACCAAGGGAGAGAATCCATGCGCACTCGTTTCTTTGTTGCCTCGACTCTGCTTGCTCTTGGTATCGCTGGACTCATGTCCCTCGGCCTTAAGGCGGCTGCAGACTTCAACCCCATGCGTTCCGTTGGGAACAGCATTGCGTTTGGATTGACGATGCCGGCCAAGATCGTGGGTGGCACTCTGGCCGCTCCCACCTGGCCCGTATCGAACCGCCAAGCCAAGGCCGACCGCGAGTACGACGAAGCGCCGGGCGATCTGGCGGATGCCCAGCAGGCAACCTTCAGCACGCGGTACGCCGCACTGGAGAAGTAGTTTCAATCAGATGGGCTTAAGGCGCGACTCCGGTCGCGCCTTTTCCTTTTCTATGTACAATACGCGGGTGAGTTTTTTCTACCGCTACCGGACCCTTATACTCGTCTGCTTTTTTGCGCTTGTGTGCGCCACCGTGTGGTGGATTGTCTACGCGCAGGCGCGCGAGCACGCGGGCGTAGTAACCCTGGCTATGCTCGACATCGGCCAGGGCGACGCGCTGTTTATACAAGGGCCCACCGGCATCCAAGTGCTTGTAGATGCCGGCCCCAACACGGGTGCGGTGCTGCGCGCGCTGCCGCGCGTGATGCCCTGGTGGGACCGCTCACTTGATGCGGCTCTCGAGACTCATCCGGATGCCGACCATATGGGCGGGTTTATAGATGTGTTTGAGCGGTATGACGTCGGCGCGTTTATTACGCCCGGAGTTGTTAAGCACAACACCACTACAGACGCACTAGATAAGCGCGTAGATAGAGAGCACGCCAAGATATATGTTGCGCGGCAGGGCATGGTTGTCGACCTCGGCGGGGGAGCGTATCTGCGCGTCCTCTACCCAAACACCGATGTGTCGGGTTGGGGGCAGAAGACCAACGACGCCTCTGTGGTGGCACAGCTGGTGTACGGCAGCACCACCGCGATGCTCACGGGTGATGCAGCGTTTGAAACAGAGGAGAAACTGCTCTCAATGGGAGAGACTCTTGAGAGCGATATTTTGAAAGTGGGGCACCATGGGTCTAAAACATCTACAAGCGATGCGTTTATCAAAGCAGTGCATCCGTCTGTGGCACTTGTCTCTGTGGGCAAGGCAAACATGTACGGCCACCCCACGCCAGAGGTGCTTGAGCGATTGTCCAAAGCGGGCGTGCCAATCATGCGTACCGACGAAGAGGGGACAATAGTCTGTACTTCAAACGCCATAGAGTTTGTATGCAAATAAAAAACTCCGGGAGATCCCGGAGTTTTTTATGTACTCAAATTTATTTAACGAAGCCGGCTTTCTTGAGAGTCTTGTAGACGCCGTTCTTGTTCATGGTGCGCAGGCCCTGGGTAGAGACCGTAATGGTGATGGTTTTATTGAGCTCCGGGACAAACACACGCTTCTTCTGGAGGTTGACCTGCTTGCGCTTCATCCCCGAGGGGTTGAACTTGGTAGCACGAACACGGTTGGAGTAGCCTCCACCCATTATTGAGCTTTTGCCGGTGATTGCGCAGACTTTTGCCATACAAAAACTGAGGCGGTTCCTCAGAGGGGCTTATGGTATCATGACTAACTGTAAAAGCAAATGGATATCGTATTTGGCATAGGAGTTTTGGCTCTCTCCGTTATCCTCCACGAGGTGGCGCACGGCTATATGGCCAACTGGCTAGGCGACCCTACCGCCCGCCTCCAGGGCCGGCTCACCCTTAACCCCATAAGCCATATAGACCCCATTGGCTCACTTTTGCTCCCGGCGATACTCACTATTACGCACTCGCCGCTCCTTATTGGCTACGCCAAGCCGGTGCCCTACAACCCCTACAACCTGCGCGGCAAGTATGCCGAGGGGCTGGTTGCGTTTGCGGGCCCCGGGGTCAATATATTGTTGGCGCTCGTCTTTGGTCTGCTTATACGCTTTTTGGGTCCAGTGATGGACCCGGTGCTCCTTACAGCCTTTGGCACTATTGCCTACATCAATATGCTTTTGGCGCTCTTTAACCTTATTCCTATACCTCCACTTGATGGCTCTAAGGTGCTCTCAGCTTTATTTTTGGCCATATCGCGCCCTCTGGCCCACGCGTACGACAAGTTTAGGCTCAACTTTGAGAGGCTAGGGGTCCTCTCGGGGACGCTCCTTATATTGTGTATATTCTACTTCCTCTCGCCGTTTTTTAGCGCGGCGCTGCTGCATTTGTTCGGCCTTTTGACAGGGATGCCGGCATAGCCCCGACGCCGCCCAGGGCGGGTACGGGGTCCCGACCGGAGCGTCGGGAAGTAAAGTTGCAAGCCTAGGGTATCTATAGTAAAGTCCTTGTAACGCCGGAAGGGCGTTTTTAATTGCCTCGGCAATTAAAACAATAGGGAAGAATTTAGACTAAATGGCACGTCTCTCACAACTCATCCGCAAGGGCCGCAAAGAGCGCCCCAACAAGACCAAGTCGCCCGCACTCGCGCGCGGTTTTAACGTGCTTAAGAACAAGCCTGTCTTCTACCCGAGCCCTTTCAAGCGCGGTGTCTGCACCAAGGTGACCACCACGACCCCCCGCAAGCCTAACTCCGCTATCCGCAAGATCGCCCGCGTGCGCCTCACCAATGGCCAGGAGATTACCGCCTACATCCCGGGCGAGGGCCACAACCTCCAGGAGCACTCCGTGGTAATTGTCCGCGCCGGCCGCGTGAAGGACATCAACGTGCGCTACCAGGTAGTGCGCGGCAAGCTCGATGCAGCGGGCCTCGAGAAGCGCCGCCGCTCCCGCTCGCGCTATGGTGCAAAGCGCCCGAAATAATTTGATATTTTAATTTACTGATATGCGTCGCCCCGTTAAAAATCGCAACATGGCAGGTCCGGACATCAAGTTCGGCTCTGTCCGCGTGGAGAAGTTTATCAACTCTGTTATGTGGGACGGCAAGAAGTCGACCGCACGCAAGGTTGTATACGATGCCTTTGACATCATGAAGGAGAAGGCCAAGGTAGAGAACCCGGTAGAGCTCTTTGAGACCGCTATCCGCAACGTTTCTCCTGCGATGGAGATCCGCTCGCGCCGCGTGGGCGGTGCCAACTACCAGGTGCCCCGCGAGGTGCGCCCCGAGCGCAAGCAGGCCATGGCCTTCCGCTGGATACTCCAGGCAGCACGCTCTGCCAAGGGCCGCCCTATGGCCGAGAAGTTGGCTACCGAGCTTATGGCAGCTGCCAACAACGAGGGCTTTGCCTTTAAGAAGAAAGAGGACACCCACCGCATGGCCGAGGCTAACAAGGCTTTTGCACACTTCGCCTGGTAACCCCAATTGGTCGCCTGGTAATCCCAAAAATATAAAAGAATGCCGCCCATCCGGGCGGCGTTTTTGTATTTATTTACTCTTTCCAAAAAGCTTTTCCTTTAGGAGTTTTTTATCGGTTAGGAGCGCGATGTTTTGTTTTGCGAGCCCGTCGAGCGTCTCTCGGGGCAGGGTGCTTGATATATCAAACACTTTTACTATCAGGTCTTCCGGGTCGTCGGCTGCTATGCGGTTAATGTTTATGTGTCCGCATTGCGTGCAGCGGTGTGCGAGCATCACGTCGCCCAGCCTCTCTTTGCCGTACTTGTCCTGGCCCTCGTGCTTGAGCGTCACACCTATGGGCTCCATGCATCCGCCACAGGTGGAGGCGCGGTCGCCCGGGGTCTGGTCCACGTGCTTACTCCACAAACAGTGGTTGCAGTGGTTGCGGTGCATCGTGCCCATGGAGGGGTTGGGTGTGACCTCTAAAGAGCAGTGGCAGCACTCAAATTGGGGTTCGGTTATGTTGTCCATGATGAACTTAGTATATTGCTTTTTGCCCCGGACGCAGTACTATAGTGCCAAGCCCGCCTACCGGCGGATTTTTGAATCTAATTATTACTTAGACTATAAGCTCATGCCCACTAGAGATTACCCGCTCGAGAAGATCCGCAACTTTGGCATCATCGCCCATATCGATGCCGGCAAGACCACCACGTCTGAGCGCGTGCTGTACTACACCGGTTCCCAGCACAAGATAGGCGAGGTGCACGACGGCCAGACCACGACTGACTGGATGGAGCAGGAGCGCGAGCGCGGCATCACCATTACCGCGGCGGCTATCACCTGCTTCTGGTCCAAGACCGACGAGCCGGACAAAAAGGACGCATCCAAGAAATTCCGCTTCAACGTTATCGACACCCCCGGCCACATCGACTTTACCGTAGAGGTTAAGCGCTCCATGCGCGTGCTCGACGGCGCAGTAGTGGTGTTTGACGGCGTTGCCGGTGTAGAGCCACAGTCTGAGACCAACTGGCGCTATGCAGACGAGGCCAACGTGCCGCGCATCTGCTTTATAAACAAGATGGACCGCATGGGTGCATCGTTTGAGAAGTCGTACGCCTCCATCCTCGACCGCCTTACCCCGCGCGCAGTGCGCATGCAGCTCCCCATTGGTGCTGAGGCCGAGTTCGACGGCGTTGTCGACCTCCTTACCATGAAGGCCTACAAGTTTGAGGGCGCCATGGGTGAGATCGTGTCTACCTACGACATCCCGGCAGACATGCTCGAGGATGCCAAGAAGTACCGCGCAGAGCTTATCGAGAAGATCGTTGAGAACGACGATGACCTCATGACCGCATACCTCGACGGCAAGGAGCCGTCGCTTGAGGATCTCAAAAAGACCCTCCGCAAAGCAGTCATCAACAACAAGATTTTCCCCGTATACACCGGCTCGGCACTCAAGAACCGCGGCGTGCAATTGGTGCTTGACGCTGTTGTCGACTACCTACCCTCACCGGTAGACATGCCGCCAATCACCGGCACCAACCCCAAGACCGGCGACCCTATCATGCGCCAGGCCGCAGACGACGAGCCGTTCTCCGCGCTCGCCTTTAAGCTCCAGGCAGACCCGTTTGTGGGCCAGCTGACATTCTTCCGTGTGTACTCGGGCGTTGTGGAGGCAGGTTCCTACATCATCAACTCTTCCACGGGTGAGAAGGAGCGCCTGGGCCGCATCGTGCGCCTCCAGGCAGACAAGCGCGAAGAGGTAAAAAAGGTGTTTGCAGGCGAGATTGCCGCAGCCGTGGGGCTGAAGTCGGCTAAGACCGGCCACACGCTCTCAGACGAGACCAACCCCATTATCCTCGAGGGCATTACCGTACCCGAGCCGGTTATCTCGATGCGCATCGAGCCCAAGACCAAGGCCGACCAGGAGAAGATGGGTATGGCCATGAAGAAGCTTGCAGACGAGGACCCAACCTTCCGTGTGACCACCGATACCGAGACCAACGAGACCCTAATCTCGGGCATGGGTGAGCTCCACCTCGAGATCTTGGTAGACCGCATGAAGCGCGAGTTTGGCGTCGAGGCCAACACCGGCAAGCCCCAGGTTGCCTACCGCGAGACTATCCAGGCACCGGCAGAGGGCGAGGGCAAGTACATCAAGCAGACAGGCGGCAAGGGCCAGTACGGCCATGTGCGCCTGCGCGTAAAGCCGCTTGAGCCCGTGAACGAGGACAAGAAGCAGGCTAAGAACGTTACCCGCGAGGACCACTTCGAGTTTATCAACAACATCAAGGGCGGCGTGGTCCCCAACGAGTTTATCGGTCCGGTAGAGGACGGCGTGCGCGAGGCTATGGAGCGCGGCTATGTTGCCGGCTTTAAGATGGTCGACATCTCCATCGAGCTCTATGACGGTTCCTACCACGATGTGGACTCATCCGAGATTGCCTTTAAAATCGCCGCATCTATGGGCTTCCAGGATGCAATGACCAAGGCAAAGCCTGTACTTCTGGAGCCGATTATGAAAGTGGAGGTCGTTACCCCCGAGAAGTTCATGGGTGACGTAACCGGCTCCCTTAACTCCAAGCGCGGCCAGATTGAGGGCATGGAGGAGCGCGGGCTCGCGCGTGCAATCCGTGCCAAGGTGCCTCTTTCGGAGATGTTCGGCTACACTACAGCGCTGCGCTCAATGTCTGAGGGCCGCGCGTCGTTTACCATGGAGTTCGACCACTACGAGGTGGTGCCTCCGCAGGTAGCCGCAACCATCGTTGCCGCACGCAAGTAATCCAAAGACGTAAGAAAAACGCCGCCCCACGCGGGGGCGGCGTTTTTTCGTTATAACAACCGGCTTGCATTTGTGCGTGCCGGTGCTTGAATGGATACAGAAGTTGTCACAAAAGAAAGGCAGAGCCATGGTAGGAACTTCCAGTCGCCCGCTAGCTGTCGCCCGACAAGGTCTTATCGAAAACAATGACGTCTGCACTATCCTCCGGGAGTCGACGCAGAGAATAGAGTTTTTGATGAAAGCAAACGACGGAACAAGCTTCTGCTCCCGTATTGAGCACAGACTAAGCGACGAATTAGTCATAGTCGGGATGCAGCACCAGCAGAAGTTTCTGACGAATGCCAAATTTGAGGCTTTCTCGCGCACGGTCGACCGCTCGATAAAAAAAGCGCTCGAGCGCGCCGAGGATACTCTGGCTGGATATGTCATCCCTGCGTATGACAAGAAGATTGCTGTACTGCAGTATGTCGTTCCGGTCTTTTACAGCTCTCTTTGCGACGAGGAATATAAGGAGAGTCTGGGTAATGCAATGAACCAGTGTTCAAAGGCAATGTCCCTGATATTCTCAATCATTGGAGATACTTGCGACGCTGGCCGCCCACTTACCGAGCAGGAGTGCACGAGGAGCGTGTTTCGGGGGTATGCTCTACTTACGCCCCCTCCTTCGGCAGAACAAGCAACAGGCCGACCCAATTGAGCCACATCACGACAAAGCCCGGGGGAAACCCCGGGCTTTTGTAATACAGTTGCGCTTTGCGCGTCTTGTGGTATTGTAAGCGCGAACCTAATTATCAAGGGCCCATTTTAGCCTTATTTATCAATGCAAAATCGTATGAAAACCTTTGTATTTGGCCTCGCAGCCCTCGCGGGTCTCTTTGTGGCCGCTCCGGCAATGGCTCAGACCTACAACCCGAGCTACTACTACCCGCAGTACACCCAGCCGCAGTACACCAACCAGTACTATGGTGGTACCTCCTACGGCTGCCCGGCTCTGAGCTACAACCTCACCCTGGGCTCCAGCGACTACACCACCGGCGGCCAGGTAAGCTCACTGCAGAACTTTTTGCGCTCCCGCTATAGCGACACGCGCCTCACGGGCGGCTACTATGGCCAGCTCACGAGCTACTACGTGACCCGCTTCCAGCAGGAAAACGGCGTATACCCGGCAACGGGCGGGGTTGGTCCTCTGACCCGCCAGGCAATCGCACGCGTATGCGGCGGCAGCTATAACCCGGGCTATCCGACCAACCCCACTACCCGCACCACGACCTTCCGTCTTGACCGTGACTTCTCTCTTGATGTGGGCGAGACAGGCGAGCTGCGCAATGAAGACCTCACTATCACGCTTAACCAGGTGGTTATGAGCCAGTACGGCTATGGCTATTACTACAATCAGGAGCCCCAGGCCGTGCGCATTACGGTAACCGAAGGCTGCAGGGCGGGCACCTACTGCTTCTATGCTCCCTCGCAGTCGTATATCCTTGAAGACGGTGACGACGTCAACTTCCGCGACTGGAACATTGAGGTTAAGGAGCTTGACCGCGATGAGGCCACCTTCCGCGTGACTGAGGACGATGACGACAATGATAACGACAACGATGAGGACGGCACTATAGACGTAACCTCGCCCTCTTCCAATGTCGAGGTAGAGCAGGGCGATGACCTTGATATCGAGTGGAATGTCACCGACGAGCCTAACGACGCCTCCGTGGTCCTGGAGCTTTATGACGAGGACGACGACCGCGTTGGCACTATAGCCATCGTTGATGCCGATGAGGAGGAGTATGAGTGGGATGTGCCTGAGAAGGGCGACTACTGCACCCTCCAGTACCCTAACGGCTTGTGCGGCTATGACCTTGACGGCGAGTACTACATCAAGGCGAGCCTGTACGAGGACGACAATGGCACCGGCGAGAGGCTGGACGATGACAAGAGCCACCTCTTTACCATCGAGGATTAACGACACTTATACACACCCCCTACTTGTGGGGTAGGCAAGAGGGACTATACTGAGTCTCATACAGGGCACCAACGCATTTGCGTTGGGGCCCTTTCTTGTTTTGTCGCTCCGCTCCTGCTTGTTCTGCAGCCACTTATACGTTTTTAGAAATAACTAGTCCCTATGCACGCCCGCCCTATAGCCCTCCGCTCCATCGCACTACACCTGGTTGTAGGCGTTGTCATGTTTGTGCTCACCCTCGCTCTTGTGGTAACCCCGACCCCCGCCCAGGCGGCCGGGCTTACCTCAACCCAGGTAAGCGGCGTTATAGGGCTTTTGTCCGCCTTCGGCGTTGATGCGGCAACCATCGCCAACGTCAAAACCATTTTAAACGGCGGCACCGCTCCTGCAGCGACGATGCCTGTGGCACCGTCCGTAGAGCCAGAAACTCCGGCGAGCACGCAGACACAGCAAAGCCAGACAATCTCATCGTCCAAGCCCAACACGGCGCAGTTTGCCGCCGCGGCCAAGACCGACGCGTCTACCGCCTCGAGCATGCTCTACGGCGTCATAGGGTCCAACCTGGATGTGCGCGACTGGACGGCCATCATGGCGTCGTCTAACCCGCTTGCTGCCGCCCGTGCGGCAACTGCGGCAATGTACAACAGCGGCTCTAAGGCATATTTGGCATCGGGCGCCACCCGCCCCCAGGACCGCGCCAACACCTCAGTGCTTGCCAGCTATGGCAACTTTACGCTCTACAAGGAAATCTTGCCGGGCAGCATCATCAACTACGTGCTCGCGCTTGTAGACAAGAACGGCTACCAGCTTACATCGGCAGCCAACTCCGACACGCTCCAGAAGCTGGTCCTAAACTTTGGGTTTAACAAGGCAGAGTTGGCTGTGCTCCAGGCCCAGCTTGATGGAAAGGGTATCAACCTTCAATCGGCAACTTCGTGGCCCCGCGGTTTTATACCGGGTCTCATCACCACCGGCGGCGAGATGCCGGCAACACAGACCGAGACCACAACTGAGACGAACACAAACACCAACACAACTACCAACACAGGTACAAACAGCATGTCTGCGTCCAAGCCCAACACGGCGCAGTTTGCCGCCGCGGCCAAGACCGACGCGTCTATCGCCTCGAGCATGCTCTACGGCGTCATAGGGTCCAACGTCGACATGCGCGATTGGGGCGTCATAATGTCCTCCGCAAATCCGCTCGCAACGGCGCGCGCACTTACCAGTGCCATGTACAATAGCGGCTCCACCGCCTACCTGGCATCGGGCGCCACCCGCCCGGCAGACCGCGCCAACACCACGGTACTTGCGCACGCGGGCAACTTTACCTTCTACAAGGAGATACTCCCGGGTGTCGGCGTCAACTACGTGCTCGCGCTTGTAGATGCAAACGGCTACCAGCTTACATCGGCAGCCAACCCGGACGTGCTCCTCAAGCACATAACCAACTTTGGGTTTAGCAAGGCAGATCTCTCTAGCATGCAATCGCAGCTCGATGCTGCGGGCATCAACCTGCAGTCGATAACCTCATGGCCGCGCAATTTTGGCATCTCGTCGGCACTGTTTGACGGAGGCCAGATGATGGCCGCCGCCGCCATGATCCCGATGGAGTCTATGACTGCATCTATAAACATTGTTGCAGACCAGATCATAGAGATAAACTGGTCGCTCGCTGGCGTGCTCTCGGCCTATGCCGCATTATTTGGATTTTAATTTCAATTTGTAACTCGTATGACTGCTGCACGCTCCATCCGCTCACTCCTCGCCGCCCTTATCATCTCGCTCGTACTTGTTGCCGTAAGCGCACAACCGGCGCGGGCGGCAGGGCAGCTGACCTCGGCGCAGATTAACGCGGTCATAAACCTACTCGAGGCGTTTGATGTGCCGCAGGCAACCATCAACACGGTTAAGTCCGTCCTCGGTGGCGGTTCGGGCACCACCAATCCGAACGTATCCAGTGCGTCATTGGACCAGGAGTCGATCACTACTGGCTTGGGCAAGTTTTATATCACAGGTACCGCGGCTAACACCAAGAAAGTCGCAGTCGTGCTCGTGCCTACAAACTATGAGACCTACGCGTCCATTACGGACTACAACACCATTGCCGGCCAGCTCGGCAAGGACGGCATCTTTATCGAGAAGTCCGATGTAAAAAACGGCCGCTGGTCTGCACAATTTGGTATCAACGCCGCCGCTACCATGAGGGTAGTAGTATTTGATTACGCATCCAAAGTCGCTCTCGCTAAGGGCATTCTCATCATCGGGAATTCCTCCAGCAATACGAGTGAAGTCACTTTTACTGCCAGCCCCACATCGGGCAAGGCACCCCTTACGGTTTCGTTTAAAGGCAGTGGCTCTGCACTTAGCGCGGGTGCCTACATCAGCTTTGGCGACGGTTCAATCAGCGGATATGGGGAAGTGAACGCGACCCACACCTACTCGACCCCGGGTACCTATGTCGCAGCGTTGCATAAAGATGGCGCCAAGGGTGAGATGGTGGCATTCAAGACAGTTAATGTTCTGGCTGCAAGCTTAGAGTGCAACCGCAATGACAACTCGAACACCGCATCCTGCAGCAATGACCAGGATGAGGACGAAGATGAGGGGGAGGAGGATAATTCGTCTTCTGAGCCCGTATATACAGTCCCGACAGTTGTTGTAACGTACCCTAAAAATAGCAAAGGTCCGTACGACATTACGCGCGACGGCCACTTTGGCACCAGCATGCTTATTGGGTGGCGCAACTACAAGATGCCTGCCGGCTCGTACGCATGCTCCTTCCTTTACAACGGTTCATCAGGCGTTTCATATCCTTTGCCTGAAACCAACAACTGCGTAAACGTAGGCACCAGCAATCAGGACTCAACAACCCGCGGGTATGCACGCGTGCCCGCCGGCAACAAGTACCAGGCCAAGGTTGTGGCCTACAAGGCAGACGGTACGGTGCTCTCCCAGGGCCTGAGCAACGCGGTGTTCTCTATGCAGGTTATGGACCGCAACTCACAGGAGAGGCAGGTATCGCGCGACACTACCTCAACAGACAGCACCGGCAAGATAACCTTTGGCGGCTCAGCTACAATCTCAAAAATCTACATCACGATGCTGAAAGATTTGGCGACTGTCTACAACTCGCCGGCTATCGCGGTCACAAGTGGCCGCTGGTCACACACCACCACGCGCACCTTTACCCAGGGTACCTACAGCGTGGCGATACTCAACGAGGCGGGCGACGTGCTCGACTCCGGCTTTGTGTACCTTAATCCCTCAAAGCCCAGCGACTCGACAGGCGGTACCTCGGTAACACAGCCCACACTCACGGTGGCAACCTCTGCTGGCTCGCTTTGGGTAAGTATCCAGGGCAGCACGGGCCAGGGCTGCGATGGTAAGACCTATACGCTCGACTATGGTGACGGCGTTAGTGCCAATATCCCCATAGGTATCGGCAGCTGCCAGCCGGTATTTACCCGCAGCTATCCGTACAAAACAGCCGGCACCTACACCATCAAGGTGCTCCCTCCAACCTCATGCCCTGCGACTGCGGTATGCGCGTCGCCGACCCCGGTAATCACCAAGACGGTGACCGTGCCCGGCTCAACCTCCATGGTGCCTGTCTCTGAGCTGACGGCAGCGCTCCCATACCTGCCTATAAGTTTCTACGAGACCATGAGCAAAGTGACCGATGCGCTTGCAGCGGTTGAGATGGCCCCGGTCTACATGATAGTAGACGCCTTCTCCGAGTTCCTCTTCCAGGCCGGACTCTATTAATACATAAGTAATACATAAGCGGTGCGCCCCGCAGGCACCATTGCGGGGCTTGCACCTGTGTACCTTCTGCTATATATTGAACCGCAATGCACATGGGGCTACTTTCCTGTGCTTTTGGAGTGCGCTGTGTATATAAGTTGTTATTAATTAGTTAGTTTTATTTATGGCAAATTTCGAAAGGTCTAAGCCCCACATGAACGTGGGCACCATCGGTCACGTTGACCACGGCAAGACTACGCTCACCGCGTCGATCCTCCACACGCTCGACATGGCAAAGAGCCAGGGTTACGGCGCACGCGTCGAGGCCGTTGACGGTATCGACAACGCTCCGGAGGAGAAGGCTCGCGGTATCACCATCGCGCTCCACCACTCGGAGTACGAGACCCCTAAGCGTCACTACGCACACATCGACGCTCCGGGTCACGCCGACTACATCAAGAACATGATCACCGGTGCTGCCCAGATGGACGGCGCAGTGCTTGTAGTTGCGGCAACTGACGGCCTTATGCCCCAGACCCGCGAGCACGTGCTCTTGGCCCGCCAGGTTGGCGTGCCGAAACTCATCGTCTTCCTCAACAAGTGCGACATGGTTGAGGACAAGGATCTCTTGGACCTCGTCGAGGAGGAGATCAAGGAGCTTTTGGCCAAGCAGGGCTACGAGGGTTCTCCGGTTATCAAGGGTTCCGGCCTCAAGGCGCTCGAGTCTAATGACTTGAGCAACGAGTGGTCTCAGAAGGTATTGGAGCTCGTTAACACCATGGACAGCTTCTTCCCAGACCCGGTCCGCGAGCTCGACAAGCCGTTCCTTATGCCGGTAGAGGACATCTTCTCTATCGAGGGTCGCGGCACTGTAGTGACAGGCCGCATCGAGCGCGGCGTGCTCAAGGTAGGCGAGGATATCGAGATTGTAGGTCTCCAGCCAACCACTAAGACCACCGTTACCGGTATCGAGATGTTCAACAAGCAGCTCGACCAGGGCCAGGCAGGCGACAACGCAGGCATCCTCCTGCGCGGTACCGCCAAGGATGACATCCACCGCGGCCAGGTCTTGGCTAAGCCGGGTTCCGTAACCCCGCACACCGAGTTTGAGGCCGAGGTATACATCCTCACCAAGGAGGAGGGTGGCCGCCACACGCCGTTCTTCACCGGCTACAAGCCCCAGTTCTACGTCCGCACTACGGACGTAACCGGCGAGGTAACCTTGCCTGCTGGTACTGAGATGGTTATGCCGGGCGACACCATTACCTTTAAGGTCAAGCTCGTAGCGCCTGTGGCACTCGAGGACAAGACCCGCTTTGCAGTCCGCGAGGGCGGCAAGACCGTAGGTGCAGGCGTTGTCACAAAGATAATCGCGTAATCACCCCAACGTTTGAAAGAAAAACCCCGCTTCACCGCGGGGTTTTTCTATGCTACAGTGCCTGTGTTCGTTTATTATCTGTAAGCGTTAGCTAATCGGGCATAGGTTACCTCTGAAAAGGGGAGAACTAGGCTCACACACATATGGCAACCGAGAAGAAAGAGAAGAAGGCGAAGGCTGTGCCCCGCGCCAAGAAGACAGAGGCCCCCGTGCAGAGGTTGCGTATCAAGGTGCGCGCATACGAGCACAAGGTGCTCGACGCGAGTGTTAAGCAGATATTGGACACCGCCCTGCGCTATGACGCAAAGGTTGCAGGCCCAATCCCACTGCCGACAGAGATCAAGAAGTACACCGTTAACCGCTCCACCTTCGTCTACAAGGACGCACGCGAGCAGTTTGAGATGCGCGTCCACAAGCGCGTGATCGACATCCTCGAGCCCAACGCCAAGGTGATAGAGGCGCTCACCAACCTCAGCCTCCCCTCCGGCGTCACCATCGATGTAAAGATGGTCTAAAGACAATCCCCTCGCGAGAGGGGATTTTCTTTTTCACGCGCGATTAATTGATTCTTCATGAATTGCTGATAGAATAGGAAAAAGGTGTTCATTGGTTTGTTCGCGAACAAATAGTGTTATTTCTGGGCGACTTCTAGGCGTCGCTTTTTTTCCTCGACATACAATTCAGGGCATTACCTGTAAGCCGAGCAAAGAAATACAACGAAAAAGCCCCCATGCATGGGGGCTTTTTCGTATATATACTTATGAGGTACTAGGTAATCTTTATATATGGAAGTACTTGTAAACTACTGGGCGCTTGCGGGCTGTGTAGTGTTTTCTATGGTCGTGGGCACACTCTGGTACGGCCCCTTGTTTGGCAGGCTGTGGTCGCGCGAGATGGGCTGGACCGAGGCAGACAAAGAGGCTGCTATGGCAAAGCGCGGTGGCATGGCGGCCACCTACGCGCTCACCGCACTGGGCGCGCTTGTCATGGCCTATGTGCTCCACCACGTCATCACCTTTGGCAACGCCTACGCGGGTACCTCGGGGCTTGAGGGCGGGCTTATGGGGGCTACCTGGTGCTGGCTCGGGTTTATGGTGCCGGTCCTCTTAAACGAGGTCCTGTTTGGCAAAAAGACCCGGATTACGCTTGCCATCAACTTGGGCTACTACCTGGTCCTGCTTATGGGCATGGCCACTATTCTTGCCTATCTTGCATAAAATTAGAGGGTCAGGTATAGTCTCGAAGACTCTCTATACATAGGGTTGTCCATGTCCCAGGGCTTTTTAGCTCGAGCAGCGGGACCAATAGAAACCATCATGAAATTCATCCTTGGAACAAAGGGCAAGATGACGACTGTATTTACCGAGGAGGGTAGGGCATATGCTGCTACCGTAGTAAATGCGGCCCCGAACGTCGTAACCCAGATCAAGACCCAAGATTCGGACGGCTATGACGCCGTGCAGCTTGGTGCTGTCGAGATTAAGGAGGCCCGCGCCAACAAGGCGCAGGTTGGCCATGCCAAGGGCAAGGCCCTGCGCCACTTTAAGGAGCTGCGCCCCCGCCCTGCTACCAAGGATGCCAAGGCAGACACCAACTTCCCTGAGGTTGGCTCTACTGTCGACGTATCTATGTTTGCGCCGGGCGACAAGGTGGTTGTCTCGGCAATTTCTAAGGGTAGGGGCTTCCAGGGCGTGGTTAAGCGCCATGGCTTTAAGGGTGGCCCCCGCTCTCACGGCCAGAAGCACAGCGAGCGCGCTCCGGGCTCCATCGGAGGCTCCGGTGGCCGTGCAGGCGGTCGCGTTGCCAAGGGTATGCGCATGGCCGGCCGCATGGGCCAGGACCGTGTCACTGTGCGCAATCTTGCAATACTGCAGGTCCTCCCGGAGACTGGCGAGCTTGTTATCGCCGGTGCTATCCCGGGCCGCCGCGGCACCCTTGTAGAGATCCGTGGCTAGGCGATTTGAATACCAATATGGAAACTAAGATGTACAACATAGAGGGCAAGGATGCAGGCAAGGTTACTCTGCCTGAGAACATCTTTGGCCTGCCCTGGAACGCCGACCTGGTACACCAGGTGGTTGTGGCCATGCAGGCAAATGCCCGCCACTCCAATGCCCACACCAAGGACCGCGGCGAGGTACGCGGCGGCGGTCGCAAGCCCTGGCAGCAGAAGGGCACCGGCCGCGCACGCCATGGCTCGAGCAGGTCTCCTATCTGGAAGGGCGGCGGTGTAACCCATGGCCCCCGCAATGAGAAGAACTACGCGGTTAAGATTAACCGCTCGATGCGCCAGAAGGCCCTTTTGGTAGCACTCTCGCGCAAGTACAAGGACGGCCAGATTGTCTTTATCGACTCGGTGTCCCTTGCTGCACCTAAGACCAAGACCGCAGCCGCCATGCTCAAGTCGCTTTCTATCAACAAGCGCAGCAATGCCGCATACATCGCACTCCCGTCCCGCGACCAGAATGCGCTTAAGTCATTCCGCAACATGGGCAACGTAGAGGTGGGCTCTATTGCAGACCTCAACCCCATCCATGTGCTTGGCAAAAAGCAGCTCGTTATCGTAGATCCCAAGTCTGCTATCGAGACGCTGAGCAAGAAGCTGTCCGCTAAAGCTGCAAAGTAACCTATGTCTATTTAATTTATTTCATTATCATGAAACGGCCCGCTGTACACACACTCATATCGCCGCGCATCACCGAGAAGGGTGCCTATCTCTCCGCTAAGGGCGTGTACGTCTTTAACGTTGGTGTTGATGCCAACAAGGTGCAGATTGCCGAGGCTATCCGCGAGGTGTTTAAAGTAACTCCGCGCAAGGTGACCATTGTTAGTGTCCCGCGCAAGGCTGTACGCACCCGCAACACCAACCAGGTTGGTTACAGCCGTGGCGGCAAGAAGGCATACGTCTACCTTAAGGCCGGCGACACTATCGAGATTGCATAGTTTCAAATACTTTTATGAAATCCTATAAGCCATACACCAAGTCGCGCCGCCACATGACCACCGTTACCTTTAAGGGTAAGGTCACGGCAACCGAGCCTCATAAGGCGCTTACCTCGGGCTTTAAGCGTGATGTGGGCCGCAACAATGCAGGCCGCATCTCGGTGCGCCACAAGGGCGGCGGCCACAAGCGCCTCTTCCGTGATGTCGACTTTGGCTACCAGAAGCACATCCCGGCCAAGGTAGAGACTGTTGAGTACGATCCGAACCGCTCCGGCTTTATCGGGCTCATGGTGTACCGCGACGGCGAGCGCCGCTACAACCTCCTGCCTAAGTCTGTTGCCGTGGGCCAGACTATCGAGACCTCCGAAACTGCTCCGGCAGCACCGGGCAACCGCATGCCGCTTAAGAACGTTCCTATCGGCGCATTTGTCTACAACGTAGAGCTCAAGCCCGGCAACGGCGGCAAGCTTGGCCGCGCAGCAGGTACCTATATCGAGGTTATTGCCCGTGACGGCGGCTATGCAGACCTCAAGATGCCGTCCTCCGAGGTACGCAAGGTACCCGAGACCTGCTGGGCCACTATCGGCGAGGTATCTAACGACGAGCACCACCTGCGCACTATCGGCAAAGCTGGCCGCTCGCGCTGGATGGGGAGGCGCCCGACTGTCCGCGGTACCGCAATGAACCCGGTAGACCATCCGCACGGCGGCGGCGAGGGTCGCCAGGGCAGGGGCCTTAAGCGCGCCAAGTCGCTCTGGGGCAAGCCGACCGGCAAGGGCCAGAAGACCCGCAGCCCCAAGAAGTACTCCAACTACCTCATCGTGTCCCGCCGCAAAGTCGGCAAGCGCGGAGCGGGTAAGTAAGAAAAGGAAAAACGCCCCGGACAAAATGTCCGGGGCGGTTTCGTATTGGCCGACTTGTGTCAGGCGGCGTGCTGGAGGGGAGGGTCATCGACCTGGCCACGCTCCTGGTAGCTGATAGTGCCTGGCATCAGCCGGAGCGTATTGCCCAAAAAGTCCTTGAGCTTGTTGTAGAAGTCGAGGTGATCCCTGGCTTCCAGCGTCTGGTAGGGAGCGGAGCTCCCCTTGATGTAGCGGAACGTGTAGCTGCGCATCGGGCGTCTCCCTTGGTGCTTGAACCTGCACAAAACTATACCATGCAAGCCCTAAAAACAAGGCTATTTGACTCCACAGAGGCTTTCCTGTACATTGGGTCCAATCCCTACCGCAAGGCCCGGCCGCTCTCTGGCCACGGCGGGTAGGGGATTTCTTATGGCACGAAGCGTTAAAAAAGGACCCTACGTCGACGAGAAGCTCCTCAAGAAGATTGAGGGGAAAAAGCCTCAGACCACTGAGACAATTAAGACGTGGGCCCGCCGCAGCCAGATCGCCCCTGAGATGGTCGGGTTTAAGTTTGGCGTACACAACGGCAAGACGCACATTGAGGTGTTGGTGAGCGAGGACATGGTCGGGCACCGCCTGGGCGAGTTCTCTCCCACCAAGAAGTTCGTCCGCCACGGCGGCAAGATGCAAAAGGAGATGGAGACCAAGGCTAAGGAGGCCGAGATCGCATCTGCACAGGCTGCCAAGGCTGCTACCGACGTCGCCAAGAAGAAGTAATTTCAACGTATGGACACCGCAACTGCAAAACTATCTAACTACCGCCAGGCACCCCGCAAAGTGCGTCTTGTGGCTGACCTGATACGCGGCAAGAGCGCGTCCAATGCCATATCGATGCTTTCGATGCTCCCCAAGCGCGCATCCGAGCCAATGATGAAGCTCGTTAAGTCGGCTGTAGCCAACGCCGGTCTTAAGGCCACAGAGCTCTATGTATCATCTATCCAGGTCAACGAGGGCACTGTGCTTAAGCGCTCTATGCCCCGCGCACGCGGCCGCGCATCACAGATCCTCAAGCGCACCAGCCACATCACCCTGAGCCTCTCCAAAAAAGCTCCCAAGAAGGAGAGGTCCGCAAAGGCTAAAAAGGAAGAGACCACCGCACCCGAGGTACGGGCACAAGCATAAACCTATATGTCTAAAATTGTTAACCCATTTGCACACCGCCTCGGGATCCTCAGGGATTGGCGCCATCGCTGGTACGCGTCCGGCCCGCAGTTTCAGTTAAATCTGAAGGCGGACGTCCTCCTGCGCGAGTATCTCCTCAAGTCGCTGCGCGGCATGTATATAGGCGGGCTCGAGATAGAGCGCAACGCAAAGCAGCTGCGCGTTATCATCAAGACCTCGCGCCCTGGCGTTATCATTGGCCGCTCCGGCGAGGGCTCTGCCAAACTACGCAAGTCTATCGAGGACTTTTTGAAGTCAAAGAAGCTCCCCGTACCCGAGGTAAAGCTCGATATCGAGGAGATACGCTCTCCTGAGTCAAACGCGGCTATCGTGGCCTACATGGTTGCCGAGGGCTTGGAGAAGCGCATGCCGTTTAGGCGCGTCCTCAAGCAGACTATCGAGAAGGTGAGCGCAAACCGCGATGTTAAGGGTGTGCGCGTGCAGGTCTCGGGCATGCTGGGGGGTGGCTCCATGTCGCGCACCGAGACGCTCAAGAAGGGCCGCGTGCCGCTGCAGACCTTCCGCTCCGACATCGACTATGCCCGCGAGCGCGCAAACCTGCCCCTTGGCGTAATCGGCATCAAGGTGTGGATTTACAAGGGAGAGGTTTTCTCTAAGAAGGATAAATAAACCTGTATGCTTTTCCCTAAGAAAGTAAAATTCCGCAAGTCGCACACCATGCGCATTAATCCCAAAAAGATTAAGGTCGCAACCCGTGGCATAACTGTTGCCTTTGGCAGCCATGGCCTTAAGGCAATGACCGCTGCCCGCGTGCGCTCCAACCAGATTGAGTCGGCCCGCAAGGTTATCGCCCGCTCCCTGGGCAAGACCGGCCGCAGCTGGATCCGTATCTTCCCAGACAAGCCGTTTACCCAGAAGCCGCCCGAGGTTAAGCTCGGCAAGGGCAAGGGTGACCCGGTTGGCTACGAGGTGCAGGTATGGCCTGGCCGCGTGCTCTTTGAGGTAGACGGCGTTGCCGACACTATCGCAATTGATGCGCTGAGCAAGGCTGCCAAGAAACTGCCTTTGAAAGCTAAGGTTGTAGCCCGCCACTAACGCATATGAAAAAGACCGACCTCACCAAGCACACCAAAGAAGAGCTTATGAAACTCGCTCATGACAAGCGCGAGGAGCTTAGGGTCTTGCGCTTTGGCGCCTCTGGTAGTAAAAATCGTAATACTAAGGCCGCCCGCAACCTCCGCAAGGAGATCGCCCGTGCCTTTACGCAGCTCAACAAGCCCGCAAAAAACTAATATGGAAACCAAGCGCAAAGAATTTAAGGGGGTAGTGGTGTCGGACAAAATGACCGACTCTGCTGTCGTGGCTGTATCGCGCTTTGTGAAGCATCCCAAGTACAAGAAGTACCTCAAGAAAACCTCTCGCTTTACCGTACACAACCCGGGAGGCAAGGCCAAAGAGGGCGACAAGGTCACTATCCGCAGCTGCCGTCCGCTTTCAAAGACGAAGCATTTCGAGATCGTCGCATAGTTTCATCCCTACACCTTTATGATTCAAGACCGCTCACTCGTAACTGTTACAGACAACTCCGGCGCCAAGATCGGACGCATTTTCAAGATTCCGGGCGCCAGCAAGAAGCGCTACGCGCAGATAGGGGAGATTGTCGTGTTCTCGGTACAGAGCGCCGAGCCCCGCAAGCAGGTCAAAAAGAAGGATGTCCTCCACGGCGTTGTGGTGCGCCAGAAGAAAGCCTTTAGGCGCAAGGACGGCTCCTACATCCGCTTTGATGACAACGCTGTTGTGGTCCTCGACTGGGGTGCCAAGGACAAGAAGGAGCCCAAGGCGGGCCGCATCTTTGGTCCTATACCGCGCGAGCTCCAGGAGCTTGGCTACCAGACTATCATCTCGCGCGCCCCTGAGGTTGTATAGTCGTCACTCGTATATCTTTATGAACACTCTCCATGTTAAAAAAGGTGACACCGTAGTGGTCCTGTCGGGCAACGACAAGGGCAAGTCGGGCAAGGTCACCGAGGTACTCCCCAAGCTGGGGTTGGTTGTTGTTGAGGGTATAGCGATGCGCACCAAGCACCAAAGGCCCCGCCGCTCCGGCCAGAAGGGCCAGATCCTCAAGAAGCAGCACGCTATCCATGCGTCTAAGGTCGCTAAGAAGTAATAAAACCGTTATGGCCACTAAAACCCCCCTCATCCAAGACAAGCAGAAAGATACCTTCTCTACACTGAAGGGAGACTTGGGCTGGAAGAATGTTATGCAGACCCCCAAGGTCAAGAAGGTGGTTGTCTCTGTTGGCGTAGGCAAGATGGCCAAGGATAAAAACAAGGTAGAGCTCGTTGCCAACCGCCTGGAGAAAATCACCGGGCAAAGGGCAGTCTCGCGCGGTGCCAAGAAGGCTATCGCCACCTACAAGACCCGCATTGGCGACAAGGTGGGCTACCAGGTGACACTCCGCGGCAAGAGGGCAGAGGACTTCCTTAACCGCCTCATCCACGTAGCGCTACCGCGCACCAAGGACTTTAAGGGCATTGGCGCCTCCGGCGTCGATGAGATGGGCAACTACACCGTGGGCATCAAGGAACACACCGTCTTCCCCGAGACTGCCGACGAGGATGTTAAGGACGTCTTTGGTATGGCGGTAACCGTTGTTACCTCGGCCAAGTCCAAGGCAGAGGCAAAAGCCTACCTCGACCACCTCGGCTTCCCGTTCAAAAAGTAAATCTTAAAAGGCCCCCGAAAGGGGGTCTTTTTCGTAAGGCTTGCATTCCTACATCTGCTAGGCTATAGTGGGCCCACGCCCAACAGGGCTCCTTTTTTCTGACAGGTGCCGCTTAGTCCGCAAGCTTTGCTTAAATCAAGGCCAGGGCGAGGCAAACCATCAGAATCGTAACCCCTAGGCAAGGGGGTGCTCCGGGCCAGTCCCGGCTTAAAAATCCACCATGGCAAAAAAGTCTACAGTCCACCGCTCTACCCGCACGCCGAAGTTTAAGTCGCGTGTGGTTAACCGCTGCTTTAGGTGCGGCCGCAAGCGCGCGTTTATGCGCGATTTCGGCATGTGCCGTGCCTGCTTTAGGGAGGCGGCTCTCGAGGGCCTCATTCCTGGTATCCGCAAGTCATCCTGGTAATTGTATGGTAAACGACCCTATCGCAGACTTCCTGGTTCGCCTCCAAAACGCCTCTATGGTGGGTCACGCTTCTGTGACCTTGCCATACTCTTCCATCAAGAACGCTATCGCCAAGATTTTGGAGCGCGAGGGCTACCTTACCAATGTATCCAAGCGCAACAACTCGCTTGTGGTCGGCCTTTCCTACAATGCGTCCGGTCGCCCGACCATCAACGGCGTCAAGCGCATCTCCAAGCCCTCCCGCCGCATGTACATGGGTGTACGCGACGTGCAGCCGGTTAAGCGTGGAGCAGGCCTTTTGGTGCTCTCCACGCCCGCGGGTGTAGTCACCGGCAAGGAGGCACGCGAGAAGCGCGTCGGCGGCGAGGTCCTCTTCCAAATCTGGTAATACTTTTTCTTTATGTCACGTCTTGCTAAACGCCCCATCGCTATACCTGCCAAAACCGAGATCACTGTCTCGGAGGCTGGTGTCGTGGTTAAGGGCCCTAAGGGCACTCTGGAGAAGCCAATTTCGCGCTTTGTTACCATCGAGGTTACTCCCGAGGGCGTGCAGGTAACCAAGAAGGGCGACACACTCGAGGCCCGCGCCGCAGTCGGCACCTACGCCTCCCATGTGCGTAACATGCTTAAGGGCGTTACCGAGGGTTTTCAGAAGAAGCTCCTGGTCGAGGGCGTGGGCTACAAGTGGGATGTGCAGGGCAAGACGCTCAACCTGGCACTTGGTTTTTCTCATCCGGTTAAGGTTGAGATTCCGGAGGGCCTCACGGTGACCGCAAACAAGGGCGAGCTCGTCATCGCCGGCTTTAACAAAGAGCTCGTGGGGCAGTTTGCAGCAGACATTAGGGCTATGAAAAAGCCCGAGCCGTACAAGGGCAAGGGTATCCGCTACGAGGGCGAGGTAATCCGCCGCAAGCAGGGTAAGAAGGCCGCATAAAACAATCGTATGAATAACCGCATCCGCCGTCACAACCGCATACGCGCAAAAGTACAAGGCACCGCCGAGCGCCCACGCCTGGCCGTGTACAAGTCTAACCGCTACCTTGAGGTACAGGTTATAGACGACTCCAAGGGCCACACACTCGCCTCCGTTAAGATGGACGACGCCAAGAAGGCGGGTGTAGAGATTGCCAAGAAGGCAAAGGCCCAAGGTGTAGAGGCTGTGGTGTTTGACCGCGGCGGCTTCCGCTACACGGGTGCTATTGCCACCCTGGCAGACGCTGCGCGCGAGGGCGGCCTCAAATTCTAAATCAACTTTTATATGGCTGACGAACAAGACATCATCACAACGACCGAGGGTACTGAGGCTGAGGTAGCGGCCGCAGAGGCTCAATCTGATGCCCAGGGCTCTGCATCTCCCGTACAGGAGCGCGGGTTCCGCGGCCAGCGTGGTCAGCGTGGCCGCCCGGGTGGCAGGGATCGCCGCGGCCCGCGTCCTCCCCGCCAGAAGAGCGAGTTCGACTCGAAGATGATCACTATCCGCCGCGTGGCCCGCACCGTGGCAGGCGGTCGCCGCTTCTCCTTCTCGGTTGCAATCATCATTGGCAACAAAAAGGGCAAGGTAGGTGTTGGTCTGGGCAAGGCAGGGGACACCACGCTCGCCATAGAGAAAGCAACCCGCGATGCCCGCAAGAAGATGATCACCCTCAACCTCACCAAGGATAGCTCTATCCGCCACGAGGTGTCGGCCAAGTACAACGCATCCCGCGTGACCCTCATGCCGGCAAAGGGCCGCGGCCTGGTTGCAGGCTCCTCGGTCAGGCCCGTGCTTGAGCTTGCCGGCATCACAAACATTGTGGCCAAAGTGCACTCCGGCTCCAAGAACGGCCTTAACAATGCCCGCGCCGCCATCGAGGCTCTCAAGACCCTTAAGGCATAATCAACCAATTATATGCAGCTCCACGAACTAAAACGCAAAACAGCGCAAAAAGGCTCCAAAAGGGTCGGTCGCGGTAATGCCTCCGGTAAGGGCAAGACCTCCGGCCGCGGTACCAAGGGCCAGAATGCCCGCTCCGGCCACAAGAAGCGCCCGGAGATCCGCGAGCAGCTCAAAAAGATCCCGAAGCTGCGCGGCCGCGGCGTAAACTCGCTCATGTCTATCCAGACACGCGCATCGGTTGTTAACCTCTCGCAGCTCGAGGCACAGTTTGCGGCAGGCGACACGGTAAGCCCGGTAACGCTCAAGGAGCGCGGTATTATACGCGCACGCAAGGGTGCATCGGTACCGGTAAAAATCCTGGGCGACGGCGAGGTTACCAAGAAGTTTGTTATCTCGGGCTGCAAGGTATCGGGCTCTGCCCGCGCTAAGATAGAGAAGGCGGGCGGCACGATAGCGTAGTCCCGGGGCCCGTGCGCAGCTCTCCCACCTACAGATCATGAATCCTTTCCAGAAACTATCCCTCCTTCTCTCAGACGCTGCCCTGCGCAACCGCCTGCTTTTTGTGGCAGGCGCTTTGGCTATTACGCGCGTATTGGCGGCAATCCCGATCCCTGGCATTGATGCCGCGCAGCTCGGGCTTTTTTTGGCAAACAACCAGTTTTTTGGCCTGCTTAACCTGTTCTCCGGCGGCGGCTTGGCCAACCTCTCTTTGGTGATGCTTGGCGTGGGTCCCTACATCACAGCCTCTATCGTGATGCAGCTTATGACCATGATGGTGCCGCGCCTTAAGGCGATGTACCAGGAGGAGGGCGAGGCGGGCCGTGCGCGCTTTGCGCAGTACACGCGCTTTTTGACACTCCCTATTGCCGCAGTGCAGGGCATCAGCTTTCTTATCATCCTCGAGCGCCAGGGCGTGCTGCCCGCGCTTACCCCGTTTCAGTTTGGTATAAACCTTGTGGCTATCGTCGCGGGCTCCATGCTCTTGATGTGGATAGGCGAGCTTATCTCCGAGTACGGTCTGGGCAACGGCGTCTCGGTGGTTATCTTTGCCGGTATCGTTGCCGGCTTGCCCTCGGCAATAAGCCAGACGCTCTTCTCGTTTGAGGCGGCACAGATCCCCGTGTATCTGATGTTTGTGGCGGCGGCGCTCGTGGTTATTGCGGCTGTGGTCTATATTACCGAGGCCGAGCGCCCGGTGCCGGTTACCTACGCCAAGCGCGTACGCGGCTCCAAGTTCTTTGGCGGGACATCAACCTATCTGCCGCTGCGCCTCAACCAGGCCGGTGTTATCCCTATTATCTTTGCCTTGTCATTCTTGCTCTTGCCGCAGATGTTTGGGACCTTCTTCCAGACCTCGTCGGTGCCGTGGCTTGCCTCGACCGCCGGCGTCATACTCGGCTTTGTAGCCAACCAGTGGCTCTACGGCATCGTCTACTTCCTCCTGGTGTTCCTGTTTACCTACTTCTATACCGCGGTTACCTTTGAGCCCAACTCCATCGCCGAGAACCTGCAGCGCAACGGTGCGTTTATCCCCGGCATCCGCCCAGGGAGCCACACGAGCGAGTACTTGGGCCGCACGATTACCCGCATTACGTTTGTAGGAGGCTTGTTCTTGGGCGCAATCGCGGTCTTGCCGCTTATCGTCCAGAACCTCTCGGGCATCGCCAACATCGCTATCGGCGGTACCGGGCTGCTCATTGTGGTTAACGTGGTGCTGGACATCACGCGCCGCATCGACGCGCAGCTCTCCATCCGCGAGTATTAAGAAAAAGCGCCCCTCGAAAGAGGGGCGCTTTTTTCGTATTCCTGCTATGCTGAGCTTATGGAAAACGTGCATACATATTTGATGATGGGGCGCCCGGGCTCGGGGAAAGGCACCCAGGGCAAATTGCTCGCCCAAAAGTTGGGCTGCGATATTTACTCCTCCGGCAACAGGTTGCGCGAGATTGCCAAAGGCCACGGCTTTGTTGCCGAGAGGGTCAAAAACGTAATAGAGAAGGGCGAGCTCCTGCCCGCATGGTTCTCCTCGCACATGTTTGTCGAGGTGCTTTTGGGCATTGGCCACGAGGACAACATTATCTTTGAGGGTGCGTGCCGCAGGCTCCACGAGGCGCAGGCGTTTGATGAGACGGCGCACTGGCTCGAGCGCCCGTACAAGGCGATATTTTTAAACATCTCCGACACCGAGATGGAGAAGCGCATCGCAGACCGTCGCAAGGTTGAGGGTCGCGCCGACGACGCCTCGGACACGGTCTCGCACCGCCTGGTGGAGTACACCGAGCACACCGCGCATGCTATAGAGTTTTTTAGGCAAAAGGGTGTCTTGGTAGAGGTAGATGGAGAGCACCCCATAGACGAGGTGCATCAGAAGGTGCTCGAGGCTCTCGGTATACACTAATGATCGCAAAGACTACAGAGGAGGTGGCGGGCATGCGCGCCGCGGGCAAGCTTTTGGCACACGCGCTGCGTGAGGTTGCCGCGCTGGTTAAGCCTGGGGTTACTACCGCGGCGCTCGACCTTGCCGCCGAGAAGTTTATCCGCGAGGCAGGGGCTACTCCAGCGTTTTTAAACTACAAGCAGGAGGGTAGTGTGTACCCGTTCCCGGCGGTGCTCTGTGTCTCGATAGACGACGAGGTGGTGCACGGGATACCTAGCGAGGAGCGCGTTGTTAAAGACGGCGAGCTGGTGATGCTCGACTTAGGGCTCTCACTAAACGGCTACTTTGCCGATGCGGCTGTCACCGTGGTGGCAGGTCAAGGCGACGAGAAAGGCAAAAAACTTATAGAGGCAACCGAGGAGGCGTTTAGGGCAGCTATCAAAGTAGCCAAACCGGGTGCGCGCATGGGTGACATTGGCGCAGCCATAGGGGCTGTGGCTCACAACTATGGGCTTGGTGTTGTAGAGGACTTGGGCGGGCACTCGCTGGGCCGCGTGGCGCACGAGCCGCCTTTTGTACCCAACTCCGGCAAGGCTGGCACAGGCGTTGTCTTGGAGGAGGGGCTTATTTTGGCTATCGAGCCCATATTTACTGAAGGGAAGGGAGACATCGAGCTGTTGGAAGATGAGTGGACGTATGTGACCGCAGACGGCAGCCGCTCTGCCGAGACCGAGCACACGGTTTTGATAACAAAAAATGGCGCAGAAGTCCTGACCGCCTAATACCTTTTATTGTCCTATAGGACCATTAAAGCTATGGGTGCTTGGGTTGTAAAAATGGCTTAACTGGGCTATTGTGGCGCTATCTATGATGCATCCTAAAGAGGAAAAGACGTTCGTACTTATCAAGCCGGATGGCGTGCGCAAGGGCCTTATTGGCGAGGTTATCAAGCGCTTTGAGCAGCGCGACCTCAAGGTCGTGGCCATGGACATGTTCCTCTCTACAAGAAAGGAGATGGACAACCACTACCCCAAGACCGAGGCTTGGCTCACGCGCCTGGGCGACAAGACCACCACCACCTACGAGAAGTACGGCCATAGCGTTAAGCGCGACTTTGGCACTACCGACAAATTGAAGATCGGCAAAGAGGTGCGCACCTGGCTTATCGACTTTATGACCAGCGCCCCCATGGTCAAGATGGTGGTGCAGGGTGTGCACGCTGTCGATATGGTGCGCAAAATTGTGGGCCCCACCATGCCATACCTCGCCGAGATGGGCACTATCCGCGGCGACTACTCCGCAGATTCCGCCATTAGTGCCAACATCGAGCGCCGCGCCGTCTACAACCTCATCCATGCCTCAGAGACCCCAGAAGAGGCTGCACACGAGATCAAGCACTGGTTTGGCAAGCATCCTATCTTTAAGTACAAGCGCTTTGGCATCGACGAGTAGGGTTTGATATACTTCAGCCAGGGTGCGGGGGCAAGTCCTTAATCGTTTAATTGGGCAAGACTCGCGTCAGGTCTAGTAATGCATTCCTGCAGAGTGCCCACCTGGATTATCCAGGACACGCCCTCGAATCCTACAAAGAACCCCCTACGGGGGATTTTTTGTACCTGATACAATTGGCTTATGCAGTCAAAGATAACCTTCTATGGAGGGGCCGGCTCGGTGACCGGCTCCAATTTTATGTTGGACACCGGTGCACAAAAAGTCCTCATAGACTGCGGGCTCCAGCAGGGGACCCGCGAGGAGGACAACTACAAGCCCTTTGCCTATACGCCGTCCGAGTGCACGCATTTGTTTGTGAGCCATGCGCACCTCGACCACGTGGGGCGCATCCCGTTTTTGGTAAAGTCTGGGTTTACGGGGCAGATTATCTCGACCCACGCCACGCGCGACGTGGCCGAGTTTATCATGCGCGACGCGCTTAGCCTTATGATCCGCGCCGCAGAGCATGGTGCCCCACCACCCATATATGACGAGCAAGACATTGATGCCGCACTGAAGCTCTGGAGGACGCGCGGGCTGCATGAGCCCATGGAGCTTAAAGACGGTGTGACTCACGAGTTTTATGACGCGGGGCATATTTTGGGCTCTGCGATGAGCAAATTTAGCCGCGGCGATAAAGTGCTCGTTGTGACAGGTGACTTGGGTGGCGGCAACTCGCCGCTCTTGCCCCACACCGAGGCACTGCCCAAGCCCGATTACCTCGTGATAGAGAGCGTGTACGGCGACCGAACCCGCCCAGAGGACAAAGACCGCAAAGAGGCCTTTGAGGACATAATCAATAAAACCATCGGGCGCGGCGGCACACTGCTTATCCCGGCGTTCTCGACAGAGCGCACGCAGGACCTCATCTATGAGATCCGCTCGCTTATGCAGGATAGGAAGATCCCGTCTGTCCCAGTGTTTTTGGACTCGCCCTTGGCCGAAAAGATCACCATGACTTTTGAGCACAACGCACAGTACTTTGCCGGAGCACTGCAAGAGAGGGTAAAGGCAGGCGAGAAGCTATTTGAGTTTGACGAGTTGAAGTTCGCCCGTGACACCCGCGAGTCTAGGGCTATACAGGGCCATAAGGGCCCCAAGATAATCCTCGCAGGCTCGGGCATGAGCAACGGCGGCAGGGTGCTTAGCCACGAGCGCTATGTGTTGCCGGACCCCGACTCGACCCTGCTTATCGTGGGGTATCAGGCCACGGGTACCATTGGCCGCAGGCTGCTTGAGGGCGAAAGGGAGCTGCACCCGGGCCAGGGCGAGGTTATACCTGTAAGGGCGCATGTAGAAACGCTGTATGGCTACTCGGCGCATCGCGACAGCGATGGGCTCTTGGCCCTGGTTGAGGGTGCACGAGATTCCCTAAGCCACGTATATGTTGTACAGGGCGAGCCCGCGGCAGCCAACTTTCTGGCACAGCGCATTAATGATTACCTGGGCGTGAAGGCCACAGCCCCGAAGGCCACGGACACCGTCACAATCGAGCTATAATCCATATATGGATCGACACAACGAGCACCTCAAGATTAAGTGTGGCATATCGGGCGCGGCGGAGACCGGCCACTGCGGCATAGATGCCTACGACAAAGGTCTGGAACTTGGCCGCGAGATTGCCCGGCAGGGCGCAGTGCTCGTTAACGGCGCCACCACAGGCTTCCCGCTCTGGGGCGCGATGGGGGCTAAGGAGGCGGGCGGGTTTACCGTGGGCTTTTCTCCCGCCAACACCGAGAAGGAGCATATCGAGGCCTACAACCTGCCGGTAGAGTACATGGACATGATTGTCTACACGGGGTTTGGCTTTCCGGGTCGCGACCTCATATTTACGCGCTCGTGCGACGCAGTATTCTTTGGCTGCGGGCGCATCGGCACGATACACGAGTTCACCATAGCCTTTGAGGACCAAAAGCCCATGGGCATCCTCGAGGCCGACTGGGAGATAGACGAGGAGATAAAGTATATTTTGGAAAAGGGTCACCGCGGCAGTGAGCGCATACTCTTTGATGCCGACCCTAAGGCGCTCGTAGAGAGGGTCTTGGAGCTGGTTAAAAAGGACAAGCTCAACCGCGCCGCCTTCCGTTTTGAGGCAGGGGCAGAAAAGGCCTCGGTCCAAGCCCACCTCTAGACGAAAAACCCCCGGATGAAAGTCCGGGGGTTTTCCTTATGCTATCTGCTTAACAACGCGGGCAAATGCCTCGGGAGATTTGGCTGCCATCTCCGAGAGTACTTTGCGGTTAAGAAGGATACCCTTCTTGTTCATGGCGCCCACAAGGCGGCTGTAGCTCACATCAGAGCCCATGGCGTCGAGCGCGCCGTTGATGCGGACAGTAAAGAGGCGCCTAAAGTCGCCCTTTTTGTCGCGGCGGTGGTTAAACGCATACTTGCCTGCGTGGAAGATTGCCTCCTTTGCCTGCTTCTTTTTGGTAGAGCGGCCAAAGCGGTAGCCTTTGGTCATGCTAAGGATACCCTTGCGGCGCTTATTGCTCGTTGTTCCTCCCTTTACGCGTGCCATACAATTAAAAAATTAGTTGCCTTATTACTTAACAGGGTTGCCGATGTAGCGCTGCAAAACCTTGGGGGTGAGGGTCAGGTTCTGGGTGCGGTTGTTGTTCATCTGGGTCGAGCGGCCCTCCTTGGCGTTAAAGTGGTTTTTACCCGGCTTGCGCGCAACAAGCTTGCCACGACGAGTGACTTTGATGCGCTTAGAAAAAGACTTGTTGGTTTTCATACGTTTTATTGTTTCTTTGCTCTCTCGAGTACTGTTGCAAGACCTTTGGGGCTCTTCTGTATTGGGTCTGCCAGCTTATAGTCGGCAGGGATCAGATTTAAAAACCTCTCAAGCCTCTCCTTGAGGAAGTTGAACTCCATGTATTTGTAGCGCCCCCACAAAAACAGGTCTACCTTGACCCGGTGGCCCTCCTGGAGCCACTCGGCGGCTTTCTTGGCCTTAAGCTGCATGTCATGGTCGCCGGTGCCTATTTTGACCTGTACCGACTTGGTTTCAGTGGTATGGGCCTTGGCTTTTGCGTCCTTGCGCTTCTTCTGCTGCTCGTACTGGAATTTACCATATTCCATGATTTTCGCAACAGGAGGCACGGCGTTGGGGGAGATTTCTATAAGGTCCAGCCCAACCTCCTCTGCCCGGGCAATAGCCTCCGACAGGGGCAAAACACCCAGGTTTTCACCCTCAGCGCCTACGACACGGACCTCCTTTGCCTTTATTTGATGGTTAACGCGGGTGCTGTCCAAGTTGGCCCTACTATACCACGCGGCGGCTAAAATAAAAGCCCCGGCCCCCTAGAAATAGGGGCCAGGGCGGGGTGGGCATGGGGGCCCTAAATCTGGGATCGTGTGAGCGCTACGAAAAAGAGTAAGCCCAGGGCACAGAAGAACATCAGCTGGGCGTGGATCTTGCGCTCGAGCGGGACCGGGGTCCTCTTGGACTCTCCGAGATAAAAGTGCGTGGACAAGGTCTCCTCCCTTATATGACCTCCACCACTATACACCTAAGTCCTTCATGCGCCATTCAGGCTACACAGGCTAGTGTTGATGCTGTTATTAATATTTTTACTTTATGGCAACTATTGTTAACTCTCCGGGCGAGCGCGGCGACTCATCAGCAGGGTGGGCTGTCGCCGTTATCATACTTTTGGTTGTTATCGCGGGCATAGCGTTTTGGTATGTGCGTGCGCGCGGCGCACCGGCACAAAGCCCGGGTGCCACGGTTCAGGTTAATCTCCCGACAGGCACAAACTCAGGGGGCTCGGGCGGCGGTGGCGGTGATACAGGCGGCGGCGGCGCGGCTCCGGCACAATAGGCCTACACAACACACGAGTACCAGTTCATCCGGCCTTCAGTGGCCGGATGTTTTGGTTACGACAGACAGTTCATTTTCTATAGGCAAGAGCCGGGTATACTGATGCTATGTCTAGAACAGCGGCAGGAGTGGTTGTGGCAGTGGCGCTGCTTGCGGGTGGATTGGCGTTATACCAGTACGCCAAGTTTACGCCGCCCTCCTGGCTTATAAAACTGCTCACAACACAAGAGCCGGCGCCACCCCTGCCTGCCGGCCCGGAGGCTCCTTTAACCGTGCCCGACGAGTTTACTATTACGATATTTGCGCGCGGTGTTGATGGTGCGCGCGTCATGATACGCGACCCCAAAGGCGCGATGCTAGTCTCGCAGACAAGCAAGGGACTTGTGTCGGTGTTGCCAGACCTCAACAGCGACGGCCAGGCCGACCAAGTTATAGAAGTGCTCTCGGGGCTTAAGCAGCCGCATGGCTTGGCGGTAATATGCCCCTCTACCGGCAACACCAGTGCCGACCAGGACGCGTGTGTGTTGTATGTCGCCGAGACAGGCGCGCTTAAGGCGTACTCATATGACGCCGACACCTACAAGGCTGTGTACCAAAAAACTCTCGCAACATTCCCGACAGGCTCGGGGCACTTTACCCGCACACTCCTGCCAACCCCAGACCAAAAAGCTTTGTGGGTCTCGATAGGCTCCTCGTGCAACGCTTGCGACGAGGAGAGCCCGCTGCGTGCGACAATCCAACAGGTTGACTTGGCGACAGGCAAGATGACCGAGTACGCCAAGGGGCTCAGGAACTCGGTGTTTATGGCTTTGCACCCGGTCACTGGAGACTTGTGGGCGACCGAGAACAGCCGCGATCTTCTGGGCGATGATATCCCGCCCGACGAGATAAACATTATTAAAGAGGGCGGTGACTACGGCTGGCCCATCTGCTACGGCCGGGGCACGCACGACACCGACTTTGACAAAAAACAGTACATCCAGAACCCCTGCAACGACAAGGTTGCCTCGCAGGTCGATATTCCGGCGCATTCGGCCGCGCTTGGCTTGGCGTTTGTCCCGGAAGAGGGCTGGCCCGAGGAGTATTGGCACGACGCGCTTGTGGCCTACCACGGCTCGTGGAACAGGAGCGTGCCCACGGGCTACAAGGTAGTGCGCATCGATTACATGGATGAATACGGCACACTGCGGCAAGACCAATTCACCACAGACTTTGTGACAGGCTTTTTGCCCGAGGGCAGTAAAGACACGGGCGACGCAATAGGCCGCCCCGTGGGCATACTCGCCGAGCCAGGCGGCACAGCCTACATAAGCGACGACCGCGCCGGTGCCATCTACAAAATCTCCCTCAAAGAGCCGGCCATGTAATAAAGAACCCCCGGCGCGCGTGCGCGCCGGGGATTGGTGCTACATGTGCACCGTCATATAGAGCCCGAGTAGGGCGCCCAATGCAAGGCAGGTGATGCTGGTGTAGCCCAGTTTGGAGTGCACACGCGGAGTCGTTAGACCGTCAAAGCGGGCAAATATCGCCACAAAGATGCCGACCGCCGCGAGCACAAGCGGCAAGTGCAGCCAAAACAAGCTCTGATAGGCGCTCTGCTCTGTGCCTGTGCGGCGCATCAGCGTGATTGCAAACACGGTCATGGCAAGCCAGACCATGGCCCACTGCATCTCACCCCTGTGGTGGGTAATGTGGTACGTGTCGCCCGTTGAAGCAAAGCGCCTCGCGTCGAGCACTGACCGCGCCATGTGCCAGATAACGAGCAGTAGTATGTAGAACGGTACCAGCTTGGCTGACAGCTCCATAGTAGCCTCCCTAGGTGAACTGACTGCGGTCTATAGTAATACAGTTTTCTTGGGGGTTTTGACGTGCGATACTCTTGGGGTGAACAAAAAGAAGTTTTTAGAGTCGCTACATGACGTGTGGTGCAGGTTGGCCGCAACCCGGCACGGGGTAGGGGTGGTGGCTATACGCGACATACCCAAGGGCATAGACCCGTTTAAAAACTGCGACCCGTTTGGCGATGTGATGAAGTTACCTGCAAAAGAGCTCGATGCAAGCAAGGCGCCCCGCGAGGCCAAGCAGATGGTGCGCGACTTTTGCGCGCTCCAGGACGGTGTGTACTTTGTGCCAACGTACGGCATAGACGCGATAGACAAGTCGTACTTTTTAAACCACTCCACCAGCCCCAACATGGAGACGCTCGACAATGGCGAGACGTTCGTGGCCGCCCGCGACATCAAAAAGGGCGAGGAATTGACCGCCAACTACGAGCTCTACCACGAGTACGTAAAGACATTCGCAAAGCAAAAGCGCCCCGCCTCTATAAAGAGAGAGGGGCGCTAGTGGAGGTGTAATTAATCGGAATCCTGTGCGCTCATGGCTGCAGAGTTGCTCCACTGCTGCACGCGGCCTTTAAACTGCTCCCAGTCTGCCTCAAGCCAGTCCTTGGCTGCGGAGGCCTCGGTGTTAAAGTCCTCGAGTGCCTTGTTGCGCTCCATGCGCTCCTGCGCCTCCAGCTTGTCGAGCTTGGCCGACTCCTCCTTTAATACGCCCTGCCACCAGTCCATGTAGTTTTTTGCGTAGCTGTCCATATGTTTGTTGGTTACTAGTAGTTGCGCTTGTGAGTATAGGTGTCCGCTCAAAAGATTGGGTGAAGGTGTGTGTCTGAGGGATTCATATTCGATTCAGCCCACACTAGTTTAGTTAAAGAAGGTCGTATTACATAGATACGTAATACCTTAAAGATTTTATGGCAACTGTAGTTAACAGCGACAGTGGCGGTTCTGCAGGTTGGGTGGCAGTAATCATTGTGCTTGCAGTAGTGGTTGTGGGAGCCTTCTTCCTGTTTGGACGGGGTGGGGGCGGCGCAGCTGCACCGGGCGCGAGTGTAGACGTCTCGCTCCCTGCAGGCGGCGGCGGTCAATAACAATTAAGCAACTAAAAACGCCGGCCCATATCGGGCCGGCGTTTTACTTTGTGGAGATGGTGGGAGTTGAACCCACGTGCAATGCAAATTCCTTACAAGGTCTACCGAACGTAGTTTGTCTTAGATGCTCACTTATCCGAATCAAAAACAAACAAAAGCGCGGATAAGCAAAGTCCTTGTCTTAGCCCCGACGGCGGACGCCCGTTGGGAAGCACCCTGATGATATGACGCTTATTCCTCCCTCACAGGGTTTGAAAGGGAAGCGACACGTTAGGCCTTAGCGTAGGCGAACGCGAAATCATTCGCCGAGAAAAACGGCGATGCAACTGATTTGCCAGTTAGAGTTTTGGAGCAGTTTTAAGAAGTACCCCAGTTCTGCCGGCGTTATAAGGAGTGGTTGCAGTGTCTAAGCCTGTCATCCCCGAGAAGCGCACGACGCTAACCCCGCGCTTTTCGAAAATTTCAGACTCCTAGTATTTATTTTTCAAGGTCCTCTCTATCTCTCGTTTGGTATCCCTCTCCTTTAAGACGGCGCGCTTGTCATGTGCCTTACGGCCCCGCGCTATTGCTATGGAGACTTTTAATACCTTGCCTTTATTATACACCTTTAGAGGCACTATTGTCAAGCCTTTTTGAGAGTCTTGGGCGCTCAGCGAGGCTATTTCTTTCTTAGACAAAAGGAGTTTGCGGGAGCGGTCGGGATCGTAGTCTTTGTCGGTGTTGAGGGGTTGGTAGGGGGGTATATGCATGCCCACCACATAGGCCTCGCCGCCACGCACGATCACATGGCTACCCTCGAGCTTTCCCTGGCCGGCCCTCAGGCTTTTAACCTCGAGCCCAAGCAATTCCAAACCCGCCTCGAACTCCTCGAGTACCTCGTAGTTCAACCTCGCTTTCTTGTGCTCAATCAGCGCCATGGCTCTACTGTAGCGCATTTACGAAAATAGCTCCAAATGGTATTATGCGACTCTCATGTCTGACCCACAAAAGAACGCCCCTGGCGGCAAGAAGCCTCGTCGCGGTTCTCCTATGCCTCAGCTCCCCCAGGGAGACTCTTTTTGGATTAACCTGGCCGTATCGGTGCTCCTTTTGCTTGCGCTTGCGGGGGCCTACAGCTACTTTGCAGGCGAGTCTGCGGACAAGCCCGAGCAGATAGCAGTCTCGCAGTTGGCCCAAGACATTAACAAGGGTGTGGTTAAGGAGGTGTCTGTCGACGGGGACGACCTTGCGATCACCTATATAGACGACACCAAGAAAGAGTCAAAAAAAGAGCCCGACGCAGCGCTCACCGACACGCTCTCAAACTATGGCGTGCCCAAGGAGGCGTTTGAGCGTGTCAGCATTACTATCGCCAAGGACAATGCGGCCCAGTTTTGGCTTGCGGCACTCGCGCCGTTTTTGGCGCCGCTCCTCTTGATCGCGTTCTTTGTCTGGTACCTCTCGCGCCAGGTTAAGGGTGCGGGCATGCAGGCGTTTAGCTTTGGACAGTCCAAGCCGCGCATCCAAGATCCAAACGACCACGAGACACGCATCACCTTTAAAGACGTGGCAGGCGCCAAGGAAGCCAAGGAGGAGTTGCTCGAGGTTGTCGACTTTTTGAAGAACCCTAAAAAGTTCCTGGACATTGGCGCACGCATCCCCAAGGGCATACTCATGATGGGTGCACCGGGCACCGGCAAAACGCTTTTGGCACGCGCTGTGGCGGGCGAGGCTGGCGTGCCGTTTATGTCTATCTCCGGCTCGGAGTTTGTGGAGATGTTTGTGGGTGTGGGTGCATCGCGCGTGCGCGACCTCTTTATGACAGCCAAGCGCGCAGCACCGGCCATCATATTCGTCGATGAGATCGACGCTGTGGGCCGCGTGCGCGGTACCGGTGTGGGCGGCGGCAACGACGAGCGCGAGCAGACACTCAACCAGATACTGGTGGAGATGGATGGCTTTGAGCCTAATGAGAAGGTGATTGTGATGGCCGCAACCAACCGCCCCGATGTTTTGGACCCGGCACTCTTGCGCCCTGGCCGCTTTGACCGCCGCGTGACTATCGACTTGCCCGACCGCAACGACCGCCTGGCTATCCTTGGCGTGCATGCACGCAAAAAGCCTTTGGCCGAGGATATTAACCTTGAGGTTATTGCAGAGCGCACCCCGGGCTTTAGCGGTGCCGACCTATTTAGCCTTATGAACGAGGGTGCAATACTCGCCGCACGCGAGGGTCGCAAAACCATTGCGCAGTACGACCTCATCCGCAGTATAGAGAAGGTGATGCTCGGCCCTGAGCGAAAGTCGCATGTGCTCAATAAGAAAGAGAAGGAGATCACCGCCTACCACGAGGCAGGCCACGCGCTTGTAGCCTCTGTACTGCCGTACGCAGACCCCGTGCATAAAATCTCTATCATTAGCCGTGGCCGCGCTGCGGGCTACACGCTCAAGCTCCCGTTTGAGGACAAAAAGATGCAGAGCAAGAAGGAGTTTTTGGACGACATCGCGATGTCGCTGGGCGGCTACATTGCCGAGAAGGAGGTCTTTGATGACGTGACCACCGGCCCCTCTAACGACCTGCAGGTCTTAACTGCCTTGGCACGCGACATGGTGACCCGCTACGGTATGTCGGACAAGATGGGTACGATAGCGCTTGAGGGCGAGGGCGGCCGTGCACTGTTTGGCTCGGGCGTAGACGGCAAGGAGTATAGCGAGAAGGTGTCGGCTGAGATAGACGCCGAGGTAAAAAAGATAATTGACGAGGCGTACGACAAGGCTCTTAAGATTATTACCGACCACCGCACGCTGCTCAACACTATTGCCAACGAGCTGGTAGAGAAGGAGACTATTGAGCGCGAGGAGTTTGAAAAGCTCCTTATTGCTGGCGGCATTACCCCCAAGAAGAAAAAAGACATCGAGCACCAACCGCTCATATAAATAAAAAAAGAAGAGCCCCGCCCGGTTTCCCGGGCGGGGCTTTGTCGTTACGTGGCGAGTTTCCACCTGATCTCCTCGCCGAGCCGGAAGGGAACTACCGGCTCAAACGATCCGTCCTCCTCGATACAGAGGAAGTTACTGACCTTCCATGGCTGCTTGACCAGCTCGATGGTATCCGAGCTATGCTCAAGGCCGTAGAAGCGCGGACCGTTGATAGAAGCGAACGCCTCGAGGTTATTGAGCGCGCCGATGTTCTCGAATGCCTCGACATACAGCTCGATACCCGCATGAGCGGTAATAACACCGCCCGAGCAGCACATCGACTCCTTGTCCTTGCGCAAGTGCATCGCAGAGTCGCTCGCCAGCCAGCAATAGAAGTAGCCCCGGCCGGCAAAGCTGTTGAGCTCTTGACGATGTTCCAGCGGTTGCGGGGCAGGGAACCAGAAGTTATGAGGCCGCAGCCCCTTGCGGTGCGTGTCGCGCCGGTCGGTAAGCATGTGCTGCGGGGTAAGCCCGCAGCCAAGCAGCTTGCCGCCGTGCTTCTCAAGAAACTCCACGCCCTCGGCAGTAGACATGTGCTCGAAGGAGATCTTGAGTTTGTCGTGCTGGTCCCTGATATTGGGCAGCGAGTGCTTGATGAAGTGCGGTTCCTGATCGTACGCGTCGAGCTCATCGCCCGGGCGGTAGGTGCGAGTGCGGACTTTGACATGCTTGCGCGCGTAGCCGTCCGCTCCGTGCAGAAGGAGTACTTTGCGATGCTCTGCGAGTACCTTGAGACAGTCGTACGGCTTAGAGCCCTTGATCCACAACTCGGTGGGGTCTGCGACTCCTTCGTCGCTATTGGTCGTAAGGCCCGCTGGATAGTATTTGATGCCGGCAAAATCCGGATCCTGGCAAGCCAGCTCGACTTCAAACGAGTCGAGGTTGCTTGTCAGGTACAGCGTCTTGAGTACCCGCAGGTTGCCGCCCGACGCCTCGACCACCTCGCGGCCATGGGCGTCCATCTGCGCCACGGTGGTAATGGGCGGCTTGAGGTTGGGCATCGCGAGCCCGAGCCAAAAGCGCTGAGCCACCATAGGCGCGATGACCTTAGTGCGGTTCTTCTGCCGGAAGTGCTGGTGCAGGTCTGCCGGCTTCTTGATGCGGATATGCGTTGCATTGCCGCCGCGGTCAGTAGCGAGAACTTCCATTTCCTGCTCCTTGTGGTTGATCTCTAGTCCGCTGCGCACAGTACCAAAAGAAAAGGCCCGGCGCCACTTGCGTGGTGCCGGGCCTTAAGGTTGATCAGGCGGGGTAGCCTTTCTCGAGAAAGTAATCGAGCAGACCGCCTTTTGTCATATAGTCGCCGGGGTGCATGACGACATTCTGGAGGCTCCTGGGGTCGAAGTTGTTTGCCCAGAGCAAGCTGGTGCACAAAAATCCGTGTGCACCGTGCTTGAGGTAGCTGTACGCGGTCGAGCCGTTCTTTACTCCGCCCATAGCGAGGACCTTGGTGGGGGTGCCCCTCAGCAAAGGCGCCACCATCTGGATCATGCCGGTAACGATGGGTCGGAGCGCCGCTCCGCCCAGGCCGCCGCGCACCATACTGATACCCGGTGTGCCGTCGGGTCGCTCGAGATAGGAGTTGGGTATCGTGTTGGCGAGGATGATGTAGTCGATGCCGTACTTGAGGCAGATCTCGACATTGGCGATGAGAAACCGCCTCTCGGTTGTTGGCGTGAGCTTGATAGATGTCTTGAGTGTGCCGGCGCCTTCCTTAAGTGCGGCGACACCCTCTTCGAACAGGCCCAGGTCGTAGCAGACAATCGGCTTGTACTCGTCGCCGACCTTCATGTTACCGCACGACATGTTGCCTTCGACAACGTCTGCCGCCTCTTTCTTGTCCAGCTCGCGGGCCATGTACTTGTATTCCTCAGGCTTGAACATGTCGCCCGCGGAAACACTGACCCAAAGCTCGGAGCCGAACTGGTTGATATCTTCGTGCAGATCAGGGAGTTCTTCCATATGGGCATCAAAGCCCCTGTTGGGGATACCCCATGCGTTGATGGAGTTGCCGTTGTTGTCCATGTAGAAGTTGTCGCCCGGATTTCCTGCACGCTGGGGCACCGTAATCGAGCCGTAGCTGACTATCGGGATGCCTGCCTGAGCGAACTTGCGCGCAAGCCTGCTGTCCCTGCAGACACCAGCCCCCACACCCCATGGCACTTCATTGGTGATAAATGCTAAGGCCTCTTCTTTGTCTTTGAATGTACGCACAGCGGACCTCCTTGGTTTACTGTTGAGCTCGCAAAACGGTAGCACGAAGACGACCTTACTCCAAGTGGGCGTGGCAGGGATCGAACCTGCGACCAGTCGTGTATAAGACGACGGCTCTACCACTGAGCTACACGCCCGATTCCTGCTCACTATATCGCGTTACTACTCTAAATGCATCTGTGCCGCTCTTGCTGCTATAGCTGCTTTAAGTGCCGGGTGTTTGGCGAGTGTGTCATCGTGCTTTACCAGGGCTTGGGCCTCCTCGCGGGCGGCCTCTACTAGTTTGAGGTTTTTTAAAGCTTCCATGCCAATGTCGGAGATGCCCCATTGGCGGCGGCCTGTGAGCTCGCCGGGCCCGCGCTGCAATAAATCTTGCTCGGCCAGCTCAAATCCGTTTTTGGCCGTGACCAGTGCCTTAAGGCGCGCCAGCGTTGTCTCGCCTTTACTCTCCGGGCAGACAAAGCAATACGCCTGGTGGTTAGAGCGCACCACACGGCCACGCAGCTGATGCAACTGCGATAAGCCAAACCGCTCCGCGCCCTCAATAAATATCATGGTGGCGTTAGGCACGTTTACACCCACTTCCACAACCGATGTCGCAACCAAAATATCAATCTCGTGATTACTAAAGCGCGCCATCACCTCGTCTTTTTCTTTAGGCGTCATCTTGCTGTGCAGGATCTCTATCTCGTACTCTGGAAAGACATCTTTTTTAAGCCGCTTGGCCTCCGCCTTAACCGATTTGGCCTGGAGGGCAAACTGCTTCTCCGGGTCGGGCTCGTCGATGCGCGGGCATATCACGTAGGCCTGCCGGCCCTCGGCCAACTGCTCGCGCATTTTGGAGTAGGCCTTGGGGCGCTCGCTCGGCTTCACAATCTCCGTAATGATTGGCTTGCGGCCCGGCGGCATTTCATCGAGCAGTGTGAGGTCGAGGTCGCCATAGATAGTGAGGGCCAATGTGCGCGGTATAGGTGTGGCGGTCATCGAAAGCAGGTGGGGGAGGCGCGTCTCTTTGCGCGCCAAGGCGCGGCGCTGGTTGGTGCCAAAGCGGTGCTGCTCGTCTATTACTACCAGAGCCAGGTGCTTAAACTGCACAGCCTTCTGAATTAGTGCATGCGTGCCAATGAGTACCGGTATTTCGCCATTAGCCACCCATTTGAGGAGCTGCGCGCGCGATATGTTTGTGTAGCCCTCGCGGTTTACCTTGGAGGGGAACTTGTAGCAGCCCGAGCCGGTAATCAGTCCTATTTGTATCGGGAAATTTTCAAAGAATTTTATAAAAGACTCAAAGTGCTGCTTGGCCAAGATCTCTGTGGGTGCCATGTAGGCCACCTGGAGCGTCCCGGCTTTCTGGCCGCGGGGCCTAGTCTCTACAACAGCATGTGCGGCAGTAGCGGCCACAGCTGTTTTGCCCGAGCCCACATCGCCCTCAAGCAGGCGAGACATGGGGCGGCCGGAGTGCATGTCGGCCAAGATAGCGTCGAGTGCTTTGAGCTGTGCGTTGGTGGCAGAGAAGGGGAACGCGTCTACAAACCGCTGCACCTGCGCTTCGGGAGTTGTTACGGCAAAGCTGTCGGCCTTGGCTTGCTGTGCGCGCTCGAGCCCGCGCTCAAGCTGGATCATAAACACCTCCTCAAAGGCAAAGCGCTTGCGCGCGGCATCGCCCTGCTTTTTTTCATGTGGCTGGTGGGCCCATACCAGGGCGGTGCGCAGGGTAGGAAGGTTGTACTTCTTTAAAAGTTCCTCGGGGATAGCATCCTCGACTGTGTCGAGTAGCTCGTTTGTCATCACTTTTTTAATAGCGTGCCTAAACCAGAGGCTCGTGATGCCGCGACTCTCCGGGTATACCGCGAATAGCTCAGGCTCCTCAGAACCTTCCTGAAAAAAATCCTTATCCCTACCCCGTATACTCGGGGCGCCGCCCACGCCTAGATTTTTTTCAGGAAGGTTCTGCTCCGCCGCGAAAAGGCCTGCTTCTGTCGCAGATATTTTCTGGAGTTGGGGGTTGGCCAGATACAACTTGCCCACTGAGCCGCTTACTTTTCCTGTCGCCCGCACAGTCGTGCCGTCGGCATACATCTTTGCTATGTAGGGCTGGTTAAACCAGCGGCACTTTATGCGGCCGGTTTTGTCGCGCAAAAACCCTTCTGTCATCGGTATGCGCGACTTCCATCCTTTTTTGGCCTCCAGCTTCTCCAGCGTGCCGACAATAGATACATCCTGGCCCGACACAAGCCCTGCAATCTCGGCGCCCTCGCCCGCGACCTCGTAGCGGGAGGGGAAGTGATACAGCAAGTCGCGCACTGTGGTGATACCGAGCTTGGAGAGAGCCGACTTTTGCAGCTCGGTGAGCCTCAAGTGTGTATCAAGCCGGTTTGACAGCAGCATGGCCAGAGTATACCAATAGCACAGATGTATAAGGAGTAGGTCCCATGCTGCATCCGTGTGCGTACGTGCTGCAGTGGGGTAGAGATCTCCTGCAGCGCAAATTGGTCCGGTATTTCCTCGCGGGCGGTATCACCGGTGTTGTTAACTACGGCTTTTTCTCCCTGTTGTTCCTTGGGGCGGGTGTCCATTACCCAATAGCCACAGCTATAGCCGGTATTGGAGCGTGGATGCTTAACTTTCCGCTCCACAAGTGGTGGACGTTTGGCGACCGGGGCAGGAGTAAAAAAGCGACGTCGCTCCAGACAATCTCGCACGGGGCGCTCAAGCTCTGGAACAACCTTGGCGCGGCTCCCTTGCTTGTGATTGTTCTAGTGGAGTATGCAACACTGGCTCCCATGCTCGCGCACCCGCTCGCGGGCATCCTGCTCGGGGTGTGTCAAAATTATCCCGTCAGCCGTTTTGTTATTTTTAGGAGGCCGTCTGCTTAGACGGCCTTTCTCTTTGTCCTTTGATATACTTGCAGGCATGGCTAAAAAAGACGTATCCAAGGAGGCGATTGCACTGCACAAAAAGCTCGGGGGCAAAATTGCTATAGCACCCACCACTCGGGTTGTTACACGCGAGGACCTCTCTTTGGTTTACACGCCCGGTGTTGCGGCAGTCTCGAGCGCTGTGGCTAAAGACCATAAACTTGCGCGCACGCACACCATGAAAGGCCGCATGATAGCGGTAATAAGCGACGGCTCTGCGGTGTTGGGGCTGGGCAACATTGGCGCGCTTGGCGCGCTCCCGGTGATGGAGGGCAAGTGCGCACTCTTTAAGACCTTTGCCAATGTAGACGCATTCCCGCTCGTACTCGACACCCAGGACCCGGAGAAGATTATCGAGGCGGTTATGGCAGTGGCGCCCGGCTTTGGCGGGATTAACCTCGAGGATATTGCCGCACCCAAATGTTTTTATATAGAAGAGGAGCTTAAGAGGCGCTTATCTATCCCGGTGATGCACGACGACCAGCACGGCACCGCCATTGTGGTGTTGGCGGGCCTGCTTAACGCGGCCAAGGTTGTTAAAAAGTCTTTAAACAGCAAAGACTGCTTTGTTGTTGTAAGCGGGGTAGGGGCTGCGGGCGTGGCTATCATGCGCCTGCTCAAGCAAGCTGCACCAAAGATAAACATCATTGCGGTCGACAGCGAGGGTGTGGTGTGGGAGGGCCGCCGTGACTTAAACGACACCAAGAAAAGACTGATCAAAGACAAGATTATATTAGCCCGCGAGGGTGGTGACTTGGCCAAGGCGCTTGTAGACGCCAACATATTTGTGGGCGTATCAAAGCCCGGCGTGCTCACGCCGGAGATGATCAAGACTATGGCACCGAGCCCGATCATATTTGCGATGGCTAACCCAACGCCCGAGATTATGCCGGAGTTAGCGCTCAAAGCGGGTGCCGGCGTGGTAGCCACGGGCCGCTCAGACTACCCCAACCAGGTTAACAACAGTCTCGCATTCCCGGGCATATTCCGCGGGGCTCTCGACAACAAAGTGGCCAAAATTACTGACCAGATGAAGATAAAGGCAGCACACAACCTGGCGGCGCTTGTTAAAAATCCCACAGTGGCGAGGATAATCCCAGGCCCTTTTGATAAGGGGGTGGCAGAGGCGGTGGCGAGAGCAATAAAGTAATATAGATAGGCGTGGGCCGTCTATACCTATGGATGAACTGCAACACACCTTTGAGCAGGCCTTTGAGGCATACAGCGACGAGCTCTTTCGTCATGCCTCTATACGGCTTTCCGACCGCGAGCGTGCGCTTGAGTTAACCCAGGAGGCGTTCATGAAAGCGTGGAGCTATGCACAAAAGGGCGAGGATATTAAAGACATCAGGCCCTTTTTGTACCGCACCCTGCGCAACCTCATCATTGATGAGTACCGCAAGCACAAGGCAACCTCGCTTGAGGCTATAGCCGAGAAACACGACATGGATGTGGAGATGCTTTTGTCTGCGGACGAGAGCAACACCCTGGAGGCTGCCATAGACAGGCACGAGGCTGCGCGGGTGCTCGTGGTACTTAAGGACCTGCCCGAGCCCTACCGCGAGGCGGTGACGCTGCGCTATATTGACGGCCTCTCGCCCCGCGAGATTGCCGAGACAATAGGCGAGAGCGAGAACGTGGTGTCGGTCAGGGTACACCGCGGGCTGAAAAAACTCCGAGCTATGCTCGAACAACAAAGTACGACACGTACAAAGAACAATGGAACTCAATAATTTAAAAACTGAATCACTAAAGATCCGCATGACTGCGGACGAGAAGGCTGCCATGAAGGCAAGCATATTTGGGGTTGCCTCGCCGCTTGCGTCGCAACCGAGCTCGTATTTTAGTTACTCATTTCATTTCTTTAGTACTAGGGCTCTTGTTCCGTTGTCACTTGTACTTGTTGTACTTGTTAGCTCCGGTACCGCAGCTGCGGCACAGAGCACTCTGCCGGGGGACCTTTTGTATCCGGTTAAGGTGTCTGTTAACGAGGCGCTAGAGGTGGCGCTCGCAACCACGCCTGTAGCCCGTGCCGAGGTGTCGGCCAAGCTCGCCCAGAGGCGCGTGGAGGAGGCCGAGACGCTTGCTGCGCAGGGCAAACTAAACCCCGCAGTGGGCGAGGCGCTCGCGGCAAGCTTTGAGAGCCATGCACAGGACGCTGACAAGCAGGTGGAGGTGCTAGAGACCGAGGATCCGGAAGTCGCCACAGAGCTTCGTGCCAAATTGGACTCGTCTTTACTGGCCCACGGCGAGATACTTGCAACGCTTACGGTGGGCGGTGCCAAGGAGAACCAGGAGGGTACTGGCGTTATTGCCGCTAAGGTCTTGGCACGCACCAATACCTCGGCCCGCGCGGCCACGGCGCCTATCGCCATGCGAGTAGCCAAGACGGCGCCCACTGTAAATCAGACTATGAGCATGTCTATGGTTGCAAGCGACACCTCAACAGGCACCGAGGCCAGCGGCACTGTATCGTTGGAAAACGACATGGTCGCACAGATGCCACGCGGCGACGAGCAGACAGCATTACGCGCTCAGGCCCGCGCAGAAGAGACACTTGCAGACGTGCGCGAGCTGTTTGATGGCATTAAAGATGACCTGAGCCCGGCCGTGATAACGCAGGTGTCGGGCGAGCTTGTTGCTATACGAGACCAGATGGAGCTTGGCTCGACAACGCTTGCTGAGGGGCACTTTGATGAAGCGAGGAGCGACTACACCGAGGCTCTGGCACGCGCCACAAAGCTCTATGTATTGCTTAAGGCACAGACCCGCATTGAGCAAAACATCATAACCCCCATACTTAAGCAGGACCCAACAGAAGTTGAAGCGCCCTTACATATCGATTTGTTATAACGGGCGTGTACCGCGAGCTTGTGATCTTACAAGAGAAAACGCGGCCCGGATGGGCCGCGTTGTTCAGTTAAACCGAGCGGTACTATCGCGCTCGTACCGCAGATTTTTTAGCGAGACGATGAGTGCCGGCCCTGCTGTATCCGCGGGGGCAGGGTACACCTCTACCGTATCGGTATAGGTATTGACCCGGCAGTACAGTTTGGCGGTAATATCGCCGTTGGCGAGTGCTACCGTGCAGGACGGATAGTCGCTCTCGATATTGAAGTGTACGAGGAAGATGACCCTCCCGGGTGCGCAGACATTTGTGCGCACCGCGCTTAGCAGGTCGCCTGCCGCCGTGGCCGCCTGCATAAGGTCCGACCTGGTCGAATTGATGATTATCGATGTCGTTACGGCGTCTATCAGATCCTCAGGTGCGGGGTTCTTGCACAGGAGCTCGATGACAGGCGTATTGACCTTCAAAACGTTGTTTGGATGGTGCCGGCGCATGGCTAGCTCCTTTGTGCATTGCTCTGCCGTCACTGTACCGCGTATTGAGCCCATGTAAAGCCGGTCTTTTTATTGGTGCTGTTTTGGTGTAAGTTGTATGAGTAAAGGAGAGGTGGCTGAGTGGATGGGGTACAAACTGCTTTGTACCCCATCGGAGCAAAGCGACGTGGCAGCCGCTCAGCCACCGTCTCCTGGCGACAATTCGAAGTATATTGGAGAGGTGGCTGAGCGGCTGAAAGCAGGGGATTGCTAATCCCCCATACGGGGTAATATCCGTATCGAGGGTTCGAATCCCTCCCTCTCCGCAAAAATAATGACCGCACAGCATGTCTGTGCGGGATTATATTTTTTGCAGGAAGAGGGAGGGATTCGAACGGAACTGCGGGCACCTTGCCAGTGGGCAAGGTCGCAGTTCCAGGGCCGAGAAATTTTTTGCTGTGACGACAGCTAAAAATGTTCTTGGCCGAATCCCGATTCGAAAGCCGGGGTCGCGAAAATTTTCAGCAGAAAAATATTTGTGACCGAACCCATCCCTCAATTTTGTATAATTGTTGTATGAACACCCCAGCTCAATACAAAGACTACAAAAAGCCATCATGGGCGCCGCCTGCTTGGGCTTTTGGCCCGGTGTGGACTGTGCTCTACATACTCATCGCCATTTCGTTTGGGCATGTTGGCGTTGCCTGGTACCAAGGTATGGTGCCCACCTTGGTTGCTTTACCATTTGCGCTGAACCTTATCTTTAACCTCCTATTTACGCCCATCCAGTTTCGCCTGCGCAACTTTACACTCGCCGCAATAGACATCGTGCTTGTGTGGGCCACGCTCGTGTGGGCGCTTGTGGCCATCTGGCCCATCGCACCCTGGGTCGCGCTCATAAACCTGCCATACCTGGCCTGGGTCTCCTTTGCCACCGCCTTGCAGCTGACTATCACATCTCTCAACAGGCGCTAAGGGCCCAAAATAACACCACAAAAATTGAAAAATATGGGTACTTAGTACCGTTTTGCTAAACTGTGCGGATGTATAAGCCGCTGCCGAGGAGCTTTTTTAACCGCGAGCCGGCCACAGTGGCGCGCGAGTTGTTGGGCAAGCTGCTTGTAAGAAGGGTGGGCGGCAAAGAGATGGCCGGGACAATTGTCGAGACAGAGGCCTACCTGGCCGTGGGAGATAAGGCCGCCCACGGTCATAAGGGCAAGAGTCTGCGCAACCAGAGCCTATATAAAGAGGCGGGCCACGCCTATGTGCACGCCATGCGGCAATACGTTTTGCTCGATGTGGTGACAGAGGCGGCGGGCACACCGAGCTCAGTGCTTATCCGCGGCGCCCTGCCGGTGCGCGGCCCGGGCCTTGTAGGCAGAACATTTCATATCAATAAAGCACTCGATGGGGTAGATATGACAAATAAAGAGAGCGGGCTGTTTGTGGCCGAGGGAAGTGACACGCGCGAGGTACGCGTGTCGCCGCGCATAGGGATCTCCAAATCCAAAGAGTTGCCACTGAGGTTTTATTATGCGGGGAGCAGAAAGGAGAGGAAATCCCCAGAGTAAAAAGCTGCTCTCATTGGGCCTTCATACGTCTTATATACTGAAAGGGTGGGTATTCTTCCCTACAGACGCCCTCCAGAGCCTGAGTACGAGGTGCTGGAGCCCTTGCCGCGCGCGCTAAAACCCGGCGCGGCTCATGCTGCGCCCGGCGACCAGCATAAGCGCCTGTTCCTCAAGAGCCTTGCGGTCATAGCGGTCGGCGCTGTTGCTGCAAGCGCGCTCCCCAAGCGCGCTTCGGCACTCGTGATGGGTAGCACGCCCGGCACGGGCGTGGTGGGTGTTAAAGATTCGTCCAACACCCGCGTTAACCCGTCGGTAAAAGAGGGTGCAGCCGTCCTCAAAAAGACAACGAGCCTGAGCGCCTCGGGCACCGTGCACACGCCCGCGAGCGGCAAGAAGGTGCGCGTGTACAATACACGGTTTTCGCTGGACGCTAACCTGACTAGCGTCTCGTTCCGTTTTACGTCGGGCGGCACGGATTATGAAAAGTACGTCTCTCCGCGACTGGGAGGGCTGTACGGCACAAAAAACCACCCCAACTATGTAGAGGGCGGCGTGGACGAGGTCGTGTACTGCGTCATTTCCGGCACCGGCAACGTGCAGGTGAATATCGATTATCTGGAAGTGTGATTAAATGTACGTATTCATAGGGAATTCATAGTATGGCAAAACGAGTTGTAGAACATCTTTTTACGGGGGGTACGGTTATGTATGACTCGTACGACTCAAGCAAGACTGTTTTAGGCGACCTTATCCGCCAGTACACGGGGGCGACCAACACCGACAAGTTTGCCGGACCGGTAAAGGTTGCGGTGGCCCGCCCCAACGAGACAAGTACCGCCGTACCTGGCGTGTATCCGCACGTGGTGCGCTGGGCGGACAAGTCGGGGTATTACACTACCGGGACAGTGTCCGCCTCCGGCACAGCTGTTACGGGCTCCGGCACCAGCTGGTTGTCGGCTGGCGTGCCTATTAACGCGCGCATAGGCTTTGGCACCACCGACCCGGCCGCGGTGACCGATTGGTACAACATTACCGCCATTGGCTCCGCCACCTCTATTACGATAGACAGCTCGGCTGGCACTGTGAGCGGCGGCACCTCGTACGTGATCGACATGAACTACAACATCGACTGGGTGTTTTTGGCGGACATTGCCACCGCGGCCACAACCAGGCGCATAACCATGTTTGAGTTCCGCCGGGGCACGTCGGTCTTTACGTGGAAGGGGTTTGTAACGCTCACATACCCCACGGCCACCAACCACACTATTGCCGGCATGCGCGTGGTGTATGCCAAGTACACTACCGGCACCGTTGGGGTATCGGGCGCAACAGTTACAGGCTCTAACACCACCTGGAGCTCCGACCGCATCAACATTGGCTCGCGCATCGGGTTTGGCTCGACAGACCCAACTCAGATATCTACTTGGTACTATATAAATGCAGTTGGCTCGGACACCTCGATTACCATACAGGTAAACGTGACTGCGGCGGGTACCGGAGGTACCGCGGCAAACATATCGGTTGGCGCAGGCGCCGACTATGTTATAGAGGACCTGCGCGTCCTGACGGCAACTACGAATGCCACCGCTACCAACGGCGGCTTGTATATGGCGCCAGGGCTCGCTTATGGTGACTTTGCCACGGCCGGTACAACCATTGCGGCCGCGACTACTGTAGATAAAGTAAAAGGGGTGTACTGGCTTGCGGATGCCTCTACTGTCACCAACGACGTGGCCTCGGGCCTGGCACTTGATGACAGAGACAGCTGGACCCAGCAGTACTGCTACATAATTGAGCGCCAAGCCGCGACAACGCCGGCAATATACAAATATAACTTCCGCACGGCGCTTGCTTCAATATCGTCCGGCAAGACAACCTCGGCATTTGTGCTTGCCACAGGTGTGCAGACGGTTACCGGCAACGTGTCGCAGACGAACAACGGGAGGTTGGGTACGCTGCAGCACGGCCCCGGGAGCGGGGTTAAGTCGCTCTACTTCGTCACCACCACGCGCGTGTACCGCGTGGCAGTCTCCAATATCACGACGGGCTCGACCACCTTTTTGTCCGACAACATGGTGGAGGTCCCAACCGGCGGCACAGGCACCTATGCCGTAACGGGCGCCTTGACGGGTGTTGAGATATCTGACCAGATAGACCGGCTTATTGTGACATCGACAGGTGCCGCCGGCGTGCGCAGCTATGTAACCAAATACAACACCAACTCCGACCCGTTTGACCACATGTTCCTCATAGACTCCAAGCAGATGGACCAGTCGGTTGCCGACTCGGCATCGGTGCCGCACCCAACCATAAACGCCGGCGTGTTTAATGTGTGGTCTGAAGAGGGGCTTACCTACATTGCACGCGCGGGTACCGCATCTACCACCAACCACTTGTATGCAGTGCCGCTTGGTGCTGACTGGACGTATGCAGATGGCACGGTAAAGCAGCGGCTTGTAACGCCGTCCCTCTCAACCCCCAATGCGGAAAAATACGTGCGCGCTTACTTTAATACCGCGCAGTATCTGGGCACCGACAACCTGACTTTGCCCACGGAGCCGGTGCGCATGTACTACCGTACCTCGGGCATCTCCGACAATAGCGGGTCATGGACGCTTATTGATCAGACAGGGGACTTGACCAGCGTCGACGGTGCGTCGGCTATCCAGTTTGCTCTGGAGTTCCGCACGATTGGCACATTTTGCCTGCCAAACCGCGTATACAACGTGTGCGTGGTGTATGAGGACAACACCACCGACAGCCACTACCAGCCGTCTGTGGCGCAATCGTCCATTTCAAGCAAGAGGTTTGCGTGGCGGTTCTCGACTGCGTTTGGAGGCACAGTGCCCACCCTGCGCATACGCCTGTATAACGCAGAGACAGGTGGGCTCCTGCTGGATGACACGACGACGGCATCGGCAGACGGCACGTGGGAGAAGTCGACCAACGACGGCGGCGCGTGGGGCTCATACAACACTACCGACAAGGGGAACGAGACGACGTACATACGCTACACACCCACGTCGCTTGCAGACGACATTAAAGTACGGGCACTACTTACCCAGAATTAGCCATGATACGCATAACGCACGGACAATCGGTACAAGGGGATACGGCATTGTCGGTGGTTACTGCGACAGGGGACTACGAGGATACAGCGCTTATAGAATGCGCCGCCGGCACAGGTGCCCCGGTGGTGGCTTACCAGGCGCAGTATGTACGATACGGCAATGTAATGTACCAACACTCCGACCCTGTTGAGCTAGGGAGAGCGCTTTTGGCTATTGACCCCGATTCCACACACGCGGCCGCCTCCTATGTGCGCATGAGCGACGAGCTCCTGGCAAAAATGAATGCAGGCTCGCTCGAGCCCGACTCGCTGGACTCTGTGATACGCACCGAGCAGGCCGCCACAGAAGAAGAACGCGATGTGCCTGCGCAGGCTCCAAACGAGGCTACCGCGCCAAGTATCCAACAAGAGGCGCCGCTCTCTGTCCCCACAGATACAGCTATGTCGTCTACTACACCGGAGGCGCTTGTACCGTCCACAGAGGCCACCTCGACCACACCTGCTGCCAGCGTTGAGTCTTTGCCTGCAACAGAGAGTCTGGATACGATACCCGCTCTGGTGCCGGTGGAGGCAACATCGACCCCGGAGGCCCTGCGCAAGGGTGGTATAAAGCTGGCGCGGCGCGGCGCCCGAAGCCGTGGATAATATATGGCACTCGCTGACGTAAACTTTTCTGAGGGCGAGGGGCAGGACTTTATAGTCGAGGTGCCTGCGGGCTCCTACGACGGGTCTTTGTCTGACGCAGTGTACACGAGCGACGACGCGCAGTACCTGGTGCACGAGGTGCCGGCACAGGAGGGCGAGGGCGGCAACGTATTTATCATCACCGAGTAGCGCCATGGACACCCCGCTACACAACCTGCTTAAGGACTACGGCCCTTACTTTGAGGAGCTGCGCAAGCGCCTGTTGGTGCTTGCGGTCGCGTTTGTCGCGCTGTTTGCCGCGGGGTTTTTTGCGGCGCCTATGCTTATCAAGCAGGTGATAGCGCTGTTTGCGCTCAACAACGTGTCGTACATAGTGTCGTCGCCCTTCCAGGCGTTTTCGCTGTCGGTCAGCATCGGGCTGAGCACCGCGTTTGCACTTACATTCCCCGCCGCGCTGCTGCAGGTGTATGACTTTTTGCGGCCGGCGCTTACGCGGCACGAGCGCGGCATGCTGGCGCGCTACGCGGGGCTTGCAGTGGCGCTCTTCTGCATGGGGTTTGCCTACGGGGTCGCCATACTGTATGCCACGCTCGGGGTCGCCACCTCATTTAACGAGACGCTGGGGCTTTCGAACTATTGGGACATAAGCACATTTTTTGGCCAGATATTCCTTACATCGGTATTTTTGGGGATATTGTTCCAGTTTCCGCTCGCGGTGCAGTGTCTGCTGCGCTTTGGGATAGTTACGCCCCACGCCCTGGGAGAGAACAGGCGCCTCGTGTACGCGGCGGCTGTGGTTATTGTTGCTTTACTTCCGCCCACCGACGGCCTATCCTTACTAGTAATGGCGGTGCCATTGGTAGGTTTGTTTGAACTGGTCTTGTTTATTAACCGTCCTGGAAGGAGCGCGTTCCATACGGCCCGCGTGCAGCATTATTTATAGACTCCAAGAATTATGTTTGATATAGGATTTAAGGAACTGCTCATTGTCGCAGTTATCCTGGTGCTCTTGTTCGGCTCCCGGAAGATCCCGGCGCTTGCGCAGAATATCGTTGAAGCAGTGCGCACGCTGCGCAAGGGATTTACCGATGATAATTCCGCCAAGAAGAAATAGGAGATTTCTTCTCTCGGTTTGGGTTCTGCTCGCGCTACCTCTCTTTTTTGCCTCATCTGCGTCGGCTGCCTATACCACGTATGCTCCCGGCCAAACAGTAGTGCTGGGCGATTTTGTGTACGACGACGACTATACCGCAACAACGACCAACTGCTACGTGTCGATATGGGGGCCCTCAGGCTCGGTAGAAGTTAATGCCGCCAGTATGTCTGCCGGGGCTGACAGCTTTTATAGCTATAGCTACTCCACGAGCACGCATGGCACATTTCCTGCGCAGATGAGCTGCGGCTATGCGGGCGACGGCTCGCTGGTTAAGCAGGACAAGACGTTTATTGTGGCAACCTCCTCCGCTACCATCCCTACGGCGCAGGAAGTGGCCGATATAGTTAATGAAAATACCAACAGCGTTGTTTTGGCCGCGTCATCTTCGCTTGGGACATCGCTCACCTCTGTGCTCTCTACACTTGCTTCTATCCCGGCCAGCATCTGGAGCTATGGCACCCGCTCCTTGTCTACGTTCGGCTCTTTGGCCGCGGACGTGTGGAGCGCCGCTACACGCACGCTCACGGGCGCCGGGCTCGACACGGGCTCACTTGCAACCCTCTCTGACGTACAGACCGCGTCCTCGTCTGTAGCCGCGGTCGTCAACGCCAACACCTCGAGTGTGGTGGCGACTGCATCGTCGTCGATTGGCTCTGCGGTTGATGCACTCGACACGCTCTCGGCCGCCGACCTTGCCACAGCATCCTCCTCAATCGCCGCGGTCGTCAATGCCAACACCAACAGTATTGTGCTGGCCGCGTCATCGTCTTTGGGCTCAGTTATCTCCTCTGTGGCCTCCTCAGTTTCCGGCATCCCAGCCGCGGTATGGGCCGCAGGCGGCAGGACGCTCAGCTCGTTTGGCACGCTTGCGGCCGATGTCTGGAGCTCTGGCACGCGCACGCTCACGGGCGCCGGGCTCGACACAGGCTCACTTGCAACCCAGTCTGACATCGGGACTGCATCGTCATCTGTCGCGGCAGTGGTCAATGCCAACACCAACAACACGGTCTCAACAGCCTCATCCTCGGTTGCGGCAGTGGTAAACGCAAATACCAACAGCACGGTCTCAACCGCGTCTTCCTCAATTGCGGCGACTGTAAACTCAAACACCAACAGTATTGTCCTGGTAGCTTCCTCGTCTCTGGGTGCGGCGATATCGTCGGTGGCTTCGGCGGTGACAGGTATACCGGCTGCGGTATGGGACTACAGCGGCAGGACGCTCACGTCGTTCAGCACTCTTGCGGCGGACGTATGGGCCTCGGGCACGCGCACGCTCACGGGCGCCGGCCTCTCGTCGGGCTCACTGGCGACACAGTCTGATGTTGGGACGGCCTCGTCATCTGTAGCTGCAGTAGTCAACGCCAACACCAACAGCGCAGTCTCAACTGCATCCTCTTCAATTGCAGCCACGGTTAATACCAACACAGTCGCTGCGATAAACACCGCCTCGTCGTCGGTTGCCTCTGTTGTAAACGCGAACACCAACAGTATTGTGCTGGCCGCGTCATCGTCTTTGGGCTCAGTTATCTCCTCTGTGGCCTCCTCAGTTTCCGGCATCCCAGCCGCGGTATGGGCCGCAGGCGGCAGGACGCTCAGCTCGTTTGGCACCCTTGCGGCCGATGTCTGGAGCTCTGGCACACGCACGCTCACGGGCGCCGGGCTCGACACAGGCTCACTTGCAACCCAGTCTGACGTACAGACCGCATCCTCGTCTGTAGCCGCGGTCGTCAATGCAAACACCAACACCCAGACCGCATCACTCTCCTCAACTGTATCTACCGCCTCTTCATCCCTAGCCGCAGTCGTCAATGCCAACACCAACAGCGTTGTTTTGGCCGCCTCCTCGTCCCTGGGTTCCTCGCTCGCATCCCTGGTCGGCTCTGTGGCCTCGCTCCCGGCCGCAGTCTGGAACGTTGCCACCACAACGCTCACGAGCCCAGGCACAGTAGGCAAGCTCATCGTCGACAACCTCGATGCGGCCATATCGGGCATCTCCGGTGCAGGCTCGCTTACCGCCGCTGACATTTGGACCTACGCAGCCCGCTCGCTCACGACCGCGGCGCTTACCTCCGGCTCGCTTGCAACACTGTCTGACGTACAGACCGCGTCCTCCTCAGTTGCTGCAGTCGTCAATGCTAATACAAACAGTGTCGTGACTACCGCATCGTCGTCGATTGGAAGTGCAATAGGCAACATATCGGCGGCAAGCAACGGCTGGCTGGTGCAGATGTCGGACTTTGACAGCGCTCTCGCGGGCGATGTCTACCGTGCACGTGTTACCACCCTCTACGGCAGTACATTAACGGCACCCAACACGGCCCCGGCCATAACCGTATACGACGCCGACCGCAACACGGTTGTCTCCGGGGTTGCGATGACGCTCCTGAGTACGGGCGTATACGAGTACACCTACACCACCTCGGGCTCGGCCGCAGAGGGCACCTGGGAGTCGGTGGTGTCAACCCAGGTTGAGAGCGGCAAGACCATACAAACCAACGACTACTGGAGCGTGGTAAGCGCGCCGGCCCAGGTGCTCATACAGAGTATGGGCTCCACCGAAACGCCCAGCATATCGGCCAATATCCGCATCACCAACGAAGGCTCAGTAGATTACGAGTACCAGTACGAGTGGTGTGTTGTCTCAAGCGTATCGAACGCCTGCGGCGGCGGCGATGATACCTACTATGCCTCTGCGGCAAAGCTCATAGACTCGGGAGACGACTTTGACACTACACTCAGTGCAACCGTGCCGCTTGCAGGAACGTACTACTTTAAAACTGTTGCGTACTTTGGGGCAGACTCCTCTGTAGCGTCGCGCCAGTTTGTCGCTACGGCACCCGCCTCTTCTGGCGGCGGGGGAAGCGGCGGAGGCGGGGGTGGCGGCGGGGGTGGCGGCAGCTCAAATACAAGGAGCGAGAGTACGCCCGCTGCGAGCGCGCCTGCAGATATTAACGGAGATGCAAAGGTAAACGGCACCGACTTTTCTATCCTCTTGGCGTTCTGGAAGACGCCTGGGCCGTTTAAGAATGCGGCAGTCGACCTTAACCGCGACAACAAGATAGACTCTGTCGACTTCTCAATCCTCTTGTACCGCTGGAGCAAGTAACCGTATGAAATCACTCGCTATACAAACACTGCTTTTCTTGGGGATTCTTGGCGCCGCTGTACCCGCGTATGCTGCGCAGATACTCGTAAGCACGACGCCCACAGCGCCGGTTGCAGGAGAGACGTTTACTATAGAGGCCCGCCTTGCAACAGAGGGGGACCAGATAAACGCGGCAGAGGGCACATTTGTGCTTGAGGGTGCGGCAGTCCTTAGTGTAAGTACAGGTGGCTCGGCGTTTAGCCTCTGGCCTGTGGTGCCGCGCTATGCCCCGGGCACACGCGAGATAGAGTTTGCAGGCGGGGTGCCATCTGCTATAGGCCCCGGTGAGGATGTGATGCTGTTTTCTATCGAGGCCCGCGCACCGGCAAGCGGCTCCTACGCCCTTGCCCTTAAGGCGGCGCGCGCGTTTAAGGCAGACGGCAAGGGCAGTGTGCTGCCTGTCAGTGGGTTTAGTAAAAAGGTTGCTGTAGCATCATCTAGCCAGCCCGTTGCACAAAAAAGCAAAGACAGTACCGCACCGCAATTTGTGTCTGTGGAGGTGGGGCAGGACCCTGCTTTGTTTGATGGTCAGAAGTTTGTCACATTCTTTGCGACCGACGACAACTCAGGCGTAACCTCGTATGAAGTTAAAGAGGGATGGTTTGGTTTGTACAAACCAGCAGACAGATATTATGTCCTTGAAGATCAGTCACAGGGGAGCAGTGTCTGGGTGCGTGTAACAGATGCGGCCGGCAACTCGGTGACAGAAAAAATAGCGTCTATACACACAGGGAGCACGTCATTGTTCATGTGGGGAGGTATACTGCTCGTATTGGTGCTCGGGGTTTGGTATCTGCTTGCCCGCAAAAAGCGCCACCACCCATTTTCATGACATTAGTGCGATATTGGTATGCGTACGCCGCCCTCCTCGCTGTATGTTTGATGCCCGCCAGTGCGCACGCAGCCACACTCTTTGTGGTTCCATCGAGCGCGGAGATTACTGTCGGCTCTACAATTTTGGTGGCGGTTATGGTCGACAGCGAGGGTGTTGCTATAAACAACGCAGAGGGTACGCTTACTATCCCGACAGACTTGTTTGAGATAGTTTCAGTAAATCAGAGCCCTTCCATATTTACGTTGTGGATACAGTCGCCCGCATCCACGGGCAGTGACGTGTCCTTCAACGGCGGGTTGCCGTCCCCCGGCTATACCGGAACGCAGGGCAGGCTGTTTTCTGTAACACTAAGGGCAAAAGCCGCGGGTTCGGGCGCTATCTCGCTCTTGGGCGCTGCGGTACGTGCCAACGACGGTCTGGGCACTGACGTGCTTAGAAGCACGGGCGCCTCCTATATTACCGTTGTCGGTGCACCAACCAAGACTACTGAGCCTGCAACAACAGCCCCGGCCCCCGCCACAATACCCGCAGCCTCAACTCCTGCCGCGTCGGGCGCATTGGTGGTAAGCTCGCCCACGCACCCCTCGCAAGACGCATGGTATCCGATAAACGCACCTCTTATACAATGGACCCTGCCTCAGGGCGCAGACTCGGTACAGACGCTTGTAGGCAAAAACAAGGGCACCACGCCGATAGTGACCTACAAGCCCGCGATTGCCAAAAAGCAGCTTGATGCCCTTGATGACGGCGTATGGTACTTCAATATACGGGCGCACACTGCGCGCGGGTGGAGCGAGGTCTACTCGTACAAGGTGCAGATAGATACGGTTGCCCCGACGCTCGAGGATACCACTATCGTGTATAGCGACGGCTCGCTGCATGTCGCTGCTCTGGCAGATGATGAGCGCTCCGGCATCAAGTCGGCACAGCTGTGGCTCGATGGCGCCTATATGGCCGACGTTGATGCTGCCAAGCTTGAGAGCGGCGCGAGTGTTGCACTTAATACCGGTGCAGGGGAGCACACTGCAACCCTCAGGGTCGCAGATGCCGCGGGCAACACGACCGTATCTGAGGGCACGACGTTTGTGGTAGAGGCCATGCCAAACCCGCTCTCTGGTGTCGTGGATGCATTCACATCGTTTAACTGGAGTTCGCTCATGCCGTGGGCGCTGCCTATCTCGGTACTCTCGCTGCTCATGAACGTCTGGCTGTGGATGAGGCTGCGCCGCCAGGAGCGCCGCGCGGGCAAATCTTCGAGCCGGGGTGCTGACAAGTTTCAGAAAGTGGCCAAGCAAAAGCTGACGACGGTCAAAAAGGATATACAAAAGCAGCTCAAAGACCTGGAGCGCGCTGACAAACGCCCCGATATTACGCCGGCAGACGCGGCTCATATTAAGAAGGTCCAGACACACCTCAAAGACGCCCAAAAATATATAGAGCAAAAGATTGAGGAGGTTGAGAAGTCCTAAGACTGAGCGAGGGCGAGGGTGTGTACTTTTGTGGCGCCGGCTTCCAGGAGTGCCCTCTTTGCTTCTGAAAGAGTCGCGCCGGTGGTTGTGACATCATCTACGACCACGCACACACGGCCCACAACGTGGTCGCTAGCTTGCATGGAGTTTTTGAGATTCACTAGACGCTCGGCACGGGAAAGTTTTTGCTGCTCGGGAGTATGCCGAATACGTGTGAGTACACCAGGCGTGTAGTCGAAGGCGGTGGGAGATTTTTCTGGAAAAATAGTCTGGCCTGCCGGGGGCAGGAGACCCGAGGACTTTTTTACAGGAAAATCTCCCAAAGCCACTAACGCAGCTTCGCACAAAAGCTCAGTGTGGTTATGCCCGCGCTCTTTTATACGAGCCGGGTGCATGGGCACGGGTATTAAAAGCGGGCGGCCCAGCTCCTCAGAGGCAATTGCGAGCAGCTCCTCGGCCACAAGCTCTCCCGCGAGCGCGGCAGCGCGCGGGTTGGCGTAGTACTTAAGCTCCCACACCAGACTTTTTACACTTGTGTCTGCATAGGGGAGCCCCTCGCGCGTCTGGAGGTCCGCCAACTCGTCTAGTGTGAGCTCTTCAACCACGCGCTCGCTTATGCGGGGCGGGAGTATGAAGCTCACAAGTTTTTGGAGCAAATGTAGAGACATATAATGGTATATACTTTGGTGTATATGGAGTTTCAGCTCCCATCCCTTTCTGGACTCTTCTCAAAACCCTCGCAAAGCGTACTGGGGATAGACATTGGTACCTCGAGCATCAAGGTGGTGCAGCTCAGGCGTGAACACGGCCGCGTGGTCCTCGAGACCTATGGCGCCATAGCTCTGGGCCCCTATGCCGGGGTAGAGATAGGCCGCGCCACCTCGCTGCCAGCGGAGAAAATCACAGAAGCGCTTAAGGACGTACTGAGGGAGGCCAACACCACCACCCAAGACGCCGCCATATCTATACCATATGCCTCTTCTTTAATCTCACTGGTCAAACTCCAGGCCTCTTTGGAGAGCCAGCTCGCCTCGGTAATGCCGATTGAGGCGCGCAAGTATATCCCTGTGCCTATCAATGAGGTGCTTTTGGACTGGTTTGTAGTGACAGGCGGCAAACAGGCCGCGGCCGCAGATGGCAAGATAGAGGTGCTCCTGGTTGCCATACATAACGACACGATAGCCAAGTTCCGCTCGATGGCGACCGAGGCCAAGCTTAATGTGGGCTTTTTTGAGATTGAGGTGTTCTCCTCGGTGCGCGCAAGCCTGGACCACGGGCTGGCACCGGTGGCGGTTGTAGACATGGGCGCTGCCACGACCAAGTTTTATGTCGTGGAGCGCGGGCTCATACGCGAGAGCCACATTATTAACCACGGCAGCCAAGACCTGACCCTCGCCGCATCGCGCGCACTTTCCATTACAGTCGCGCAGGCAGAGGAGCGCAAGCGCAAGTTTGGGCTGGTTGCCACACCCGAGAACTCGATCAAGCAATCGCTCGAGCTTTCTTTGGGTCCCATTGCCTCAGAGATAGCGCGCACCGCGGCCTCGTGGGAGCAGTCGCACAACCAGGCGCTCTCGGCGCTGGTCTTAACCGGCGGGGGAGCGACTCTCAAGGGCCTTAAGGAGTACATGCAGGGCAAGGTGCAAAACGAGATACGTATGGCAGACCCGTTTGGAAAGACTCAGGCGCCCGCATTTCTCGAAACAATACTCAAAGAGGCGGGCCCGGAGTTTGCTGTGGCTGTGGGTCTGGCGCTCAGGCGACTGCAGGAGTTGGGCTAGTCGTGTTGATATGAAAGGCTGCGCAAAAATTGCGGCCTTATACTGAATACATACATGGACCCACAGGTGCAACAATCGTTTATCCCAAAGAAGCCGCTCGTGGGCGAGCCGCGCGGCGCAGGCGGAGGGCTTTTGAGCCTCATCGCTGTTTTGATATTTGTCGGCTCTATTGCGTCGGCTGGCGCCGCATTTGCCTACAAGACATACCTCGACAGCGCGCTCATCTCAAAGGACAAATCGCTTAAGGCTGCCGAGGGCGCTTTTGACACCAGCTCTATCCGCGACCTCGAGAGGCTCGATATCAGGCTTACTGAGGCGCGCGAGCTGATACAAAACCATACGGCACCCTCTGGGCTGTTTACCTTCCTCTCTGCGGCAACGCTCGAGCGGGTGCAGTTTACCTCGCTTAACCTCGACATTGGCTCAGAGGGCTCCGGCAAGCTCTCGATGACAGGCGTTGCGGACTCATTCTCGTCGCTCGCGTTGCAGTCAGACGAGTTTGGCGCGGCCAAAGTGCTCAGAGACGTCGTGTTCTCGGGTATCTCGACTGACATCACGGGCCGCGTGCAATTTTCCGTAAGCGCGAGCGTAGACCCGTCCGTGCTCAATTATGCAAAGCAGGCCGGCACCGGCATCCCACAATAACGTATGCGACTAGCTTTCCCACTTGTCCTCGTGCTGGCAGCCATCGGGCTCTTTGTCATGTACACCAACCCGACCTACCAGGGGCTTAAGGGCGCGCAGGCAAAGGTAAGCGCCTACGACGACGCGCTCGACAAGTCGCAGGAACTTAAGTCGCTGCGCGACAAGCTGCAGTCTGCCCGCAACGCGTTTAGCCCGCAGGATGAGCAGAAGCTCACACGCCTCGTGCCAGACCAGGTAGACAATATCCGACTTATTATAGACATCAACAGCATAGCGGCGCGCCGCGGCCTGGCACTCTCGGATGTGGCCTTAGGAGAGGTGTCGCGCTCCTCGACCGACTCAAGCGGCATTGCCATAGGCCCAACCGGCGACCGTATCGGCTCGGTCAACCTCGGGTTCTCCGTTGTCGCCAGCTATGAGGACTTCCTGGCATTCCTGCAGGACCTCGAGCACAGCCTGCGCATCCTCGATATACAAAAGTTGTCCTTTGGCGCGGCTACAGCAGGCAAATATACCTTTAACTTTACTATCCGCACCTACTGGCTCCACTAATATGATGGCTCTCATTAAAAAGAACATGGTCCTTATAGGCGTACTCGTGGTTGTCGCCGGCCTTTTGTACTACTTCTTTATGTCCAGCGGGAGCGGCGAGCTCTTGACCAGCTCGCAGGACAGCGAGCTCCCGGTATCGCAGGAGATTTTGGCTACCTTGGGCAACCTGCGTACTATCAAGCTCGACAACTCTATCTTTAGCGATCCGCTGTTTATATCGCTGTCGGACTTTGGCGTCTCTATACCGCCTGCTGCTGCCGGCCGCCGCAACCCGTTTGCCCCGGTAGGGCAAAATGGCCCGACCCCGACCCAGACCGCGAGCTCAACGCAGAGAACCGCGTCTACAACGCCTGCGCAGTAAGTTTGTTTTGTTGATAGTCGCAAGCACCACGCGCTGCGCGGGCGTATACTGTATACAATGAACCTGTTAGAGCTCTTGGCTGATGCGCGCCTTATAGAGCGGGGACAGATACCCGAGCTTGAGGTGTTGCTCCAGAAGCCGGATGCCAAGCCCGAGTTTGAACTTACCAAGGCCGGCGTAAAGCCTGCCGACCTCCTGCGGGTTAAGGGCGACTACTACGGCGTGCCTACGCGCGAGATGGGCGAGGCTGCCGTGCCGTTTGATATTTTGCAGTATGTGCCCGAGGAGTCTGCGCGCCATTACAAGCTGGTGCCGCTGGCTATTAAGGACGGCGTTTTGGAGGTTGGCATTGTAGACCCGGACAACCTTGAGGCGCGCGATGCGCTTACGTTTATCTCGAGCAAGGTGGGCATGCCCTACAAGCTGTTTTTGATATCTGAGACCGACTTTGAGAAACTGCTTGCCCAGTACAAGGGACTCTCGGGCGAGGTGGGCAAGGCGCTGGGCGAGCTCGAGACCGAGACTATGGCCCGCACCCGCGAGCAGGAGAAAAAGGGTGACAAGCAGCACAAGAACGTGCTCGACGACGAGCTGGTGACAGAGACCTCGGACTCGGCGATGACCGAGGACGCGCCGGTTACAAAAATCGTGTCTACCATACTGCGCCATGCCACTGAGGAACGCGCATCCGACATCCATATAGAACCGCTTGTAGACCAGACGCGCGTGCGGTTCCGTATCGACGGCGTGCTTATCACCAACATAACGCTCCCGCCCAAGGTGCACGGCTCGGTAGTCGCGCGCATCAAGGTTATGTCCAACATGAGGCTGGACGAGAAGCGCAAACCGCAGGACGGCCGCTTTAGCGCGAGAGTCTCCGGTACTAAAGTAGACTTCCGCGTGTCGACATTCCCGACCTATTACGGCGAGAAGGTGGTGATGCGTATCTTGGGCGTGCAGACAAAAGACTGGAAGCTTGACGGCGTGGGGCTTACTCCGCGCAACCTCGAGCTCATTAAGGCCGCGATAAAAAAGCCCTACGGACTCATCCTTATCTCGGGCCCCACAGGCTCGGGTAAGTCGACCACGCTGTACACCCTTCTTAACGAGATTGACCGCGAGCGCTTTAACGTACTCTCGCTGGAGGACCCGGTCGAGTATGTGATCCCCGGAGTATCCCAGAGCCAGGTGCGCCCCGAGATTGGCTACACGTTTGCCAACGGACTGAGAACCACGCTGCGCCAGGACCCGAACATCATCATGGTGGGTGAGATCCGCGACTCAGAGACTGCCAACCTGGCGGTGCAGGCCGCGCTTACCGGCCACCTGGTGCTCTCGACCATCCACACCAACAACGCCGTGGGCATTGTGCCGCGCCTGCTTGATATGGGTGTGGAGCCCTATCTTATCCCGCCCGTGCTTATATTGGGCGTGGCACAGCGTCTGGTGCAGACACTATGCGAGGGCGGCGGCAAAAAGGTGGCGGTAGACGACTCTACGCGCAAGATGCTCGAGGACGAGTTTGCCGATGTGCCCGAGGAGCACAAAAAGGATATCCCGAGCCTTAATGAGGTGTACAAGCTCGAGCCCACAGCCGATTGCCCGTCGGGCACCCACGGCCGCATTGCGTGCTTTGAGGTGTTTGACATGACCCCGGAGCTTGAGCGCGCCATCCTGGCGGGCAAGTCGGAGGAGGAAATATTTGCGATTGTCCGCAAGCAGGGCATGCTCACGATGAAAGAGGATGCTATCATCAAATCAGCCAAAGGCATTGTCCCGTTTGAGGAGGTTAACACGCTTGGCGGCGAGTTTGATCTTGCCGAAGATGTTAAGGCGGCCGCGGCGCCAAGCCCTGTTGCCATGACCGAGAGCGGCGAGGAGACAAGCGCACCCATAGTGCCCGCCAAGGAGCCTGATGTAGAAGTCTAGTTCGACACAACTCCCAACAAGTAGATATGGACTACAAGCAAAAACTCGTACAACTGATAGAGATTGTCATAGCGCAGGGTGCATCCGACCTGCACCTATCCGTAGGCTCGCAGCCCATCATCCGCGTATCGGGCTCATTGACACCGATTCTTACAGAAACTGCGCTGACCCCTGACGATCTGATGGGGCTAATTACCGAGCTTTTGCCCGGTGAGCGCAAGGTGCTGTTTTTAAAGACACAGGAGGCAGACTTTAGCTATGCGCATACCGACAAAACGCGCTTTAGGGGCAATGCCTACTTTGAGCGCGGCCGCATGGGCATGGCGCTGCGCCTGATACCGCGCCAGATACGCACCACGGCCGAGCTTAACCTGCCGCCCATACTCGAGAGCTTTGCGGGGCGCGAGCAGGGGTTCTTTTTGGTGGTGGGGCCGGTGGGGCAGGGCAAGACAACAACGCTTGCCGCGCTCATTGAGAAGATCAACCAGGAGCGTGCCGAGCACATAGTGACAATCGAGGACCCTATCGAGTATCTGTTTGAGAGCAAAAAGTCTTTGGTGGAGCAGCGCGAGGTGCGTGTGGACACCTCCGACTTTGCGCAGGCGCTCACGAGCGTGTTCAGACAGGATATTGACGTGCTTATGATAGGCGAGATGCGCGACCCGCAAACCATGGCTGCCGCAGTTACCGCGGCCGAGACAGGCCACCTTGTCTTTTCTACATTGCACACCAACAACGCAGCCCAGACTATCGACCGCATTATAGACACGTTCCCCGCAAACCAGCAGGACCAGATACGCGTACAGCTTGCAGGCTCTTTGGCAGGCATCTTTAGCCAGCGCCTGGTGCCGCGCATCTCGGGCGGGCTTATACCGGCGTGCGAGCTCCTGATAAACAACCCGGCTGTGCAAAACCTGATACGCGAGAAGCGCACTCACGAGATACAGACTGTAATCGAGACGGGTGCCCAGGACGGTATGATAGACATGAACCGCTCTCTGGCCGACTTGGTACGCGCCGGAGAGATATCGGTCGAGTCTGCCTACTCGCGCTCTCTTAACCCCAACGTCCTGCAGAGGCTTATCTAATGTGAAAAGGGACAGCCTGTGGAAGCTACTAGGCATAGGAGCAGTGCAGAATATGCTCCACTTGGTGGCTGTCTTTGCACTCGTTCCTCTTATCACCAACATCCCGTCCGGGCCGTGGTCTGTTTTTGACCTCCTGCTCCTGTTTACAATCTTTAGTGCGTCGTTCTGCGCGACGCTCTACTTGTTTAGGAAGAAGCTCTACGATAAACAGGGTCTCCCGCGCAAGTTTGTCATTTTATATGCGGCGTTCGGGCTGCTTGGGCTCGTGCTGACCTACGACGGACTCCATAGTGTTGCAGCGGTAGCAGGGCTCCCGGTGTTGGCGTATTTCCTGACTCCGCTTATTTTGAGCAAGAGATAGCTTGGAGATTTTTGGTGGGTATTGCAGAAGGGCACCTTCTGCAATAGAGTGGTCCCTATGAAAAATAGGGATTATAAATCCTTTGCGCCCGGCGAGTATTATCATGTATTCAATCGCGGCAATGCCAAGATGGATATTTTCCGTACTCAGGCTGACTATGCTTTCTTCCTTTCTCGCCTAAAAGAGTATCTCTTTCCCGATGACAAAAGTGCACCTACTGCAGATGGAAAAGAGCGGTATGTCAGAAAAACTTTCCCGCCGGGCTCCTTCTCTTTGGTCTGCTACTGCCTTATGCCAAACCATTTCCACCTTGTCATACGCCAGAACGGCGATGTGCCGGTTAGTGCGCTTATGCTCAGCTTGATTAGTGGATACTCTAAATATTTCAATAAAGTATATAAGCGAGTAGGGTCAGTGTTCCAAGATCAATTCAAATCAGTTCGAGTAGAATCAAACGAGCAACTTTTATGGTTAAGTGCATATGTGCATCAGAATCCTCAAGCTGCTGGTCTGGTAGATAACCTGTCAAAATATCCCCATAGCAGCTATCTCGATTATATAGATTTGCAGAAGGTGCCCTTCTGCGAGAGGGAGGTAGTACTAGAACAATTTCAAAATCCTGCCGCATATCGTGAATACGTTGAGGAAACCTTTGAGGTTATAAAGGGCAAAAAGGAGTTGGAGGAACTTCTACTCGACTAAACGGAATGTTCTGCAGAAGGTGCCCTTCTGCATTGGGGATTTAACTATAGGACCCCTAGATTGCGGGGTACACTATATATACGTATGGAGTTTAAGTACGAAGGACTCGACCAGAACGGCAAGCCCCAGGCGGGCTCGGTAAATGCCAATACACAAGACTCGGCTATTGACCTTATCCAGCGCAAAGGGATCACTATCACCTCTATAGTGGGCGATGAGCAAAAGGGCCTTATCGAGTCGCTGGGCAAGGTGTCGTTTTTTGACGGCGTGTCATCACGCACCCTGGTACTGCTCTCGCGCCAGATTGCGACTCTGTTTGAGGCGCAGGTATCTGCACTGCGCATCTTCAGGCTCCTGGCCGAGCAGGCAGACAAGCCCTACTTGCGGCGTGTCTTGGCAGAGATTAGCGATGACCTGCAGGGCGGCAACTCAATCTCCAAGTCGCTGTCCAAGCACCCCAAGGTGTTCTCGAGCTTTTATGTAAACATGGTTAAGGCCGGCGAGGAGTCGGGGAAGCTCGACCAGACATTCCTCTTTTTGGCCGACTACATCGACCGCTCGTACGAGCTCACCGCCAAGGCGCGCAACGCGCTTATCTACCCGGCGTTTATCATGGTTACCTTTGTGGGCGTGATGGTCCTGATGCTTACGGTCGTCATTCCAAAAATCGGCGGCATTTTAAGCGAGTCGGGCCAAGAGCTGCCCTTGTACACCCAGATTATCCTCGGGTTTAGCACCTTTTTGGTTGACTACGGGATCTTTTTGCTCGTGGCGCTTATTGTGGGAGGCTACTTTGTCTGGCGCTACGTGCAGACACCGACCGGGCACATGGCACTCTCGCGCCTGCAGCTCTCCCTGCCATATGTGGGTACGCTCTACCAAAAGCTCTTTTTGGCACGTATCGCCGACAACATGAACGTGATGCTCACCTCCGGCATTGCGGTGGTGCGTGCGCTTGAGATTACGGCCGAGGTGGTGGAGAACGATGTGTACGAGGCGATACTCCACGAGTCTATAGAAGCGGTTAAGGGCGGCTCGCCGCTCTCGCAGGCGATGGCGCGCCACAGCCCGGGCGACATACCGGCGATATTTGCACAGATGATCCAGATTGGCGAGGAGACGGGCGAGATGGGTACACTCTTGGAGCGCCTGGCCAAGTTCTACAACCGCGAGGTTAATGCCGCCGTGGACACGCTCGTGTCTCTTATCGAGCCGGCGCTCATTGTGGCGCTGGCGCTTGGTGTGGGCTTCCTCCTGGCTGCCGTGCTCCTGCCTATTTACAACACCGCAAGTGCTTTGTAGTCCCTTATGTTCGACTGAAGAGAGAGAAATGACAATTTATTGTCATTTCCGAACGAAGGATGAACCTATCGTCCTTGGACGATATCCACAGCGGGGCAGGGGAGGTGGTTATTGGGCCGCTATACTAGGGCTACCTGCGACTATTCTTTAAAAACGCAGATTAATCGTTTAATTATCTCTATGTATAAAACGTTCTCCAAGAAGGTAACCCAGGGCTTCACCCTTATCGAGCTCTTGGTGGTTATCGCCATCATAGGTATCTTGGCATCTATAGTGCTTGTGTCTCTTAACGGCGCACGCGGCAAGGGTCGCGATGCAAACCGCGTTTCGTCTCTCCAGCAGATGGCCCGCGCAATGGCGCTTGCCGATGGTGACCCAGCTACGGATGTTGTGTGCACGGGGTTCCCTAACGTAAGCACTTGCACCACGCCGGACATGTCGCAGTTCCTCGACCCATCTACTTCGGGTACCAACTGTGCACTTACCGGTACGCTCAGTGCAACCTGCCAGTACGCCCTTTCTCAGGCGAGTGGTGCTGCAGATGCAGCGTCTCCTAACAACGTCTCGACTCAGAACTGGCGCATCCGCACCTATATTGAGTCCGGCTCAGGCAGCCTTGTTCCGGGCGGTGTCTGCATCAGCAGCGCCACCTCCACTCCGTACCAGTGCGCAAGCTAGTCGCACTAGTCTAGAGAAGCACTACTCCGCCCGTAAGGCGGAGTTTTGCTTTGTGTGGAAAAGCAGCTAATAGTCCCGCTTTAAGTGATAGCCTATGTATATGTATAAGAAGGGTTTTACCCTTATTGAGCTCTTGGTCGTGATAGGTATCATAGGCATCTTGGCATCGATTATCCTCGTGTCACTAAATAGCGCGCGCGGAAAAGGCCGCGACGCAAAGCGCATTGCAGAGATGCAGCAGATGCTGCGGGCAATAGACTTGGTCGGTCTCGACAACTCGACCACATTTTCCGGATGTGACGATACTGGCTACAACCCCGTATCCGACTGCGCCACCCCCAACCTCTCGCAGTTTGATGACCCGTCTGGTGTTTCTACCGCGTGCGGCGACTCTCCCACACAGGCGTGCGACTACACAGTCTCAAACCGAGCTGGTACGGGCGCACCCCTCTTTAACAACTGGCAAATTAAAACTTGGCTTGAAACAGGCAACGGCGCGCTTAATCAGGGCGAAGTGTGTATATCTAGTGCCACGACAACTCCCTTCCAAGGAGCGGGTTGCAACTAAATGAACAGCCAACAAGCAGGACTTTTGCTTTTTTGTGGGCGTGATACTCTAGACCCATATGAGAAAAGCACTTGTCGGTCTTCTTATTATGCTCGGTGTACTTGTGCCCGCCCTTGCCTCTGCCCACGGCAGTCCTAAGCCGCCCAAAGACACAACGCCTCCCGCCATTACCAGCATCCATATCGAGTCTAACAACGCCTCTACTACCCGTGCCAAGGCGGGCGACACGGTCACTATCACATTTACAACAAGCGAAAAGATAAAGACTCCGGTTGTCCTGGTTGAGACAAAAAGGCTCTTTGTCAGGGCTCTTAACACCACCGGCAACACCTGGGAAGCGTCCTACACGGTCTCCTCCCGCGACCCGCTGGGCAAGGTCGACTACCTCTTTATGATCGCCGACATGTCCAACAACATCTTTGGCTGCTCGAGCGTAAAACTGCCCCTGGTTAAATACTGCCCGACCACCGACGGCTCAAGTGTGACCATTTACAAGGAGACAACGCCTCCGCCACCGCCGCCGGCTGATACTACCCCGCCTGTTATAGAGGAGCACGACGATGTATACGCCACTACCACCGAGGAAAGTGTGGAGGTGTCCTACACAGCTCCTGCCGCGCAGGACGATGTAAGCGGTGCGGTATCTGTAAGCTGTGTGCCCCCATCTGGCTCCGTGTTTGCAGTGGGTACCAGCACGGTTGTGTGCGGTGCGCAGGACGCAGCGGGCAATGCAGCCACCTCGACCTTCCAGGTTATCGTCATACAAGAGGTGGTAGTGCCGCCCCCTCCGCCGCCGGCCCCGTACACCATGGCAGCGCAAAGTGACCAGTCGTACCTGTGCGGTGTAGAGAACACATCGTGGGCATTCTGCGACGCTGGTGCCACCTTTGCCTTTACCGACACTATTGGCGGCGAGGTTGCAACTATCGACTTGGGCGCGGGCTCAAACATGGGCACCGGCACGCTCCAGACTGTCACTATCGCCAAAGACCCTACTTATGCCGAGATAAACTCATCGCACGCCTACAGCATTACTATCAACTGCTACAGTGACTCGGGGCTCAGCTCCGCATGTCCGGACTGGTCTAGCATTACCGACCCGGCAAACGAGTCGACCGACGGCACATACTGGGTGGCCGACTTCTCGGCACTTAGCCGCACCTTTAACCCGGCCTACTTCTACCAGATGGTTATAAACGACAGCGGCTGGCCTACACCGGTCTACGGCTCGCAGTCTCTTCAGCAGGCCTACTGGGTGATAACTGGCTTGCGCTAAAGCCGAAAAAACAGGGGTATACTAGAGCCATGCATAAGCGTGGCTTTACCCTTATTGAGCTTTTGGTTGTTATCGCGATTATCGGTCTCTTGGCCAGCATTGTCATGGTGTCTCTCTCGGGTGCCAAGACCAAGTCGCGCGATGCCAAGCGCCAGGCCGACATCAAGTCTATCCAGCTTGCGCTGTCGCTGTACTACAACGACAACGGCATGTACCCCAAAAACATCTACGCCGGGTCTGGCAGTGCACCAAGCTCTGGTCTTGCTCCAACCTACCTGCCCACTGTCCCGCGCGACCCAAACAGCACCAGCGCATGCTCCGACAGCAGCACTGCGGGCTGCTACAAATACATGGCCTTTGGCTCGGCTGGCGCCTGCAATGCTAACACCAGCCCGCCCAGCATGTACCACCTGGGTGCCGCTTTGGAGGATACCTCTAGTACCGGTCTTTTGAGTGATGTAGATGCCCCCTCTACAGGCGGTGTGTTTACGGGCCTTTTTCAATGTGCGGGAGCATACGCATCGTTTGATGGCAATGCGACAGGGTGCAGCGGCACCTCGGCAGCGTCGCCAGACAGCTGCTTTGACATGACGCCGTAATGTTCTCCTTTGATCTTGTACTCGTGGGAGGGGTAGGGCTTATTGCGGGGAGTTTTCTTAATGCGCTCAGTTTCAGGTTTAATACCGGCACATCGGTCTTACGTGGCCGCAGTGCGTGCATGCGCTGCGGCCATACCCTGGGCGCGCTCGACCTGGTGCCTGTACTCTCGTACGCCTTCTTGCGCGGGCGGTGCCGCTACTGCCGCACGCGCATCTCTGTGCAGTATCCGGCGGTAGAGGCAGCCGCGGCGGCTGTTGCGGTTGTGGCGTACAGCAGCTCTCCCGAGCCGCTGTGGTTTGCGTACTGGTTTGTGGTGTGGATGACGCTCCTGTTTGTGCTTGTGTATGATCTCAGGCACAAAATTATCCCATGGTCCGCCTCGCTCACGCTCATGGCGCTCTCTTTGGGCGGGGTGCTGTTGGGGCTGTGGGGCCAGGGCGGGGGAGCGTGGGGTACATGGTGGTCGGGTCCGGTGCTTGCGCTGCCGCTCCTCTTGCTGTCGCTTATATCCGGGGGGCGCTGGATGGGGTTGGGCGACGGGTTCTTGGAGCTATCTGTGGGCTGGCTGCTTGGGCTTACGGCAGGGCTTACGGCGCTTATGATTGCCTTTTGGTCGGGTGCCGTTGTAGGGCTTGTGCTGCTCGCCCTGGCAAAAAATAGATATACAATGAAAAGCGAAGTACCCTTTGCCCCGTTCCTTATTATGGGTGCATGGTGTGCCTATGCCCTGCATGTCGACCTTTTCTCGTCTTTGCCGCTTCTTTTCTAAACTGACCCGCGCGCAGCGCGGCTTTACGCTTATCGAGCTGTTGGTGGTGTCGCTCATTATTGTGCTTATCACCGGCTTTGTGCTGTTTAGGCAGCAGGGCTTTAACAGCGCGACACTCCTGCGCAGCCTCTCCTACAGCGTGGCGCTCTCGGTGCGCCAGGCACAGGTGTATGGCGTATCTGTGCGCGAGAGCGCCGCGGGCTCGGGCGTGTTTGCACCGGGCTATGGGGTGTTTTTCTCGCAAAACTCCGGGCTTGCCGACTTTAACCACTACCTTATGTTTGCCGATGCCAACGGCAACGGGCAGTACTTGGCCGGAGAGGAGTTGCCGCGCTTTACTATAGGCAACGGCCGCTCCACTGGTGCGGACTATGTCATTAAGAACATTTGCGCGCACTCCATTAGCAGCGGCGACAAGTGTACCTCAAGCAACCCTGCAACCTCGCCCAGGCTCAACTGGGTGTCGGTATATTTTAGGCGTCCCAACCCGGATGCCTGCTTTGCAACAGATGATGTGCCAACTGCGTGTGCTACCGCTACCACGCCGCCTACCTATGACTACGCCTACATACAACTGCGCTCATCTGCGGCAAACAGCGATTGGCGCACGATAAAAATAACGAGCACGGGTCAGATTGCCGTATGCAAGCCAAACCTGGACGCTGCCGGTGTGGCAGCTTGCTAAGATATGAAATTTCCACATCTCAAATTTCAAACGTTAAACAAGGGCTTTACGCTCATCGAGATTTTGGTGTCGGTTGCGATTTTTGCCACGGTTATGACCATGGCGCTTGGGGCGCTCCTTGCAATGTCGGAGTCGGACCGCAAGGCGCAGACGCTTAAGTCGGTTATCAATAACCTCAACTTCTCGCTTGACGCAATGTCGCGTTCGATGCGCACCGGCGTTAACTACCACTGCGATGTGTCGGTGGGCACTGTGACCAGCCCGCGCGACTGCGCCACCGGCGCAACCTCGATGGCGTTCCGCTCGGCCGAGGGGCAGTCTGTACGCTACTGCCTGGGCAACGGTTCGTCATGCTCCTCCAGCGGCACAGCAGTGCTTGTGTCTAAAAACGGCGGCTCCTACGCGCCGCTTACGGCCTCCGAGGTGACCGTAACCAACCTGGAATTTTATGTCAAAGGCGCAGAGGACACGGCTCTGCAGCCGTATGTTGCTATATACCTCTCGGGCGAGGTGCCAGTGGGCGGCTTGCAGACGTCGACGTTTGACTTGCAGACCTCTGTAGCGCAAAGACTCTATGATCAATAGAATTAAACACATAGTGCAGGGATTTACCCTGATAGAGACGCTCATTGCGGTCTTGCTGCTCGCGACCGCTCTTGCGGGGCCGCTTACCATTGCCGCCAAAGGGCTCTCGGCCTCGCTTATTGCCCGCGACCAAATGGTGGCGTTTTACCTGGCACAGGAGGCGGTGGAGTATGTGCGGTTCGTGCGCGACAGCAACAAACTCTCGGGCAACCCGTGGCTCACTAACCTGACCGCGTGCACGGGTGCCGACGGCTGCACAATAGAGCCCTCAACGGCAGACGTTGATGCCTGCTCGGGCACTTGCCCGGTCTTAAACAGGTATGAGAACGGCACTCAGGTATTGTTTACCTATGGGCTTGGCAACGCAACGCCGCAGCAGTTTAGACGTACCATTACGCTCTCGACACCATCGACCGGCGAGACAGGCGAGACCGTACTCTCCGTTGTGGTGACATGGCGCGCGCAGTCTGGCCTGACACGCACGGTTAGCGTGAGAGAGAACCTGACAGACTGGCAATAAACGTATGAATAAAGGCTTTACTATATTTTTTGCGATGTTGGTGGGGAGCCTCTCTTTGGCGGTGGGCTTTGCTATCTATGACCTTACAGTGCGCGAGATTGACCTCTCTGCGGCGGCGAGCCAGTCGCAATACGCTATCTATGCCGCAGACTCCGGGGTAGAGTGCGCCTTGTATTGGGACTCCAAGTACAACACCAATGAGAGCGCGTTCGGCACATCGAGCGACTCGGTGTGGGCCTCCGACATAAACTGCAACGGCCAGGATATTGCGGCAAACGGCACGCCGCCCACTCCTATTGCAACGCCGCCGACGGGCTGGACCCCGTGGGCTATTGCCAACACAGCTACCGCGGCAACGACAACGTTTACGCTTAGTATGCTGCCGCAGTTTACCTACTGCGCGCGCGTGGAGGTGGGCAAATTTACGCAAGGAGGCATACTCTATACCACTATCATATCTAAAGGCTACAACAACTGCGGCACAACGGGCGCAGCGCGTCTCGAACGTACGCTGCGCGTTAGCTACTAATTAGGATGTAACTCGGGTATGCTAAATGCATGATCCCGAAGGAGATCCGCGAGCGCTACAACAAGCTCAAAGCGGCTGTTGACCACTACCGCACGCAGCGCCACGTCTTTGATATTGAGGAAATACCTATAGAGGCCGAGGACGCGCTTAAAAAGGAGCTTTTGGAGCTCGAGGCGCAATTCCCGGGGCTTGCGGGGCAAGACAGCCCAAGTGCCCGCGTGGGCGGAGCGCCCCTGCCGCAGTTTAAAAAAGTTAAGCACAAGGTGGCGCAGTGGTCGTTTAACGATGCGTTTGGCGAGCAGGATATCCGTGATTTTGATAAAAGGGTAAAGAAAGTCGCTGGCGAAAAACTCACATATACGTGTGAGTTGAAGATTGATGGGCTTAAGGTTGTTTTGGAATATCAAAAGGGCAATCTTGTGACCGCTGCAACGCGCGGAGACGGTGCGGTGGGGGAGGATGTGACCCACAACGTGCGCACTATCGAGTCGGTGCCGCTCGTGCTGAAGCGGCCTGTAGACATTATCGTCGAGGGCGAGGTCTGGATGAGCGAGGCGCAACTGAAGGCTCTCAATGACAGGCAACGCACGGCTGGTTTGCCGCTGTATGCCAACCCGCGCAACGCGGCCGCGGGCTCCATACGTCAGCTCGACCCCAGGGTTGCCGCCGAGCGGCGGCTGGACTGTTTTATATACGACGTGGCGCAGACCAGCGAAGAGCTGCCCGCAACCCAGCACGAGGAGCTCCAGTATCTGCGCGGCTTGGGGTTTAAAGTCAATAAGCACCACGAGCTTGCGGGCTCGATAGACGAGGTCCTGGAGTATTGGGACAAGTGGAGGGAGCAGTCCAAACCGGAAGACTATTGGGTGGACGGCGTGGTGGTCAAAGTAAACGAGCGTGTACTGCAAGAGAAGCTCGGCTACACGGGCAAAGCGCCGCGCTTTGCTGTTGCGTTTAAGTTCCCGGCAGAGCAAGTGACTACCGTGGTAGAGGACATTGTGCTTCAAATAGGACGCACGGGTGTCTTAACCCCTGTGGCGCACCTGCGGCCTGTGCTTGTCGCCGGCACTACGGTGAGCCGCGCAACGCTCCACAACGAGGACGAGATAAAGCGTCTTGATGTGCGCGTGGGCGACACGGTGATACTCCAGAAGGCGGGCGACGTTATACCCGACATTGTAAGCGTGCTTACCGAGCTGCGTCCCAAGGGCACAAAGCCCTACCGCTGGCCTGCCAGGGTGGCCGAGTGTGGTGGCGACGGCGCGATTGAGCGCATCGAGGGCCAGGCCGCGTGGCGCTGCCGCGACCGCAACTCGTTCTCTGTGCTGCGCCGCAAGCTCAGATACTTTGCATCGCGCGGAGCGCTCAACATAGAGGGCCTGGGCCCGAGTACTGTGGATGCTTTGCTTGAGGCGGGCATGGTAGAGACTCCTGCCGACTTCTTTACGCTTAAGGAAGGCGATTTGCTGGCACTTGAGGGGTTTGCAGAAGTGTCTGCCAAAAAACTCATCGCATCTATAAAGAAGATCACGGGGGGCGCGCCGCTCTCCCGCGTTATAACCGGCCTGTCCATACCGCAGGTGGGCGAGGAGACTGCAATACTCCTGGCTCATACGTTTAAAACACTGGACGACCTCGCAGGGGCGAGCGAGGACGACTTGGCTGCAATAAACGGCATCGGCCCTGTGGTCGCGGGCGAGATACACCACTGGTTTAAGACACAGGAAAACAAAAAGCTTGTAACGGAGCTCAAAAAGCATATCAAGATTGAGAGTGAAATGGTGTCCGGCAAACAAAACTTGCCGTTTGCCGGCAAAACATTTGTGCTCACCGGCGGCATGGAGGCGATGGGCCGCGATGAGGCCAAAGAAAAAATCCGCGCCTTGGGCGGCCAGGTATCCGGCAGTGTCTCTAAGAAGACCGACTACGTGGTCGCGGGCCAAGACGCCGGCTCAAAGCTCGACCGCGCCGAGGAGCTTGGGGTTAAAGTGCTGTCTGAAAAGGAGTTTTTAAAGCTCCTTAAGTGAGGTATAGTGGCCACATGATTTCGCTTGAGGATATTAAGAACTTAGCGGGGCTGGCGCGGCTTAAATTGTCGCCGGCCGAGGAGGAGGCTCTGCAGAAGGATATCTCCAACATTTTGGACTACGTGGGGCAGATAAGTGCTGTGCCCATGCCAGACAAGAAAGAGGACCCGGGCCTCTGGCACAACGTAATGCGCGAGGACATGGTGCGCGACGCCGCGGACCCGCTCGCGAACCGCGAGCAGGCGGTGCAGGCCGCGTTCCCCAAAGAGGAGGGCGGGTACAATGTCGTGCGCAAGATAATCCAAAAAGATGAGTAGTCTTACCGACCTGACAATTAAAGAGGCTGGAGTAAAACTCGCCGCAGGCGAGATAACGGCTGTGGACTTGGCGCGCGCATGCTTGGCCAACGTCGAGGCGCGCAATAAGGAGCTCAATGTATACCTTGAGGTGTTTGATGATGTGCTTGCGCAGGCCGAGGCCGCAGATGCCCGCCGCAAGGCAGGCGAGAGCCATACGCTTTTGGGCATACCGCTTGCGATAAAAGACAATATTTTGATTGAGGGCAAAAAAGCCTCTGCCGCATCTAAGATGCTCGAGCACTATGTGGCTACGTATGACGCGACGGTGATAAGGAAACTCAGGGCCGCCGGGGCGGTGTTTGTGGGCCGCACCAACATGGACGAGTTTGCCTTGGGCGGCTCGACCGAGAACTCCGCCTACGGCGTGACCCGCAACCCACACGACCCAACGCGTGTGGCCGGCGGCACATCGGGCGGCTCTGCAGCGGCCGTTGCCGCAGGTATGGCACTTGGCGCGCTTGGGACCGACACGGGCGGCTCGGTGCGCAACCCAGCGAGCTTTTGCGGGGTGGTGGGATTGAAGCCCACCTATGGGCTTGTCTCCCGCTTTGGCCTGATAGCCGCGGCGTCATCATTTGACCAGTGCGGGCCTCTGGCAAAAACAGTTGAGGACGCAGAACTGCTGCTTAGTGCTATCGCGGGCCATGACTCGCTCGACAGCACCTCCATCGACCCTACAATCTACCCGGCTAAAGCTCGCATAAAAAAAGTGGGCGTGCCGCGCAGCCTGCTTGAGCAGGGGCTCGAGCCAGACATCCGCGCCGCGTTTGATGCAAAGACAGAAGTACTCCGCGCCAAAGGCTATGAGATTGTCGATGTAGAGATACCGTCACTCTCCTACGCCCTGGCCACCTACTACATTATTAACTTTGCCGAGGTGTCGGCTAACCTGTCGCGCTTTGACGGCGTACGCTACGGGCTCTCAAAAAAGGGGGAGTCTTTGCATGAGGACTACGCCATAAGCCGTGCCGAGGGCTTTGGCCCAGAGACGCGCCGCCGCATTATGCTTGGCACCTATGTGCTCTCCTCGGGCTACTACGACGCGTACTATGGCCGCGCAGGAGCCGCACGCGAGGCCCTGCGCCGGGAGGTTGCCGAGGTGCTAGAGCGCGTGGACGCGATTGTGATGCCCACTATGCCCATGGCCGCCTGGAAGATAGGGGAGAAGTCTGACCCGCTTACGGCATATCTGGCCGACATCTTTACCGTGACAGCAAACATCACCGGCAACCCCGCCGTATCGGTACCTATGGGCACGGTTATAAGAGACGGTGCTGAGCTTCCTGTCGGCTTTCAGTGTATGGCGGCACATGGGGATGAGGCAGGGCTCATGACCCTTGGAAAGGAGCTACAATAGTAGCGTGAGCCAGGGAGTAAATTTTTTTAACCTTGAGTACATCCTTACCCGGGTGTATGAATTGTCTGGGAGCTTCAGTATCGGAGAGCTGTGGGCCACGCTCCCGTCGTGGGTGTCGTTTGTCTCGCTGCAGATTGTCATTTGGGGCATGGTGCTGACACTCCTGCTCCTGATACTGCTCGTGTACTTCCAGATACGGCTGGTGATGGTTGAGCATGAGGGCTTTCATGCCAAGGAGGTGCACCAGGTGCACGAGGCGCACATGGAGGAAACTCCGCCGCAGCAGGAGCGCTGGCGCCGCGTTATGGAGCTTGCTTCATCAGGCAACCAAAGCGACTGGCGGCGCGCAATACTCGAGGCCGACATTATGCTCTCGGCCGTGCTCTTGGAGGTGGGCTATGAGGGCACGAGCGTGGGGGACCAGCTTAAGATGGCAAACCCCTTCCAGCTTACGACACTCGACTTGGCTTGGAAGGCGCACAAGGTGCGCAATGAAGTGGCCCACGGCGGCGAGGCCTACAACCTGACCGAGCGCGACATGCGCGTGGCTATAGACCAGTACCGCCGCGTATTTGAAGAATTGGGCGCAATTTGATATAGTGGTGTCAATAGCGCATATAGCGCTACTATAGCGGGGTGGAGCAGTAGTAGCTCGTCAGGCTCATAACCTGAAGGTCGCAGGTGCAATTCCTGCCCCCGCAACACGAATATGAAAGAGTCCCGCTAAAGCGGGATTTTTTCGTGTTGCGGGGGAGGGACGTGCTTGAGCACGTCCTGTCAGGAATTGCAGACCGCAGCGTTGCCCTGCACCGGCAGGGCCGCGAGGTGGGGTCGCAAGCGGATTTTGCGACGGCAAAATCAGACTTGTGACCGATTCCTGCCTATGTATACTAAGGGCATGACACATTTTTCTATAAAAGAGGCAGTGGTGTTTGGCTGGCACAAGGTTAAGACGCACTCGGCGCTCGTGTTTGGTGTGGTGCTTACCATGTTTGCGCTCGAGGTGGCCTCATCGGTAGTACAAAAGTCTCTGGAGGGTACGCTCTTGGGGGCCGCGGCATCTATCGTGCTTGCCGTGGCGGGCGTTGTGCTTGGTGCCGGCATGACCCTTATCTTTCTTAAGCTGGCAAAAGGAGAACACGCCGAGTATCGCCAGATTCTCCCGGACCTGAAGCTTGTATGGAAGTATTTTGCCGCGAGCATTCTGTCGGGCCTCATAACGGTCTTGCCGCTTGCGGCAGGCGCCCTGGTGTCGCTTGGGTTCTTGTCGATTACCGGGTCTATCAACTTCTCTGAGGGAGTGCCCGTAGCAGGCCATGAGACACAGTTTGCCTTTGCCCTGCTCATTATGCTTGCCGCCTTGGCCTGCAGCGTGTATGCCGGCGTGCGCTACTCCATGAGCCGCCTGGCGGTACTAGACGGCAGCGAGATTATCGAGAGCCTTGGCCGCAGTACCAAGCTGACCTACGGTGCCAAATGGCATCTTGTGCTCTTTATGCTCGCGCTCATAGCTCTTAACGTGCTTGGCCTCATTGCGCTGGTCGTGGGCCTGCTTATAACCGTGCCTATCTCGCTTATCGCGTACTCGCATATCTATCTGAAACTGAAAGCTCGCCACAGCCATCACTAAACTTGGTGTCAGGGGAGGGAGTCGAACCCTCGACCTCAGCGTTATGAATGCTGTGCTCTAACCATCTGAGCTACCCTGACGTGGGGTTAAAGTATCATTTTTGACCCTCAGTTTCAACCTACTATGTCAAAACAAAAGCCCGGCACAAGGCCGGGTTTTTGTTCTTGCGAGCGCGAGAGACGGGACTTGAACCCGCAACCTCTGCCGTGACAGGGCAGCGCTCTAACCAGTTGAGCTACTCCCGCAAACAGGCCGATTGTAGCGTAAAAACGCCTATATGTGAACCCCCATGATACTATAGGCGCATGGATGTAATTACCAACTTCTTTCAGGTCATATTGGACTTCTTGCTCCAATTTTTGACCCTCATTATCAACTTTTTTATCTCTATCCTTACCCTGATACTCAACTTTGCCCGCACCCTAGTGGGCGTTGTCTCCTAACCCGTTTGTTTGAAAAAGTCGGAGAAATCGGCTACTGTAGGACCTAAGCCGTTGTAGCTCAGTTGGTAGAGCAGCTCCATGGTAAGGAGCAGGTCGTCGGTTCAATCCCGACCAACGGCTCACGAAGTAAGAGTAAGTTTGCTCGGGATTGAACCCGAGAGGGGGTCGGGGAGACGGGTCGTCTCCCCGTGGAGGAATTCTTCAAAACCGAGGGTTTTGAAAGCGCAGGCTTTAGCCGAGCAGTGAATGTCCCGACCAACGGCTCACGAAATAGATCAGGATTACAGGTCAATTTGGCGGCCGGGCTCCACGCACGACACGCAGGCGCTCTGGTAGCCCACATAGGCAATAGCGCTCTCTACCCACAGCCCCAGCGAGCGTGTTGCCTCTATCTGGTCGAGAGAGCCCAGTACGATAACCGCAATGCGGCGCGGCCCATCATCGGTCTCAACCGTCATGACCGACACCATGGTGTCTTGTGCGGCGGTGGTGTGTCCGGCCTTGCCGCCCTCAAACGGCTCCTCAAACGCGGGCGCATTAACATTTGTAACTTTGTAAGTTGTACCGTCATCCGAGACAATATCTTTTTTGGCCGTGTCGGTAATCTTGAGTACAAAAGATTTTTTGTGAGCGAGGTAGGACGCGAGCCTAAAGAGGTCGTCTGCACTGGACAGGTTGTCGGGCGATATGCCGCTTGCATCTGCAAACCTAGTCGAGCGCATGTCTAAGCTCCTGGCGGTTGCGTTCATCCAGTTGATAAATGCGTTTTTGCCGTAGTAAGAGGCCAGCGACTCTGCAACGCCGTTGCTCGACTGCATGAGCAGGGGGTAAAACAGGTCATTAACCAAAAACGACTTCTCTGTCGTGCTTGAGGCCACGGGCGGGTTGTACAGCACGCCCTCTGGCACGGCAACTTTTTTGTCGAGGCTTATGGTCTCGTTGGCCACGAGCGCAGTCATAAGCTTGGTGACAGAGGCTATGGGCCTGACCTCGCTGGCGTTGCGCTCTGCATACACGTCGCCGGTGTCTATGTCTGCCACCAAAAATGCGCCCGCGTCTATTGTGGGCTTGGGTATGTTTACAAAGGTGAGTGTTTTAAGCGGCGTGTCCTGCTTGTTGTCGTATACAAACACCTGCGTGTTAAGGTCTGCAAACTCAAACACCTTTTGTGCATCATCTGTTTTAAGCTTGATGCATCCGCCCGAGAATGAGGCCGCAGTAGGGGTGCCGTCTGGGTAATGGGTCCATCCGTGTATAAAGTAGTTGCCATAAAACTGCATGCTGTAGGGCATATACACGTGGCCAATGGTAGAGAAGTGGCTCTTTTCCTTTGTCCTCACGGAGTACAATCCGCTTGGTGTCTCCCACGGCGTACCCGGCTTGCCCTTGGTTTGTATCGGATACTCTGCGACCATAGTGCCCGTGGCGTACAGGTAGAGCTTCATGTTGACGAGGTCGGCGGCGATAAACTTGCCTTCTGGCGGCACAACGTCGCTAATAGTGAGCGACTCGATGACCCGCTGCGAGGCCTCTGGGGCCGGCGGCAGTGCTGTGTGGACTGCGGGCGTTGATGTAGACACAATCGCGGCCATGGTTGGAGTCGCATAGTACACGTGCGCATAGATAACGCCCCAATACCCCGCGGTGCCTATCACAAGTGCCACGGCAAGCGTTTTTATAAAAAATATAAAGCCCTTCCAGTCGAAGGTGTGGCTGCCATCCTGCATAGCACCATTGTACGGCATGTGAGACCCAATTTGTGTATGTACACTGGTCGTAGTTTGAGTATTGTTATGGCATGCCGATGCCCAAGAAATCTAGACCCAATTGTTTGGCGTGTGGCAGGGAGCCGGCTAGATCTGGTTACAAATATTGCAGCAATATTTGCCAGGGGAAATACCAGTACAAGGTCTACATTGAAAGATGGAAGGAGGGCCGTGAGAACGGCCTGCGGGTTACTGGTATTGTGACCAACCCGATTAAGAAATATTTAAGGGAAAAATTTGGAAACAAGTGCTGCTTGTGTGGGTGGGCACAGATAAATCCAAAAACAGGGCGCGTACCGCTTGTGGCAGATCATATAGACGGCAATTGGCAAAATAATACAGAAGCAAATTTAAGGCTTATTTGTCCCAACTGTGACTCATTGAGTCCAACCTATGCAGCCTTGAATAAGGGCAATGGCCGTCAGCATCGCTCACAAAGTAAAAGAGCAATTGCTGCTAAGCTGTTTGTGTGATAATTTTTCCTTACGCCGGAGTAGCTCAGTCGGTAGAGCAATCCCTTCGTAAGGGATAGGTCGTCGGTTCGATCCCGACCTCCGGCTCCAGATGGACAAAGAAGCGCGAGACATCCGTATCAGGGAGCTGGAGGCTGCCATGATAGCGCCGGACTTTTGGCGCGACCCGCAGGATGCGCAGGCTCTGATAAAAGAGCTCCAGGACCTTAAGGCAGAAGCCGAGGGCGGCTCTGCCTATGACCGCGGCGGGGCGATACTGTCGGTTGTCGCCGGTGCGGGCGGCGACGACGCCGAGGACTTTGCCCAGATGCTTGTGCAGATGTACCGCAAGTTTGTTGAGGCACGCGGATGGGATATGCGCGAGCTGCACCGCAATGAGAACGACCACGGCGGCTACCGCAATGCGAGCTTTGAGATTGAGGGCAAGGGCGTGTACGGATTGCTTAGGAATGAGTATGGCGTGCACCGCTTGGTGCGGCAGTCGCCGTTTAATGCCAACCAAAAGCGCCAGACATCGTTTGTGCTGGTAGAGGTACTGCCCGTACTGGAGAAGGTCGGGCATATCGAGCTCGATGAAAAGGAGCTGGAGATAACCGTGGCGCGCTCGGGCGGTCCTGGTGGGCAGAACGTAAACAAGCGCGAGACAGCGGTGCGTGTGGTGCACACGCCAACCGGCATATCGGCGCATGTAGACGGCGAGCGCACTCAAGGCGCAAATAAAGAAAAGGCACTGGCTATTGTCGTGGCCAAGCTTAAGCATTTGATGGAGCAGGAGCGCAAGGAAAAGATAAGCGAGCTCTCGGTGGCCTCGGGCAAGATCGAGTGGGGCAGCCAGATACGCTCCTATGTGCTGCATCCGTACAAGCTCGTCAAGGACCACCGCACAGGGGTAGAGGTGCATGACGCCGAGGGTGTGCTAGACGGTGCTATAGAGCCCTTTTTGGCGAAATAAAAATTAGGGGGTAAAATACATAGGTTGCTATGATCTATCACCGAGGAAAGCGAGACAACGAAAGTTTACTTTCGATTGCGAGCGACGCAGGTGCTACAGCATTCCTATGATTTACTACGATCGCGTATCTAAAGTGTACGCAGATAACTCCGTTGCCCTGGAGGATGTGTCCTTCAGCGTCGAGCCCGGCGAGTTTATCTCGATAGTTGGCCACTCCGGCGCCGGCAAGACCACCCTGGTTAAAATGCTCCTCGCCGAGGAGCGGCCCTCCACCGGCTCTGTATTTTTTGAGTCTATAAATATCCACGACCTGCCCCTGCACCGCATGGGCGAGATGCGCCGCAAAATAGGCACCGTGTTCCAGGACTTTAGGCTCCTGCCCAACAAAACCGCGTACGAGAATATTGCCTTTGCCATGGAGGCCGCAGGCCGCTCCGAGGCAGACATCCGCTCAGACGTGCCGCACGTGCTCGAGCTTGTAGACCTGGGCGACAAGATGAACAACTTTCCGGACGAGCTCTCGGGCGGCGAGCAGCAGCGGGTGGCAATTGCGCGCGCAATAGTTAACCAGCCCGACGTTATTGTGGCCGACGAGCCCACCGGCAACCTCGACCCGGTTAACACCTTTGAGGTGGTGCAGATTTTAAAAAAAATAAACGACTTGGGCACCACGATCATACTGACCACCCACAACAAGGGCGTGATAGACTCGCTCAAAAAGCGGGTCATTACCATGGACCGCGGCAAAGTTATCCGCGACGACCGCGAGGGTAAATACATTCTCTAAAATATGAATCTTGTCACCATCAAACGTATATTCCGCGCAGGCTTCCTGGACTTTTGGCGCAATGCATTTGTGTCCTTTGCGTCCATCCTGGTGATGACTGTGACCCTCTTTGTCGTGGGTATGACTATTTTTGCGGGTGTGATGCTCAACTTCACTATCGCCGAGCTGAAGAATAAGGTGGATGTGAGCATATACTTTTTGACCACGACGCCCGAGGACAGGATACTGAGCCTTAAGTCGGCACTCGAGGCCAGGCCGGAGGTTGTGGAGGTGCGTTACGTATCGCGCGACGAGGCGCTTGCGGAGTTTAGGGAGCGCTACAAAGACGACCAGTTGGCGCTCCAGGCGCTTGAGGAGCTGGGCCAAAACCCGCTCGAGGCGTCTTTGCAGGTGCGCGCCCGCGACATATCACAGTACGAGGCGGTGGCAGAGTTTGCGCAGAGCGCCGACAGCGCGGACGGCACGGCAACCTCGATAGACAAGATCAGCTTTTATGACGCCAAGTACCGCGTGGCGCTCGACAGGCTCCAGAGCATCACCAACTCGGCTCAGCGCCTGGGCCTTATTGTTATCGTGATACTCATACTCACGACTATCGCCATATCGTTTAACACGCTGCGTTTGGCCATATACTCATCGCGCGAGGAGATACAGGTCATGAGGCTTGTGGGTGCGGGCAGCTTCTTTATCAGGGCGCCCTTCATGATAGAGGGCATGCTCTATGGCCTGGTTGCCGGCGTTATCACGCTGTTGCTGTTTTACCCGCTTACCTGGTGGCTCGGGGCGTCTACGGCCTCCTTCTTTGGCGGAGTAAACGTCTTTACCTACTACCTCTCGCACTTCCTCATGTTCTTCGGGGTTATTGTCGGCACGGGCGTCCTCTTGGGTGCCATAGCCAGCTTCCTTGCGGTGCGCAGGTATCTTAAGATATAAATGTAGTATCAATGGCGGCTCCAAAATACATCTTTGTCGTGGGCGGTGTAATGTCCGGGATAGGGAAAGGAGTCGCTTCATCCGCCATCGGGCGGATTTTAAAATCTAAGGGGTACAAGGTAACGGCGCTCAAGATTGACCCGTATATAAACGTGGACGCCGGCACCATGAACCCGACCGAGCACGGCGAGGTGTTTGTGATGCAGGACGGTTACGAGACCGACCAGGACATGGGCAACTACGAGCGCTTTTTGGACGAGACGCTCCCCAGTGTCAACTACATGACAACCGGCCGCGTGTACCAGGAGGTAATACGCCGCGAGCGCAACCTGGAGTACAAGGGCCGCAACGTGCAGGTGGTGCCCGATGTACCCTTGGAGGTGATACGCCGCATTAAGGAGGCACAGACGCAAGCCCAGGCAGACGTGTGCATTATCGAGGTGGGCGGCACAGTGGGCGAGTATGAGAACATCCTCTTTATTGAGGCGGCACGCATGCTGCGGCAGATGCATCCGCAGGATGTCGCGGTGGTGCTCCTGTCCTATGTACCCATACCTGGCAACATCGGCGAGATGAAGACCAAACCCACCCAGCATGCTAACCGCGAGCTCAACTCCACGGGCGTGCAGGCCGATGTCATACTGGCGCGCGCCAGCGTGCCGCTTGATGGTAAGCGCAAGGAAAAGATAGCGACTTTTTGCAATATACCGGCCTCGCGCGTAATCTCCGCGCCGGATGTAAAGAGCATTTATGATGTGCCCCTTAACTATGAGAAGGATGGCATGGGTGACATCTTGTGCGATGTGCTGGGGCTTGAGCGCCGCCCCACCGACCTTTTGGAGTGGAAGGCATTTGTAGAGAAGGCACAAAACACCACACAGACGCTTAAGATTGCGGTGGTGGGCAAGTACTTTGAGACAGGCGACTACGTGCTGGCAGACTCCTACATCTCGGTCCTGGAGGCTATAAAGACCGCCGGCTACTACAACCAGGCTAAAATCGAGCTCAGCTACCTTGACTCGGAAGATTACGAGAAGGACCCAACTAAGCTTAAAGAGCTCTCGGGCTACCATGGGATACTGGTGCCGGGCGGGTTTGGCACAAGAGGTGTAGAGGGCATTATCGCCGCGGTACAGTATGCCCGCGAGAACAAAATACCGTACTTTGGGTTGTGCTATGGCATGCAGCTCTTGTGTATTGAGTATGCGCGCAACAAGGCGGGGCTTGCGGGTGCCAACACCGCAGAGATTAACAAAGACGCGCCGCATGTCGTGATAGACGTGATGCCCGACCAAAAAGACAAACTTATCAAGAGCGACTACGGTGGCACGATGCGCCTGGGCGCCTATGTCTGCGCACTTAAAGACGGCACTATCGCACGCGCTGCATATGGGGAGTCTGAGGTGAGCGAGCGCCACCGCCACCGCTACGAGGTTAACCCGGAGTATGTGGGCAAGCTAGAAAGCGCGGGGCTGATATTTAGCGGCATCAACCCCGAGCACAATCTTATGGAGATTGCCGAGCTTGCCACTACGGAGCACCCTTTTATGCTTGGGACCCAGTTCCACCCCGAGTTCCTCTCGCGCCCGCTTAATCCGCACCCGCTGTTTATGGCGTTTGTTAAGGCTGCAGGAGAACGCTCGATTTAGAAAGTTTTGAGCTATTCTTATATTTCAGAACCTAGTATACTTATGGGATGCCCTATCGCGACCCTAACCGGCAAAAGGAGTATTTAAAAAAGTGGAACAAGGAGTTTTACTTAAATAATAAAGCTGCAACGTATGCGCGGGTTAGGGCTCGCAGGAGCGAGATGCGGATTTGGCTCGATGAATACAAGTCCAATCTGTCCTGTTCTCGGTGCAGCGAAACTCATCCTGCTTGCTTAGATTTTCATCACAAGGATGGTGCAACAAAAGAGTTTAGTTTAGGCAACATAAGCGGGTGGGGGTACGGTAAAAAGCGCATGCTTCACGAGATACAGAAGTGTGTGGTATTATGCGCAAACTGTCACCGGAAGGCCCATTTCGAGGACAGAAAAAAGAAGTAATTGCGGGATCGTCTAATGGTAGGACGCAACACTCTGAATGTTGTTATCTAGGTTCGAGTCCTAGTCCCGCAGCCAAGTCGTGCTAGGTTATCGCGCCCGAGACGCATAGATAATCTCCGAGTCACTATTCAGAAAAGGCATACCTGCTGAGAGCAGTATTCAGACAGAAAGACCGCTCGAAAGGGCGGTCTTTCTGTTTAAGCTTGACGTTTATTATTTCACTCAGATATATACTTGACCACTATACCCCCTAGGGGGTATAGTGGTTCATATGGAGTACATGGACGATAAAAATAAGGCAAAGGTTGTTCGTCGCCTCAAATTGCTTGAGGGACAAGTTCGAGGTCTTCAAAAGATGGTTGAAAATGATACCTATTGCATAGATGTGATTACTCAGACATCCGCCGTGAAGCAAGGGCTATCTAACGTCGAGGATTTGCTTCTTGAAAACCATCTTGATCACTGCGTCCACCATCAGATGAAAACTGGACAGACCGCTAAAGCAAAGGCGGAGATCATTAAGGTGTATAAGCTTAAGAGGAAATAATATGCATACACAAACATACAGAGTCAAAGGAATGCATTGTGCCTCGTGCTCCTCGGTAATCGAGAAGACTTTTAAGAAGGTGGAGGGCGTACATTCCGCGGAAGTTAATTATGGTACAGAAAAAGCAAAGGTTTCTTTTGATCCATCAAAAACAAATCCTCATGACCTTTCCAAGCATATTGAACCACTCGGATATTCCCTAGAAGTTCCGACTAGTGCCGAAGAAATGGGGATGTCTCCAAGTGAACACGCGTCACACCTGGGTCTCAACCAGTCCAAGAAAGAAAAGCTAGCGGAAGTAGCGGATATGCGAATAAAAGTGCTATCAGCTATTCCCATCGCCGTTTTCGCCGCCTTTGTCATGGGCTGGGACATACTCGCTGAATACAGTATCGCTCCCGCAATGAGCTATACGCTCAAAGAATTTTTTCATCACCTGCTTCCAATACTTGCCACATACATTTTGTTTGTCGTTGGCAAACCCTATCTTCTCGGTTTTTATAGATTCCTCCGCTATGGCAAGGCGAACATGGATACGCTTATCGGCATCGGCACGGTTGCAGCCTTTTTATACAGTTTTGCAGTCAGTGCTTTTGAGGATGTTCTTCGTCCATTTATAAACGTTGACTACCAGTACTACGACGTGACAATCGTAGTCATTACATTTATTACGCTTGGAAAATATCTCGAGGCGCGATCAAAGATAAAGACAGGTGATGCCATTGAGAAACTTCTTAATCTTCAGGCCAAAACGGCGTTAGTTATCCGTGAAGGAAGAGAATTGGAAATTTCAGTAAACGATGTTAAACATGGCGATCTTATTATCGTTAAGCCCGGAGCAAAGATCCCTGTCGATGGCGTTATTACCGAGGGAAGTTCCTTCGTCGACGAATCTATGGTTACCGGTGAGCCGATGCCAGCCCAGAAAAAGCTTGGTGACAATGTCGTGTCCGGGACAATCAATACCAGTGGTTCCTTCACATTCAAGGCCACCAAAGTTGGATCAGAAACACTCCTCGCCCAGATTATCAAGATGGTTGAAGATGCTCAAGGAAGTCGTGCCCCCATACAAGCACTTGCGGATAAAATATCGGCGGTATTTGTGCCCATCGTTCTCGTAATCGCTTTTCTTACTCTCGGAGCATGGCTTATCGTTGGGTCGCAGTATCTTGGGTTCTCTCAGGCCTTGTCATTCGGCCTTGTATCCTTTGTGGGAATTCTCGTAATTGCGTGCCCGTGCGCGCTCGGACTCGCAACACCGACGGCAATTATCGTAGGAGTCGGTAAGGGGGCCAAAGAAGGTATTCTCATTAAAGATGCCGCTACGCTTGAGAAACTCCACAAGGTGAATACGGTTGTGGTTGATAAAACAGGAACGATCACTAAAGGCAAACCCACCCTAGTCGATATACAGAATCTCTCAGATTTAAAAGATGATGCCCTTGTATCAATTCTCGCATCGCTTGAGAAGAAGTCAGAGCATCCGATTGCGCACGCGATTGTACAGTACGCACAAGAGAAAAATATCCCATTGTCGAGCGTTTCCGATTTTGAGGGGATACAAGGCAAGGGTTTGCGCGGGGTTATTGATACCGATGAGTATTTTGTTGGTAATGTAAAGCTCGTAAGCGATCTCAAACTTCCATTTGATGTCGCTAGACTTAATGAATTTACCTTGCAAGGAAAGACCCCAGTCATTCTCGCTACTAGAGAAAAAGTACTCGGGTTCGTTATGGTTGCTGATGAGATAAAAGCGGAGTCAGTCGAGGCCGTAAAGAATCTTCACAAGCTCGGCATACAGGTGGTTATGCTCACGGGAGATGACGAAAGAGCGGCAAAGTACATCGCATCACTCGTGGGGATTGATGAGGTGATGGCTCACGTACTCCCAGAGGATAAGCTCAATAAAATTAAGGAACTCCAGTCGCAAGGCAAGATAGTCGCCATGGCGGGTGACGGCGTAAACGATGCACCAGCACTTGCACAGGCAGATGTGGGAATTGCCATGGGGACCGGGACCGATGTTGCCATCGAATCGGCGGGTATCACCCTTCTTGGTGGCGATATTTCGAAGCTTGTAAAGGCGATCAAACTTTCAAAGATCACTATGCGCGGCATCAAGCAGAATCTCTTCTGGGCATTCATCTACAATATTGTAGGCATTCCTCTTGCGGCTGGGGCTTTATATCCGGTATTTGGGTGGCTCTTGAACCCTGTCTTTGCAGGTTTTGCTATGGCAATGTCGTCAGTATCCGTAGTGTCGAATTCGCTTAGAATCAAAGCCAAACGATTGTAAGCAAAATTATCAAATTAATTTTAATAAAAATATATGAACAATCAAAACAACAAAATAGTATACGGTATCGGAGGAATAGTCCTTGGAATTCTCTTGGTCTCAGTCTTCACTCCGATGATGCGATATGGAGGATCTGGAATGATGAATTGGGAAAATGGAAACACTCAAGTTGCCAACACAATCGACAAACATTTCATCGAGCAAATGATTCCTCATCATGACGGTGCAATCGCTATGGCAAACCTCGCGCTCCAAAAGGCAAAGCGTCCAGAGATTAAAACCTTAGCAACAGCTATCATTGCAGCCCAGACAGCAGAGATTCAAGATATGAACGGCTGGTATAAGGATTGGTTCGGAAGCACTGTGCCAAAGGTAAGCACGGGCATGATGAGTGGCGGCATGATGTCGCAAGGCGGAATGCATATGGGTGGACAGGAAGACATGACTGCACTGGAAAACGCATCTGATTTCGATAAGGCTTTTATTGAACAAATGATCCCTCATCATCAGCTGGCGATTATGATGGCGAATATGCTCCAATCAGGGACCAATCGACCTGAAATGCAACAGCTTGCAAAAAATATCATTTCCTCACAGTCAGAGGAGATACAGCAGATGCAGTCGTGGTATGTGCAGTGGTACAAATAAACTTATTAAAAATAATTAAACCTAAAATATATGAAACTATCAAAAGTAATGCATGTCGCCAGTGTTGCGGTCGGTTTGATTGGAGTGATTTCATTTTTAGCCGCAGTCTTCGGAGGAGCTGACAATTCCGTATTGGGTGTTACTAAAATCGACGCTCTACTCTGTGCCGGCATACTTATCCTTATTGCAACCTGGCTTCAAATCGCAACAATTCATCACATGATGCTGGAAAAGCGCGGCGAGACACTCTAACTCAGCAAAGCGGTTTATGAAAACACTTACATTTCACGTTTCTGGCATCCACTGCGCTTCATGTAAAATCCTCATTGAGGACGTTCTCAATGAACATATGGGTATTGAGAATGCGTACGTCAACCTAAAACAAGAGACAGTTTCTTTTGACACAAGTCTTGATGACAGTCAGCAAAAACTCGCGGAGGTTTTGACCGAAAAGATAAAACACAACGGCTATTCACTTTCGGTTGAGAAGAAAACTAGGGAGAAAAAGGATACTGGCGTCATTTGGCAAGCCTTGCCTATTGGCTTAGCACTTCTGGCTCTCTTTTTCATTGTCCAAAAGTCAGGGATTCTGAATTTCGGCCTGGGAGGAACAGTAACCCCAGTTACGAGTTTTATCATCGGTCTCATTGCTTCCGTCTCGAGCTGTCTTGCGGTCGTTGGAGGGCTTGTCCTCTCGCTTTCTGCAACGGTGTCCCAGGACAAGATAAGCGATGTAAAGCCGATGATGCTCTTTCACGGAGGCCGACTAATCAGTTTTGCTGTGCTTGGCGGTGTGCTTGGTGCCATCGGAAGTGCAGTTGGTATCAGTTTTACCGCTACCGCAATCCTCGGGATCATCGCATCGGTGGTGATGATTGTACTCGGGCTTAATCTGGTAGGAATTTTTGAGAAAAATATGATTGCGCTACCTTCTGGAGTCTTTAGCTTCTTCCGTAAGATGGAGCATAAGACCATAGCGCCGTTTTTGGTCGGTGTTGGGACTTTCTTCTTGCCGTGCGGATTTACTCAAGCGATGCAAGTTGCGGCACTTTCAAGTGGTTCCTTTCTCTCGGGGTTCTTGATCATGACAGCGTTTGCCCTAGGCACGCTACCAATGCTCGCGCTTCTGTCGTTCGGCTCTGCCTCATTCGCACAATCAAGACACGCGCCACTTTTCTTCAAATCGGCAGGTGTTTTGGTAATTGGCCTCGGAGCTTTCGCGCTCCTCGCAGGACTTGCAGGGCTCGGTATTATTGATCCTTTATTTAACATATAATCTTATTAGTTAATCTATGCAAAAAAACACAGTCATATCCATTATCCTCAGTATTGCCCTCATTGGAGGTACTCTCTACTTTGTTTCTGATAGATCGGCGTCTTCAGGCGACGAAGTCGCGCAATCACAGAATGTCGAGGTTAGAGACGGTGTGCAGTATGTGACTGTGACTGCAAAGGGCGGTTATTCTCCGCGCATCACGGAAATTAAAGGCGGAGTACCTACCAAATTGATTGTGAAGACAGATGGTACATATGATTGCTCAGCGTCGCTCGTGGTCCGTTCTGTTGGTTTTCAGAAGATATTGCAACCAACCGGTGAGGAGGAAATAGATTTAGGTACTCCAAAATCGGGAGATAAGGTGCAGGGAGTATGTGGTATGGGGATGTATAATTTTCAGATCAAGGTCAGTTAATTAATCTGTAACCGTTACGCGGCTAAATACGGTGTTTCCGGACATTGCAATAGTTCGAACTTCGTTCAGGAGTCGCAACCAACTCGTGCTAGGTTATCGCGCCCGAGACGCGTCGGTAATGCCTATGACAAGGTGTAAGATATACCCATGAAAAGAAGTGTTTCTACAATGGCTTTTGCGGTCATGTTCACTATTGCCGTAGTAGCGCTCGGCTACGTCATGCTGGGTCTACTGCCCGCATTCCTCTTCGTATTCGGATTTCTCGGTGGACTCATTCTTTGGCTCCTTATCCCAACCAAGGCTTCTTTTGCTTCCATAAAGATTCCGTACTTCCTCACACTCTCTTTCTTTGTACTCCACAAGATAGAGGAACGGGAGATGGATTTCTTTCCGCGACTTTCGGAGATAACCGGAGTTCCTGTGCCGGAAGCGAGCTTTCTCATAATCCTGCTGTACACGCTTGCTGCCGCATGGCTCCTGATCCCGTATTTCGTCAGTCGCGAATATTCCTTTGGATACTATTTGGCTTGGACTTTCTTTACAGCAATGGGCGTTACCGAACTCGCACACTTTTTCCTTCCGCTCCTAACTCCAGAACCGTATGGCTACTTCCCAGGTATGGCGAGTGTGATAGTACTTGCACCAGCAGCGTGGTGGGGAATGTGGAGGCTGAGACGGGGAGCTGTGTAATATGGCTCGTTGGCTTGCATGTATCAAATCCCGCACCCGATAACGCGGTGCGGTGTCGTATCGGGTGTTGGGCGGACAACCCGACTTGTTTCTTTTCTCGCGCGATGGGTGCCGTGGATTATGCTTCCGATGACAAAAAATACGTTTAACACCGAGGAGAAAGCAAAGCGATTATTGGAACGCGCCTCAAGCCGCTGGGTAGAACCGGACAGAAAAGCATTGGAAGGTTCCGATACGCTCCAAATCATGGTAGCTTCGCTCGCTGAAAGCGTGCGCCAAGGCGCAAAAGGTGCGGCCTATGACGGTATGCTCATAGGACAACGTACCTGGGGATTTACATTTCGAATATCGATGCGTCAAAAATACAAGTGTGGCATGGCGCACTTGATAATCAAGTTAAAGAGGCGGAGATGCGAGAATTGATAAAACAATTCACCGGCGCAAAAGTAACGTTCTATCCCAACGAAGGACATATCTCAATAATCGTTAATCATGGAAAGGAAATTCTTGAAACGTCACTGCGCGCCATGGCAAACGGTCGCCAAGATTGCCAAAGGATTAGGTGTCCCAATGGAGATTTGTTATGATAATCTAATCAGTCTATGGAACTACTTTCTTACCTTTGGCAATACATCGTGCAGGCATTCGGTCTTGCTATTGCGTATTTTTTTGCGGCTCTTTTCATTTTTCTCGTGCTCCGTCAGTTCCATTCGTGGAAGCTTACCGCGGCGCTTGTGGCAATATTTGTCGGGGTTTCTCTTGCATTTTACGTTCCAAACGGAATACCAAACGCTTTTCAGTATCCTTTTTCTCTTAAAACGTTCGGCCCGAGCGAAGGCCCCGTTCTTCCTTTCAAAAATGTACTTCAGTTCTTCAGGAATTTCGGTTCCTTCGAGCGAGTTCCCGACATAGCAAAAAATCCCGCGGACATTCCACCGCCAATTAATCGCTCGGAACCGCAGACGGTCAAAATGGAACTTACCACAAAAGAAGTCATCTCTGAAATTGCTCCCGGGGTCACTCTCAACTACTGGACGTTCAACGGCACCGTGCCGGGGCCGTTTTTGAGAGCTCGCGAGGGCGACACGGTCGAATTGACGCTTCATAACGACAAGACGAGCCTCCATATGCATAACATTGATTTACATGCGGTTAATGGGCCAGGCGGCGGAGCACCTGCGACGAACGTCGCCCCAGGAGAATCAAAAACATTCCGTTTCAAAGCGCTTAATCCCGGCTTGTACGTATACCATTGTGCTCATCCTAATGTGCCGAGTCATATGGCGCACGGACTCTATGGGCTCATTCTCATCGAGCCAAAAGAAGGGTTGCCTCCGGTCGATAAAGAGTTTTACGTGATGCAGGGAGAGTTTTATACATCCGGGGAATTGGGTCGAAAGGGACTGCAGTTGTTTGACGCACAAGCGATGCTCGACGGGAAGCCGCAATACATAGTCTTTAACGGAAAAACAGGAGCATTGCAGAACAACATGAATGTCAAAGTCGGGGAGACCGTCCGCCTCTACGTAGGAAACGGCGGCGTCAATCTCATTTCAAGCTTTCATGTAATCGGGGAGATATTTGACCGCGTATATCGCGAGGGAGATATTGTGAGTCCTCCTGCGCGAAGCATACAGACGACCCTCATTCCCGCCGGCGGTGCCGCGGTGGTTGAGTTCAAAGCCGACTACCCCGGAAATTATATGCTTGTCGACCATGCGCTTGCCCGACTCGACCGCGGCGCGTGGGGACTTTTGCGCGTAGAGGGAGAGGCAGACCCCACGATTTTTGACGGAAAAATAGAAAGTGGAGGCGGGCACTGAGGTTAGTGGCCGTCAAAGAAAACTTGAAATCGTCCTTCCCGCTCCGGTTTCCGCCTTTATTCACGAGTTTCGGAACAGGGGGCGAGGCCTCCCTGTTAATGAGGATGTTACAATTTTAGTGATGTATTATCAAACCATTAATGAATAAAACTATATGTCTATAAAAGAAGCGATGAAGTTTGACCGCCGTCATATACTCCTGTCTAATGCCAGCCATACGGCGCTCGGCTTTGGTATAGCCGTCTTGCTGCAGGACTATCTTGCCGGTAATGCGTTTTTCCCTGTCGTCATAGCGTGGATATTGGTTATATTCGGTCTCGTTGCCCATGTACGTGCGTGGACAAGCAAGCGCGGTTAAGATGTCACCTTATGTTTGGTTGGGGAATTAACTATCTCTGAAAGAACGCATCCTGATCGCGAAGGAAGAGGCATAACGCGATATGGTAAATACCGCTAACAAATTACCATGCCTTACAAATACATCATCCTCAGCTTGATTTTGGTCGGACTGCTCGTCAGTTTTCTGGTATACAAGAAAGTGACCCATAAGCCGGGTGACATTTTCGTACACAATGGGACATCCTTGACGGCTCTTGGGTAGACGAACCTGTTTCTGACAAAAAGCATGCAGTAGCAAATACGAGTTAGTAGGGGAGCTATCAAGACCCTGCAAGTGGTGTGTAATATACTCTTATGATGGGAAAGCGTTTTTTTGCCTTCGTATTTACATTCACGGCGCTCTTTGGGCTTACTTTTATATTTCTCAGTGCGGTTGACGCCTTACCGGAACCCACTCTCGTTACTCCGATTCCAGAAAGTCCGTCTGTTAAAGAAACTGGCCCGTCTGTAATTCCTGAGGATCCAATACGGGTTACTGCATCAAAGATAAAACTTGATGTGACAGTAGAAAACCGCACAAGCACTGATCTCGATGTGCTAAATGCGGCACTGCTAAAAGGCGCAATACGGTATCCCACGTCTGCACAGTTAGGCACTAAGGGTACCGTAGTTTTACTCGGGCACTCGACTTCTTTGCCAATCGTACGCAATCAAGCCTACAAGGCGTTTAATGATATCCAAGAGCTAGAAGAGGGCGACACTATCAACGTCTACTCAGATACTCGTGAGTATCGCTATCGCGTGACCGGGGTCGAGACTGCAAACGCAACCGTAGATACAATTTCCATGCCACAAGATGGTACATATCTAAAGCTGGTAACATGCAACACGCTAGGTGCAAAAGAAGATCGTTTTATCGTTTCGGCGGTTTTTGTCGGAGTCTATTCCCAATGAGTGCGGTTTTAATGCACTACATTTAGAGTTTCAGTATTCCTTTCAGTATGTTAAATTAACCTCCTAAATGGAAGAAGGATTACATATCGCCCTTGCCTCGGAGAAGATTTTTGATATCTGGGGCTTTCCTGTTACCAATTCGCTCCTTACTACATGGATTGTCATGGCGGGCATACTACTGGTAGCTTTTATTATTGGCCGCAAAGTGTCGGTCGTGCCAGGGAGAATCCAAAGCGCCGTAGAAATGTTTTTTGAGTATGTACTTGGATTGATAGAGCAGACTCTTGGCAGTCGACAGCTGGCTCTGCGCTATTTTCCGTTTATAGTCACCATATTTATTTTTATATTCATTGCTAACACTTTCAATTTCCTGCCCATTTTCGGTACGATAGGTCTTGAACATGTGAGTGAGGGTAAAAGCTCGCTCACACCGCTATTTCGTCCTGTAAATGCGGACCTCAATACGACTCTGGCTCTTGCCATGATTTCATTTCTTGTAATCGAACTAAGCGGCATACTTACACTGGGGCTCTGGAAATACGGTTCAAAATTCATTAATTTCTCGAACGGCTTTATAGGCTTTGCGGTTGGATTGCTGGAAATTATCGGTAACTTTGCCCGACTTATTTCATTTTCGTTTCGGCTCTTCGGCGCTATATTCGCCGGGGAGATTTTATTGATGATAGTCACGCTCTTCGTGCCGTATTTCTTGCCGGTGCCACTTATGGCATTCGAAGCATTTATCGGCCTTTTGCAGGCGGCCGTATTCGCCATTCTTACGTTGGCATTTATAAAAATCGCAATTGAAGAGCCTCATGGCAGTGAGTCTCATGCTGTCAAGACGTCCCATTAAGAAAGTTATCTGAAAGGATTTGTCGCGCCGCGAACCTCAAAGTGCAAATGATTGCCCGTAGACTTGCCGGTCGATCCCACCAAGGCGATGAGATCGCCTTTTTCTACTCGCGCACCAGCCGATGTTAATACCTGGCTCGCGTGCGCATAAAGGGTTTGGGTGCCATTACTATGCTTTATAACCACATAGTTGCCGTAGCCGCCGTTCCAGCCGCCGTTGCGGGCGATAACCACAGTACCTCCAGCCGAGGCATAAATATCCGTTCCGTTACTGGCCCCTATGTCGAGCGCATTGTATCCATGGATACCTTGCGTAATGACCCCTCCGCTCAGCGGCCATCCGTAGTAGCCACCAGCCCCTGAGAGCCCTCCAGCGCGGCTAGACGCGCTTTTGGCCGTTGGGGCCGGTAGTGCGCCATCTGGTACCGTTATGACGGTCCCAACGGCCAAGGACGCGTCGGTAGCAAGTTCGTTGAAATGCGCTATCTCTGACGCATCGGCGCTGTACTTTTTAGCCAGAGAGGCGATTGTGTCTCCTTTTTGGACCGTGTGTTGGACGCCGGTTACGGGAAGGATTACAAGCTCCTGGCCCGGTTTAATGACCCTGCCCTTGATGTCATTGCCCCAAGCAATGGTGTTTACCGACACATCGAACATTTCTGCTATATCGCTCAGGGTATCTCCTTCGCGTACGATATAGACGTTTATCTGCGAGGATCCGGCATGTCTGTCTTGATCCGCGTCGCTATTAGAAGCTCCACCTTGAGGCATTAACGCACTTCCGCTAATTAAAATGTCGCCTCCTCCTACCGAGGGATTTGGATCTATATTGTTGGCAGCCATGAGTACCGGTATTGTTTGAGAGTTGTGTTGAGAAGCCGTATAGCCCGCTTTGGCGGCATTTGCGCTAATAAATACCGATGAATGAATACCGGCAAAAGATAGAAAGGCGGGGACGACCAAAAGACAGCCGCCCAGTAGGGCAACGCGCAGCGTGGGAGTTTTGAACTTCTCCGGTACTTTCAACCTCGGAGGAGAAATTTTTCTAAAGAGTCTTATAAGCCTATTTTTAACGGTATTTCAGCCTTTTGTGAGAAAAATGGCTCTGTTGAGCCATTTCATCAATCCTTCATGACCGTCCTATAAACCCTACCAAGGCAGATATGGGCGCACAACCCATGACTTCAGGAAGTAATCCTATTGTTGCGTAAAAAACCTAGTAACTCCCCTTAGGGGAAGAGAAGTTAAGGACTGTGGATAAGTCAGTTTTTGACCACATTTCAGAGGTCGAAGCAAGCGTTTGATAAAATACGCCAAGTAAAAATATCTGGTAAGGTATAGGTATGCCCTTCGCCGTTCCATGGAGAAAAGCCGGTCTATTGCTAGCGGTACTGGTGCTACTTTTGCTTCCATCCCTTGGGTCTGCCTATTTCGGGATGGGCTCCATGGGAGGGAAGACGGGCAACTGTCCCTTTATGCCTAGCCATGCAGCGGCTCTTTGCCAAGTAAATCCAATAGAGCATATTCAAGAAATACAAAGCATGTTCGTCGCGCTCCCACCAGCAGACGTCCTTTTTCTAATTTCTTTCCTTTTTCTCGCGGTTGTACTTGTAGGAGCTTTTAGAAAAGAAGCCCTTGTTTCGCCGCTGTCGATTGCTCTAGTTGGAGCCTTTTCATATCCGCCGCTATCTTCACGCACAGTGCTCCAAGAAGCCTACGCTCGGGGCATACTTAATTCTCGGGCATTCTAATCAGCTTTTCTCTAAGGCTGCCGGTGTGTCCGGCGTTTATTCGCTTTCCCTATGGTCCAAAAACATGGAATCACTACAAAATAAAATATCGCCCTCCGTTGCCATTATCATCACCGGCATCATCATTGCCGGAGCAATACTATTCAGTAGCCGTCTCCCTGGGCCTGCTGCAGTTGTTCAGCCGCAAGGACAGGTCCCGGCACAGCCTACAGGTGATCTGGAGGCAATGACTGCAGTTACCGCAAGCGACCATATTCGAGGCGATATAAACGCTCCGGTCAAGGTAGTCGAGTACTCCGACACCGAGTGCCCCTTCTGCAAGCAGTTCCATAACACCATGAAGCAGGTTGTGAGCACGTATGGTTCGCAAGTCGCGTGGATATACCGCCATTTCCCGCTTGATTCGCTCCATGCCAAGGCACGCAATGAGGCAGTAGCGCTTGAGTGTGCAGGCGACCAAGGTGGCAATGACAAATTTTGGGCCTATGCAGACCGTGTATACGAGGTTACGCCATCTAATGACGGACTCGATGCCGCAGAGCTTCCTAAAATTGCGCAATATGTCGGGCTCGATGTTGCTAAATTCAATTCATGCCTCACGAGCGGCAAGTTCGATAAGCATATTGAAGACGAGGTTGCTAATGCAACCGCAACCGGGGGTCAAGGCACGCCCTGGAGCATTGTGGTGGGCAAGGACGGAAAGAAGTACCCGCTCTCTGGCGCTCAGCCGTACGCAAACGTAAAGCAGCTGGTTGATAAAGCTCTGGCTGGGAATTAATAATGAGCTACATCGTAACCGGTTCAATTATGGCGGCGATCATGGCATCAGTGATATGGCTCCATTACCAGGGTCTAGGGTAGAGCAGCGCATGTCTTTCCGTTTATCTTCTAAAAATCAATTACTGTATGGATCAAACTAAACCAAATACCAAGTTTGTGAAGTGGATTGTCCTAGCGATAGTCGTAGTCATAGGCCTTGTGTGGCTTGTTGTCCCCGGGTCTCAGAAAAAAGAGGTACCGCCCAATGACTTGCTTACGGTTGTCGTCGATGATTATGTGGTCGGGTCTACAAGCGCAAAAGCAACGCTCATCGAGTACCTCGACTTCGAGTGTGAGGCGTGCGGCGCGTATTTTCCGCTCGTCAAACAGCTTGAGCAGGAATTCCCGAATGATCTTAGGGTAGTGCGCCGATATTTTCCACTTCCCGGACACAAAAATGGCATGACTGCCGCACTTGCCGTTGAGGCCGCTGCGCGACAAAACAAGTACACAGAAATGCACGACCTATTGTTTACCGAACAGGAGAAATGGGGAGAGAAGAATACTTCGACACCGGCCGTGTTTGAGGACTATGCTAAGCAGCTCGGGCTTGATATGGAGAAGTTCAAACAAGATGTCGCTTCGCCAGAGGTTGCTGCCCGAGTGCAGCGCGATATTGACTCAGGTAAAAAGCTCGGCAACAGCGGTACGCCGACTTTCTTCCTCAATGGAGAAAAGATACAGAACCCGCAGGGCTATGAGCCGTTCAAAGCGCTTATTAAGGCAAAAGTCAGTACATCCGCCCCCGTAAATCAATAGAGTATGACACTCGATACCTATTCCACACTTCTGGTTTCTGGATCGATAGGACTCTTTGTCGCGCTCGTGGCTGTAGGGATATTGTATTGGTTGTCAGTCGGCGTACGGGCCCGCATACAGCGCGTACCGTACTTCTGGTTTATTGCAGCGTTGGCCGCAATTGCATGCATCTCTATAGCAGGTTCTCTTGTCTATCAGTTGGTGTACGACACCCCAGTATGCGAGCTGTGCTGGTGGCAGCGGATATTCCTGTATCCGACGAGTGTAATAACCTTAGTCGCACTGTGGTACAAAACCCGCGAGACGCACATAACTGTGGCTATCCTCTCTGCGTTCGGGTTGTGGTACGCGATCTACCATTACTACTACCACTTCCAAGGCTTCGTGCTCGGTAACAAGCTCTCGTTGCCATGTTCCTATGGAGGGCTCATGCCTGCCTGCACCGACTCGCCAATTCTCGTGTATGGGTTTGCAACCATCCCTTTCATGGGAATCATGGTGTTTGGGAGCATGTTGATGTTTGCAGGTTTTGCGCATCTTACCCTGAAGCGCAGCGTACTGGTAAATGGGTAAAAAAATAACTATATAAATCACTATGGAAAATAATTCAAACTACATAAGCCTAAAGTTAAAAAAGCCCAAGCCACTGGTTGTTGTCATCGTGGCAGCGGTCGTTCTTCTTGCTGCGGGGTTGTTCTTTGCTAGGGGTCTCTTCGTAGCGGTGACAGTAAATGGCAGCCCAATAAGCCGCTTAGCTGTTATTGGTGAACTGGAAAAACAATCCGGCAAGCAGGCCTTGGACGCAATGATAAATAAACGACTAGTCGAGAACGAACTTAATAAGCAAAAAGTGACTCTAGCTCCAGAAGAGATTGAGGCTGAGATAAAGAAACTTGAAGCAGAAGTTGCAGGTCAGGGGAGTACCCTTGAACAGGCCCTTGCTGCCCAGGGCATGACCGAGGAAGACTTGCGAGAGCAAATTACCATCCAAAAGAAGCTAGAAAAACTTTTGGGCGATAAGGTTTCAGTTTCTGCAGATGAGGTGGAGGCGTACATAAAAGACACCAAGGCGACACCTCCAGCCGGTACGAAAATGGAGGAGTTCAAGGCTCAGATTAATGAGCAGCTAAGGGAGCAAAAGTTGCAGCAAGAGGCACAAAAATGGGTTGCTGAACTGACGGCGAATGCAAAAGTTAAATACTACGTTAACTACTAAGTATTGTGCCCATGACCACCGCATGCTTAAGAAACTAAAGATCAGCATATGGACGCTAGCGATCGTCACTGTAATCATGGGGGCGAAGTTCCTCATCCATACATGGGGTGTAGAGGTCTTCTCCCTCAATGCGCTGTTCTCGAGCGCAATAGCGGGAGCAATATTCATCGTCGGCTTCTTACTTGCGGGTATTATCGCTGACTACAAGGAGGCTGAAAAGATACCAGCCGATATGCGCTCATCGCTTGAGAATATTTGGGAAGAGGGCAAGTTCTTTAGCCGTGACAAAAAAGAATTTGACTTGGTAAAGATGCGAGAGAGGATAGTAGCAATCGTACGTAGTTTTATCAAAGGACTTGGACATGAGGGCGACCATTATAAGCTTGAGCCATGCATCGCGTCGGTTAACGAGCTTTCAGAGTCTTATGCTCAGATGGAAAAGCTCGACATGCCCCCCAATTACATTGTCCGTCTTGAGGGAGAACAAGCGGCTCTGCGCCGAAGCGTGCTAAGGGTCTACCACATCCAGAGAACGCAATTCCTGCCTTCTGCTCACGTACTGGCTGAATCGCTTGCGCTCGGCATCGTGTTCCTTCTCTTGTTCGTCCAGACTGAAGGGTCGCCCGAGTCGGTAGTGCTCCTGGGGTTCATATCCTACCTGCTTCTCTATATCAGGCAGCTTATTCGCGCCATAGAGAAACCGTTCCGGCAGGGTCACGACACGATGGACGACATAAGCCTCTTCCTTCTTAAGGAGTTTGAACAACAGCTAACGCAATCGAGCGAAGCCAAAGTAGCAACATTATCTGCACAACAATAAAGTATGGAACTTCAATCTTACATCAAAGTGATAGTAGGGGGACTAATAGTGCTGGCGCTAGCGGCGGGGATTTTCCTGTGGTGGCATTGGCAGCCTGAGTCAGGGGTTAATCAGCAGGAGAACACGGCACCTCAGCCGGCACCTGCAAATACCATAGATTCGATGGAAATACCGACTAATCATGAACCTGAGGCGCATACTGACTCATGAGTACGTGGGTAACAGGAACAAGGCGAAGAAATATAGAGTCACCACAAAATTGAAATTATGTTTGGCAAAATTACCTTAGACGCATTCATACACGGACCGATTGAGACGGTTGCTCAATTTACTGTAATTCTTGGTGTGGTCGCGGTGGTAGGGTTGCTGTTCTATTTCAAGCGCTGGAAGTGGCTTTGGAAAGAGTGGATTACGTCTGTAGATCACAAAAAGATAGGCATTATGTATTTACTCCTCTCTGCGGTCATGCTAGCGAGAGGCGCTACGGATGCTTTTATGATGCGCGCGCAACAAGCTTTAGCGGCCGGAGAAAACACAGGATATTTGTCCCCGGAACACTATTCCCAAGTGTTTACGGCCCACGGAATAATCATGATCTTTTTCGTGGCTATGCCATTTATGTTCGGCCTCATAAACTACATACTGCCACTCCAGATTGGCAGTCGAGATGTAGCTTTCCCTTTTCTTAACTCGGTTTCCTTTTGGCTCACGGTTGCGGGGGCTATACTCATCAATCTTTCTCTGGTCGTAGGAGAATTTGCTGCTACCGGCTGGCTTGCATATCCGCCGCTCTCAGAACTTCAATACAGTCCCGGTGTTGGCGTCGACTACTATATCTGGGCACTGCAAGTCGCAGGTGCCGGGACGCTCATTTCAGGTATCAACTTCCTCATCACGATTATTAAAATGCGTGCACCCGGAATGACTCTTATGCGCATGCCGGTATTTGTCTGGACCACGCTCGGGTCGATGATTCTGGTTATTTTTGCCTTTCCTATTCTTACCGCCACGCTCGGCCTCCTGTCACTCGACCGCATTTTTGGCATGCACTTTTTTACCACTGACCTCGGCGGCAACGCTATGATGTACGTCAACCTTATCTGGTCATGGGGTCATCCGGAAGTCTACATACTTATTTTGCCAGCATTCGGTATATTCTCTGAAATCGTACCCGTGTTTGCCCAAAAAAGATTGTTCGGGTACACCTCCATGGTCGTTGCGACGCTTCTTATAAGCGTACTCTCATTCATGGTGTGGGGACACCACTTCTTTACCATGGGCACCAACGCTAATGTAAATGCCTTCTTCGGTATTATGACGATGGTCATCGCGATTCCAACAGGAGTAAAAGTATTTAACTGGCTTTTCACTATGTTTCGAGGTCGAATTATCTTTAAGACTCCGATGCTATGGTTTATGGGTTTTATGACGACTTTCGTGCTTGGTGGCATGACAGGCGTTCTTTTGTCGATACCAGGAGTGAATTTCCAGCTGCACAATAGTTTGTTTGTAATCGCGCATTTCCATAACATGATCATTGGCGGTGTGCTCTTCGGGTTTTTTGCAGGGTTTGTTTACTGGTTCCCTAAAATGTTCGGTTTTACGCTAAACGAACGTTTAGGCAGATACGCGTTTTGGAGCTGGATCGTCGGATTCTTGCTTGCCTTTATCCCGCTCTATGCACTGGGGCTCATGGGAATGACGCGCCGTCTTTCGCAGGTAGACGCAAGTTGGCAACCGTTGTTGATAGTTGCTGCTATTGGAGCGTGTGTCATTGCGCTTGCAGTATTTTTCCAAGTTCTCCAGATTGTCGTAAGTGTCCGACAGCGAAAGCAAAATATCGCTGGAAACGATCCATGGAACGGGAGAACGCTTGAATGGTCTACTACTTCGCCCCCGCCGGAGTACAACTTTTCCAGCATTCCGCATGTGAGCGGGAAGGATGCTTTTTGGACAATGAAAGAGTCCAGAGAAGGCGTACCCAGCGCCCGCGAGGATATCCATCTTCCCGCTAACACTTCTGTCGGCTTTATCATCGCAGGCCTCAGCCTTTGCTTTGGTTTTGCAATGATTTGGCACATATGGTGGCTTGCCGTTCTCGGTATCGTCGGAGTATTTGCCTGCCTTGTTGTCCGTTCGTTTAACGACAAGATCGAATATGTCCTTCCCGCAGAGAAAATAACATGAAAGAACACTCTGACGACAAAGTAGTTTCCGGTTTCTGGGTGTACCTCATGAGCGACTGCGTGCTCTTTGCAGGGCTTTTTGCCACGTATGCAGTACTGCGAAGCGCGACATTTGGCACTCCGGAGCCCGGAGAACTGTTCAGTCTGCCTTTTGTGCTCATAGAAACGATGATTCTTTTGACAAGTAGTTTTACGATAGGGCTTGCCATGGTCGCGGCTCACAATCAAAAGAAGCAGTGGGTCATTGCAGCACTCGCGGTAACCCTCCTTCTAGGTGCCGCTTTCCTTGCCATGGAAGTAAGCGAATTTAAAAATCTCATATTGGAGGGATATGGCCCGGACAAAAGCGCCTCTTTATCTTCATTCTTTGCTCTAGTAGGTGCACACGGATTGCACGTGCTGATCGGATCGTTATGGATAGTTGTTCTGCTTGTGCATGTTGCGGTGCGCGGCCTTACAGCTGCTACACTGCGCAAACTATCGTGCCTAAGCTTGTTTTGGCACTTTCTTGATATTATATGGATTTTTATCTTTACTTTCGTCTATTTACTAGGTGCGCTACAAATACCATGACCAAAGGAACTGTAAAATCTTACGCCGCAGGCTTCGCGATCTCAGCCATTCTGACGCTTCTCGCGTTTTACCTAGTTATGGGGCAAGCGCTTAGTGCGACCGTTGTGATTGTACTTTTGGTTGTGTTTGCGACCTTACAACTTGCGGCACAACTTATCTTCTTCCTGCATGTGGGCAAGGAATCAGGGCCACGATGGAATCTGATGGTATTAGCCTTCGCTCTCCTTGTCGTCTGTATTCTTGTAGGAGGTACGTTGTGGATTATGAATAATGTTCAGCACGGGGGAATGTCCGGCGGCTCTTCTATGGACGAGATGTTTATGGGCGACGAGGTTTCTGCGCAGTCCCAAAGTGATTAGAAATTAAAATAACAATTTGATTAACTCAAACGTATATATGAATCTCGACCTAAAAAAGATTTTCACTATAATCTCCGGTTTGTTTACCGGTGCGGCCTTCGTACTGTCGTTCTTCGCCATCTCGCCAGCGATTCTTACCGCTCTGTACTTCACCGGCATAGCGACCGGCGGTATCTACGTCGTGCTAGGCGCTCTTAAGGGGCTCCTTAAACAACGTTTCCTCAATATCGACTTTCTCGTGGTGATTGCGACAATAGGGGCGATATTTATAAACCAACTTCCCGAAGCCGCAGCAGTTGTTTTCTTCTTCTCGCTTTCGGAGGCGCTGGAAGATTATGGAGTAGGACGGTCGCGCAAGGCGCTCGAAGCTTTGTTGCATAAGTCGCCACAAACCGCGACGCTCCTGGATGGCAGTACTAAGCCAATTGCCGATGTCACAGTCGACACGGTTGTTGCAGTAAAGCCCGGCGAGATGATACCGCTCGATGGCCTTATAACTAAGGGTATATCGGCAGTCAACGAAGCGACCATCACTGGGGAGCCCATACCAAAGGACAAGCGCGAGGGCGATGCCGTGTTTGGCGGCACGCTTAACGAGCAAGGCTACTTGGAAATCAAGGTAACAAAAGAAAGTAAGAATTCTACTTTTGCTAAGATTGTATCGCTTGTCGAGCAAGCGCAAAAGGCTAAGGCACCGGCACAGGAGTTTATCGACAGTTTCGCCAAGTACTACACTCCGTCCGTGATCGGTATTGCAGCTGTCATATCAATTGTTCCTCCGCTTGCGCTAGGGGAGCCGTTCCTTCTTTGGTTTTCCCGCGCCCTTATTCTTCTCGTCATTGCATGTCCTTGTGCCCTGGTCATAGCAACACCAGTAGCCATTACTTCCGCGCTTGGGGGAGCCTCGCGCAGAGGGGTTCTCATTAAGGGCGGCAAGTATCTGGAAGAGCTGAAGAAAGTAAAAGCAATCGCGTTCGATAAGACGGGTACTTTAACTCGCGGCGAACCGTACGTCTCAGACATCATTGCATTCGAGGGTTTTACCGAAAAGCAGGTGCTTGAAGATGCCGCAGGTCTGGAGCAGTTCTCCTCGCACCCGCTTTCCAAGAGCATTCTTGCTTTTGCTAAGGAAAAGGGAATCGTCCCGCATGATATGTCTAGGTATGAAAATATCCCGGGCAAGGGCGGCAAGGCTGTTTGTCTGGTCTGCGACGATGTAGAGCATTGCGTAGGCAACCCGAAGATTATGGATGCGCATGATATACCGACCAAAGAGGTGCTCCAAAAGACTGAACCGCTAGAGCGTGAGGGCAAGACCATCGTTCTTATCAGCGAGGGTAAGCAGGTAATGGGAGCATTGGCCATTGCCGACAAGGTGCGAGACGAATCGAAGTCAGTTATTGGTCGACTTAAAGACTTAGGCCTTACTTCTGTCATGTTGACTGGAGACAACGAACATACCGCTAGTGCGGTTTCAGCGCGAGTGGGTATAAATGAGTCCCATGCTTCTCTCCTTCCTGAACAGAAGGTAGAGAAGGTGAGGGAACTAAAGGAAAAGTACGGCTCAGTGGCCATGGTGGGCGACGGTGTAAACGACGCTCCCTCACTCGCGCTCTCAAATGTTGGTATTGCTATGGGCGCACAGGGATCAGATGTCGCTATTGAGACTGCCGATATTGCACTTATGAACGACAACTTGCAGGCTATTCCAGAAACTGTCTCGCTCAGTAGGAGGACAGTTCGCACAATACAGCAAAATGTAGGAGCTGCTCTTTTAGCTAAGGCAGTATTTATATTGCTGGCTGTATTCGGTCTTGCTACGTTGCCGGTTGCCATCATGGCTGATACTGGCGTTGCGATACTTGTCATCCTTAATGGCCTACGTCTATACAACGCTTAAATGAATCAGTGGTTTATCAGTGTCTTAGGACGATATAGGAAAATTTGTCTCAATAGACGCTTTGTCGTGTCAGTCTTAGTCGCAACAGCGCTCTTCATGGCAAGTGTAGCTTCTAACCTCTATGCGGCAGTGTATGCAAGCAAGAATGCCAGTAGTGCAGTTGCCGATCTAATCCTTTCGAATATACCGGTATTCGATGTGGGCTGGTTCTTCGTCTACAGCGCTTTTGTCTTGGTGGTTTTTGTTGTTGGGCTATGCGTTATTAGGCCGCAGCGCATCCTGTTTGTGCTTTATGCCCTATCAATCTTCTATTTCATTCGGGCAATCTTTGTCTCCCTGACGCATTTAGCTCCCTTTCCAACTCAAATATCCTTTGATGCAGGAGTTATTGTTTCTAGGGTGTTTGGAGGGGCTGACCTTTTCTTTTCCGGATATACAGGAGTTACTTTCCTCTTGGCTTTGATGTTCTGGCAGGACAAAGTATTGCGGTATATTTTCCTTTGCTGGTCGGTACTTTCAGGTGTGTTTTCCTTGCTTGGACACCTGCACTACAGCATAGATATATTTGCGGCTTTTTTTATAACTTACGGTATTTATCACATAACTCTTTATTTCTTTCCTAAGGAGAGAGAACTTTTTACGTCCTACTGACTTAAATATATGTTCTTTTCTTTGAGTAGCATTTTACTTTTGAGGCAAGATAGAAGTTCTCTTTTTTCAATAGGGGCACCTTCTTGTAGAAGATATTTTGCGTAATTGCGGATGTCGATATCAGCTACTTGTATTTTGGCCTTGGCTCCTAGGACTGACTGTTGAAACTTCTTAAATCTCTCTACCTCTGCTTTTATCTTTTCTTTGATCCCGATCTCGTTTAGGTCTATTGTATCCATCAGCCCGACAAACTGTTCAATCAGCACCACCTCGTTTATATACCCGCCTTTGCAATTCTTGTCCCTCGCTTTTGTGCATCCATAATAGACATGCCGGTGGGTATTTCCATTCTTCTGCTTCTTGAACTTCTCATCAGCGGTAATACCAGAGCCGCATAAGCCGCATTCCATAAGTTTTGTAAAGGCAAACTCCTTGCTCTCAGCCCTTACAAACTGGCTTTTGACTTGCGTCTGGACTAAATCGAATAGCTCTTTGGTGATAAGAGGTTCGTGCTTGCCTTGATACCAGCGGCCGGACTTTTTGGGGTACTCAAATACGCCGTAGTAAAAATGATTTTGGAGCAACATATAGACGTTGCTGAGCGTCAGGTTTTTATTGCCGCCTGGGGTCTTGAAGTTAAGCTCGAACTTGAGCCAGTTGTAGACTTTGCGGCCGCTCCATTTCTCGTAGGCCACCTTCTCAAACATTTGTTTGATGACCGGTGCCCTGGCGGGGTCTATGATGGTTTCGCATTTCCGGTCCATCCTCTTTTCTTTTAAGTATCCAGTTGGAGCAGGAGAGGGCCATAGGCCCATTTCCACCCTTGTCTTGAGGCCGCGCTTTACATTAATGCTTTTATTATCGTTCTCTAACTTCGCCTGACTACACAGAATCATGAGCAGGAACTTCTCATTGGGCGAGTTGCGGAAATGCTGCCCATAAGTACGGATTTCGACTAGCAATTTTTGGTCCATGAGGTCTACTACGGAGCCAAGGTCGCCTGCGTTGCGGCTTAGGCGATCGGGATTCCAGGTAAGTATCCCGTTGAATCTGCCTCGTCTTATGTCTTCTAGCAGTTCCTTAAACACTGGCCTTTGACCTGATTCTTTTGCTGAATGGGATTCTCGCCGGATATCTATAATGTCCAAATCCTCTCGCTCTGCTACTGCCAACATCTCCTTTATTTGGGAGTCGATGGATAATGCTTGCCGCTCGTCCTGTTCGGTCGACTTGCGGGCATACAGGGCGTACTTAACTTTTTCTATTGATAATGGGACTACCGTCCCTATAGGGACTTTGGTTGATAATTCCATATGACCATTAATGCCAGACCTGTCAATCCTGTATAGCTATGCAAACTAGCGGATTCGTCGCGTGGTCATATAAGGGCTTAGCAGGGATGGGGATATACGTTAGTATCAAAGTCTTGATACAGATCAAGTTATGAATCCATACGAATACATAGTTTCTTTGGGAGTAAAACACCCTACTTCAAACTTGAAAGAGGAGCATGAACGGCTTTCTGCAATTCCGAGCATTATTATTGGAAGATTAAAGGAGGTCGGTAAGACACGGAAAGACCAAAAAGGGAAGGTTCTCTCTGGTGAATATTCTGAATCCCAATTCGGTTTCAGTTTTCTTGAAAAATGGGAAAATAGCGATAACGAGTCGCTTGAAATGGCTTTGAATAAGTTCCTTGATAAGATTGCTCCTTATAAGGAAATATTTAAGAGAGTAAATAATAGTGGAGGGAAGCTAGATTTTTTCGTTGGTATTAAAATTGAGGCAAACAGTGGTTTAGTCTTTGACCCCGTCTTGCTTAAAAGACTTACTGAGTTGAATATCGGACTAGGGCTTGATATATATCCTCCCGATCAAGTATCTACTGCTATGCAGACTAGTCAATTCGTCGCCCATTAGTAAGAGGCCTTAGCAGGTTTAGAAATGTGCGTTAATATCAAGGGCGTAATACATAGCATCGTATTACGGACAATTATATAAAAGGGCCTACCCCGTAACATCCTGTTGCGGCAAGGTCGAAAATCCCGCTAGAGATCAAAGGACTCCTGGTCAGAGTCACTCTAGCGGGTCATATCGGGAAACCGCTATGGGCAGGGCCGAAAGGTTCTGTCGCGATGGCCAGGAGCCTTTTGATTTGGGCTTACTCCGTCGCTCTAAAACCCGCTAGAGCAAGTGATTAATGAGAAAATAAACCGCAAGATTCTTGCGGTATGGAAGAAATATTTTAGCGACAACAAGGAAGTATACGCGCCTATCTTCTATGACGAGTTTAAACAGGGCGGCATCCTGTTTATCGGCATGAACCCTTCGTTTAATCCTGTTGGAGTCCGTAAGCTTATGCGCGGCACAGAATTCGAGACGAGGGATCCTGGATCCTTTTACTCCTGGAGCAATTTTGCCTCCAATCCAAACAGCGTCGATGATTCTGTGCGCTCCGGCAGGCTCGTCAAGGAAGGGTATGCGTTCTTTAAGCGTATGCATGAGATGGCGAAACTCTGCAGGACGCATTTCCAGCACATCGACTTATTCGTATACCGGCAGACGAAGCAAAATGATTTTCTCCAGCTTGTACGCGACAAGGATAAGGCTCTCAACGAGTTTGGCCGCGATCAGCTCGATATCTTTCTCGAAGCTCTCAATGAGATACGGCCCAAGGCAATAGTAGTGTCTAACGCAGGGTCGTGCGGGATAATAAGAGCGCACTTTGCGGATAAACTATCGTTTGATGAGGACCACGGCTTTCATTGGCTTGAATTGGATAGTGGACAAGTGCCGATATTCTTCTCCTCAATGCTCAGTGGCCAACGAGCGCTTGATACTGGCTCCTATGAGCGCCTTAGGTGGCATGTAGGACAGGCATATAACACACAAACCCCGCGATAGTTCGCGGGGTTTGTGGCTAATGGTCGTGATCGTCGCTGAGGACTTCAATCCCTCCTGTCTTAAGGTTCTGAATTAAGGTCCCCTTAAGACTCTCGCCATGCAGAATCCTGACGGCTACCATGACATGGTAGCGGAGCCAATCGTCTGCATCGGGCGAGTTGGCCCAATCAGTAAGGAAGTGATAGATCCTATGGATTCTCTCTTCTAATTCTTCGACTGTCGGCTTTGAAGCCGGTTTAGCACCTTTTCTCATAACTATGTTAATGATTACTGATTAACTGATCCATGCTGCCCCTCCTCCCGCTCTTTGCGAATCTTCTCCAAGTGCTCCGCCTGCGCCTGGGAAGGGGGCAGGGGTGGCAGGATGTTGATTGAGGTGACGGGAATCTTGCCCAAGAGATCGTCCCAGAAGTCCTTGGGCTTCGGGCGCACATAAGCTTTCTTGTGATTGGTAAGCCAATACTCGATAGCCCTCATGCTGCCGTTGTTGATGTGGCTGATGAGCTTGCTCTCGGCCAAATCGTTGATGGTCTCGACACCTGCTTTGAGCGCGGCGTCCATTTCCTTCTTGAACTCCTCGTCCTCGCCGCGCCACCGGTAGATGGTGTTCCTAGATAGCCCTGTCTTCTCGCACGCGAGCGAGACATTAGGAATTGTGCAGAGCTGGTCCAGGAACTGATTTCTCCTAGACTTCTTCATCGGAGCGGATAATCTTGGCCTTTGTGCCTGTTAGCGCTTCATATCGACGAATGGTGAGGTCGCAAAAGATAGGCTCAAGCTCGACCGCGTAGACCTTGCGGCCTGTCTGCTCGCCCGCAATAAGTGTGCTGCCCGAGCCGGAGAAGGAATCCAGGATTATGTCTCCCTGCTTTGTGCAGCGCCTTATCGCTTTCTCATACAGTGCCGGAGGCTTCGAGGTCGCGTGCTCCATGTCCTTGCCGGGCACGCGATTGACCGCCCATACATCCAGGTGGTCGAGCGATTCGCTTAGCAGGCTGTTGCCCGTTGTCGTGTCGGCGTTGAGCACCTCATTGAGCTTAGTCAGCTTCTTATTGAGGTACGGCTTGCCGCGCACGCCATATACGCAGGGCTCGTAGCACTTGGAGAAGGCTACGCCCGGGGTAGGGTTCTGGCCATTCTTGAGCCAGATGCAAACTCTTTTATTGGCAATGCCGAGGTCGCGGTAGAGGCATTGCACGAGCCAGATATAGGTCTGATCGCACCAGTACAGGATATGCGCGTCCTCTTGCGTGACCGCGAGTGCTGCCTCCATGCTGGCCTTGAGGAAGTCGCGGTACTTCTCGTCGGATAGGTTATCGTCGACTTTGCCGCCGTAGGACTTCTTGCCGCCGACCCCGCCGTTGTAGTCCAACTTGATGTTGTACTTGGGATCGCTGAATATCATCGCCGCCTTTTCGTCGCCGAGCAGGTGCTCTAAGTTCTCGGGCTTGGTCGAGTCGCCGCACAAGAGCTTGTGCGGGCCGAGGAGTATGAGGTCGCCCAGCCGCGTCTGCGGCTTCTTGATGCTCTTGAGCTCCTTATCGACATCGAAGGCATCGGAGCGCGATTTAAGCTGCTCTGCCCAGATGTCGTTGAGAGCGTCCTTGTCGAACCCTACATCGAGCAAGAGGTCGAAATCGAGCTTTTTGAGGAGATCGAAGTCGAATTCGCCCATGTTCTTGTGCAGGCGAAGATTGAGCTCTTTCTCCCTCTTGATGTCGGGGATATTGAGATACACGACCGGTATCTCCTTGTGCCCGAGCTCTTTGGCCGCCCTAAGGCGCATATGGCCCCCAATGACCACGTTTTTGCGCTTGGGAGCGGAGTTGACGATTAACGGGTCGACCACAGAGTACTTGGCGATACTCTCTTTGAGCTGCGCCAGGGCCTCTGGCGAGATCTTGCGCGGGTTATACGCCGCGGGTTTAAGCACGTCGATAGAGACGTACTTGATAGATACGTTTGCCATAACTATTCTGTTGTTAACGAACTGATAGTGTTGGCGGTCCCGCGTGATCGACGGCGTCGCGATCGGAGATTGTGCCGGTTATGTTAGGTCTCGTGTATCGGACCAGTTACCGTTATTAATTTCAATTGTAGCACGAGCGCGACAGTACCGCAAAAATTTACAATCAAAAACGCTCATTTTGAGCATTTTTAGATGAATTTTTGTATCCGAAAACCTAAAAAGCACGTCGTCAATTGCAAATACTTCCAACTATCTCCATACTTTTGCGCTTTTTTGAGACAGGCGTTTTTTCTTGGGAAAAGTGGTAATGTAGCGGGTAAGGCTGAGGCCTTAATTTTATGAATAAGCACGAACGAGGCACAGAGTGGCGGAAATGGGATTTGCACGTGCACACGCCGCAGACCTTTTTGGCCAATAAATATGACGGGTGCACCGCCGACGAGTTTGTGGCTGAACTTGTCGCAAAAGATATTGCCGTAGTCGGCATGACCAATTACTTCCACTTCGCGGAGGACGAACTAGAGAATATTGGGGCGATGCTCAAGGCAAAGGGCATAACAGTGCTTCCAAATCTTGAGTTTAGGACACAGCCTCAAAATAAGGATAACGAGGAGATGCACATCCACGTCATTTTCTCCGAGCAAGTGTCTCCGGCAAAAATCCAAGGATTCCTCGGAAGGCTTAAGACCATTGATGACAAGTACTGCAAGGATCTAACGCCTACCGAGATAAAAAATACCTCTATCGCATTTGACTCGCTCAAAACCGCGCTTGAGCAAGATAAGGATATTAAGCACCTTGAGGACTATATCCTTGTGGCCTGTCCGCGCGGCGACGGCAGCTACCGGCCGTCGGCGCAGGATGACGGACGAGGAAACAACCTCGCAGTTGTAATCGATAAGAAAACCGATGCGTTGTTTGGCAAAAAGGAAGACACCGACTTTTTTCTTAAGACTGACCGCTACAAGGACGCAGAGCCAAAGCCGGTCTTCTTTTGCTCCGACACCCATCAAAAATCCACAATAGGATCCGGCTTTACATGGATAAAAGCTGATACGACCTTCCTGGGGTTAAAGGAGGCGCTGTACGAGCCACGAGACCGGGTGCGGATTCAGGAGAGGGATCCGGGCGAGGCTAAGACCGGCAGGGTTGTCATTGACCATGTAACTTACAAGACATCGTCCGGAGATAAAAGGGTGGTCTACTTCAATAAAGACCTCAACTCGATCATCGGTGTCCGCGGCAGCGGCAAATCGACCCTTTTGAGGAATACGGCCCAAAAGATAGATCCTACAGAATTCAATGATAAAGAAAAGCGCAGTCCCTATCCATTGGGCAGCTTCGAAGTGGTATGGGGCGATGGACAGAAGAACGGCGGCACCGAGGAAAGCCCTAAAAGTATTTTCTACATCCCACAGAACTACTTGAGCGCTTTGGCATATGACGATGGCGAAAAGACCGGCGAACGCGACGTGTTCCTCACTAAACTGCTTAAGAAAAATACTAGGTTTGCGAACGCGGTGCAGGCTTACGAGAATTTTGTCTCGAAGAATAGGGTGAAGATTGAGGGCGTTATCGAAAAGCTGATAACGGCAGATTCCAGGATCAAGGAGACCGAGGCTGCTCTGAAAAAGCAGGGATCGAAGAAAGAGATCGATGAGGAAGTAAAAAAGAAGAACACGCAGATAGGCAAGTACAAGGGCTCGGGCAATTCCCGGCTTACCAGCCAAGAAATACAGAAGTATTCGCAAGCCCAAAAAGCAGTATCAAACGGCACCAAGGCAGTTGATGTGCTGAAGCAAGACAAGGAGATTCTGTCGTCGCTCCAAAAAACCGGCGCTAGCATCTTCATTTCCGATCAGGAATTCAGCTTACTCTCGGCGGCGCGGCAGGAGTTGATCCGGGAGGAATTGAGCAAGAAGAGCAAAGAGAGCCTTAAAAAGCTCATCGCCGACGAAATAGGGAGGATCGACAAGCAGATTAAGGAAGCAGAAGCCGAAATCTCTGAGCAGGGAAAAGTCGTAAAAGCTCTGGAAGACAAGATTAAGAAAAGTAAGGCCCTCGACGACCTTACGAAAGAACTCTCCTCACTTCAGGAGTTGCAGGACAAGATTAAAGACCTTACCGAGAAGCTTGAGAAGGCGAAACAGCAACGGGATAAGGCCATTGAGGATCTTGTAGATTCGTACGCGGACTTTGACGCCCAGCAGGAGTCTATCTACAAGACAATCAAATTCGACGAAAAGTTCTCATTCCTTAAAATCGAGGTATCCGCAAAATACAATACCGACCAACTCAAACTTTTTGTCGAAAGGAATATAAACACTCGGGATTCTGACCCCGCCCTTAAGGGTGACGGGGATATTAAGGCTCTTTTTGGCGACGCCCCGGTGCCGTTGAGTAAGCAAGCTGTAAAGAAAATAGTGGTCGGACTTGTCGACGGCAAGATTAGGACAAAAGTAGAAGCGGGCGATCTATCGTCCGTGCTCTCGCAGCTTCTCCGGAACAGATATGAGATCGACTACCTTAACTCAGTGAAGACGAAAGGGGGAGAAACGCACTTTAAGGATATGACGGGCGGACAAAAGGCAATAGCCCTGCTTGAGCTCATATTCCGATTTGACGACGAAAAATATCCAATCCTTATCGACCAGCCTGAAGATGATCTCGATGTAGGCGGGGTAGCCACTGACTTGGTCAATTTCGTTAAGTCGGAAAAAGAGGAAAGGCAGATAATAGTCGTCACACACAATGCCAGCCTCGTTATATGTGCGGACTCTGAGAACATTGTCGCCTCAGACATTAAAAGAGTGGCGAACGGGAAGTACGACTTTGCCTACGCCACTGGGTCTATAGAAAACTCCGACAGGAGGAGTGACATCATAAGGATACTAGAGGGCGGCCAAGAAGCATTGAGGAAACGTATGCAGAAGCTCAATATCCGGTAAAAGTGTCACTATTGTCACTTTCTGCCTGAAAACAGCGGTAGAATAGGGGTGTGCTAAAACTAACTCGATTTAAGGTCCCGACCGCAGAAGCCGAGTCGCTAAGGCAGGCTCTAGAGGATAGGGATGTAAAGGTATACGTGGAATTACACGACGGTTTTAAAACTGTGGATTTGGCGCTCCCAAGAGCCAAAATAAACATTGAGGTAGACGGCATCCAGCACCTTACCGATCCTAAGCAGATCTTGGCCGATTTGGGCCGTGGCTACTACTCCCATAAGAATGGGTACAACACCATGCATATTCCCAATGAGATGGTTAGGCTCCACTTAGAGGAGATTGCCGACGCCTTGGCTGAGGCCTCAAAGATACGAGAGCAGAAAATACACGTTTTAGTAAATTGATAGAGCGCTCAGGACGCGTCGTGGGGCTAGGGTAAAATATAGCTAATCCGCCTTGCAGGGCTTGGCCGAGGACGGTTCTAGCCCGAGACGGCCAGCAAAGGTATGACTATTTTTCTTGCCGTTGTGGCCTCGCTCCTTGCGGTCGTGGGCAATGTGCCGTATCTGCGTGACATGGTAAGAGGTACGGTCCGCCCGCACCCATACACGTGGCTTGTGGGCAGTATTGTCTCGGCAACTGTCTTGTTTGGGATGCTGGAGAAGGGCGCGGGCATTGGCGCACTGCCTATCGCCGTATCAGAACTTTTTACCATCCTTATATTTCTCTTTTCGTTTAAGTATGGGTTTACTGGCATTACCAAAAGCGACGCGGCGTTTCTGTGTATCGCACTCGCGGGCCTTGTGCCGTGGGTTTTGACAAACGACCCCACGCTCTCCATCGCGATTGCCGTTGGCGTTGACCTGGTGTCGTTTGCGCCCACTGTGCGCAAATCGTGGGCGCATCCATCAACAGAGTCGCGGGCGCTGTACGGCTCGAACGTGCTCAGACACATGCTTATACTGGCGTCCTTGCAGACATACAACCTGGCTACAACGCTCCACTCGATAGCCATGATTATGCTCAATACCGGCATGGTTGGCATACTGTCCCGCACAAAACACCCCTATTGACGCTCTCCAGATAGGAGTATGATTACCCTATGGAGAAGATCAAGATAGAGCACCACACATTATCAGGAGGGGTATGGGTTGCGGCTTGGTTGTTTACTATAGGCTACCTGCATCTGGGGTTTTGGCAGGGAGTACTGGCAATAGTTATCTGGCCGTATTACCTGGGCGTAGCATTGTCGGCGATGGCCTAGATATATGGACAGCAATACCGAAAACGCCCGCAAAGACGCCCTCTCGTTTTTAAAGCATCACAAAACGGGAGTGCTCGCGACTGTTGCCCCGGGCGGCGGGCCGCATGCAAGCATGGTGTTTTATACTGTCGATGACAATTTTAATATCTTCTTTCTCACGCTCATCGACAGCCGCAAGTTTGTAGCGCTCGAGGCCAACCCCAAGGTAGCTTTTACCGTCTCAACACCCGACGTGCCGCAAACGCTCCAGATGGAGGGCGTGGCCATGGACATATCGCTTGACGACGAGGCCAAGGAAAAGCTCCCTCTGCTCATGGAGGTGCTGAACTCCAACAATTGGTTTTATGGCCCTATAAGCAAACTCGACCCTAAAGACATTGTTGTCGTGTGGATCAAGCCCACATGGGTACGCTGGGCAGACTACGCGTTCCAGCTAGACGGCAGCGGGCACGTGCTGCAGGAGATCCCATTAAAAGGTAACTGATACTACGTATGGCAAAACGCAAAGCTCCGGGCTCGACAGGCAAAGGCAAGTTTTACCGCATCGAGCTGCGTCCCAAGGGTCAGTTCTCAAGCTTTAGGGTGCAGGATGTGGGGAAGAAAGGCGGGCTTGAGAGACTGGCCGGACACCGCAGGAGTGGCAGTTGGGACACGGTCTCGTGGCTTGTTGCCAAGGACAAGGCGGACGTCGTTAAAGGGCATTTAAAAATCACCGGTGCAAAGGAGAGGAGCGTGCTCAAGCAGATTAAGGGGCCCATTGTACATATAAAGGGCGACATATTTAGGGCGCATCCGCGCAACGTGCCCGAGGCCAAAAAGCCCACCCCGGCGATGAAAAAGGCCCAAAAAGCCAATATTAAAAAGGCACAGGCTGCCCGTAAGAAGAAATAATCGAGGGTGGGGATATCCCCAAAACCTGCCCTATACTTAAGGGATGACTCTAGTGAAATCCCGCACGCTTTTATTGGCTTTGGGCCTGGTTTTTGTACTCTCGCTTATAGCTGTCACGCCGGCGCACGCCGCCTCGTGCACCTTTACCCGCAACTTAGAGAAGGGGATGGTAGGCACAGACGTCATGTGCCTGCAAAAGTATCTCAACGACAACGGCTACACTATTGCCACCTCCGGTGGCGGCTCCCCGGGCCACGAGACAACCCAGTTTGGCGACAAAACCACAGATGCAGTGGTTAAGTGGCAGCAGGCCCAAGGGCTCTCGCCGGCTATAGGCTACTTTGGCGCACAATCGCGTGCCAAGTACGCAAGCCTTGCAGACTCAGGTTCCACTCCCACTGTGCTTGGCGCCTCGACCGAGAGCGCGGGTAACGCAGCAACCATCATATCGCTTACCTCGCAGGTCTCCTCGCTCACGCAGGAGCTTGCGGCAGCCAAGGCCGCATCGGCCGGCACCACAGGCGACCAAAAGAAGGCGAGCGACGCTATAGAGAAAGCGCTCGACATGTACGAGGAGGCAGACGAGCAGATAGATGATGGCGGCGGCGATGTGGCAAAAGCCAAAGGCAATCTCGAGGATGCCCAGGATGACATCTTTGATGCGGTGATGGCCTACTTCAAGAATGACTACGATGAGGCGACGGGCAAGGCAGAAGAGGCTCTTAAAAATGCAACCGATGCGTTTGAGGATGCAGGCGGTGAGTCTGAGGAGGATGAAATAGATAGTCTTATAGATGATGTGGAGGACAGGCTTGATGCCGTGGAGGATGAGATAAACCAGGCCGACGACGACGGCAAGGATGTCGACGAGGCCGAGGACCTCTTTGCTGATGCGGAGAAGATGCTCAAAGATGCCAAGACTGCCAACAAGGACGAGGACTACGACAAGGCAAAGAAACTCGCCAAAGAGGCACGCAGCCAGGCCAACGACGCGCTTGATGCGATAGATGAGGACAGCGACGATGACGACGACAAGAGCGACAAGCAGAAGGCAGAGGACGCCATAGAGGATGCGCAGGACGCGTACAACGACGCCAAGGAGAAGATAGATGACGCAGAGGATGACGGCGACGACGTTAAAGATGCGCGCGATGTACTCAAAGATGCCAAGAATAAGCTGAGTGATGCTGAGGACGCATATGACGACAGGGACTACGACGAGGCAAAAGAGCTGGGCCGCGATGCCGAGGACCTCGCCAAAGACGCAGAAGATGAGCTCTAATTGATTTCTCTCAAACGTGTGGTATTGTGTAGTGCATGACAGCGGGCGAGGTTATTGTGCGGTTTCAGGGAGTTAGTCACGACTTCGGAATCAAAAAGCCCATCCTCGACGGGGTGGACTTTTCGATTCGCCGCGGCCAAAAGATCACGCTCATGGGCCAAAACGGCGCAGGCAAGAGTACTATCTTTGGGCTTATTACCGGTGCGCAGGCACCGCAGGACGGTCGCATCATAATCCAAAACGGCCTCTCAATCGCGATAGGCCGCCAAGTTATCCCTCGTGACCAGCTCGACCTTACAGTGCGTGAGTTTTTTCAAAACGTATTTCCCAAGAAGGTGTACGACATAGACCCGCGCATCGACCAGGTGCTTGAGGTGGTTAATCTGTTGGCCCCGCACGAGCGCATAGTGCGCTCCTTCTCGGGTGGGCAGCAGGCACGCCTCTTGTTGGCCTCGGCCCTTATACAAAATCCGGACCTCCTTTTGCTCGACGAGCCAACTAACAACCTCGATCACGAAGGGATTGCGCACCTTACCAAGTTTCTTGTCGAGTACAAAAAGACTGTGGTGGTTATATCGCACGACGCCGAGTTTTTAAACTCGTTTACGCAGGGCGTGCTCTACCTTGATGCGAGAACACGCAAGGTGGAGCAGTATGTCGGCAACTATGACGATGTGCTTGAGGACATATCTGCCCGCATCGAGAAGGAAAACCGCAAAAACGCGCTGTTGGCCAAAGAGATACAGGAGAATAAGGACAAGGCCAACTTCTTTGCAAACAAGGGAGGCCAGATGCGCATGGTAGCCAAGCGCATGCGCGAGAAGGCCGAGGAGCTTGAGGAGGAGAAGGTAGATGTACGCAAAGAGGACAAGGCCATACGTCCGTTTAAAATCCCGATGCAGGACGGGCTCATTGGCGAGGTGCTCGCCATTACCTCGATGACGGTCATACAAAAGCACAAGCCGGTTGAGCGCAAAAAGAAGGCGTCTCTTAGAAAGAACTTCCACCTCCTGCTTGCCGGTCCAAACGGCATAGGCAAGTCGACCCTGCTGCAGTCTCTGGCAGACGGCAGCGCCAAGGGAGCAACCCTGCAAAAAGGCGTGCGCATAGGCTACTATCGCCAGGACTTCTCCAACCTCGACTTTGACAAAACGGTGTACCAGGAACTCTCGGCGGTATTGAGCCGCCCCATAGAGGAGGAGGTGCGCCGTGTGGCATCTGGGTTTCTCATCTCGGGAGAGCTGTTCCACTCCAAGATTGGCACGCTTAGTGAGGGGCAAAAGGGCCTCGTGGCGTTTGCGCGCCTGGTATTGCTCAAGCCGGGGCTCCTTATACTCGACGAGCCCACCAACCACATCAACTTCCGCCACCTGCCGGTAATAGCGCAGGCGCTCTCGGCCTACGAGGGCCCGATGATACTTGTGAGCCACGTGCCGGAGTTTGTGGCACAGGTGCGCATCGATGAGGTGCTCGATTTGTCTAAGTAAGCAGCATACGCAAGGTGATAGAGACCCGCGGGGCCTCGACAGGGGCCACGCTGTGCTGCCAGCGGGTGGCTATCTCCTTTTGCATCACGTAGACACTTCTAGGTTCGACCTCAAATGAGACTACAGCCTGGGCGTCACCGATTTTATCCAAAGGCCTAAAGCGCATGCGCGCCCATCCGCGCAAAGACACCCCCACTACAAGCGGAGTCTCACGGTCTCTATGCCAGCCAATGCCATAGCCTACCGGATACTCCTGCACAAACGCCTCGTTGATGCGCCGTGCGGGGACATCGAGCCATTTAGCTATGCGGCGTTGCAGGGGTTGTAAAAACAGCGGCAGCACACCCTCAAAATTCATCCCGCGGCGCTTGGACCTATGCTCGCGGAACTTCATGAGCGGCATCGAGAGGTTGTCTATGTAAGCCAGCAAGACCTCCTCCTCGTGCGGGGTGACAAACTCTGGGCGGTATACAAGCCCGGTAGGCAACTGCTCCGGTAGGTCAAACAGCTTACTTTGCTCACCATGGCGCATCTCTTAAGCCTACGAGTTTTGGCCGCGGGCGGTACACAAAACAATATTACAAAACGACTTGTGTAATCTTGTAATCGAGGTATAGTATATATAAGGAAGCGCGGGGCCAGCCCGCCTTTTCATTTTGACTATGGAAATCCGCAATATCGCCATCATCGCCCACGTGGACCACGGCAAAACCACGCTCACTGACGCTATTTTGCGCCAGACTAATGCCGCGGCCGAGGGCACCTCGATGGATAGCAACGACCTCGAGCGCGAGCGCGGTATCACGATTTACGCTAAGAACGCGGCCGTGGAGTACAAGGGCACCAAAATAAACATTGTAGACACCCCGGGCCACGCCGACTTTGGCTCGGAGGTGGAGCGCGTGCTGCGTAGCATCGACTCGGTGCTGTTGGTGGTAGATGCGCAGGAGGGCCCGATGCCCCAGACCCGCTTTGTACTTAAGAAGTCGCTGGAGCTTGGCCTGCGCCCCATGGTTATCATCAACAAGATCGACAAGCCCGCAGCAAACCCGGCACAGGCAGAGGAGCAGGTGCTAGAGCTCTTTTTGGAGCTGGGCGCCAACGACGAGCAGAGCAACTTCCCGGTCATCTACGCGATAGGCCGCCAGGGTATTGCAAAAAAGAAGCTCGACGACGACTCTAAGGACCTCACGCCGCTTTTGGACGCGATACTCGAGCATGTGCCCTCTGTAGACCAGTCCCTTGCACAGAAGCCCATGCGCGCGCAGCCGTTTAACCTCGGCTACGACAACTTTTTGGGCCGTTTGGCGGTGGTACGCATTTATGAGGGCGTGCTCAAGACAGGACAAAACCTTTTTGTTAAAAAGCCAGACGGCTCCGGCCATGCGGCCAAGGTTATAAAAATATTCTCCTTTAAGGGGTTGGAGCGCGTGGAGATCCCAGAGGCGCAGGCCGGCGACATTGTACTGGTGGCGGGCCTCGGCGACGTATACATCGGCGACACGGTGGGTGAGAGCGCAGAGGTGGAGCCCCTGCCTACTATCGCCGTGGACGAGCCCACCATCGGCCTGAACTTCCTGGTTAACAACAGTCCGTTTGCGGGCCGCGAGGGCAAGTTTGTAACAACGCGCCAGATCCGCGACAGGCTCGAGAAGGAGCTTGAGATAAACGTGGGGCTCAAAATAGACTTCTCTTCCGCAGAGGCGTTTAGGGTGTACGGCCGCGGCGAGCTCCACATCGCCATCCTTTTGGAGAACATGCGCCGCGAGGGCTACGAGCTCCAGGTATCTGAGCCGCAGGTAATCTTCCATGAGGAGAATGGTGTCACGCTCGAGCCGTTTGAGGAGGTCACTATCGACACCCCAGAGGAGTATCAGGGCGCCATCATCGAGAAGCTTGGCAAGCGCAAGGCGATACTCAAGGATGTGAAGCTGGGTCATGGCGCAGTGCGCATGATATTTGAGGGCCCCACACGCGGATTGCTCGGCTACCGCTCGCAGTTTGTTTTGGATACTAAGGGAGAGGGCATCTTCTCCTCGCGCTTTGTTGAGTTTAGGCCGCACGCCGGCGAGATAGAGAAGCGCGCCGTGGGCTCCATGGTCTCCATGGCCGCAGGCAAGGCGCTTGGCTTTTCGCTCTATAACCTGCAGGACCGCGGCACGCTCTACATTGGTGCCGCCACCGAGGTGTATGAGGGCATGGTTATAGGCAACACAAGTAAGGGCGACGAGATGTTTGCCAACCCGACCAAGGGCAAGCAGCTCACCAACATGCGCGCCTCCGGCTCTGACGAGGCAATTCAGCTTATCCCGCCGTACACGCTCACCATCGAGCGCGGCCTTGAGGTCATGCAGGGCGATGAGTACCTGGAGGTTACCCCCAAGTCGGTGCGCCTGCGCAAAAAGCCAGGCGGCCGCATGCGCTAATTTGATATACTAGCCTTATGAAAGGCTTTGTAACAGATATCGAGAAGGAGACGTTTGCCAACGATAATTTTAGAAAGGTGCTCTACACCAGCAAACACCAGCAGCTGGTGGTGATGAGTATTGTGCCGGGTGGCGAGATAGGCGAGGAGACCCATACAGATGTAGACCAGTTTTTGCGCATTGAGATGGGGCAGGGCAAGGCGATAGTAAACGGCGTTGAGCACGAGGTGAGCGATGGCTTCTCTATTACGGTGCCGGCAGGCACCAAGCATAATGTTGTAAATACCTCGAGCGAGGTGCCGCTTAAGCTCTACACGGTATACTCGCCACCCAACCACAAAGACGGGCTGGTGCACAAGACAAAAGCAGATACAGACGCCGACGAGCCTAACGACCACTGGGACGGCTCCATGAGCGAGTAAGAGGGCAAAAGGTAAATAAAATTACACCACAAAAATGCCAAAATATGGGTGCTTAGCACCCCAATATTGCGGAAATTGTTGTGTGATACTAGAGAGATGAAGCGTGCTCGTTCGCATCTGCGCGAAGATGGCCTGATTATTTTGCTCTCGCTTGTGGCGGCGTGGGCTATCGTGCACTACGACTTGGTGCATGCGGCTCTGCAGTACACGGGCGACGGCGTGTTATGGGCGAGCCTTATTGCGGGCGCATTCTTTACCTCGGTTGTCACTACCGCGCCCGCTATTGCGGTCTTGGGCGAGTTGTCGCAGGAGGGCAACATGTACGCTGTGGCCCTGGTCGGGGCCTTTGGCGCCGTGCTCGGCGACTTCATCATCTTCTTGTTTGTGCGCGACAGGATAACCAGAGATGCCACGTTTATGCTGCGCGGGCCAAGGATTATGCGCGTTTTGCATATCTTTAAGCATAGGCACTTTAGGCGCGTGCTCCCCATAGTGGGCGCGCTTATCATTGCATCGCCCTTGCCGGACGAGCTGGGCTTAGCGCTCTTGGGGCTCTCAAAGATCAATAACCGGTATTTTTTTGTTATCTCCTACACCATGAACGCGCTCGGCATACTGCTTATAGGCTTTGCCGCACGGGGCCTGGGTTGGTAGTCCCGACGCGCAAAGCGGTCGGGATCCTGCAACCGCCTCTGGCAGCGTCGGGACTTCATCTGCGCTACACCCGGCTTGAGATACAAGTGGGGTATGCAGCAAACGTACACAACAGATCATACGCATATACGCAGGTGGGCGGCGGGGCGCGGAGGTATGCCCGCTATTGTCGAGGGCAGCGAGGCGCAACTGCGCTTTGACTGGGGCGAGGGTGATGAGTCCTTAATGCGCCTTACGTGGGGAGAGTTCTTCGATATATTTGAGGAGCAGGGCCTCGCGTTCTCGCATATAGAGGAGGACGACAGCTCGGTGTACGAGTTTGTCCCGCGCCAAGAGGCCGGCATATACGAGTAACGGGTAATGAAATACTGCCGCTCTCGTCTATACTGTATATATGCATAGTTCAAAACATTTCGGCATTGCTGCCACAGTTTTTATCCTTGTACTCGCCGCGCTCCCCGCAAGCGTGTCAGCGCGCACGCTCACCCAAGGCATGACCGGTGCTGATGTGACCGCTCTGCAGGAGGCGCTTGCGGGCAAGGGCTACCTTACCGCAACCCCAAACGGGCGCTTTGGCCCGGCCACACTCGCGGGTGTGAAAAAATTTCAATGCGCACAAAATATTGTCTGCTCGGGCAGCAGCTACGGCATGGTGGGTCCCAAGACCCAGGCCGCGCTCGGGCTTGCGGGTGGTGCGTCCACTGGCGGCTCGACAAGCTCCACTGCGGGCTCGGCAAATGTTGGCAGTAAATATGTGGCACCTCCCGCAGGTGTAACCCCAGGCTCCGACCCAAACCAGCAGGGCGTGCTCACCGGGTACTCTATCGGCCCCAAGTGGACAGGGCCTCTGGAGTTCTCGGGCTGGATGCCCGACTGGCGTACTGAAGCTGCGGTGGCAGATGTGACGCCGCACCTAAACCAGCTCACCTCGGTGATGCCGTTTGGCTACAAGGTTAACTTTGAGGGTCAGGTCGTGGGCGACTTTATCCCGACCATGGAGCCGTGGAAGACGTTTATCGCAGACGCAAAAGCCAAGAAGGTGCGCGTGGTCCCGTCTGTCGTCATTGGCGACGGCCCCACCAACCACGAGGTGCTCTCCAACGCCACAAAGCGGAAAGCTTTGGTAACCGAGCTTGTCAGCATTGTAAACGCCAACGGCTTTGACGGCATCGACATCGACTTTGAGGCCAAGCAGGCCCGCACCAAAGACTACTTCTCGACCTTCCTCAAGGAGCTCTATGCCGCCATGGGCAAAAAGTGGGTCTACTGCACTATTGAGTCGCGCTCACCCTTAAACCACCGCTATCTGCCTGGGCAGACCATACCGCCGGACTCGCTGGACTATGCCAACGACTACAGCGCGATGAACAAGTACTGCGACAGGGTAGAGATTATGGCCTACGACCAGGGCATTGTAGATCAGCTCCTTAACTCTGCGCGCTCGGCGCCGTATGCCCCGGTTGCCGACCCGGGTTGGACGGGCGCCATGATTGAGCTTGCGGCGCAGAGCATTGATAAAAAGAAGCTGATACTCGGCGTGCCCACCTACGGCTATGAGTACAAAGTGACGCCCAAGGGCGGGGGCGGCTTTGACTATCAGTCGCTCTGGGCGTTTAACCCCGGCTACGCTTTGGATCTGGCCAAGAAGCTGGGTGTAACCCCGCATCGCACCAGTGCAAATGAGATAGGGTTTACCTACTACGATGGCGATGCTCACGCGCCCAGCGGGGAGGGGGCAACCAAGACGCAGTCGCAAATCGGCCCCGCAGATGGTACCACCACGAACCTGGGCAGCCAGCTTAGCGGATCTAAGCCGTTTAACTACGTGACCTGGAGCGATGCTATCGCGATTAAAGACAAAATTGACCAGGCACGCGAGTATGGCCTGCGCGGAGTAGCGGTGTTTAGCATGGGCGGCGCAGAGGACCCTGCCATGTGGGCACTCCTTAAATAGCCATTGACGATTAGGGCTTCATTGTGATATAGTACTGGGCATTGATGCCTACTCAGGGATTCAATAGGGGGCCTAAAAAGCCCTATACAGGGCCGCGCCCGCAGGGTGCAGGGTCCCGCTTCCGTAAGCCGTTTACCAGCGGCGGCTCTTCTCGTCGCCCTGCCGGCAGGCCCATGGGCGGCTCGCGCCCTGCCTACAATGCCGGGACTCGCCCGGGTGGGTTTGGCGGCAAGCGCTCGGGCCACAAGCCTCAGATTTTCTCCGACCTGTCTAAGTTTGTTAACAAGGCTGTTATTACGGAGGAGGTAGAGAAGTTTGTCCCCGAGCACCGCTTTGCCGACTTTGCGCTCGACGAGCGCGTTAAGAAAAATATCGCCGACAAGGGCTATGTAGACCCGACTCCTATCCAGGACCGCGCAATCCCGCATGTTATCCGCGGTGTCGATGTTGTGGGCATTGCCAACACCGGTACCGGCAAGACCGCCGCGTTCCTCATCCCGATGATAAATAAGCGCCTTATGGCAGGCCAGGGCCGCGTGCTTGTAATGGTCCCCACCCGCGAGCTCGCCATCCAAATTTTTGACGAGTTTAAGGGCTTTGCCAAAGGGCTAGGGCTCTACGCTACCGTATGCGTGGGTGGCGCCTCTATCGGCCCGCAGATGGCAGAGCTCAGGCGCCGCCCGCAGTTTGTCATTGGCACGCCGGGCCGCCTCAAAGACCTCTTGGAGCGCAAGGCGCTTAAGCTTGATGACTTTAGTGCAGCTGTGCTCGACGAGGCCGACCGCATGCTCGACATGGGCTTTATCAACGACATGCGCCAGATTTTGGCGCTCTTGCCGTCTCCGCGCAATACGCTCTTTTTCTCTGCAACGCTCAGTCCCGAGATAGAGAAGCTTATCGGCGAGTTCCTCAGCGAGCCGGTGCGCATTAGCGTTAAGACCCGCGACACCTCGGCCTCGATCGACCAGGACATAGTGCGCGTACCGCGCGGCCAGGACAAGCTCCAGGTATTGCACGACCTGCTTATACAACCAGACTTTGACAAGGTGATTATCTTTGGCCGCACCAAGTACGGCGTCGAGCGCCTCTCCAAGCAGCTCGTGACCCGCGGGTTTAAGTCGGAGTCGATACACGGCAACAAGACCCAGGGCCAGCGCGTGCGCGCCCTTGACTACTTTAAGCGCGATCATGTAAACATCCTGTGTGCCACAGACGTGGCTGCCCGCGGCCTGGACATATCCGGCGTCTCGCACGTCATAAACTATGACCTCCCGGCAACCCACGAGGATTACATCCACCGCATTGGCCGCACCGGCAGGGCAGGCAAGAAGGGTAAGGCACTCACGTTTATAGAGGGGTAACCCGCATCCTCATATGAAAAAGAAGGCTAAAAAGACAACCAAAGTAGAGCACGAGTCTAAACTGAGGCCCGAGCCTAACCGCATGGGCCGCGGGCCGACCAAGACCTTCCAGCAGGACGGGCATTGGGTCGTCAAGATTAAAAAGACCCCCATACTCTTGTGCGAGTGCGGCAATAAATACCTTAAGACCAGGGCCGGGCAGTCTAGGTGCCTGCGCTGCCTGGCCTACGCCACCACCGACAACAGCTAATCCATCCCGACATAGATCTGACCTCTGCAAAACGGAGTTTGAACACATGTTCAAACTCCGTTTTGCTAGCGGATGTAAGCCTGCCAGCGAGGTACATAGATTTCATGTGACCTTCAGGCAATGATGATGTTATAGTAGGTGTATTAACCTTTCATTACCTAACCTATGAGCAATACCGGATGGGCGGCAATCATACTTGTAGTCGTTATACTTTTGGGCGCGGGCTGGTGGTTTATGGCACAGTCGCCTGCCACTCCCACCGACACCACTGCAGCCGCAGGCGGGACGCAGCTTGAGGGTACGCAGACGCCCGACAACGGCATGGTTGGCGGCGACGCAGTTGCTCCTACAACCGGCGGTGCTGAGGTGCACTACACTACCGCTGGCTTTACTCCCAAGAGCGTAACCATCAAGGCAGGTGAGAAGGTGACATTTATCAACGACACCTCGGGCGCCATGTGGGTAGCTGCAGACGAGCACCCAACACACACCGAGTACGACAGCACCGACCGCGCAACGCACTGCTCGGGCACCTACACCGGCGCAACCCCGTTTGACCAGTGCCAGGCAGGATCAAGCTACACCTTTGTCTTTACCAAGGCGGGCAGCTTTGAGTATCACAACCACTCTGCGGCGCAGTTTAGCGGTATGGTAGTTGTGCAGTGATGAGTAACGCGGCACAGTGGCTCCTTCGCATCGCAGTGGCGTTTGCCTTTGTCTACCCGCCGCTTGATGCTGTTGCCAACCCGGACTCCTGGATAGGCTACTTCCCGCCGTTTATGTTCTCACTAGGCATCCCCAGCGAGGTATTGCTGCACAGCTTTGGTGTTGTCGAGATTGTCATCGCGGTGTGGATACTCTGGGGCTGGCGGCTCGAGATCCCCGCGGCTATTGCTGCCGTGATGTTGTTGGCAATCGTTGCGTTTAACGCAGTGCAATTTGAGGTCCTGTTTAGGGATGTATCGATCGCGCTTGCAGCAGCGGCACTTGCGGCAGACGCATTTAGCAAGCGTAAGAATGGAGTTTCGGGCGCGTCTGTGTAAACTATAGGTATGAAGTGGGTAGTGGGCATACTAATTGCGTGCGTGGTCGCGCTTGGCGTGTGGCTGTCTTTGACCGTGGGCCGCATCGAGCCAGTGGTGCGCGACACCACAACTGATACTCCCACCTCGACGCCGCTTATGACCTACACCGATACCTCGGGCAAGTTCCGTATCTCGTACCCCGAGGGCTATACGCCAGAGCAGTATGTCTACCAGGCCCTGGGCCCCGGGCGCACAATCTCGGGCACCCGTCTGCTTATAGCGCCCGCATTTGCCTCGGGCACCAATCTCTCTGAGGACTCCTACATCAGTGTGGAGCCCCTGCCGGGTGCGATTAACTCCTGCAGTGCCTCCATATATCTTGCCGAGGGCTCGACACACGAGGGGTTTGTCGATGTTGCGGGTCATCGCTACTCGGTCTCAACATCAATGGGTGCTGCAGCAGGCAACCGCTACGAGGAGCGCGTGTACGCCACACCTGTCGACGGCGGCTGCCTGGCCGTGCGGTACTTTGTGCACTACGGCGCTATAGAGAACTACCCTAAGGGTGCTGTACAGAACTTTGACCGCCAAGCGCTCCTGCGCCAGTTTGACACTATCCGCGAGTCTTTGGAGATACTCTGATGCGCTCAGGCGTTGTGGCTGCTGCACTCGTGGTTGCGGCCGCCGGTTCGTGGTACTTTTTGCTGCGCACGCCAGAGATAACCAACTACCCGTCTTCAGGCACAGACATCATTGCCATAGGCGACAGCTTGGTTGCCGGGGTTGGCTCAACGGCGGGGCACGACTTTGTATCGCTGGTCTCAGGTGCGGTGGGCGAGAAGGTTGTTAATTTGGGGCGCGCGGGCGACACGAGCACCGATGTGCTCAAGCGCATAAGCGAGCTTGATGCATACACCCCTAAGGTGGTGATAGTGCTCGTGGGCGGCAACGACTACCTGCGCCGCGTACCGGACGAGGCGGTGTTTGAGAACGTCTCAAAGATTGTCGAGGACATTCACAAGCGGGGCGCTATAGTGCTCCTGGTGGGTATACGCGGCGGCGTGCTTGTCGACCAGTACGCCTCGCGTTTTAAAGATGTGTCGCGCCAATACAAAACCGCATATATAGAGGACGCGCTCAAGGGGCTCTTGGGCCGCGATGAGTTTATGGCGGACAGCGTGCATCCCAACGACCAGGGCTATGCGCGCTTGGCTGGGCGTGTAGCGCCGGTGCTAAAGGATTTGCTACAATAGGCCCTGCGCATATGGATAAAATGTCACTTATCGCAGTGGTTGCCGTACTCGTAGCTGCGGCAGGCACGTGGTACGTTGTCGAGGGCAGCAAGCCGCCGGCTGCAGCCGACCTGTTCACAACGACGCTCCTCACGCAGGAGCCGGGCGCGACAAGCACTCCAGCGGTCCCTGAGGCGCTATCATCAACCACAACCCCAACTACAAGCACTAATAATCAAAAAATCATGCAGGCAACATTCCACACGACTAAGGGCGACATCGTAATCGAGTTTATCAGTGCAACCCCAAAGACCGTGGCCAACTTTACTAAGCTTGCGGGAGAAGGCTTTTATAATGGGACCAAGTTCCATCGCGTTATAGCCGGCTTTATGATCCAGGGCGGCGACCCGCTGACAAAAGACGACTCAATGCAGGCGCGCTGGGGCACCGGCGGGCCGGGCTACCAGTTTGCCGATGAGATTGCGGCAGGCAACCACAACGGCGTCGGCACCATCTCGATGGCCAACGCAGGGCCCAACACCAACGGCTCGCAGTTTTTTATCAACGTTGCCGAAAACTCTTTCCTCGACCAAAAGCACACCGTGTTTGGCAAAGTCGTGTCGGGCATGGAGGTAGTTAAGGCAATAGAGACCACGCCAACAGCCGCAGGCGACAGGCCGGTACAGCCAATGGTTATCACCTCTGTCGAGCTTAAGTAGTATGCAAATCAAGATACCGCACCAGGCAGGCTCGGCGGCTGCCGCCAAGAGTAAGGTCATGCAAGCGCTCGACGAGGCTCGTGCCAAAATTGGCGACCAGGCCACTATCGACAAAGAGGAGTGGAATGACAACGTCCTTACCTTTGGCTTTACCGCGCAGGGGCAAAGTATATCGGGCACCTTTGAGGTACGCGACAATGAGTTTGAGCTTAATGCCAAGTTGCCACTCATGCTCCGCATGTTTGAGGGCAGGCTTAAGAAGGCCATCGAGGAGCAGGCACAGGGGATGTTGAAATAGGGGCTTGCGCGTTTAAAGCGGGAGTATACTTATAGCCAAGGGATTATTAGTAGTTAACCCTTTGTATGATTCATCACGTTACGCGCTTTGCGTACCACAAGGCCATGGGCCTCTTGCTGGTCCGTTTGGCCACGGGCTGGGTATTTATTAACCACGGCTGGACCAAGCTCCAGAACCTGCGCGGTGCAGACAGCTTCTTTGCAGGCTTGGGCCTGCCTCCGGGCACAGCGATGCTTATCGCTGCTATCGAGGTTATCGGCGGCATCATGCTCGCCCTGGGCATTGCTCCGCGTTTGGCGGGCGTTGTGCTCGGCATCGAGATGGTGGTCGCAACGCTGTTGGTTGGCGCTCCGAGCGGCAACTACGAGCTTGAGATCCTCTTGGCTGCAGGTGCTCTCGCGGTCTTCCTTGTGGGCGCTGGCAAGTACAGCCTCTACAGCATGGAGCGCGACTAAAAAAGGCAGAACATGTTGCAAAGGCCCCGCATACGCGGGGCTTTTGCGTTACAGTAGTACAATGTTGCGGCGCAGGAGCATCAAACACTACCAGGCACACAAAGAGCAGGCACGTGCGGCGGTACATGAGAGGCTTGCGCGCTACAACGCGCACTACGGGCACACGTACAGGCGGGTGTTTATTAAAAACAGCAAGAGCAGGTGGGGCAGCTGCTCAAGCCGGGGCAACCTCAACTTTAACTACAAGCTTATCTTTTTGCCGCAGGAGGTCTTGGACTACGTGGTGGTGCACGAGCTGTGCCACCTGAGGCACTTTAACCACGGGCCGGAGTTTTGGGCGCTGGTCTCGGAGGCTCTGCCAAACCACAAAGAACTGCGCGCTGCTTTGCGCCGCATAGAGCGCGCATAGTGAAAGGCCGCCCCTCTGGGGCGGCCTTTGGTTAGATCTTGGCTGGTCGTACAGCGATACAGTATACCCCCGGGCACATATTGGGCGAAAGGGGCGCATGCGGCACCCTTATCGTGCGGCCGGCGCATACCATGGCCACATCCTCGCCGTTGTCGTGTATGGTCTCCATCTCGCCCATAACGACAACCTTGGTGTTGTAGTAGTACGGGCACCATTGGCGGTCGACGTACACCTTCTTGTCGACCAGGTTTACCTTGGTGACGCGGCACTCGCCGCTCTTCTCTCCGTTGCAGCAGTTGCTGCCGGTAGCCATGCGCAGCTTGGCCACGAGCCCCAGGTCGTGGAGCTCGTCGTGCCGATACGCCCAATCTCCCAATTGCGGAGGCTTCTCCAGAAGTTTGAGATAGCGCTCAAAGCCTGGCGGAGAGGCCGGTGCTACTTGTGCGCGGTCGTGATGTCGGTGTTCCTGCGCCGCGAGCGGCTCATTTGGAACGAGTGTCAGAAAAAAGATCGAAAACATCCACAAGAATCGCATCGCTGCCTCCCGTTTGTGTCGTCTGAGGTCACTATACTAATGCCCGTACAAAAATCCAAATACTGGCACATTGAGCCTTGTGTGGTAGGGTGGGGGCAGATGTCACCAGAGGCAGGAGGGCCCGATGTTTTACTACCGCAAGGACAAGCTTAAGGAAGTCGTCTGCACTATATGTAGCAGGGAAAAGGCCGAGGGCCCGCCCCTGATGCCGGCTTGCAAGCGCTATCTGGGCGAGCACATTAAGCTTGCGCAGGCTGCGGCCCGGCATAGGCCCTACTTTATCCTCTCGGGGGTAATGGGCCTTATCCCGGCCGACACAGGTATCCCGTACTACGACCATCGTCTGCAAGATGCCGAGGTAGCGGCGCTCTCTGTGCGCGTGGCGCAGCAGGTGCGGCACCACAAGATACGGGTTGTGTACTACCACCACGAGCTCAAGAAGAGCTGGCAGCCCTACACGCAGGCGCTCACGCAAGGTGTTATCGCAGGCGGCGGGGGCGTGGTGTTTGTGACACTGGCCACCACGCACGAGCTCATGCAGGCGCTGCCGGTTGCTACCGACGCGCCAGTTATTGCATAAGAAAAGCCCCGCGCCATGGCGCGGGGCTTTTGCTGTCACTGCAGAGACTCGCCTTTGAGCCTGCGGTCGATAGTGAACTGGCCGCCATCGCTGGTCGGCTTGATGCTGTAGCCGTCCTCGTCGCCATGGCCCTCGCAGAGTATTGGCTTGGCGGCCGGGACAGGGCTGCGGATCCAGAAGCCGTGCCGCCGGCATAGGTCCTCGAGCTCGTCGCAGAAGGCCTTGGCTCGCAGGGCCCGGCCCTGCTTCCACGGGAGCATTGGCAGCAGGATGTCGGCGTACTTCTGTGCGTAGGCTATCGAGCTGTCGTCGATCTGGCGCTGCGCGTACAGCTTTGCCTCCGGTATCTCCTGCAGGTCGTAGGAGCCCGGCCGGTGGCCAAACGGCTGGCCCAGCGCGGGCTCGTGTATGCCATGCAGGCCCCGCACGTCCACGAACTTGTTCTTGTCCTTCCAGTAGACGAGCGCGTGCCGCGGCACGCTGCCCTCCATAAGCCCCACAATAGGGAGCCTGGTGCCGCGCGAGACGGCGATCGCAAAGGCGTAGCACTCGCCGTCCAGATACATAGACTGGGCGATAGAGCGCAGCGTATCAAGATCTTCGCCTGGCATGGGCAGCAAGTGGGTGGTCATTAAGGAACTCCTGTTTCTGGTTTGTGCTGAGAGCAAGATATCACAAAAGAAAACGCCCGGCTAGACTTCTAGCCGGGCGTAGGTATCTAGTGTTTTGCAAAACACTGGTATAAAGAAATTTTGGGTGTACGGTAATGACATGTATATAAGCGTGCGCGTGGTCGCTGGGGCTAGGCAGGAAAAGCTAGAGGTCCTGCCCCGCGGCCGGCTTAAGGTATGGGTTAAGGCGCCCGCCGAGCGCAACCTGGCCAACAAGCGCGTGCAAGAGGTAGTGGCCGCGCACCTGCGCGTGCCGCTTGCCCGTGTGCGGCTTATCTCAGGCCACACGAGCCCGTCTAAACTCTTTTCAGTTGACGAAAAGTAAACCCCGCCATCTTAAGATGGCGGGGCAGGTGCCGCGCAGGCGCGGTCTAATTTTTTGCGGCTGGGCGCAGCGGCGGGATAGGAATATCCTTTATCTTGCCAATATTGCTGCCGTACCATGTCCTAAGGCTCGAGCGGTACGCTCCCAAAGCTGCGCTCAGCTTTGTGAGCGTCTCGTTGAGCATCTCCTGACTCCCCGCGATTTCCGCCTCCTTGGCCATTTCAAGATAAGACAGTATCTCGATCTGCCTGTCCTGGAATGCGCCGATCTCGTTGCTGCACTTGGCCTTGCCGGCCTTGGGCTTATCGCACAACGTGTGCTGTATCGCCGCAGGATCAAACTCGTCGGGCAGACTATACCCGAATGCCAAATGCACTGCGGCTTCTACGGCTTTGATTGTCGGCGAATAGGCTTGTGCCGGTTGTGCGAGGATCAGTACAAGAAGGCTGATAGAGGAGAGTAGGATGCGCATGTGGTCCTCCGCGCGTTTTGGGTGTGCTTACCTATGTAGCATAATACAATATTTATTATTATCTGGCAACATACCACAAATCTGTTCTAGTATTTTGCAAAACACTAGAACACTGTATGATGCGCGCCATGTCGCAAAGCAAGCAGATATATTTCAGGAGGATAGAGAGGGTGCTCAAGGGCGCTGCAAACCACAGGCGCGTCGAGATTTTGGAGCTGGTCAAGCGGGTTCCGGAGCTTTCTGTCGCCGACATATCCGAACATTTGGATATCGGGTATATAAATACTTCTGATCATATCCGCAAGCTAGCCATTGCGGGGTTAGTCATGAAGCGCAACGAGGGCTCATCCGTGCGCCACAAAATAACGCCACTCGGGGAGTCTATTCTGGTGTTTTGCAAAACACTAACATAAGGGTGGGTGGGGTATTATTGGACGACCATGGCGGCAAAGAGGATATACAAGATGCGGAGTCAGGTGTGGGCTTATCCGGGCATGGCCGGGTGGCATTTTATAAGTGTGCCCGCTAAAGAGTCGCAAGCGATAAAAAAGGATTTTGGTAAGGTGGCAAAAGGGTGGGGCTCGCTTCGTGTCGGAGTCACGCTTGGCAAAACGAACTGGGAGACATCTATATTCCCCGACAAAAAGTCGGGCACGTATCTTTTGCCGCTCAAGGCGCAGGTGCGGCAAAAGGAGGGGATATACGACAAAGACAAAGTTTCCTTTACACTGCGTCTACTTTAATTCAAGTGCTGTTATTTTGGTGTTTTGCAAAACACTAGCATAGAAGTTGGAGGGGAAAAGAGGGTTTAGAATTGAGGGGCGATGAGTGCGCTTATTTATGTGGCGGTGTTGTGCCTGGGCTTTGTTATCGCCTTTGCCGTATATGAGGTGATGGGCGAGCCTGGGGGCTATGGCGAGTCGCCCTACAAGCGCAGACGGTTTTTGATGGACTCTAACGCCGAGTTTGGGCTGTTTAAAATCCTGGTCGAGATATATGGCGATAGGTATTACATCTTCCCCCAGGTGCACTACAGCCACCTCATTGAGGCGGGCAAGCACAACTGGCGCGAGTACAACAGGCTCATGAGCCGCATTACCGCCAAGTCGGCCGACTTTGTCTTGTGCAAAAAAGATGATGTCTCGCCCCAGCTTGTAATAGAGCTCGACGGCCCAAGCCACAGCCACCCAAAGAGGCGTGATCGTGACCAATTTATTGACGCCGCCCTAAACGGCACAGGTCTCCCAATCCTCCACATCCCGGTTGGTCCCTACACCAAAGAGTCAATAAGAGAGGCGGTTGACACAGCTTTGGCCGGGAAGTAATTTGTGTTGCGCTTGCAACAAAAATGTTTCCGGGTGCGAATTTATGTACGTTAAGGGCCAGCTTTTTTATTTGACCCTTGCTAGAATGTGAGCATGTCGAGTAAAAGACCTACGGTAGTTGACCTGTTTAGCGGATGTGGGGGATTGTCCAAAGGTTTTATCGATGCCGGCTTTGAAGTGATCCTGGGGGTAGATAATGATAAGGCTGCCCTCGAGACTTTTAAGTTGAATCATGAAGGAGCGAAAGGTATCGACATTGATCTTTTCGATAAAAACGCGGTTGAAGAAATAAAAAAAGAAGCCGGTAAAAATGTAGATGTTATAGTCGCGGGCCCGCCTTGCCAGGGCTTTTCACTTACTGGCACACGTAACTTTGATGATAAGCGCAACCGCCTTTATTTGTCTGTAATTGAGGCTGTAGACAAAATGAAACCCAAGGCATTTCTTATAGAGAATGTCCCTGGTCTTGCACGTCTGTATGGGGGTGCAATTAAAGATGAAATTATTAATCGACTCAATAAGAGTGGTTACAATGTGACGGTTAAAATTCTTTGCGCCGCGGACTATGGAGTGCCTCAGATGAGAAAGAGGGTATTTTTTGTTGGTCTTAAAAAAGAATACGGAAAATTTGAGTTTCCTTTGCCGACATATAGCCCTAGCAACTATGTTTCTACCTCTGCAGCTATAGGAGATTTACCCTCTTTACATCGTGAATTTGGATCTGAGGTGAGTAAATATGAAAGTCCGGCAAAGACCCCGTATCAGCGCATAATGCGAAAAGGTAGCAAAAAAATCTATAATCATGTGGCAACAAAACATACAGATCTTGTTAAATCAGTAATAGCTTTAGTTCCGGAAGGAGGCAACCATAAAGATCTCCCGCCTGGGATTGGAACAAGTAGGAAGTTTAATGAAGCCTGGACACGGTATCATAGTAAAAAACCATCGAGGACTATTGATACTGGGCATAGAAATCATTTTCACTATAAATATGACAGAATTCCTACGGTAAGAGAAAATGCTCGTTTACAATCGTTTCCTGATAGCTTCGTGTTTTTGGGTTCAAGAACTGAACAAAATCGACAAGTTGGAAATGCTGTACCCCCACTTTTAGGTTACCATGTAGGCAAGCAGATACTCCAATACTTAAATGCCAAGAAACACAAAAAAAATTAAAACCCTCGATCTTTTTGCAGGCTGTGGAGGTCTGACAGAAGGTTTTGAAATGACTGGTCGTTTTGATACGATCGCAGGCGTTGAATGGGACAAGGCCTCTAGAGATACGCTTGCGAAGCGTCTCACCGAAGCTTGGGGATATAAGGATGCAGAAGAGCGTATACTCCTTTGGGACCTACAGGAGACGGAAAAGCTTTTTAGTGGATGGGATAATCACTCTAAGTACGGGTCTCATTCTGGCTTAGATGCTTTAGTAAAAAAGTACGGATCAATAGATTTGATAGTGGGTGGGCCTCCTTGCCAAGCGTATTCAGTTGCAGGACGGATTAGAGACGAAGATGGCATGAATAATGACTATCGCAACTACTTGTTTGAAAAATATGCAGCTATAGTTAACAGGCTACAACCTCACGCATTTATATTTGAGAACGTCCCTGGCATGCTTAGTGCCCGACCTGGGGGCATACCTATTGTTGAAAGGGTTAGACAGACCTTCAAGGAGATTGGCTACTCTCTTGTTGAAGACATTGAAAAATATGCCCAAGTTGATGCGGCAGAATTTGGTGTGCCGCAAAACAGGAGACGCGTTGTGCTCTTTGGTATTCGAGATGAGTCTTTTGAACAGGATCCGCAGGAGTTGTTGTGCGACTTCTATACAAACACGCTTACTTCGCATAAAACGAGGAAGAAGACCGTTGCCGAGGCTATATTTGACTTACCAAAGTTTGCAGTGAATAAGAATAAAAAAGAGAAAAATTCTCACATACCTGCAACAACCAACATTCTCAATCACAGCCCCAGGTTTCATAATACAAGGGACATTGCGATCTTTAAAGAACTTGCGCTCGATCTTCGGAGGACTAAACGTAAGTATGCCTCAGCCGAGGCACTAAAAAAGCTATATACAGAAAAGACAGGCAAAGTATCTAGCGTACATAAGTATTACGTATTAGAGCCAAACAAACAAAGTAACACTATTGTGTCACATTTGCATAAAGATGGATTGCGCCATATACATCCCGACCCAGACCAGGCTCGCTCAATAACCGTACGAGAGGCCGCTCGGTTACAGTCATTCCCTGACGATTTTGAGTTTTTGGGCTCTATGGGGGATCAATATAAAATGATCGGAAATGCTGTACCCCCGTTGCTTGCGCAGGCTGTTGCAGAATCGGTAGCTTCCTTTTTGGATGATAATCTTGTAGAACAAGAGACATCAAGGTTATGGAGTATGAATTCGACGAGTTAGCTTATATAAGGAGACTGCAGCCTCAAGAGTTGGGGTTTAGGAAAGGTCGTCCAGGAGGAGGGGGGAGGTATTTTCTAATTTCAAAGAAGGCAATTAACTTCTTCCCTCCGTTAAGTAAGGTTGCTCTAAACGATCATGTTCTGCTCGATATTTTTTCAGTAAATTCAGATGAGACTGTTTCTTCGAGGTATGTATACCATAACAGTAAATATGCTACAGGACCTGATGGGGAAAATAGGGATGAATATAGGCTTTATCTAAATGGGGAGATCGATCCGGGTGCAAATTTTTTCAAACCTAACGATATTGTTGTAATTGTAAAATTACGTGTGCTTGAGCCGGAAACTAAAGAATTAGTAAACATTTTTTATAAAACATTGCGGTATATTCCTGGATCGCGAGAATATGGCAACCTTGATTCGATACTTCAGGAGATTGCAGTTGGTCCAAAAAAGAGCCACGCGCTAGTTCCACTTTCCAAATTAGCATTTCTCGATGGACTTAGACGTATAAAAGAAGTAGGCAAGAAAGTTATACCTAATGAAGTTCTTGAATTTGCATTAAAGGAGCCTGTTTCCCAATCAGTTATATTGGAGGAGGATAAATCGGTGGAAACCAGAGTATTGAGAAGCAGATCTTTTAGGGACTTAATATTGCATTACTACGAATACAAATGCGCTGTAACTGGGAAGAAACTCTTAATTAATTATAAAGACTTTTTTAATCTTGAGGCAGCACACCTACAAGCTCGTGCATTTGGAGGAGGGCCACACCCTTCCAACGGGATAGCTTTTGAAAGAAATTTACATTGGGCCTTTGACAAAGGTTTTTTTACTGTTACCGACGATTATAGAATAAAAGTACACCCTCAAGCCATGCATGTGGAGTATCTTAAAGAATTAGAAGGAAAGCCGGTTTTTCTGCCACAAGATTCTCGATCTCGGCCTAATCTAATCTCATTAAAATGGCACAGAGAGACAGTTTTTGGACTTTTTCTTAGATCTTAGCTAGTTCTGTCTAGAAGGAGTTACATTTGAAGGGATTTGTGTTTTTGGGTGGGTGGGGTAGAGTGGGGCGGGTTTGTTTTAGGGAAACGGAGGTCCGGATGGCTCGGTGGAAGGGTGATTGGGAGTTTAGGAATGTCATGCATCATCTGCACAGGAGGTCGGGTTCGGAGACCGTAGATGCCGAGTCTGAGGACAGCGCGCGTGTGAAGATCAGACACAAGGCCTCACGCGAGCTTTTGGGCACAACTATGATGCACCGCTATATTACTGTTTACAATCTGCGCAAGCAGTAGGCCAAGGCCGTCCCGGCATCCGGGGCGGCCTTTTCTTTTTGTACAACTGTTGTAGAGTGTGGGCTGACTTCAGCACAAGAGGAGGATGTGATGGCGAAAGCCAAACCGGTTATCAAGGTCTATCTGCTCCCAGACGAGTGGGGCGACCCGGAATACGAGGTACTGGTTAGCAACCTCGTGGGAGCCTTATCGGAGATCGAGGACCTTGGGGTGGAGGGTGATGATGATGTAATTATCATCTTCCCCAAAGACGGGATGCTGCAGGGCTTGGGCGAGTACATCCACTGCGAGGTAGATGTCCCGCGGTGGCAGCACATGAGCGACGGGCTGCAGACCAGGCTTGCCCAGGCGGTCAACGGCGTGCTGCAAGCACACTTTGACCAAGCGTATATCCAGTGCAAGGTATACCCGTTTGACGACACGGTCGGCTTTAGCTTAAGCGAGCCTAAAAAGGCATAAGCGGCAGGATGAGGCCCGGGACTACTCCCGGGCCTTTGGTATACTTCTGGTATGCAAAAGGCAACATATGTAGACGGGTTTGTGTTTTCCGTACCCAAGGGCAAGGCGGCCGCTTATAAAAAGATGTGCGCAGAGGCCAAGCAGGTGTGGACTAAGTTTGGCGCGCTCGACTACAAGGAGTGCGTGGCAGACGACACGAGCCCCAAGCACATTACCTTTACGTTCCCCAAGATGGCCAAGACCAAGGCAGGCGAGCAGGTGTGGTTTTCGTTTATAACGTACAAGGACAAGGCGCACCGCAACAAGGTTAACAAAGAGGTGATGGCTTACTTTGACAAAAAGTATGCCGACAAGAAGGACCAGAGCATGCCGTTTGATATGAAGCGTATGGCCTATGGGGGCTTTAAGGTGGTAGTGGGCTAAGCGGTATACTTGAGCTATGAAGACATCCACTATTGTCGCTATATTAATTGTACTTGTTGCAGTGCTCGGGGGTTGGTATTGGTGGTCGCTTAATGGCGGGCCGGCAATGCCTGGTATTGGGGGCGGCCCTCAGGCCTGCACTATGGAGGCTTTTGTTTGTCCGGACGGCACCTCGGTGGGCCGCACTGGGCCCAACTGCACCTTTGCCCCATGCCCCACGCCAACCCCGGCTCAGACGACTCCAGTCATACAGGGGAGCGCCAGCACCACGATAAACACCGGTAGCGCCTCAGACGACCCAGGGCTCGGCGACTCGTCTGTACCCGGCCAGCAGTAGCAAAACAGCCCCATTAGGGGCCATTTTGCTATACTGTACGCCTATGGCTACAGAAGAATTTAAAGTATCGGGCAGCGACATTATAGACACGGTCAAGCGCATCGTGGCCGAGGGCAACGCGCGCCGCATCATTATTAAAAGCGAGGCGGGCAACACCATAGTGGAGTTCCCGGTCACTATTGGCGCTATTGGGGCACTCATTGCGCCGCTCCTCGCAGCTGTGGGCGCTATTGCGGCGCTTGTAACCCGCTGCACTATTGTTGTGGAAAAGCGCGAGCCCGGCGAGCCGCCCCAGCCGACCGAAAAAGAGGGCACTATTGAAGCTTAATAGTGCCAGTACACGGTACAATAGGCAGATGCGCTCTCCCCACATGCCGCTTGAGTCGGGCCACCATCATGTCATAGACAAGTTGGCGGTTATAAATGGTGCGGTGGCAGGCCTCGCGCTGTACCCGCAGATATGGGCGATACTCGTGGTGGGAGTGGCCAATACGCTCTCGCCGCTCACGCTCTGGCTTATCTTGGGCAACAACATTATCTGGTCTCTGTATGGCATACACCGCTCGCTTGTCTCGGTACTCTTGGCGGGTGTGTTAAGCGGTGCGGCTGCAGCCATACTCCTTGTTATTTAATGACGCGCATCTACTACATTGCCGCCGGTGTTGTGAGCCTGGTGGCGCTCCAGGCGCTTGTCTTGTGGGCGTTTGGGCAGCCGCTTGTCGCGGCAAGCGGCACGGTTAAGCTGTGGGAGGGTGTCGTGACCGGCTCGGGCAACTCGCAGCACCTAAGCGACTGGTACACGTTCTCGCATTTTATACACGGGCTCCTGTTTTATTGGCTGCTTGGCAAATTCTTTCCCAAACTGCCGATGAGTATGCGCCTTGTGGCAGCAGTTGGCATAGAGGCGGGGTGGGAGATACTGGAGAACACGCCGTGGCTTATAGACCATTACCGCCAGCAGGCGCTGGCCCAGGGTTATTTTGGCGACAGTATTATTAACTCGCTAAGCGACACGGTGGCGATGATCGCCGGGTTTGTGGCGGCCATGAGGCTCCCGGTGTGGGCCTCGGTGGGGCTTGGGGTGGCTCTGGAGGGTACCTCGCTGTGGTTTATACGCGACGGCCTGGTGCTTAATGCGGTTAACCTGGTGCATCATTTTGACTTTATAGGGCGCTGGCAGGAGGGCGGGCACTAGACGCCTTTACACAACTTGTTCCCGAGTGCTTTATCCACCCAAATTTGTGTATTTTGTGTATTTTTGTGTGGTATTTGTAGTATACTAACTACATTAGTAGCCTTAAAAATACACACATGAGCACACTCACCGGCAAGCAGAAGCGTGTTTTGGAGAACATCTCCCTGTACCTAGAGGCCAAGGGCGAGCCGCCCACTCTAGATGAGCTGCGTAAAAACCTGGGGTTTAAGTCTATACGCACGGTGGTGCAGTACTTAGACATCCTTGAGCGCAAGGGCTATGTGGTGCGCCGCCGCTATGCGCGCCGCAACATAGAGCTGCGCCCCATAGACGCGTTTGGCCGCTCCGAGACGCTTGTCTCGGTGCCGGTGGTGGCCAATGTGGGGTGTGACGATCTGTCTGTGTACGCGCAAGAGCAGTACGACGAGTTTTTACAGGTAGACAAAAACATTGCGGGCGAGGACGGCAACATTGTAGCTGTGCGCGCTGTGGGCGACAGTATGCTCGACGCCGGGATTAACAGCGGCGACTACATTTTGGTGCAGTTTACGGACAACGTGAGGAGCGGCGACAGGGTGGCGGCGATAGTGGGCGACATGGTGACGGTAAAGCGACTGGAGCGCCGCGAGGGAGTCACCATCCTCTACCCGGAGAACAAAGACCCTAAATACAAGCCGATAGTGTTGCGCGAGGACTTTAAAATTGCGGGGCGCGTGTTGTGCGTAATCCCGGCCGCAGTGGCCGACGCCGAGGATATTAGCGCTGTCCCTACTGAAGAGTGGGACTAGCAAACAGGTACAACAAGTACAAGTAACAACCAGAACAATGCCTAATAACGAACAACAGTGGAAGGAGAAGCTGACTCCTGAGCAATACAAAGTGCTGCGCGAGAAGGGGACCGAGGCCCCCTTCTCGGGCAAGCTATTGCACGAGGACAGAGACGGCATGTTTAAGTGCGCCGCGTGTGGCAACCCGCTGTTTAGCAGTAATGCCAAGTTTGACTCGGGCACAGGGTGGCCGAGCTTTGACCAGGCCCTGCCTGGCGCTACTAAAGAGATTGCAGACAATAGCCACGGCATGAGCCGCACCGAGGTGGTGTGTGCGCAGTGTGGCAGCCACTTGGGCCACGTCTTTGACGATGGTCCCACCACAACCGGCCAGCGCTACTGCCTAAACTCCGTCTGTTTGGACTTCGGAGAAGGAGAGAAATAGACTCCGGGAAATCAAATTTTATATTTATTTCCCTCCGCTCTGGCCGAGTTTTACTTTGTAAAACTCGGCATAGGGAGCAAAATAGAGTTTGTAAGAGGCTTCGCAAGTGTGACGACACGAGACTTGAGGAAATTTTTAGCAAAAAATTATCCGTACTCTTACAAACTCTGATTTTGCGGATATATGACACAGGAGCAGGCACTGACAATACTCAAGACCGGAGCCAACGTATTCCTTACAGGCGAGCCGGGCGCAGGCAAGACCTACGTTATTAACCGCTATGTGGCGTGGCTGCGCGAACGCGGCATAGAGCCCGCTATTACCGCCTCTACAGGTATTGCCGCCACACACGTGGGCGGTATGACCATACACGCCTGGAGCGGTGTGGGGATTAAAAAGTCACTCAGCGACTGGGAGCTTGAGGCGCTTATGGAGCGCGAGCCTCTGGTGCGGCGTGTGCGCGCGGCCCAGGTGCTTATCATTGACGAGGTGTCTATGCTCGATGCCAACCTCTTAACACTGGTAGACCGCGCACTTACCACCCTGCGCGGTAGCGACAAGCCCTTTGGCGGGCTGCAGGTTGTCTTTGTGGGCGACTTCTTTCAATTACCGCCGGTGTCGCGTGAGGGGCCAACCAAATTTGCCTTTGAGTCAGGCGCGTGGGAGGACGCCAACCCGCTTACGTGCTACTTACACGAGCAGCACCGCCAGGACGACGGCATGTTCTTGGGGCTATTGGGTGCGATGCGCCAAGGCGAGCTTGAGGATGAGCATCGCGAACTGCTCAAGACGCGGCACGAAGTGGGCGAGCTCCCCGAGGACGCCACCAGACTTTATACCCACAACGAGGACGTAGACCGTATAAACGAGGAGGCGCTGTCGCGCATAGAGAACGCGCTCAAGGTATACCACATGCGCTCATCGGGCTCTACCACTCTGGTGGAAGCGCTTAAGCGCGGATGCTTATCGCCCGGGACGCTTTCTTTAAAAGAGGGCGCGACGGTGATGTTTACGCGCAACAACTTTGAGCACGGATACGTTAACGGCACACTCGGCACGGTGGTGGGCTGGAGCGACGCCGGTTGGCCCAAGGTGGCAACCCGTGCCGGCAAGGTTATAGAGGCCGAGCCAGACACCTGGCAGGTGGCCGACGGCAACCGCGTGTTGGCACAGATAACGCAGGTGCCGCTGCGCCTGGCGTGGGCTATTACGGTGCACAAGAGCCAGGGGATGAGTCTTGATGCCGCGGTGATGGACTTATCGGACGCGTTTGAGTATGGGCAGGGCTATGTGGCTTTAAGCCGTGTGCGCAACCTAAGCGGGCTCTACCTGCTTGGCATTAACGAGCGCGCTCTGGCTGTGCACCCGGACATTTTGGCGCGAGACCAGGCGTTTCGCGCGGCCTCGATGAGCGCGGAGGAGATATTTGGCAAACTGCCGCCCGAGGAGATTGAGGACATGCACAAGCAGTTTACTAAAGCATCCGGCGGGCACGAACCCGACCCAAACAAACCTAAGCCAGAGGTTGAGATGTCGAAGCTCGACAAACTGCGCCAAAAACACCCCAACGCCTACAGGCCTTGGACACAAGACGACGACGACAAACTCACAACCATGTTTGAGGAGGGCACAGGCGTAGCCGCACTGGTCAAAGAGTTTGGCCGCCAGCGCGGCTCGATACACGCCCGTTTAATTAAACTGGGGTTGATAGAGCCCGCCGACTAGGTGTAGTATCCTTACACTATGGTGATGTTACTTGGGGCGTGTTTTGCCATTATGCTCGCCTCTTTGGCGGGAGTATTCTTTCTCTCCAGCGGGGCGGGGGCGTTTTTTGGGCGCAATATGGGCTACCTGGTGAGCTTTTCAGCCGGCGTATTTCTTATTATTGCCTATGGGCTCTCGACCGAGACCATAGAGCACGCACCCTCGGTGGCGCAGGGCGTGCTGTATATATTTTTGGGGGCGCTTGGCATATGGACGCTCTTTAAACTCTTGCCGGGCCTACACGACCACCCCGAGCAGGGCCACACGCACAGCCACCCCATAGACCCGCGCCGCGTGCTTGTGAGCGACGCATTCCACAACGTGGGCGACGGCATTTTGCTTGCGGCCTCGTTTGCGGTCTCACCCGCGCTCGGCTTTGCCGCCACTGCCAGCGTGTTTGTGCACGAGCTCGTGCAGGAGACATCGGAGTTTTTTGTCCTGCGTGCATCGGGCTACACAGCAGGCCGTGCGCTTATGTGGAGTTTTGCCGTCTCGTGCACGGTGCTGGTTGGCGCCCTGGGCGGGTATTACTTTTTGGATGTGTTTGAGTCGCTCGAGCCTGTACTGCTTGGGATATCTGCGGGAGCGTTTTTGGTCGTGGTGCTAAGCGACCTGATACCGCACTCGGTGCGCGACGCCAAAAGCTCCTCGCACTATGCGGCGCACGTGGCCTGGTTTGCCATGGGCGCGTTGCTCATGTTTATACTTGCCGCATTTCTTGGGCACGAGTAAAAGCCAGGGAAAGGGCTTGAAATCCGCCAAAATGGTGGTAGGATTGGCCCGCTATGAAAAAGACCCTCGGACTCGTGTTTGCTGCTGCCCTCATTGCTATACCAGCCCTCTCTGTTGCCCGCAGCTATGAGGCGCCGGTCCTGGGCTGTGTGGCTGCCTACCCGGTAGTGTCCTTGGGCAATGCGGGTCGCTTTATGGTTGTTTCTAACACCGCGGGCCCCTTTATGTGGGTGGCAGAGTCTGAGGACTATGGCGTGTACAACGCCGGCCGCGAGTTTGTGACCCCGTTTACGCGCCTGGGCACACAGCAAGTAACTGTGGTGTGGGGCAGCAAGCGCGCATCCTGCTTTGTTGATGTGGTGCCCCAGCCAGGGCTCGGTGAGCCGTATGTGGGCCCGCAGGTTGGTCAGTACGGCGACGGTTTTTATGGCGATGGCTTTGTGGGGGGCACCGGCTTTGGCCCCAACGTCACTCTCTCCTCTGTAGCATATCCAGCGCTCCCCAACGCAGGTCTTGAGCCTCAGACCTTTGCTGCGCTCGCCTTTACGGTGGTACTTTTGATGGGTAGCTCTATCGCGCTTTATCCCCATGCAAGAAAAGCCTTTACTGTTGCCGTCCGCTAGCCGCATCGTGCTTGTCGAGGCAGACCCTGCGTGGGCTGTCTGGCTAAGACGCGTCGCTATTGCAATAGGCCTGTTTGTCGTACTGGTGGGGCTTGCTGATGTAGTATCGCGCGCGGCGCGCGCAACCCTGGGAGAGGGTGCCCTGTTTGACGCGTTTGCGCCGGCCGCCGCTATCAAGCCCGTGCCCGTGCCTGCTGCCGGTGCGTCTGGCGCAACAACCACAAGCTTTGTCCCGGCGCGCCTAAAGGTACCCACACTTGGCATTGATGCGCCTGTAGAGGAGGTGGGCCGCAAGGCCGATGGCACCATGGGCACGCCCAAGGATTTTATGAACGTGGGCTGGTGGGGCCAGGGCAGCAAGCCTGGGGCACCGGGCAACGCCGTGTTTGACGGTCATGTAAACAACGCGCTCACCAAAGCAGGCGTGTTTGAGCACCTAAGCCAGATTAAGAAGGGCGCCTATGTGACCGTGTCTGACACCGAGGGGCATACCCTGGTGTATGAGGTTGTGGAGATTGCCCTGTATGCCCCAGACGAGGCGCCGCTGGGCAAGATTTTTGCCACCTCGGGCCCGTCTCGGCTCGTGCTTATTACCTGCGAGGGCGAGTGGGTCCAGGATGAGCGCCAGTTTGACAAGCGTTTGGTGGTCATTGCACGCCCGGTATTCTAAACTAGCCCCGACGCCCCCGTCGGGATCCCGACTTGCTGTTGCAACGCCTTGATGCTAGAGTAGGGGCGTTCAGTAGTAAGTCTCTATGTGCCTGGTTGGCGTCAGGAGGGTCGCCTTACGAAGAATTTTTAACCAAGTTGTTTTCGTAGAATCATGGCACGCAAACTCTTTGTCGGTGGTCTCCCGTACCGCACGACAGGTGATGAGCTGCGCGATGCATTTGCCCAGGCGGGCGAGGTTGCATCGGCATCCATCGTGACTGATCGCGAGACCGGTCGCTCCCGTGGCTTCGGCTTTGTGGAGATGGCCAACGACGCAGACGCTGACAAGGCAATTGACATGTGGAATGGCAAGGACTTTGGCGGCCGCATGCTCACGGTCTCTGACGCACGCCCCAAGGCGTAGGTCTGATCAGACAACAAAAAATCCCCCACCCGGGGGATTTTTTGTTTGGTGCACTGACACTACATTGGCGCCTGCATCGATGAGGCAGAGGAGCCGCGGCCCATGTAGCCCACCGCAATAAAGACGATTGCGAGTGCGGTGTGGAGCCACATGTCGTTGGCGTCGGTGTTGAGGAGCGACATGGTAAGGTCCGGTGCCACAACCTGGAGCACGACGACCACAAGATATACAATGCCCAGGCCCATAAGTGTCATGCCAGACCTCATGGGAGACCACATAGCCACCGCCACAAGCAGGAGACCCGACACGAGATGCACTACGTTGTGGAGCGTGTTAACCGAGAAGATGCCAAGCACAGGCTCCTGGATAAAGCCCCACACACCCACAACTGCGAGTATCGCACCAAAGATATATGCTGCTGATTTTGCCATAGTATTAAATTACCCATTAATCGCCCAATGTAATGGTAGCAAGCGGGACTGTGCTGTACCATAGCGCTGTGCACACGACTGATATATGAGCCACGACAAGGCTATTTTGGAGCTTGTAGCGGCGCTCAAAAAGCACTACAAGACAAGCGCCCGCAGGCATTTGCCCTGGCGCCACACGCGCGACCCGTACCGCATTTTGGTGAGCGAGGTGATGCTGCAGCAGACCCAAGTAGAGAGGGTAATTCCGTACTACGAGCGCTGGCTTAAACTATTTCCGACCCCTAGGGTGCTTGCGATGGCACCGCTCTCGCGCGTGCTAAAAGCCTGGCAGGGTCTGGGCTACAACCGCCGCGGCAAGTACCTGTGGGAGACAGGAAAGATACTCTCCACGGAAACTTCCCAGAAAAAAGTCCTCGGGTCTCCCGTCTCGCGCTCGGAGCGCTTGCGGGCCAGACTATTTTTCCAGAAAGTTTCCGCTTCGCGGGCAAAGCTCCCTGGTGTTGGGCCATATACTGTTGCGGCAGTCCAGGCATTTGCCTTTAACGAGCCTACGGTGTTTATAGAAACAAACATCCGCACCGTTTTCTTTCATCATATCTATTCTGGTGTTTTGCAAAACACTAGTATAAGCGACAGGGAGCTTTTGCCCCTTGTTGAGCAGGCTCTAAAGAAGTCTAAGATGCAGCCCAGGGACTTTTATGCGGCGCTTATGGACTACGGCTCGCACCTCAAGCGCCAGGGTGTGCGGCTTAACCAAAAAAGCAAGCACTACGCCAAACAAAGTAAGTTTGAGGGCAGCACCCGCCAAAAGCGCGCAAACAAACTCCGCGCCCTTTTGGAGCGCGGAGCAAGCGAGAGAGAAATACGCAGGACGCTAGACGCCTAGGACTACCGGGATCACTATCGGGCGCTTGTTGGTCTTCTCAAACAGGAAGCGGGCGAGGTTGTCGGTGACCTGGTTTTTGACAAAGTCAAAGTTGACCGGCTGCTGACCCTTGGCCGCGTCCTCGATGGATTTCTTGACCAGGATGCGTGCCTGGTTCAGGAGATCCTGAGACTCTCTGAGGTAGACAAAGCCGCGCGAGATGATGTCGGGCGATTTGCGCAACTTGCCAGTCTTGGGGTTCACCGTGGCGATGATGACAAACATGCCCTCTTGAGCGAGCACGGTGCGGTCGCGTATCACAACCTCCTGGATGTCGCCGATAGCAAAGCCGTCTACGAGCCTTAGGCTATTGGGAGCCGACTCCTTGAGACGGACAATTTTCTGCCCCTCGTCTCTGATCTCGAGTATGGCGCCGTTGTCCGGGACAATAATCTCGTCCTCCTGGCGGCCGCAGGCCTTGGCGATATCTGCGTGTACGCGCAGCATGTAGTGGTAGCCGTGCATGGGCATAAAGAAGCGCGGATTGATCTTTTGGTGGATCCAGAAGGTCTCGTCGCGGTTGGCGTGGCCGGAGGCATGCACATCCATCTGCTCGCGGTGGATGATGCGCGCGCCCTGGCGCGAGAGGTTGTCCTTGAGCTTCTGCACGCTTCTCTCGTTGCCCGGCACGACCGATGAGGAAAGCACGACCGTGTCGCCCTTTTTCATCTTGACGTACTTGTGCGTCTTCATCGCGATGCGCATGAGCGCGGCAAACTCGTCGCCCTGTGCGCCTGTAGCAAGTACCAAGACTTTAGGGTCGGGGAAGTTTTCAAGCTGGGCGGAGTCGATAAAGGTCTTGTCGGAGACCTTGAGGAGGCCCAGATGCTTTACTATCTCGATGTTGACCTTCATCGAGCGGCCCTCAACCAATATCTTGCGGCCCACGCGCTCGGCCTGCTCGATGATGCGCATAAGGCGCTCGAGCTGGGATGAGAAGGTGCCAATAATAAGGCGGCCCGGCGTGGTTGCGATAATGTCGTCCATCGTTTTGGTAACCACGCGCTCGGGGATAGAGAAGCCGGCGCGCTCGCAGTTTGTGCTGTCGGCTGCCAAAAAGAGCACTTTACGGTCCTTAAAGTAGGCAAACTCCTTTTCCTCCTCGGGGGTGGGGACACCGTCGTTGTGGTCGACCTTGAGGTCGCCTGTAAACACAAGGTCGCCGTACGGGGTCTCGACAATGACGCCCATGGCGTCGGGGATGGTGTGGGTCACGCTAAAGAACCGGACCTTGAGCTTGCCCACGGTTACGGTGTCGGCCTTCTCTACCTCCTTGATGTCCAAAGGCTTGAGGTTGGGGAACTCTTCCTGGCGTTTGCGGATCATAACGGCAGTAAGTGCGCGCGTGTAGACGGGCGGGTAGCCGATGCGGTCTATAACGTAGGGGATGCCGCCAATATGGTCGAGGTGGCCGTGCGTGATAAAGAGCCCGCGCACGCGATCGCGGCGCTCCTCCATGTACTTGGTGTTGGGCAAAATGTAGTCCACACCCGGGGTGTCCTGCTCTCTAAACTGGAAGCCGCAGTCGATGGCGATAATGTCGTCGCCAAACTCGACCATGGTCATGTTGCGGCCTATTTCCTCTACGCCTCCAAGCGGGATAATGCGGATGTTGCCCGGGGCAAGCGGCGGGACCGGCTTTTCATCCGGATTAACTTTTGTGTCTATGTCCGGGCGCACCGGGTGTGCCTGGTGCGGCTTGGGGCCGCCCTGGCGCAAACGGCCGCGCGAGCGGCCTGTGCGGCCACCAAACCCTCGTGTGCGGCCTCCGCGCGAGCGATGGCCGCCTGCGCCTGACTGTTGCTTTTTCTCTTCTGGCATACTAATTCTTCTAACTTGTTAATGTTTAAATTTTTTGGGCCTTGGTCTGGCTTTTTGCTTCTGGCAGATTTTTTTATATATCTTTGCCCCGCGCAAAGATGGGCCAAACGTAATCAATCTCGCGATGCCACTGTGCGACACTCAAAAACCTGTCGCTGGGGCTCTCGACTAGACCAAGATCAAGCCCCTGTATGTCGTTAGGGATACTATACACGAAATCGGGCGTGTAGAGAAATACCGCAGGGACATCGGCTGCAAGTTCGTCGCTAAACTCCCGGTATAGCTCCTGGCGCTTTGCCGTATCTGCAGTCTGGCGCAAATCTTGCAGGACGTCGTCTGCTGTGGCGTTGGCGTAGCCGGCAATGTTGAGACCCGGGTCATTGCGCTGGCTGCTATGCCAAAAGGCAAAGAGGTCGAGCTCGCGGCCTATGACCTCGCCAAACAAAAGCGCATCAAAGCGGCGCGGGCGGATAACGTTTTGGGACAGGTCGCCCGCCTCAAACACCTTAACGTTGACCGCGACCCCCAACTGGCCCCACGTGTCCTTAAGATACTGTGCTGCGGCGCGCAGCTCGGGTACGTTGGCGGTCGAGAGGTCAAAGCTGAGCGTCTGTGTTGTGGCAGAGGCTCCTTTGCCGGTAGTTTTGCTGAGGATACCCTGCTCGTTTTGGGTCCATCCGTCGTTTACCAGTATCTCGCGTGCTGTCTCTATGCCGGCGGGCAGAGTCGAGGTGCCAGAGGGCAGGACAGACGGCGGCACCGGGCCCATAAGCGGCGTGCCATACCCGCCCAGCACCTTTTGTATGAGGTCGGAGCGGTCCACGCTGGCGTTGAGCGCGCGGCGCACGGCGCGGCTGCGCAGGAGCTCGGACTGGTTCTGGTTAAAGAAGACCCCAAACACGCGGTTAAGCGGTGTTGTTGCAATAGTCGGGCCCTCGAGGCCTACCAGCTTCTCGGGCGAGATGCCGCTTGCGGCGTCTACCTCGCCGTCTTTAAGCGCCACCACCAGTGCATCCTCGCTCTGATAAAAGCGCAGGGTAAGAGAAAGATAGGGAGCACCTCCAATATAGCGGCCAAAGGGCTTTAGCTCATAGATTGAGGGTATGCCAGAGGCCGTGCGCTCTATTGCGTCTACCTTGTACGGGCCCGAGCCCACCGGATTTGCATTTAGCTCGCTGAAAGGGAATTCCTCGTCTGAGACGCCGGCCCACAGGTGCTTGGGCACGATGCCGAGCGAGAGGTTTTTTATAAACGGCGCATAGGCGGCCTTGAGCGTAAAGCGCACGGTGCGGCTATCGAGCGCCTCGACCACGACGCCGTCCCAGTTGGCGCGCAGAGGCGACTTGAGCCCCGGGTCCTGTATCTTTTCTATCGTAAAGACAACGTCGTCTGCGGTAACCGGCTTGCCGTCATGAAAGCTTGCATCCTCGCGCAGTACAAAGGTGTACGACACGCCGTCTTGCGAGACCTCGTAGCTCTGTGCCAGGTTGGGCTCGTAACCGCCCTGTGGTGTTGCGCGCAGGAGGCCCGAGTAGGTGAGTGCGGTAACGTCGCGGTCGGCGTCGCTTGCGGCGAGGATCGGGTTGATAAAGCGCGGGCTGCCCAAAATACCCTCGGTTAAGGAGCCGCCGCGCGCAGGCGAGGGCACCAGCACAGACTCGTTGAGGATATATAAAAGGCCGACCGTGGACACGACGCACATCCCCGCAAAAAAGAGGAAGAGCGCGCGGCCCGATGCGGTAAAGGACTGGTACGTATCGTCGGCTGCACGCGTAAACGGCAAGCCAAGCGAGCGTGGTATGCGGAATTTAGCCATAGCGTGCGCGGGATGCCCGCGCGGTTTAGAGGACGAGGATTGCGAGCGCCGTGAGCGCAAACAACACCGCGATGATGATCGTCGCCCAGAAGAGGAACAACTCGGAGCCGCGGCGCGTGTGGTAGGCCGCAGAGAAGTTGTCACCGCCGAAAGCACCTCCCAGTGAGGCACCTGTCTGCTGCAAAAGGATGCTGCCAATAAGCAACACGCTCAGCACTATCTGGATGTAGGGGAGAACCCCCGCGAAGGTCATTGGGACCATAGTACCACACGTTCCAAGCGCCGCAATGGGCAAAAAATAACAGCGCCCTTTTGGAGCGCTGTCAAGTTTGCTTGGAGGCAGTGTAGAAGTGAAGAGCTAGATGTGGATGGTGCGAGCGGCAGGATTGCTCGGCTTCGGGCTACGGACCGGGTAATCCATCCCCCATGGCGAGTACCGCTTGCCGCGATGGTAGACGCATGTGACGCCTACCTCGCTGCGCGGGACTCCAATCCTGATGATTCTTTCACCTGGCGCGAGCGGCCTATTAGCCAAGAGCGTGACGCAGCCGTTTGGTCCTGAGACCACCGTGTCTTGTCCGATGGGAAGTGTAGTTGCGGCTAAGGACGAAATCGTCGAGAGCGCTACCAGGATGGCAAAACGCATGGGATCCCCCTATAGGCCGGTAAACCGGCGGTGCATTGACTGTATATAGTATACACCCAAATAGCCTATTTGTCAAGTTACGCACCTGGGCCTATATTTGGCAACATTTTTTGTATTGCAAAACGAAGAGATTCTTCTAATCTTAGAGGTAATGGCTAAGTCTAAAAAAACCAAAAAGGTTGCAAAAAAGACAGTTAAAAAGGTTTCTAAACCCACAAAAAAGTCTGCTCCTATTTCTAAAAACTCATTGGGTACGCCGTATGGCGACCGCGTGCTCGTGCGCCCCGAGGCCGCAGAGCAAACTACCGCGTTTGGCATCATCATCCCCGACACCTCTAAAGAAAAACCGGAGACCGGTGTTGTGGTGGCGGTGGGCCCGGGTAAGCGCGGCGACGACAACGAGCTTGTGCCCTTGCAGGTTAAGGTGGGCGACAGGATTATGTTTAGCAAATACGGCTACGAGGAGATAACTATAGCGGGCAAGGACTACTATTTATTGAAGGAGGACAGCATTACGTACGTTTTTTAATATGGCCAAAGTAATACTCTTTAACGAAAAGGCCCGCCGCGCACTCAAAGCCGGCATAGACAAGGCATCTAACACGGTCAAAGTGACCCTGGGCCCGCGCGGCCGCAATGTTGCGCTCGAGAAGTCGTTTGGCGGCCCCACCATTACCAACGACGGCGTCTCTATCGCCAAGGAGATTGCCCTGCCTGACCGCTTTGAGAACATGGGCGCCGAGATTGTTAAAGAAGTAGCGACCAAAACCAACGACATCGCGGGCGACGGCACCACAACATCGGTAGTGCTTTTGCAGGCGCTGGTAGATGAGGGTATGAAGCATGCAGAGGCGGGCCTGAGCGCCATGGGCGTGCGCCACGGCATTGAACAGGCGTCAGCAGAGGCGGTGCAGGCGCTCAAGTCGCTTGCCAAAAAGATACAGAGCGATGAGGAGATCAGGCAGGTTGCCACAATCTCCGCGGAGTCAGAGGAGCTCGGCACGATTATTGCCGACACTATAAAGGAGGTGGGCAAAGATGGCGTGGTTACGGTGGAGGAGTCGCAGAGCCTCGGGATTGAAAAGGAGATTGTCGAGGGTCTGGAGTTTGACCGCGGCTATATCTCGGCTTACATGGTCACAGACCCCAGCCGTATGGAGGCCGTGATGCGCGACCCGCTGATTTTGATCACGGACAAAAAAATATCGTCGGTGCAGGAAATCTTGCCAGTTTTGGACAAGGTAGCGCAGAGCGGCAAGCGCGAGATGGTGATGATCGCGGATGATATAGACGGCGAGGCGCTCACGACTCTTGTCGTAAACCGGCTTAAGGGTGTGTTTAATATGCTCGCGATAAAAGCACCGGGCTACGGCGAGCACAAGTTTGGATTGCTTGAGGACCTGGCGGTGATGACTGGTGCATCTGTGATAAGCGAAAAGACGGGCATCAAGTTTGAGGACGCCACCTTGGACATGATGGGCCGCGCCGGTAAAGTTGTTGCGACCAAAGACAAAACTGTGTTGGTGGGCGGCAAGGGCACCAAAAAGGATATTACGGCGCGCGTGGAGCAGCTGCGCGGCACTATAAAGGAGACCAAGTCTAAGTTTGATAAGGAAAATCTCGAGAAGCGCCTGGCCAAGCTTGTAGACGGCGTCGCGATCATACGCGTGGGTGCCGCGACCGAGACCGAGATGAAATACCTTAAGCTCAAGATTGAGGACGCGGTAAACGCAACTAAAGCGGCTATTGAGGAGGGTATAGTGCCTGGCGGCGGATCGTCTTTGGTTAAGGCGGCACAAAAGCTTGAGGAGAGCTATGCCAAGAACCGCAACACCATGGATAACGCTAAGCGTGTGGGCTATGAAGTGGTGCTCAAAGCGCTTGAGATGCCGCTGCGCCAGATTGCGCACAACGCCGGGGTAGACGCGGGCGTTGTCGTGATGAAGGTGAAGGAGGCCCGGGGCAACGCGGGTTACGACGCTTTGCATGACGCGCTTGTTGAGGACATGCTCGTGGCGGGCATTATTGACCCGGTAAAGGTCGCACGCACAGGGCTTGAGCGAGCCTCGAGCGCTGCGGCTATATTGCTTACAACCGAGGCAGCGGTGGCCGAGGAGCCAAAAGACGACAAGCAGCCAGCCCAGGGCGAGATGCTTGGAGGAGCGGAGTACTAAATAAAAAACGGCCCGGGGTAACCCCGGGCCGTTTTGTTCTTGTGCGTGGTTAGTCGTCCCATGTGCCAGGGAACGGTTCGAGGCAGTGGAGTACCTTAATGCCCCCCTCGGGCTGTCGCACCATGCTTATACTCTCTGCGAGCGCCCTTGCCTCAATGTCGTTGTTGTAGATGCCTTCTGTAAAGCACCGCTCGACCACGTGCCGGTTGAGCCTGACTCCGTCAAAAGAACGCAGCCCCCTCTCCATGTCGCTGCGTGCTACCACGCCAACGCGGTACTCTGAACCCTCGCCGTTTGGTGTCGGGGTATGCAGTACCACCAATGTTCTCAGCGGATAGAGCCTTGCGCTATTGTCGCTGGGATTGTTGGGGTCGTAGTTGCGGCCGTCTGCCAAAACTGCACGCGTGACGCGCCCGCTTGCGCCTTGTTGGTACTCCTGACGCCACAGGTCGTCTTCTGGCATCTTCCCCTCTGCCATGCTGGACTCCTTTCTTTTTTGGGAGGTTGTCTGAAAGAACCCTAGCATCCCCTATGACCCCTTGCAATCCCCATAGACCTGCTACAATTGTGGCATGACAGCCGGATACATCGTATTGGGGGTTCTGGCACTTATCGTGGTGTGGGTTATCGCCGCGTACAACCGCTTTGTGCGCCTTGTGCAGCGTGCCCGCGAGGCGTGGGCAGACATAGATGTGCAGCTTAAACGCCGGTACGACCTTATCCCCAACCTTGTCGAGACGGTTAAGGGCTATGCCACCCACGAGCGCGAGGCGTTTGAGAACGTAACCGCGGCACGCGCACGTGCCATGGATGCCGGGGGTGTCGAGGCCAAGGGTGAGGCCGAGAACATGCTCACCGGCGCGCTTAAGTCGCTCTTTGCGGTTGCAGAGGCCTACCCGGACCTTAAAGCCAACGAGAACTTCGCCGAGCTCCAGCGCGAGCTTAGCGACACCGAGAACAAGATCCAGGCGTCGCGCCGCTTTTACAATACCAACGTACGCGACCTCAACACCTCCATTGAGTCGTTCCCGGGCAATGTTATTGCCTCCATGTTCCGCTTTGAGCCGCGCGAGTACTTTGAGCTTGCAGAGGACCAGGCGGCGGCAAGAGAGCCGGTTAAGGTCTCCTTCTAGCCCATGGCTGCGCCTGTGCCAACGCAGACCGAGCTCCATCGGATTGCCGTTACGGGTATTATCTGGAAAAAGGACGAGGCCGGAGAGTACCGCTACCTCGCGACCAAGCGCGCGCCCACCAAAAAGGCCTGGCCCAACAAATGGACCGTGCCGGGCGGCGGGCTCGAGACAAAAGACTATATAGAGAGCGAGGCCACCTATGCCAACACCGAGAGCCCCCAGTGGTATGGCGCCGTGGAAAACACCTTGCGCCGCGAGATACGGGAGGAGGTGGGTGTGGAGGTCTCTGAGGTGCAATATCTTTTAGACGTTACATTTATACGCCCGGACGGCGTACCGTGCGTGGTCCTCAGCTTTTATTGCAAATATGAGTCGGGCGACATTAGGCTCGACGAGGACGCCACGGAGTATGCGTGGATTAAAGCCAGCGAGCTTAAAAACTACGAGTTTATACAGGGCATAGACCACGAAATAGAGATGGTTGAGGAACGCTTGAAGAAGATTGTCGCCTAGCGTAGAGTGTCCACAGGCCCTAGACAGCATGGAGGATCGTCATGGCACGACGCAGAATAACCCGTCACGACAAGCTGGTGCGCGACCGCATACCAAAGATTATCCGCAGTAACCGCGAGGTTGCAACTTTCAGGATTCTTTCAAAGGGGTATCTGAGGAATCATCATCTCTTCCTAAAACTCCTTGAGGAGTCAAAAGAGGCGTACAACGCCAAGGACAGCAAAAATGCCATACTCGAGCTGATTGACGTGCAGGAAGTTATTGATGAGATTCTGCACCAACACAGCGTCTCTATCCGGTATTTTCGCACCTTGCAGGCGCACAAGCGCCGGAGCCGCGGAGGTTTCCGTCTTGGAATCTTTTTGGAGAGCACGCACAAAGCGTGATAGGGGCGGCCTGTGGGCCGCCCCTTTTATTTTTATTGACAAGCGGTATCATTAGCGCCTATGGCAACACTCTATACGCATCAGGAGTCAAATATCGCCAAGACCTGGATACTCATGGCCGGCTTTTTTGCCGTGGTGATAGCCATCGGCTGGGGCGTGTCGTACTACTTTGATAATCCGGGGATACTCGTGTTTGCGGTGATATTCTCCATTGCGACCAACGTGTGGGCCTATTGGTTTTCCGACCGGGTCGTCATTGCCATGTCGGGGGCTAAGCCCGCCAGCGAGGCTGAGTACCCGGAGCTCAATAACATTGTTGAGAACCTGGCTATTACCGCCGGCCTCCCCAAGCCCAAACTGTATGTGATACAAGATCCGGCCCCCAACGCCTTTGCTACCGGCCGCAATAAGGAACACGCTGCCGTGGCGGTAACCACGGGGCTGATGCAGATGATGAACCGCTCGGAGGTAGAGGGCGTCATTGCCCACGAGCTTAGCCACATCGGCAACCGCGACATGCTTGTCTCCACCGTGGCGGTGGTGTTGGTGGGGTTTGTCACGCTTGTGAGTGATTTTTTCCTGCGCTCGACACTCTTGGGTGGGGGAGATAATGACCGCAATAAAAACCCCATTCTCATGCTGGTTGCAGTGGCGTTTATAGTGCTTTCCCCAGTAGTGGCGACACTCATACAGCTGGCGATATCGCGCAAGCGCGAGTTTTTGGCGGATGCATCCGGGGCGCTTTTGACCCGCTACCCAGAGGGGCTCGCAAGCGCGCTCCAAAAGATTGGTGGCTACCAGGCGCCCATGCGCCGCGCCAACAACGCCACAGCGCACCTCTACATATCAAACCCGTTTGGCCCCAAAGCCGCCATGAGCGGCCTGGCGCGCCTTTTTATGACCCACCCGCCTATAGAGGCCAGGGTCAAAGCACTCCTTAGCCGCTAGTACAACTGGCCGGATCCTATGCCCAGGATCCGGCCTTTCTTTTTGTCTAAAATAACGGTATTTTGTGTATGCATTAGGAGGCGTCGCATAGTGGTCTAGTGCACCACGTTGGAAACGTGGCGTGGGGCAACCCACCGTGAGTTCGAATCTCACCGCCTCCGCCGAGTTTTGTAAATACCCACAGCCCCTATATACCCCCTCTGGCGCTATAGGAGAGGGGGTGCTAGGCTTATGGGCATAGCAGCCACGGCTGTTTTAATAAATAATTTTAAGGTATGGCAAAATCAAACTCCGCGTTTATGAAGCCGATGAACCTGTCCTCTGACTTGGAGGCGGTCGTAGGCAAGGGCCCGATGCCCCGCTCTGAGGTAGTTAAGGCTCTCTGGGTATACATCAAGAAGCATGATCTCCAGGACCCGACCAACAAGCGCAATATTAACGCCGACGACAAGCTCAAGGAGGTATTTGGCGGCAAGGGCACCGTATCGATGTTCGAGATGACCAAGCTTGTTTCCAAGCATCTCTCGTAATACTTTTTTGCCCGCAGTGGGTGCTATACTAAGAGCAGGGTAGAGCCCTGCTCTTGTTAGTTATATTTCATGAAGAAAGCCGCAGCACTCCTTGTAGTTATAGCTGTCATACTCGCAACGGCTGCTGCCGTGTGGTACTACCGCGTGGGACCTGGCTCTGCCCCTGCAGAGCCCCGTATGAGTGAGCAAATAATTTTGCGCATAGGTGCGCTCACTATAGCGGCCGACCTGGCCGACAGCCCCGAGCTGCGCACTAAAGGGCTCAGCGGGCGCGATACCCTAGAGGAAGGCTCGGGCATGTGGTTTGTGTTCCCCAAGGACGGGTACTGGCAGTTTTGGATGAAGGACACCCTTATACCGCTCGACATACTCTGGGTAGAGGAAGACGGCACGATTGTAACCATTGCACACAATGTCTTGCCAGAGACGTTCCCCGACACGTTTACCTCCACAAAACCGGCGCGTTATGTGCTCGAGGTGCCGGGCGGTTACGCCAACAAGTACCAGATCCGCGAAGGCTCAAGGATAACCTGGTAAAGCGAAAGCCCCCGGTTTACCGGGGGCTTTTGCATCTGCGCGCGCGTCTGTAAGCCGGGTTCTGTCGTGGACAATAATTTATCTGGGCCCCACGTCGCCGTGGGGCTCGAGCGGCACTCCGTGTTGCCACGGCACGGCCTTGCATCTGGATAAGGATTTAGCCGTTTCACCCTCGGTCTTTCGACCGAGGCTCGTCTCTGTTCGCACCTCTTTTGCCCGCAGGAGCAAATGGCAGGGGTTACCTGCTACCTTTTTAACCGATTGCTCGGTAGATGCCCGGACTTTCCTCCCCGCACCCCCGGAAGGGGCGTCGGAGCTATTGCCTAACGCGCTAATGTGTAGCATAGCATATCCCCAGGATACGGGCCATAGTCCCAGGAGGGGTCTATACTTAAGGAGGTTCGTATTAACAGGGGAGCGCATTGTGCGTTTCTTAAGCATATATAGTCATGTACTCACGACTCCATACGTGGTCGCGGGGAGTGTTCCTGGCAGGTATTGTTCTTGCCCTGGTACTCGTCATCCCGGCCGCGTGGTTCCCGTTCCAGTTGTCTAAGGTTGCCGTCTTTAGCATCGGGCTAGCACTTGCAGCGCTCATGTTTACACTTAGCGGCGGCATGCGCGAGTTTTTGCGCGCACCCGGTGTGCGCCCCACGCTTGCGGTACTCCTGCTGCCTGTCGTGTATGTTGTGTCGTCTCTGGTCTCTCTGGACAGCTCGGTCGCCTGGAGCGGCTTTGCCATAGAGTGGGACACCGTGGTGTTTGCCGCGCTCGCCGCGCTCGCGTTCGTGTTCTCGTCTATGTTCTTTAGGACCCAGCGCACGGCGCGCATGCTCTACACGAGCCTCTTTTGGGCTATTGCGGCCGCGGCACTCTTCCAGATTGTTGCCATCATGTTCGGGCCCTCTATCCCGGGTGGCACCTTTGCGGACCGCTCGGTAAACCTGGTGGGCAAGTGGAATGACCTGGGGCTTTTGGCCTCCCTGCTTGGCCTGTTTGTCCTGGTAGAGCTCCAGATGCGCCGCCCGAGCGCCATCATGCGCGGCGTCTCGATTGTCCTTGGGGTGCTTATTGTCGCTCTCTTGGGCTTTGTCAACTTCTCGCTTGCATGGGCACTCCTGCTGGTTGGCGCGCTTGTTGTGGGGCTTATGTCGTTTATGCGCGTACGCCAAGAGGAGGGCGAGCACCATACACAGCCCGGGTTATTAGCCCGCGTGCCGTGGTTTGCCGCAGCCGCCGCGATACTCGCTATTGTGTTTATGGCATGGGGCCCGTTCTTTAACACGAGTCTTACCTCCGTATTCCCCGTGTCGTCTCTTGAGGTGCGCCCGTCCTACCAAACAACCACCAAGGCACTAACCGCTGTCAGGGAGGGCAGCTTTAGCCGTGCGCTGATAGGCATGGGTCCAAATACCTTTGGCGAGATATGGCTTGCCCAGAAGCCGCAGGAGGTCAACCAATCGGCGTTCTGGAGTCTCGACTTTAATGTCGGGTACTCCACGCTCGTAACCGCGCTCGGCACGGTCGGGTTTTTGGGTGCACTGGCCTGGGTACTGCCGTTTATCCTTGTCGTTGCCGCGATACTGAGGCTTATGCGCCTATCGGTACTGAGCCGCGAGGATCGCGCGCTTGGACTTTCGCTTGGATTTGGGAGCTTGATGCTCCTGGCAGTGATGGCGTTCTATGTTCCGAGCCAAAACATTATACTTTTGGCGCTTGTGCTTGCGGGAGCCGCGTTCGGATTCTTGTGGCGCCAGGGCCGTCCTGCGCTTGAGGATGAGACGCCATCGCGCCCGCTCCAGATGGCTGCGCTTGCGCTGGCACTTGTGCTTGTCGTAACCTCGGTGCTTATCGCAGGCAAGACCGCGCGGCGCGCGCTTGCCGAGACCTACGTGGGCCGCGCCGCCGCGGCTCTGCAGGAGGGCAATATAGATAGGGCTGTCGAGCTTGCGGCAGCGGGTGTAGACACAGAGGAAACGGGCGACACGCTGAGGATGCAGATTAATGCCGGCGGATCAAAGTTATCGCAGCTGGCACAAGTAACCGACGGCGACCAGGCAGAGCTCCAGCAGCAGTTTGAGAACTCGCTGCAGAGTGTGGTGGTGGCGGGCCAAAAGGCAGTTGCCCTTAATATGGCAGACTACCGCCCGTTCTTCCTTATGGGCCAGGTATATGACCTCTTGTCGCGCCTTAACGTGACGGGCGCATATGACCAGGCAAGCTCAACTTACAATGCCGCAATGGTACGCAACCCCAACAACCCGGCGATAACCCTTGCCATGGCACGTCTGGCGGCATCAAGGGGTGACGCGGCTGCAACGGAAGGCTACCTGCGCGCATCACTCACCCAGAAGCCAAACTACACCGATGCGATTCTCTTCCTGGTACAGCTCAGCATCGCGCAAAACGACCTTCCCTCCGCCTTGCAGGCAGCGAAGGCCGCCGTACAAAGCGCTCCGGGTGTTGCGCCTATCTGGTTTCAGTTAGGCCTCCTGTACTACGCGGGTGGCGACAGCAGCAACGCAATACCGGCTCTTGAGCAGGCGCTCAAGATCCAGAGTGACTATGCCAACGCCAAATACTTCCTGGGGCTTAGCTACTATGCGCAAAACAGGCAGGTAGAGGCGCTCAATTTGTTTGAGGATTTGGCACGCAGCAACCCGGACAATGCAGAGGTACAGTCTATCATTGCCAACATGCAGGCTGGCAGACCCGCGCTTGAGGTCGACGCATCTGCTGAGGTTGAGACAGACGTGGAGACCCGCCCCTCAGCCCCAATCGAGCAGTAACCGCTCAACATACAAAGCCCTGACCGCGCGTCAGGGCTTTTTGTGTATATAAGTGCTAAAATACCCTTGTGGTACGGCAATTTTTGACCGTCATTGGGCGCGAGGTGCGCGGCATGCACCAGGCAGCGTACATGCTCGCGGCCTTTGCGTTCCTCTCGCAGCTCCTGGCCTTGGTGCGTGACCGCCTGTTTGCGGCCGAGTTTGGCGCATCGCACACCCTCGACGTGTACTATGCGGCCTTCAGGATCCCGGACATCTTGTTTGCCACGGTAGCATCGCTCCTGTCGCTGTACGCACTCCTGCCGGTGCTGTCGCGCTTAGCCGAGCACGATGAGGGCCGTATGGTGTCGTTTTTGCGCCAGATGCTCCTGTTCTTTTTTGTGGGCATGGGCGCTGTCTCCTTGCTTGCATTCATACTCGCGCCGTGGCTCCTTAAGCTTGTGGCACCCGGCATTGTAAGCCCCGACCTGGTGATGCTCACGCGGATCCTGCTTTTGCAGCCGATATTTTTGGGTGCGTCCAACATTTTGGCCAACCTCACGCAGATGAGGCACCGCTTTTTGCTCTACTCGATATCGCCGCTCTTATACAACCTCGGCATTATTGCCGGCATTATGCTTTTGTATCCGCGCATGGGGATAGAGGGGTTGGGCTGGGGTGTAGTCGTTGGCGCCGGGCTCCATATGCTCCTGCAGGTCCCGTTTTTTGCCACAGAGCGCTCGCAAAGCCATATGCCCATACGCCAGGCGTTACGCGAGTTGTGGAAGGTGCTCGCGCTCTCGGTGCCGCGCACACTTGCACTTTCGGCTGGACAGATATCGCTTGCAGTACTCACCGCGCTCGCGTCGTTTATGGCGCCGGGCTCTATTGCGGTGTTTATGTTCGGATGGAACCTGCAGGCAGTGCCGCTTACAATCATCGGTGTGTCGTACTCGGTGGCGGCATTCCCGACACTCTCCAAACTGCACGCGCAGGGGGAGTCGAGCGAGTTTGTGCGGCACGTAGAGGTGGCGCTTAGGCATATTTGTTTTTGGGCCATCCCGGCCACGATACTGATTATCGTCCTGCGCGCACAGCTGGTGCGCACTATATTGGGCAGTGGCGCCTTTGACTGGGGAGCGACCAAGCTTGTGGCCGCGGCACTGGCGCTCCTGGTGGTGTCGCTTTTGGCGCAGGCAGTCTCGATGCTTATTGCGCGCGCATATTATGCTGCGGGCAATACCCGCAAGCCGTTTTATTTTGCACTTATAACCGTGGGCACGTCTGTTGCGTTGGCGCTTGCGTTTATAGCCGTGTTCCACGGCAGCTACCTGTGGCGCGACGTGCTCGAGGCCATGCTTAGGGTGTCAGACCTGTCGGGCACTACGGTTTTAATGCTCGCGCTTGCTATGGCGCTGGGCTCGTGGGCGGGGTGCATTGCGGGGTTTGTGGCACTGATGCGCGACTTTAAAATTAACCTCAGACCGCTTATGAAGCTGGCGTACCAGAGCTTTGCCGCATCAGTCATTGGCGGCGGCGTGGCCTACCTGGCGCTATCGGGCATGGGCAGGGTAGTGGATATTAATACGACTATGGGGGTTGCGGCGCAGGGCTTTGTGGGCGGGCTCTGGGGGCTTGGGGTCACCGCCGGCGTACTCATGCTCTTAAAAAACGAGGAGATTGTGGAGGCCTACGCCGCGTTTAAAAACCGCTTTGCCGCGCAGTCCCGTGTTGCGGTCGAGCCCACCGACGTTTAAAAGCCCTAGTTTTTAGGGCTTAAAAATGCTACATTCTCACTCGTGAAGCATATACGCAACTTCTCCATCATCGCCCACATCGACCACGGCAAGTCGACACTTGCCGACCGCTTTTTGGAGGTGACAAAAACTATCGAGCCCAGGCTCATGCGCGAGCAGGTGCTGGACTCCATGGACCTCGAGCGCGAGCGCGGCATCACCATTAAAATGCAGCCGGTGCGCATGGAGTACAAAGGCTTTGTACTTAACCTTATAGACACCCCCGGGCACATCGACTTTAGCTACGAGGTGTCGCGGGCACTCACCGCCGTCGAGGGCGCCATATTGCTTGTAGACGCAACCCAGGGCGTGCAGGCGCAGACGCTTACGGTGTTGCGCTCCGCCCAGCAGCTAGGCTTGGCAATAGTGCCCGCGCTCTCTAAGGTAGACTCGCCTCTGGCACGCGTGGAAGACGTGATGGAGCAGGTGGAAAAACTGCTGGGTGTCTCGCGTGACGAAATTCTTTTGTGTTCGGGTAAAACAGGCGAGGGCGTAGAGGCTTTGCTTGAACGCGTGATAGAGCGTGTACCGCCTCCTAAAGCAGCTGGCAGTGCCGAGCCGCAGTCCCTCATCTTTGACTTTCAGTACTCGGACCATCAGGGCGTTATTGTGTTCTTGCGCATGTTTGAAGGAGCGATACATAAAGGCGATGCGTTGGAGTTTATTGCGGGAGGGAAGAACTTTCAGGCGCTCGAGGTGGGGGTGTTTGCGCCTAAGCCTAAAGTGACCGGCAAACTAAGCGCGGGCGAGATTGGCTATGTGGTAACCGGCATTAAGGAGTCGGGCTTTGCGCGTGTGGGCGATACGGTGCGCGCACGCCAATCTAAAACCCACCCGCTCTCGGGTTATGCCGAGCCCAAGCCGGTGGTGTGGGCCTCTGTCTACCCTGAGAGCCAGGACGACTTTACCGCGCTTCGCCAGGCTCTGGGGCGTCTGCGCCTCTCAGACTCGTCTTTGTCATACGAGGAGGAGTCCTCTGGCGTGCTTGGCCGCGGCTTCCGGTGCGGGCTCTTGGGCATGCTACACCTGGAGATTATTACCGAGCGCCTGCGCCGAGAGTCTAACATATCGCTTATTGTCACAACCCCTACTATTACCTACGAGGTAGAGACCAAGTCGGGCAAACGTGTGACCGTATACTCGCCGCCGCTGTTTCCGGATTATGGCGAGGTTGCCAAGGTCTGGGAGCCGTACGTAGAGGCAGAAATATTGGTGCCCTCGGAGTACCTGGGCGCCATGCTGCCCCTGTTGTACGAGCACGAGGCTACCACGCTCTCGACCGACCGCTTTTCAGAAGAGCGCATGATGCTTAAGGTGTCTATGCCACTGCGCGAGCTGATGCGCAACTTTTTTGACAAGGTTAAGTCGGCAACCTCCGGCTATGCATCCATATCCTATGAGATTGGCGAGCTGAGGCCTGCAGAGGTGACGCGCCTAGACCTTGTTGTTGCAGACGAGGCTGTACCCGCGTTTACGCGCATTGTCGCAACGCACCGCGCGTATGAGGAGGCTGTGGCGGCTGTAGAGAAGCTGCACAAAATTTTGCCGCGCCAGATGTTTGTCACCAAGATACAGGGGGTTGCCACGGGCCGCATACTCTCCTCCAAGACCCTCTCGGCGCTGAGCAAGGACGTAACCCAGCACATGTATGGCGGCGATATTACCCGCAAAATGAAGCTGCGCGAAAAGCAAAAGAAGGGCAAGTCCAAGATGAAGGAGCGCGGCAAAGTAAACATCCCAGAGGATGTCTTTATGAAGATGGTCAGGTCGGACTAGTGCCCTAGATAGTGCCCGCAAAGAAGGCCACGATCATCGAGGTGATAACGACGACGCCGAGTATGTAGCTGCCTACTTTGACAAGTTTGCTGTGATGCTTTCCGTACATGGGCCCATTCTAGCCCATTTTGTGGGTACAATAAAGAGATGAAAGACTTTAGGCGCCACAGGGCAAGCAAGCAGGACGCCATGCGCGCCGCCGTGGGGGCCATCGGCGTTGTGGCTCTATTGTTTGTGGCAGTATACGCGGCCAAAGGCGCCTGGGGCATGTATACCAAGTTTGTGGCCGCGAGCGAGGCGGATGCGGCTGCGCAGGTAGAGCTCGAGACGCTTAAGAAGCAATATGAACAGGTCGGTGCCTCGGCACAGGCTCTGGTGAGCGATAGGGGAGTTGAGGCGGGGGTTAGGGAGCGGTTTGGCGTGGCCCGGCCGGGCGAGGGGCAGATAGATATCATACGGCGCGAGGTTGCCTCGAGCAGCCCCGTGGCCGAGGAACCCAACATATTTGTTAAGATATTCAGGGCTCTCTTTGTCTGGTAGTGGTGCGGGATGCGAGAATCGAACTCGCGTCCTATGCTTGGGAAGCACATGTTTTGCCACTAAACTAATCCCGCGATATACTTACAGAAATCTACCAATAAAAGAGAACCTATGCAAAAACCAGTGACCATATACAGCACTCCGACCTGCCACTTCTGCCAGATGGCCAAAGACTTTTTTGCCGAGAAGGGGGTAGAGTACACAGGCTACGACGTCTCGACAGACGCCGCAAAGAGGGCAGAGATGATAGAACTTACGGGGCAGCTCGGCGTCCCTGTCATCGTCATTGGTGATGAGATGATGGTGGGCTTTGACCGCGCTAAGATAGCGGCAAAGCTCGGGATCGAGGCCTAGTCTAGAAGGACAATTTATAGCATACTCAAAGCGATCCCTTTGGGGTCGTTTTCATTAGCCCCCATAGCTCAATGGATAGAGCAATTCCGTCCTAAGGAAAAGATCTGGGTTCGATTCCTGGTGGGGGCAGAGAAAAGCCGGCGTGTGACCGATGGTACAATTAAGGTATGGAAAACGACCTTGATATGGACGAGCTCAAGGAGCTTGTTAAGCGCCAGGCGCAGCTCAACGCGGACACCAACCGCGTGGTGCACAGCCTGCGCCGCAGCCAGCGCGTGCATACGTTTTTTACGCTGTTGTGGTGGGCGCTCGTGGTAGGCGTGTCGGTGTACACGTACTTTAACTACGTGCAGCCCTATGTAGAGCAGATTATAGCTGTGTACGGCTCGGCGCAGGACTTCCAGGGCCAGGTGCAGGGCTTTTTTGGGCAGTATTTTGGCTCGAGCACTGCGCCGCGGTAGGGTGGCTTAAAAGCTCATATTTTGCTAAACTGACCTCATCGCTTGGGTAGCTCAGTTGGTAGAGCGCTTCCCTGAAGAGGAAGATGTCGCCAGTTCGATCCTGGCCCCAAGCACATCAATACTAAAAAATCCCCCGAAGGGGATTTTTTAGTTGGACTTAACTTTGAGCTTTGCTTGGCGGCCCTTGTCGAGCTTGGGCAGGCGCACTATAAGGAGCCCGTGCTTCTCAGAGGCCTCGGCCTCCTCTATCTCCACCTCCTGGGGCAGCACTATAGTGCGGCTAAACGCGCCCCAATACAACTCCTGAAAGAAGAAGTCGCCCGCGGTGCCCTCGGTATGCCTCTCGCGCTTGCCGCGTATGGTTACCATGTCGCGCGTGATAGAGACATCGAGGTCGTCGGGCTTAACGCCGGCTATCATGGCCTTTATCACAATATGCGTGGGGGTCTGGTAGACGTCTACCGCAAGCTCTCCTGCCGGCTCCTCGACCTCTTCGGCCAGAGGTGCGGGTTCTGCGTTGCGTGATGGGTGAGCGATAGGCACATGCTTGGAGCGGGCCGGAGCCGGTGCAGCGTAAGAGGCACCACCCTGCTCAAGCTCGTCAAAAGAGTAGTCTGCCTCGCCCTGGCTCCCGGTGAGCCACTCAAACAATGATCGCCTGTCTCGTGCCATGTAGTTTACATTATAGCGTTAACAATAGTCTCGTGCCGGCTGCTTAACCTGCTCTATCGCAAATAAGAGCGCAACGATGCCAATCCAGATAGCGAGGAACACCAGGAAGGTTGATCCGCTGCCGCTTGTAAGTATAAAAAAATTAAACATAGTATGCAACGCGATAGCAAGGATAACTCCGATGAGCGCTGCAAGGCGGCGCCAGCGCGCACTCTTGTAGAAGGCTAGCGCAAGCGCAATGCCGATAGTGGCAGACGAGAGCGTGTGCAGGAGCGAGGCGCCAATAAAGCGCAAGTTGCCGGTCACGATGGTGCGCAAGAGGTCCCCGTCGAGTGCCGGCGTGACAAGAAAGAACACGTTCTCAAGCGCCGAGAAGCCAAGCGCCGCAGTAACCAGATATATGACGCCATCAAGCGGCTCATCAAACACCCTAAAGCGCAGCGCTGCCAGGTATGCGGCGCCAAACTTGAAACACTCCTCAAGCGCCGCCCATGCTAACAGCAGATGAGCGCCGCTTATGTACGATGACGCGGCTCGCTCAAGCGGGAGCACCAAGGGCACGGCTATCATGCCGGCAATAAAGCAAAAAAAGATGTAGCGCTTGGGCTCGGGGTCGCAGCGGTCCTCCATGAGCCAAAACACAAGCCACAACAGTGCCGGCAAAATACCTCCCACTACAGCCGCCAAAAGAGCCACTGACATGAATCAAGTATACCCTGCGCTACGAGGGCCACTGCTCGACCATCAACAAATCTTTTTTGCCGGGCATGTCTTTCCAGATCTCCTCGGTGACAAACGGCATAAACGGGTGCAGGAGCCTGAGCGAGTTCTCCAGGATGTAGTACAGGGTTGCGCCATACTTGGGGCTACCCTTGCTCTCCTCTATAATTTCTGCAGCGAAGCGGCCCCACAGGTAGTGGTAGAGCTTTTCTGCGGCCAGATGTATCCGGAAGTTGTCTATGTCGAGGGTCACGTCTGCAGCCATTTCATCAAACTCGGCCTTAAGTGCCGGTAGTATCTCGCCGGTATTCTCGCTGGCCAACACAAAGCGTGCAATGTTCCAGAGCTTGTTGGCAAACTTCTTGTAGGCCTCGATCTTTTTGGGGTCGAGGTTAAGGTCTGTGCCCGGCGTGTTGCCCACCACAAGGCCCATGCGCAGCGCGTCTGTGCCGTACTGGTCAGATACCTCGAGCGGCGATATCACGTTGCCCTTGGACTTGCTCATCTTCATACCCTTGGCGTCGCGCACAAGCCCGTGCATGTATACGTATGTAAACGGCACCTCGCCCGTGCGGTAGAGCCCGAGCATTATCATGCGCGCCACCCAGAAGAAGATAAGGTCTGAGCCCGTCTCCATAACATTGGTGGGGTAGAAGGTTTTAAAATCCTGTGCGTCCGGGTAGCCCAGAGTTGCAAACGGCCACTGCCCAGAGCTAAACCAGGTGTCAAAAGTGTCGGTGTCTTTAACCCAGCCCTCGCCCGGAGACTCTACAGATATCTTCCATTGTCCGTCTTTTTGCCAGGCGGGGATAGGGATGCCCCACACAATCTGGCGCGAGACGTTCCAGTCCTGGATGTTTTCGAGCCAATGCAGAAGGATCTTTTCGTGGTTCTCGGTGAGGACATGCACGCGGCGTGCTTTGACAGCCTCTATGGCTTTTTGTGCCAGGGGCTGCATTTTGATAAACCACTGCTCCTTGACCTGCGGCTCGATCTCGCGGCCGCACTTGTAGCACACTGGCACCTCGTGGGTGTATGAGTCGTCTACTTTGTCTACCAAGCCCTTACTCTCGAGCTTTTCTAAAATTTTGCCGCGGGCCTCCTTTATGTTCATCCCGGCAAATTCGCCCGCGATAGGCAGTAGCTTGCCGCGCCAGTCGATAATCTGCTCAAAGGAGAGCTTGTGGCGCTGGGCGATGTCGAAGTCGGTGGGATCGTGCCACGGCGTAATCGTCATAACGCCGGTGCCGAGTTCCATGTCTATTGCCTCGTCTTTAATAACCGTGGCGGTGATGGGGCCGTTTATCCACTCAAGCTCAATCTGCTGGCCGTCTTTAAACTCGGCGTAGCGGCTATCGTCCGGGTGCATCACCACATACTTGTCTCCAAACTTGGTCTCGGGGCGGGCTGTTGCGATAGTAAAGGGCCCGTACTTGAGGTAGTAAAACTTGTCTGTGCGCGGCTCGCGGTCTGTTTCGAGGTTGGACAAAGAGGTTTGGTGCTTGGGGCACCAGTTGACGATGCGGCTGCCGCGGTAGAGGAGGCCGTCTTCGTTGAGTTTGAGGAAGGTGTCGTACACGGTGGAGATAACGCGCTTATCGAGCGTAAACATCTCGCGAGACCAGTCGCACGATGCTCCGAGCTGGCGCAACTGACCCTCCATAAATGACTTGTTGTGGAGCGTAAAGTCCATGATCTCGCGGTAGAGATCCTCGGGGGCCATGTCAAAGCGCGAGCGGTCCTCCTTCTCGAGCTTTTTCTCGTACACGACCTGGGTCTCAAAGCCGGCGTGGTCGGCGCCGGGGAGCCAGAGCGCCTTTTTGCCGCGCATGCGGTTAAAGCGGGTCATGATGTCCTCGAGTGTTACAAACAATGCATGCCCGGCGTGGAGGGAGCCGTTGGCGTTGGGCGGCGGCATGATAATGGTAAAGGGCTCGGTGCGCTCCCTGCCGTCTATCTTGGGGAGATTGTCTGGGTTAAAGTAGCCGGACTCCTCCCACTCCTTATATATAGAGGCCTCTGTTGCCTTGGGGTCGTAGGGTTTTAAAAACTTGTCCGGGACTGCCATGTGGCCTTACTCTACAACGATTTTTAAGCCAAAGAAAGGTTGCCGCGGGCCTCTACCGCAAGGTCGAACCTTGCGGAATCGAGGGTCTGGTGCCCCAAGAGGAGGCGGGCGAGCGCGGCCTCGCCTATCATGACTGCGTTGTCGCCGGTGATGGAGAGGTGGGGGAGCCTGAACTCGACATCGGAGAACTCCTCGAGAATTATCTTTTGCAGCTCCTCGCGGATGTAGCGGTTGGCCGCCACACCGCCGCCAATGACAAATGTCTTGGCGCCGCTTTCATTAAGGGCGCGGCGCACCTTGGCACACAACACCTCGGCCACGGCATCCTCAAACTCCGCGGCAAACGCAGCTTTTTCCTCTGCAGCCAGATTTTTGTCTTTTAGTGCGTACAGTGCAGCTGTTTTTAAACCGGAAAAAGACATGTCACACGAGTTGGTATTGAGCATGGGGCGCGGGAGCCGGGCAGAAAAACCTCCGTTCAAAAGTCCTCGGGTCTCCTCATTTGATTCGGCCAGACTTTTGCCCGTAGCTTTTTCTGCCCGGCTTTTTGATGCAAGTTTGGAAATCTCCGGGCCGCCGGGGTAGGGCAACTCGAGCATCCTCGCCACTTTGTCAAACGCCTCGCCCACGGCGTCGTCGAGCGTGCGGCCGAGCATCTCGTACTCAAACCAATCCTTCGTAAGTACTAACTCCGTGTGCCCGCCAGAAATTAGCAGAGCAAGCACCGGAAACTGCACGTCTTTAATTACTGACATCCCGACATTCTCAAGTTTGTCAGGGTGTCGTTCTGCAAGAGAGGAGATAATGTGCCCCTCCATGTGGTTTACCGGCAGCACCGGCACGCCGCGCTCGCTCGCGACCTGTTTGGCAAACTCGATGCCTGTCCAGAGCGCAGGCTCGAGTCCGGGTCCGGCTGTCACAACTACGGCGTCAAACTGGTCATCTTTAAACGGCTCAAACAACACCGGCAAGTTTTTGGTGTGCTCGCGCTTGGCGAGCGCGGGGAAGACGCCTCCAAACGGGGCGTGGAGTTTGGCCTGGCTCAGGAGCTCGGCCTTGAGTGTCACAAACTCCATTGTCTCGCCACTGTGGCGGCCCTCAAGGAGTGCGATGCCTGTTTCGTCGCAGGAGGTCTCTATGGCGAGCACTTTCATGGCAAAAGAGTACCACAAAAACCCTATATTTCAATCCTCTGGTGCAACGTGTGTCGGCTTCATGTAGGCATCAGGATATCTGCTGTAGCCTCATGCGTGGGACGGTGCGCGGTGTGCCGGACGTTCTTTAGAAAAGGGGCAGGATATGCGGGGAGATCCTTACGCTAAGTCTGTAGCAGCACAGAAGTTGAGGGAGACCAAGACCATGGTGCTGACCGACCAGGATGGCACCAATACCGTAAACAGCAGCGAGGTTGACTCTGAGGAGGAGATTGAAGACCGTCGCAGGGCGGAGGAGCTACAGATACGAAAAGGTGTTGCGACCGGCAGTGTGTCGGCACGCACACTGGGGCTGATGCTCTCTGAAAAGATGCGTCTTGCTTCCGTACAGGCGCACGGCTACAGCGAACCTCCGCCCAGGTGGGGCAGGGATAAACATGGCCTGCATGTGTATGTAGACCCGGCGCAGGTGCCGTTTTTTAAGCACTCGCTCGACCGTGATGTCTCTGCCGGGTTTGGCAGCGGCATCATCATGCGAAACGGCCATGGCTACATGACTGACTGGGAGTACGACACCTTCCTCAATTACGACTACATTGCCGGAGAGATGAAAGAGGGCAGCCCCAACCGATGGCGCGATGCGGTGCTTGCCGCGATGGTGCAGGTGTACCCGGAGTTCCACCACTATCTCTCGCCGATTGAGTACGGCTCCAACTACTACAAAGGTGTTACCGACGTGGCACCTTTGCGCTACCGTGTGCAGTTTAACTTTGAGGGTGTGGATGGGCTCTTGCGTATGCAAAAGCTCATGCAGATTCTTGAGGATCAGGCTGTGCAGGGCAACCGGCTCCTGCAGCGTGTTAAGACTGTTGATGAGAGCCATCCAAACCGGGTGGACCCGGCAAAAAGCCGGTACACGCTCTACCTGATACCGTGGGGCGCGGAAAAAGAGCGGATGATCAACTGGCTGGTGGGCCGTACCGCAAAGGCCGCGGCCCTCCATACCCGCGATCTGAGGCTCTTTTACGCCGGCGACACGCTGACCGACCTGCGTGCCGGGCTCTACGGCGGGGGTGATGCAGAAGTGACCTTCCTCCTGGCGACACGCTCGCGCGTTGCTCCGTATATTCTGGAGCGGCTGCCGCACTTTGGGAGTGAGTCTCTGGACTTTTTGTGGTCGAGCGACAAGCGGCCGCAAGACAGGCTGCGCAGTACGGGGGAGAAGGGGGTCTATACCTTTAACCTCTCGGCCGCGTACTATAAGAAGCCCAACCGCATCATCATTGGCGACGAACGCTACCCGGGGATGACTCCGCCGGGCTCTGTGGTAGCGTTCCTTGAGGAGTACCTGTGAAGCACAGCGCCGACCCAAGGGTCGGCGCTTTTTCTTTTGGCCTAAAAATGCTATTGTGTCGGCGTAGTGCGCGCGGATATTCGGAATAACCGCGCTTCACTCGGCCCAAATACAAGCGAGCTTGTGTTTGGGTACCTCGTTCGCGCGGTTAGCTCAGTTGGTAGAGCATCCCCTTGACGTGGGGAGGGTCATAGGTTCAAGTCCTATACCGCGCACCAGACTAGTTTCGTGGGTTTGGCTGCAGCATGCTCACGCGGTTGCCCTCGGTGTCTTTGATGGATATCCAAAGCCCCACGCCCGGTATCATGGTTGGCTCCATGGTGTGAGTGCCGTCTTGCTGCATACCGCCCAGAATCTTGCCACCCGCGGCCTCGACGGCCTTCATCGAGGCATGGATATCATCGACTGCGATAACAACCGACGGCGCCTCGGAGTCGGGACCCTCCTTCTGGTAAAAGCCGCCGTTTATGGCGCCCGGCTTTTGTATCATGCCGTTTGCATCGGTCTGTGCAGTGTGCGCCACCACATAATTGCCCATCTCAGCCCCCATCTGCTGCATGCTCCAACCAAACGCGTCTGTGTAGAACTTCTTTATCCTCTCGCGGTCGTGATAGCCCATCTCAAAATGTACAACGCTGTTCATAGGTGTTTGGGTAAACGGCTAATGACCCCAAGTGTAGCAAATAGGCTCAAAAAGTGTTATTTTGTGGGTCACGGAGAGGTGGCTGAGTGGTCGAAGGCACCACACTCGAAATGTGGCGTGGGGGCAACCTCACCGAGAGTTCGAATCTCTCCCTCTCCGCACCCAATGCAAAAGTACCCCTTTGGGGGTATTCTTTGCATAGGGGAAATAAGAGGCCCTATCGTCTAACGGTTAGGACACCGGCTTTTCAAGCCGTCAATCCGGGTTCGATTCCCGGTAGGGTCATGGTGAAAATTAGGTTGTAAACAAAGGTTCGTTTGGAGCACCCAAACGGGAAATTTTAAGGACTTGGAACCACACAAAGAAAAAAGCGCCGACGAGTAGTCAGCGCTTGGAAAAGAATTGGCGGGCGTTATTTAGGCGGGAAGCATTTATTCCCGTGAGAGGGATACCAGCTGTATTGCGCCCTTCTACCAAAATACTACCAACTGGCCACTGGTGGTGCAACCCCTACTTGTTGAAAGCCCCGTCTAACGCTTTACCAAACCGCTGCCATTGGTGAAGCTCCACTACTAGTTGGTTCCAATTTTCTCCCACTTGTGACGGGCGCAAACGTTGTTTTGCACTGGCAAAACCGTGCGCCGGGGCCGGCAAGCAAAATCGCTGACGAGCGATTTTGACTTGTGGCCAGGCCAACAAAACAAAAACACGGCCCCTTTGGGGGCCGTGTTGCGACTAGTCGTCTGTGTCGATGTAATTTTCTCTCACCGAGCTCTGAGCCACCCAGATATGAAGAAGTATGACCGGCACCCAGAGCATGCCAAGAACTGTGAGCTTGATGGCGATCTGCCACCACGCCCAACCGCTAAGCCCCACCCATGGGCTCACGTAGTAGATGAGAGCCAGTTGGTACACCGGGATGCTGAGCGGCACCAAGAAAAACAAGCGGAAGAGCACGTTGAGTGTCTTGGTGTAGAACGTGCTCGGGTGGAGCAGCACCTCGTCCTCGAACCAGTGTATTGGGCCCTGGCGCGACGACTGAAATTCCCTCCAGGTAGCCTCGCCGTCGGTGACAGTGCGGATCCCGTCTTTCTCGGAGATGATACGAATATGAGCCATGGTGACCTCCTGTTGCGAGTCTAGGGGGACTATGCCGTATTTGGGACTGCGTGTAAAGCTCCAAAACACCCCATTTGCTATACTTAAGGCATATGACTACACCCAAAAACACAGTGTGCCTGTGGTACGACAAAGAGGCGCTTGCCGCAGCGGAGTTTTATGCCGCCACGTTCCCCGAGAGCTCGGTGGGCAAGATTTTTTATGCCCCGTCCGACTTCCCGGACGGCAAGGCGGGTGATGTACTGACCGTAGAGTTTACGGTAGTGGGCATACCCTGCATTGGCCTTAACGGCGGCCCTACTTTTAAGCAGAGCGAGGCTTTTTCCTTCCAGATAGCGACAGAGAGCCAAGAGGAGACAGACAAGTATTGGAACGCGATTGTACAAAACGGCGGGCAGGAAAGCGCGTGCGGCTGGTGCAAGGACAAGTGGGGCGTGTCGTGGCAGATTACGCCGCGCACGCTCACCGAGGCTCTGGCCAAGGGCGGTGATGAGGCAAAGCGCGCCTTTGAGGCGATGATGAAGATGCAGAAGATAGACGTAGCGGCAATAGACGCCGCACGCCGCGGGTAAGAAAAACACCCCAGTACGGGGTGTTTTTCTTTAACCGGCAAGGGGGTTACCGGGTATACCAATTTTTTTGCCACAGCTTCATCTGGGTAATCTCGCTGGTCTGCGCCGAGATAATCGCCTGCGCCATATCCTTAATCTCCTGGTGTTTGGCACGCTGCAGCGCCGCCTCGGCCATCTCGACCGCACCCTCGTGGTGCATGATCATCTCCAAGAGGAAGGCCTGGTCAAACTGGTCGCCCGTTTTGCCGCGCAGGCCCTCCATCATTTCGTCCATGGCGCCCTGCATTCCGTGGCCGCCCATATTGTCATCGTTCATCATCATCCCGCCTGACATCATGTGCATGCCTTGCCCGACCTGGGCCCCGCGCACCGCGTAGCCTCCGCCAAACCCCGCAACCAGTGCAATAAGTACGCCTACAATAAGAATCGTTTGTTTGCCCATATGTTTGTTAGGTTAAGAACGAGTAAATAGCGCCACTATGCTATTTGCGGTTCTTTCCTATGCAAAATACCTTGCGAAAATAACTCCTGAAGCAGGGTAGGCCGCGGCGGCTCATGGCGGGACAGCCTCCAAGTAGATGGCTGTAGTACTTTAACTGCGGGGCCAATACTTACCCATAGGGCGGCCGCTAACGACAGCAGGACAAGCAGGTCTGCGAATATGGCCATAAACACCGCCTGCCAATGGCCCAAGTGCTCCAGCGGCGAGACGCACAGCGCGTGCTCTGCCCCAGAGGCCGGGCAGCCGCTATGCCCTGAGTGGCCCAGGGACACCATGCCGTATATACCAAACAGAGCCGCCAAGATATAGGCAAAGAATATGAGCTTAGCCAGGGAAGGGTACAGTCTCATTCCTACACTATACACCCGGGGAGTGCGCAGTAGGAGCCGCATGTAAGCGCGGGCCGGCGTATCCGTTACAATGCATATATGAACACCAAAACAGCGTTTGTTGTGCTTGCTATTGTTGTGCTCGCGGGGGCGGGGTACTGGGCGTATGCGGGCAAGGGGCCCGGAGCCGCGCCATCTCCACAGGATACTACCAACCAAACACAGGTGCCGGTTACATCGGCCGACGGCGTGGCGCCGGGCAGCGGCGGCATACACGGCATGGAGCCCGAGCCCGCCGCTGCGGCGGCGCGCGCCGACCTGGCTGCCAAGCTCGGCATCACGGCAAATGAGATCACCATCATGCTCGTGGAGGACAGGACTTGGCCTGACGGATGCCTCGGGCTTGGCGGCCCGGCGGAGTCATGCCTGGCGGCCCTGGTAGAGGGCTTTAGGGTCGAGATGCGCGCCAAGGGTCGCGAGTACGTGTACCGTACCGACCGCACGGGCGCATCGCTGCGCATGGAGGGCAGTGCGCAGAGCGCAGTGCAGCCCGAGCGCGTGAGCGTGGTGGGCTACTGGGAGTGTCTGCCTAAAAAAGGGGACGGCCCGCACACCGCTGAGTGCGCGTTTGGCATTGCCCTAGACCAGAGCGACGGGCACCTGGCAATAAACACTGCGCTCATGTCGACCTATCCGGTCGACTATCCGACGGGGACCAAGCTGCGCGTCTCTGGCGTCATACACCCGGCCGAGTCCACCACAAGCTACGACATAGACGGCGTCTTGTGGGCTACCACGATAGAAAAGATTTAGCGCTGATATACTAGAGCTATGATGCGCACCATTAAGCGTGCATGGCGCCTGTGGCTTATTGTGGTCCTGCTCCTTGGTGTGGGGTATATCGTGTTTGTGCACGACAGTTACTCGCCCGGTGTGGCAGACGGCGCCTACGAGTGGCGCTTTAGCCAGCAGGGCAGCGGTGAGAAGACAAGCACAAAGGTGATGCTAAAGAGCAGCTCTGGCACCTACGACCTGGGAGAGTATGACGGCACGTGTGCCGTTGAGGAGGGTGACTATATGGAGTACGAGAAGTCGCGCGTGGTGTGCTGGTTTGGTGTCCGCGGGCAAGAAATTGGCGTGTTTGAGGAGCCGGGGCAAGTGGTGGTGAGAGTGGGCGACATAGACGAGGGTGCATCGGGGGTGTCCGGGTTTAGGGGTAACTTTGTTCTACTCAAGCGCCTGTAATATGCTAAAAAAGATTTACACATTTTTTGACAAGCTCGAGGACAAAGTGCGCAGTGCGCTGAGCCGCTATCCGATACTGTACTCGTTGGTGGGTGCCGTAGGCATCGTACTTGTGTGGAAGGGAGTCTGGGAGACGGCAGAGCACTTTCCTATACTCTATGGCCCCATGTCTATTATTCTGGGTACGGCAATACTCCTGGTGACGGGGCTTATGGTGTCGTTTTTTATCGGCGACACGATCATCATCTCCGGATTTAAGAGAGAAAAAAAGCTGGTCGAGAAGACCGAAAAGGAGATGCTCGAGGCAACGAAAACACAGACTGAAATATTGTCAGCGGAGATACAGCACATACACCGCGACCTTGAGGAAATAAAAAAAGAGATGAAAGACGGGGAGCCAGACAGCACACCCAAGGGTGCTTGAGCAGATGCTCTTAAGAGAGTATAGTTGGAGTAGGGCAGAGGCCCCATTTCATATCGAAACGATATGAAATTTCTCTGTTTATACCCGGTATGAAAATATTCGCAAATGTACAGACCTCCCATGTGGCCGGCATTAGCCGCGTTATGGGCTCCTTCTCGGAGTTTGTAAAGTCGTCTAAGAAGTCGGGCCCCATAGAGCTTGTGTATGTCACGCTGTCTCACACGTCCTCGGGCAAGGGATGGACAGAAACCGCCATGCCCTCCGGCCGCATACTTGAGTACGGCGGCCCGGTGCCTGTGTTTGGCGATGCGGTGCGCTCCGCCCGGTCGCTGGACGACTTGCGACAGGCATACAGTGAGCTAACCGAGGCATTTAGGATAAAACTTAAGGAGGAGCGGCCCGATATTGTGCTGGCAAACGGCACATATTTTGTCCCGTGGTGTCTTGTCATGGCCGCCCGCTCGCTAAGGCTGCCTGTGGTGCTGTACTATCACGGCTCTCTTACCAAAGAGACCGAGCACTGGAAGGAGGACGGCGCAAAAAACATTTTGGCAAGCATGGAAGCCTCGTTTGACCGGGCGGACATACGCTATATATTTCCCTCGCAGCTGATTAAAAAGCATGTGGAGACCGAGGTGTTTCGCCACCCCATATACCGCAGGCATGCGGCAGTATTGCCCAACGCCATACCCGACGCCTTTTTTAAGGCGCAAGGCCGCAAGACCAAGCGCCGTATCGGGTTTGTGGGCCGCTGGACACGCATCAAAAACACGGCGTTTTTGGTCCGGCTTGTCGAGATAAACCGCAAAGCCGGGTCGCCTTTTGAGATACACGTGCTGACCGATGATGTGAGCCGCCAGCACGCGACCAAGGTGCTGCACGACCGGGTCAAATTCTCCAGGTCGTACTCAAAAAACGCCGACCTTGCAAACTTTTATGCGCGCATGGGCGCGATCATATGCCCGTCCTATTTTGAGACATACGGCAATGTGGCCCAGGAGGCCGTGGCCTGCGGTACACCCGCGTTTGTTAGCCGCAACATGGGCGTGGCCGAGGTGTTTGAGAGGGCGGGCTTGTCGGAGCTTATTGTAGACTTTGGCAAGCCGCGCGAAGTGTTTAAAAAACTCGAGGATATGAGCGTTACGGTAATAAGCCCCTCTGCGCGCCGGGCCTTGCGCAAGGAAGCGGGCATGCGCACGGTACACAAAATGCTCCTCGACTACATTTGCCGCTAGGCGTGTGACTTGATATAGAGGTAGATGTCCTCCAGCGCCTTAACCGCGTCGCCCGCAGCGATGTTGTTTTGGTGGTATAGGCCGTCGGTGCAGTCGCCCGCAGCCCAAACTCCAAAAAACGACTCATCTGCTGCGTTGTGGGGCCCCTGTGCCTCGGTCATCGTACCTTGAGGTACGCCTCCCTCTGCACTTTCCCCACGCCTTGCATCTGAATCATTTTTTTGAGTTTGGGTAAGTGGGTACGCACGCTGTGTTCTTGGGTCTACCTTGATATGGCCAAACTGGTCCATCTCAATTAACCCCTGCACAAAGCCGGTCGCCGGGAGCGCCCCGATCTCGACAAAGATACCACCCGCAGGAATCTCTTTTTGCTCGCCGGTCTGTGTGTTTTTAACCACGATGCCCGATACAAACTTGTCGCCTTTGACCTCCACAGGCTCGGTGTTGGTGAGGATGGTCATGTGGGGGTGCGCCTTAACCGCCTCTACGGTTTTGGCGTCGGCCTTCTCAAACGTATCGCGGCGGTTGAGGAGTGTTACCGACTTGGCATAGGCCAAAAGCTGCGCCGCGGTCTCAAACCCGGCGTTGCCTGCGCCAATGACGACGGTGTCCTGGCCCGCAAAGAGCGGGCCGTCGCAGGAGGCGCAGTAGACAATGCCCTTGTTTTCGTATTGTGCCGCGCCCGGTACCTCGAGCTTGCGCCGTGCGCCGCCTGTGGCTACGAGTACAGTTTTAGCCTCGTACGAACCTTTGTCTGTGGTAATTACAAAGCCATTCGCCCCTTTTTCAACGTTAGTAGCCCGCTCCGGAGCTTTGATGTCTACAACATCTCCCGCATACTCGCGCAGGTGCGCCTCAAAGGTTTTAGCGAGCTCCACGCCCGGGATATGCGGCGTGCCTATCCAGTTTTGGATATCGAGTGAGTCGGTGGATTGCCCGCCAAAGGTCTCCGTAATGTAGACGGTCTTGAGCCGCTTACGCGCGGCATATACCCCCGCAGCGACACCAGCGGGGCCACCGCCTATAATGGCAAGGTCAAACATTGCTACAGTTTACTTGATTTTTGGCCTGCGGAGAAATGACGGCACTGCGCCCCACTCATCGTCGTCTTCGTCTATCTTAATCTTGATGGGCTCGGGGGGTGTTGGGGCCGGGGCCGAGGAGGGCGGCACTACGCGTACTTCCTCGCGCTCCTCGTCGCGCTCGCGCGCAGGGGGCGGGGTGGGGGCATTAAATATCTTGCCTATAGTGCCCAGGGGCGGCACATCGGCCTCGGGCTCCTTTTCCTTAACCGCTTCGCGGCCAAAGGCGGTAAAGAGTGGCGTGCCGCGCGAGATAGCCGGAGTAGACACGCCAGGAGCGGGGAAGCCGGTTGCAATAACGGTCACGCGTACCTCGCCCTTTTTGAGCTTGTCGTCCTTGACGGCGCCAAAGATGATCTTGGCGTTTTGGTCGACAGACTCGGTAATGATCTTGGCGGCCTCGTGCACCTCGAGCATGCCCAGGTCGTCTCCGCCGGCAATGGCAAAGAGGACACCTTTGGCGCCGTTAATAGAGAGCTCCAGAAGCGGGGAGGATACGGCGGCCTTGGCAGCGACCGCGGCCCGGTTCTCGCCGGAGGCGATACCGATGCCCATGAGTGCAGAGCCCGAGTTCTCCATCACAGCACGCACGTCGGCAAAGTCGACGTTGATGATGCCGGGGTTGGTGATGAGGTCGGAGATGCCCTCTACAGCCTGCTTAAGCACGTCGTCGCACATCGCGAAAGCCTGCTTGAGTGTGGTGTCTTTGGCTACCGTGGCCAAAATGCGGTCGTTGGGGATGACGATCAGCGCGTCTACCTCTTTGCGCAGCTCGTCTAAGCCGCCCTCGGCCAGGCGCATGCGCTGCTGGCCCTCAAATGCGAAAGGCTTCGTGACCACAGCCACGGTGAGTGCGCCCATCTCTTTGGCGGTGCGTGCAACTACAGGGGCGGCACCCGTGCCGGTGCCACCGCCCATGCCGCCTGCGATAAACACCATGTCGGAACCCTTGATGGCCTGCTGGATCTCCTCTTTTGTTTCCTCGGAGGCGCGCTTGCCGAGCTCCGGGTTCATACCCGCGCCGAGGCCGCGGGTTAAGTTCTTGCCTATATGGATCTTTTTCTTAGCGAGAGAGTTGTGGAGGTCCTGGGCGTCGGTGTTTATGGTGACAAAGTCGACACCGCGCACCTTTTCCTCGACCATGTGGTTGATTGCGTTCTTGCCGGAGCCGCCGACACCAATCACGCGAATGCGGGCAAATGCCTCAATTTCAGGAAGTACTTGTGCCATAGCCTTACAACTCTACTGGCCCGGAGTGGTCTTGGCAACTTTGACAAACAAGCCTTTTGTATCAAAAGAAAAGCGCCGCAACCCCTGGGGTGGGTTGCGGCGCCTGAGGCCTTCATGGGGGCCATCATTACTGAGTGAGGATGTGCTTGTCGACGATCTGTGTGGCTGTCGCCAGGCTCATCCCCGCCTTGGTCATGAGGATTATCAGCATCTTGCGATGATGATCATCGAATATCTTTTGACGATCATCATTGTCACGCTGGTATTGCGCCGCGCTGTCTGCATGAAACTTGCGGAAGCGCTCACGGTCTTTTTCCGGGAGCTTGGCAAGACGTGCCTCATCCAACGGGTCGAGTATCATGCCGGCTGTTGCAGCAGATGAGGCTTTGTGGTTGTCGTGCGAGCGGGTGGCACTGCTCCACATCGTGTAGAACGAGTTTTGGGCGTGGGCAGCAATCGAGCCCGCCATCATCTCCTGAGTGGCGAGATCCAGACCGCTTTCGCGGATGAAGTCCTGGCGGATTTCCTCCAGCGCCTTTTCGTAAAGCTCCCGCTCGACGTCGTAGGTACCGTTGGTCATCTAGACCTCCCCTGATTTGAAAAAGGGCAGAGCGGCATGCTCTACCTCAACTGGTGCTAGCGCTATTATATACAAAATCCCCAATTTGTCAACCCCTAGGGCAGGAACTTTTTAAACCACTTCCAAAGCCCATTAAACATCTCCATGGCGCTGCTCTGCTCGTGCACCTCGATGCCATCGCCCTCGCTAAAACCCCACACGGTTAAGCCATACGCCACCGCCCAACTGGAGTCGCGCAGCTGCATCTTGGCATTGCCCTCGGCGAGCGAGGCTGTGCGGGACGGGAGCCTGAGCACGGCCTTGGCCAAGTCGGCGGCGGTTTGTATGGCCGAGCCGCCGCCGGTAAGTATGATGCCCGCGGGCAACAACTCGTCTTTGCCTATCTTTTTTAAATGCGCCTCCACAAGTTTAAACATGTCGGCCACGCGGCGGCCTATGATGTCGTCCACCTTCTTTTTAGGGTAGGTGGCGTTTAAGACTGCGCCCGATTTTAGAGACTCGGCCTCCTCGGGGCTGATGCGCAGGCCCAGTGCCAGGTCGTTCGTTATATCGGTGGCGCCAACCGGGAACACCTTGATAGAGGTCGGAGTGTTGTCCTCAAAGACAATGATAGAGAGTGTCTCGGCGCCGATGTTAGCGAGCACACAGCCCACGCGCTTTTGCATCTTGTTGAGCGCGACAAACGAGGCCGCGAGCGGCGCTGCCACCACATCCTCGACCTCTAAGCCCGCCTCTTCCACGGCGGCCACGAGGTCGTGCACATGCCTCTCCAGGCAGGTAACAAACAGGGTCTCGACACCAAGCCTGACACCCTTCATGCCGGCAGGACTGCGGCCCATCACGCGCGCGCCGTCTATGGTAAGGCGCAGGGGTATGGTGTGTATTATCTTGCGGTTTAGTGTGGCGGCGGGCGGGAGTGCTTGCTCTGAGGCCGCTATGGCTCGTGGCAGGTCGCGGTGCGTGATGACAGAGTCGCCGCGCTCGACCACGGTTTCGCCTCGGCTAAACGCCTCGTCTAGCCCGACACCGCCTACCGAGAGGTAGCAGCGCTTAACCTTCATCCGTGCGGCTTTGGAGGCCTGGAGCACTGCGGCCCCAACCGAGCGCGAGACCTCGGGGACAGACACGATGTAGCCCTGCTTGAGCCCGCGCGACTCGGCGTAGCCGGTGCCCAGGATGCGGGGAGGTACGCGCGGGTCATCTGGGCGCTCGGCTATGACCACTTTGACGTGGTAGGTGCCGATATCAATGCCAGTGACAATATTATTCATGCGCGTGAAGACCGAATTTATTCAAAATCCGGTTCTCTTCACGCTCCATTGTATCACTGTGTTTGCGCCCCTTAAGGTGCAGACAGCCGTGGATAAAAAGATACGGGGCAGTGTAGGGCTTGGCTGCCGCGGGACAGATTAAAATCTCGCCGCTAGTTTTGGAGAGGGGGAAGGAGAGCACATTGCTGGTCTTTTTGCCGGCGATACGCGCGTAACGGTACTTCATTGCTTTACGCATTTCACGCTCATCTAAAAATACGACCGACAGGTCGTATTTCGGGCCGAGTATCTCGGCCTGGATCTTTTTAAATACGGGCGGGATACGCCTCACAGATATTACTTGCGGCGGAAGCGCTGGCCGGGCACGCGTGCCTCCATCTTGCCAAGCTTGATGAGCTCCTGGACCTCCTCGCGGCGGGCGAGGCGCTTGAGAGCCCCTTTGCGGGTTACCAACTTAGACTTGGCGCGGGCAAAGTAGCGGCGCTTGCGGGTACCCTGAATGAGCCCCGTGCCCTGTACGCGCTTACTAAAGCGGCGGATCAGGTTGATCGCGTTCTCGTTCTCGTTTTTGGTGACCTCTGCGTTGGTTGCCATATGTGGGGAAAATATAACACGAGGCTCGGCCTAGCGCAACGTCTTGAGGTAGCGGGGGAGCTGGGTTAGCCCGAGGGTAGTTTGGGCGCTGTTGTCGGCCGCGCGCACTATGACCGTGCCGTCCAGGGCCTCGCGCTGGCCCATAATAATGAGGTGCGATACCCCCGCCTGCTGTGCAGCCTGGAGCTGGGGAGAGAGCTTGGATGAATCAAACGACTGCAGGACCGGGATGCGCGCCTCGCGCAGAATATCGCTCACTTTTAGGCTCTGGAGCTTGGCCCTGAGCCCCAGCTGTATAAAGTAGATGCGTGCCTTGCCCGAGGAGCCCTCAAGGGCAAAATGCTGGGGCACCAGCCCTTTTTTCCTAAAGTAGAGGCTGGCATGCACCGATGTGGCGTCCTTTTTGCCCGAGATGCGGCGTACGTGGTCATCAAAGCGGCCTCCCACAGAAGTAATGACCGTGGCGTCGCTAGTGTCTATGGCAAAAGCAACACGCGGCTCGCGCTCGTCGCCCACAAGCATATCGTCGAGCTCATAGGGCATGTTTAGATGCTCGAGGTGCTCAAGCATCTCCCTAAAATGCGCCCGGCTCTTTTCTGACAGAAAGTTCATAGCTCTGGGGCCGGTCTCTGCCACGGCGCGGCAGGCCTCGTCTTGGCTTGCCAAAAAAGCAAGCGGGTCCTCGGCGGCGCGCTCGCGCCACTCCTCTGGCAGGTTGTGGGCCTGGCGGCGCACATAGCTGCTAAGCTCGCGGGCAAAGCGCGCACGCGAGTCCTTGTCACCAAGCGCGTTAATGCGCACGCGTGCCGTGCCGCCCCACTCCAGGAGTATGGTCGAGACAGTCTTAAGCAGAAGGACCTCGCCCACGCTCTCTTGGGCGCCCGAGACTTGTAGGCCAAACTCGCCCACCTCGCGCGGCGAGAGGCCGTGCGGGAGGTGCGCCGGAGACGTGCTGGCGTAGTAGCCCATCGAGGGCACGGTGCCTGCCGCGTGTGCAAGGGCCATCGAGGCGTAGGTAAAGTTGTGGGCGCCGCGCTTGAGCGTCTGGGTCGGTATCTGGCGCTCTATCTCGCGCAGCGGCTTAAAGCCGTAAAACGATGCGACATCCTGCGACAATTTGAGAAATGTGGCGGGGGAGAGTTTTGGCGTACTCATCTAGTGGAGGTAGGTCGTCTTGCCGGGGAATATGCCAGCTTGTTGTAGAGGGAGGAGCCTGACTATGGCGCGGCCTATGAGGTTTTCGCGGGGCATGAGCCCCCACACGCGGGAGTCGGAGCTTTCTGGCCGGTTGTCGCCCATCACAAAGTAGCTTTGCTGGTCTACCTCGTAGGTGGCGTCGCGTCCGTTGCCAAGGTTTTTAACATACGGCTCATCAAGCGCTACCGTGGTGCCGTCTGTCTGTGTTACAGAGACCACGCCGCCCTCTATATGTATGGTCTCGCCCGGTAGCCCAATGATGCGCTTGATGAAAAACTCGCTAGGGTTGCGCGGGTAGCGGAATATGACCACGTCGCCGCGCTTGGGCGCATCGAGGCGGTAGGTGAGCTCGTCTACTATCAGGTACTCGCCGTTTTCAAACGTGGGGGACATGCTCTCGCCGGAGACAATGAAGGGCTGCGCAACAAAAAGGCGCACCGGCAGCACGATGACGGCTGCAATGACGACAAATTTTAGGAGTTCGGTGAAAAAAGAATCACTTTGCTCCTGAGGCATGCAGCAATTGTATGCTTCTTTTTAAACAATGCAAGCTTTGTGCGTTCTCTACAACGAAAAAGAGCGAAAAAAAGTCCTCGGGTCTCCTGTCTCCGGGCTACGCCCTCGCAGGCCAGACTATTTTTTCGCCCTTTTTCGTCTCCGTGATACATTTGTCCCATGAGTTGGATAGTAGTAGGCCTTGGCAACCCGGACCGCGAGTACGTGGGGACACGCCACAACATTGGTAAAGACTTTTTGGCTGCGCTCAAAGATAAGTTGCCCAAAAAGGCCAAGATCGCCGACTTAGACGTGTACATGAACAACTCGGGCGGGCCTATAAAAAAGCTTATTACAAGCAAGAAGGCGGCTGAGCAGCTCATTGTTTTGCACGACGAGCTCGACCTGCCTTTGGGCCGGGTCAAAATATCCTATGGCTCAAGCGCGGGCGGCCACAACGGCGTGCGCTCTATAGAAAACGCCCTTAAGACAAAAGACTACGTGCGCGTGCGCATCGGCATATCGGGCGCTACTCCAAGCGGCAAGCTCAAGCGCCCGGCACCGGAGAAGATTGCCGACTTTGTGCTGGCTAAGTTTAGGCCGCCGGAGCAGGAGAAGGTAAAGAAGGCCAAAAAGATTGTCGCAGAGGCGCTCGATTTGATTCTGGAGGAGGGGATAGATCGCGCCCAAACAGAAATAAACTCCCGTTAGGGAGTTTATTTCGCTGCGGTTATATCCCTATTTCTTGTCTCCGCCAAAGTTGAGCGCCATGCGCATGTCCTTGGGCTCAAAGAGAGAGATTGTGAAGGGGTAGCGCTTGCCGAGCTCGAGCGTGCGCTTGAGCGCCTCGTCTGAGCCAAACTCGCTCACGTGTACCAAGCCCGCGATGCCCTCCTCGATAGAGGCCAACGCGCCGTGCTTGTTAAACTTGATGACCACGCCCTCGACCTTGTCGCCCTTGTTGTAGCGGCTGCGGGCTTGCTCCCACGGATTTTCCTTGAGTGCCTTAACGGAGAGCGATACTTTGCCGTCCTTGATGTCTATAATTTTTACCTTAACCTTGTCGCCCACCTTAAAGAAGTGGCGCGGGTCATCTACCAGGCCCCAGTCAATCTCTGAGATGTGGACCAGACCCTCGAGACCCTCCTCGAGCTTAACAAACACGCCGAAGTCGACCATGCCGGTAACCTCGCCTGCGACCGTGTCGCCCACGGCAAAGTGTGCAATGAGCTCTTTCTTTTCCTTATCGTCGGCACCCTTCTCGCTAAAGATAAGTTTGCCCTCCTTGGGCTGTGCGCCAATGATAGACACAGGGAGCTTTTGGCCCACCAACTTGCGCAGCTCATCTAAGATGCGGTCTTTGTCGCCGTCTGCTACACGCGGGTAGTGCTCGGCCTTAAGCTGGGATGCCGGCAAAAAGCCTGCGATGCCCTGCCACTCCATGATGAGGCCGCCCTTGTTGGCCTCTTTAACCACGAGCTCGAGCATGGTCTTGTTGCGCACCAGGTCCTCGGCCTCTGCCCAGGCAGCTGCCTGGCGGGCCTCCTTGAGGGAGAGCTCTATGTAGCCGTCGCGGGTGACGGTCGAGATTACCTTGGCGCTTATCTTGTCGCCCACGTTGGTGCGCTTGATAACCTCGCGCGCGTTCATGTACTCGCGGCCATAAATGACACCGGTACCAAACGGAGGCAGGTCTACATAGAGGCGCGCGCGGTCAAGCGAGATGACCGTACCCTCGATAATGTCGCCAGGTGCAGGCGGCATCTGGGCCTGGTCGGCAAACATCTGCATGACCGACTGAGGCAAAACCTCAGAATCTAGTTCTTTGTCCATAAATATATGTGGTTGTAGGTCGGGGGCCCTCTATTAATAAACGCACATGAGGGGTTACTCCCAAGCCGGTTAATAAAAGCGGGGGACCTCTTATTGTCTAGCGGAGGGAGGAGAAGAGCTAGCTCTTATCCGACCGGAGCGACGACAATATAGGCTTTAGCCTCTATTGCCAGGCAGTATACAGCACTATATATAAAAAGAAAAGCCCCGGCGCAAGCCAGGGCAGGGGTTGGGCGCTTTCTAGCGCATCTGCGGCACAAACAGCAATCGCAGCGGGTCGTCTGCACCCATCATGGGCGGCGGCGAGCGGCGGGCCTGGTCGGCCTGCTGCTGGCGTTCGGTCAGGTTCTTGTTGGTTTCAGAGACCTGCTGGGCAATCTGTTGGATTTGGTTTTTGCGCTTGCGCGGCTTTTCAGACAAGGTGTCGCCTCCATCACTAAAGATCAATCTCGTATGAGACCTACTCTTGTTGTATCACAACAGCGAGCCTATCCCAAACGTGGATAGTAAAGCCCCGGCATTCGCGCCGGGGCTGCGGCTCTGCTTGATGCAGAGTCCCTCTTCTCTTGAGTTGTCCCTAGACTTAGGCCGCGGTGTCGCAGTCCTGCCTCGGCGGCATGCTGCCGCGTTGCTGCAACAGGCGCTGCTGTTGAGGCACGCGCTCATGCTGCTGTTGTTGCACGGTCATAGGACCGCTGGTGTGGTGTGGGGCAGTGTCGCGCCACGCGGCCAGGGCCTTTTCTCGGGACTTTGAACTCGGTGGAGTCATTTTCTACCTCGGATTTTTTCTGGGGGTACTCGCATCCTCGTCCTCGGATACAAAAAGCCGTCCTCTTGCGAGGGCGACCTCCGGCATCTGCGGAAGGATACTTGGCTATCAATATATACCACCTGACGCATATTGTCAATGGCACAAGGGCGCCGCCGTACTGGAACATGGGGCCGGATATTGATATAATAGAGGTATGGTTATTAGCTATTTGGGCGGTGAGTGCTTCAAGGTCTCCTTTGGAGACCTTACGCTTGCGCTCAACCCCTTGGGCAAGGCTAGCAAACTCGGCACGGCCAAATTTGGCGCTGACATCGCTCTTGTCTCCTTGGACCACGAGGACTTTAACGGGATAGAGAACGCCTCCTTTGGCGAGCGCCAGCCGTTTGTGGTCTCGGGCCCCGGCGAGTACGAGGTTAAGGGTGTGGCGGTGCGCGGGTTTGGCGCACCCACTACCTACGATGGCAAGGCTACTATTAACACCATCTACTCCGTGCAGCTTGAGGGCATGACGCTCTGCTTTATGGGCGCCCAGGGCTCGGCAGAGCTGCCGGCCGCGGCCAAGCAGGAACTAGACGAGATAGACATACTGTTTGTGCCGGTTGGCGGAGGCGAGGTGCTGGACCACGCGCAAGCCTACAAGCTTGCCGTGGGCTTGGGGCCCAAGGTTATCGTGCCCATGCACTACAACGACAAGAGCCTCAAGGCTTTTTTAAAAGAGGCGGGTGCCGAGAGCGTGAGCGCGCTTGAAAAGCTCACGGTAAAAAAGAGGGATATCGAGGGCAAGCAGGCAGAGGTGGTGGTGCTCAGTGCATAATATAAAGACCAGGCAATTTTATGAAACGCTACATTGAGCACGTACAAAACCAGGAGCCCCACGAGCGCCGCCAACACGCGATGCGCATCGCAGGCGCCACCACTGTTGCGGTATTTGCTATCTGGATAACAACGCTCGGATTTAGGTATGGCACTGCGCCGGCAACACTGGCCGATGATGAAAACCAGACGTCGCTCACAGCTGCCGCCTCGCAGAGCATCTACGGGGGAGATAACCAATTAATCGTCGCAACCTCGAGCGAGTACTAACATGGCTGACAAGGAGGACAACAAAAAGGCTAGTGGCGTGGTCGGACGCAACATCTCGCAGGAAATGCGCGAGAGCTTTATCGACTATGCCATGTCGGTTATTACCGACCGTGCCTTGCCAGACGTGCGCGACGGCTTAAAGCCTGTGCACCGCCGCATCCTCTACGTGATGCACCGCCAGGGGCTGACCCCGGGAGCGCGCTTCCGCAAGTCGGCAACCATTGTGGGAGATGTGCTCGGCAAGTACCACCCGCACGGCGACCAGTCGGTGTACGACGCCATGGTCAAGATGGTGCAGGAGTTTAGCATGCGCTACCCGCTTGTCTTGGGCCAGGGCAACTTTGGCTCAATAGACGGCGACTCGGCCGCAGCCTACCGCTACACCGAGGCCAAGATGTCGCGCATGTCCGAGGCACTTCTTAGCGACCTCGATAAGGACACGGTGGAGTGGCGCCCCAACTACGACGGCACTCTTAAGGAACCAACGGTGCTCCCGGCCGGCGTACCCAACATTTTGCTCAACGGCACGCTTGGCATTGCCGTGGGTATGGCCACCTCTATCCCTCCGCACAACCTGAGCGAGGTGTCTAACGCGCTCACACATCTTATAGAGCACCCGGATGCAACGGTAGAGGACTTGATGGAGTATATATCCGGCCCCGACTTCCCAACGGGAGCGGTTGCGTTTAACAAGAAGGATCTGCTCCATGCCTACAGCACAGGCAAGGGCGGCGTTGTGGTGCGCGGCAACGCTGAGATTGTCGAGGGCAAGAAGGGCGACTTTAGTATTGTGGTTACCTCCATACCGTACCGTGTTAACAAGGCCGACCTTATCATGCGGATTGCAGACCTTGTGCGCGAAAAGAAAATAGAGGGCATACGCGGCCTGCGCGACGAGTCGACAAAGGACATCCGCATCGTCATAGAGCTTAAGGCAGGCGGCCACCCGCAGAAGGTCCTCAACTACCTCTACAAGCACACGGCGCTTGAGGACACGTTCCACTTTAATATGGTGGTGCTTGTCGACGGCGTGCCGCAGACACTCTCGCTCAAGGGCATTTTGGAGGAGTTTATCAAGCACCGCCGCGAGGTGGTGCGCCGCCGCACGCTGTTTGACCTAACCCGCGCACAAGACCGCGAGCATATCTTGCTGGGCCTTAAGAAGGCGCTCGATATCATAGACGAGCTTATCAAGACCATCCGCGCCTCTAAGGATGTGCCGGAGGCGCACGCCAATATTGTTAAAAAGTATAAGTTCTCCGACCTCCAGGCCACTGCGATTTTGGAGATGCGCCTGAGCCGCCTTGCCAACCTCGAGCGCAAAAAGATAGAGGACGAGTTGGCCGAGGTACAGGCCCTTATAGAGGAGCTCACCGCACTCCTCGCGAGCGACAAGAAGATGCTTGCGCTTATCAAGACGGAGATTGTCGAGCTTGCCAAGCGCTTTGGCGACGAGCGCATGACCCATGTCATGAAGGGCGCCGCGGGCGTGATTAACGTAGAGGACCTGGTGCCGGACGACGAGCAGGTGCTGGTCCTGACCCAGGGCGGCTATGTTAAGCGCACCAATCCAGATGAGTACCGCAAGCAAAAACGCGGCGGCGTGGGTGTGATAGACCTCGACACCAAGGAGGAGGACTTTGTAACCACCTTCCTCACGACCTCGACCCATAGCGACTTGCTCTTCTTTACCAACCAAGGCAAGGCCTACAGCCTTAAGATGTACGATATCCCGGAAGGCAAGCGCTCGACCAAGGGCAAAGCTATCGTCAACTTCCTGCAGCTCTCTGGGGACGAGAGGGTCACGAGCGTACTCCCGATGCGCAAGGGCCAAAAAGAGGGCGAGAAGTTTTTGTACATGGTGACAGCACAAGGCGTTGCCAAGAAGGTGGACGCCACCGCGTTCCACGATGTGCGCCGCTCAGGACTTATTGCGATGAAGCTGCAAAAGGGCGATGAGCTTATTTCTGCGATGCTCGTGGAGAAGGGCGACGAGATATTCTTGAGCACTGCCAAGGGCCAGAGTGTGCGCTTTAAGGAGAGCGACATTCGCGCCATGGGCCGCGGGGCCGGCGGCGTGCGCGGTATGAAGCTGGGTAGTGGCGACAGTATCGTGGGCGCCGATGTGGTTAAGAAGGGACTTAAGAACCTCGAGGTGCTTGTTGTCTCGCGCAACGGCTACGGCAAGACCACCGATGTGGAGGAATACAAGATCCAAAAGCGCGGCGGCTCGGGTATCAAGACCATGAACATGACCCCGAAGACCGGCCCGGTTATCGCAGCCAAAATAATTTCCAAAGAGGAGGGGGTAGGCGAGGATGAGATTGTGGTTGTGTCCAAAAAGGGCCAGGTTATCCGCACCGAGCTTAAAGAAATCCCGTCCCTGAGCCGTTCTACCCAAGGCGTCCGCGTCATGAAGCTCCGCGAAGGCGACGCCATCGCTTCCTTCGTCTGCTTGTAACATGACGACGCATGAAATGCGGTTGCATCCCAGGCCTTTTGAGAGGATACAGGCGGGGACACAGGTAATTGAGTCTCGGCTCAATGACGATAGGCGCCGAGCGATCAAGGTTGGTGACCACCTTGTATTGGTGTTGCGACCGGATTTTATAGAAAGGGTAGAGGTAGAGGTTGTTGAGCTTATACACGCTCCTACGTTTAGGGAGCTGTTTGCAATGCGACCGCTTGCTGAGTTTGGCGCAGAGGATATCGATACAAAAACTGAAAGCATGTACGAGTACTACTCCAAAGAGGAGGAAGCAAAATACGGCGTGCTTGGCATTAAATTTAAAAAGCTATAAAGGGTTTTTACCTAAAATATTAGACCATAAAAATCCCAAAAAATGGGTGCTTAGCACCGATATTTCAGTCTTGCGACCTATTCCCCGCTTTACCGAGCGGGTTTTCCTTTTTTATGCGTAGCGGTATAGTTTTTACAGATCAGCACACAGGAGGAGCCATGGGCGCTTCATACAAAAGAGTGAGTGACGAGGCCATACAGGAGCTCCTGCATGTTGTGGGTATGTGGGGCGACCCAAATATCCACGGCGGATGGAGAGACCGGTGGGGCTTGTATATCGTTGAGCTCGAGGACTACTACGGCTACGAAACTAAAGGCGAGGAGCAGAGCGACCAGGTTCGCAGGAACTGGAGTCATTGCACGTTCCACGACGGATGGGACAGTCTCATATACTTGCAGAACATCAAAAGCCCGGAGGGCATCAGGCGTTACTTTAGAGTAGAAGGCGCATCATTTGCACTCATCGAGCACACATACGGCGCACTCAATAGCTATGTGCCCGAGCGTCTGTTTATCTACCCGTACAGCCCTAAGTTCTCGGTGTCCAAGGTGGTGGAGAGTCTCAGGGAGTACCGCAAGCAGCGTCCGGAGCGCATCTTTTTGTGCTCGACAACACAAAAGAAACTCCCGGGCGAAAAATGACACCCGCGGCCGCGGCCGCGGGTGTTTTCTTATATACTGGGGTAATGGAGAAGGGGATGCATGTATGGGGAGTGTTGGCTGCCATAGCTGTCGCGGCAGTGAGTGTCTATGTATACATGGGAATGCCACAGGCGCAGTCTAAGCCTATGCAAGATGGGCCGCTGCCAGTTTTAACATCCGGCATCCAGCTTGATGTGGCACTCACGCGCCCTCCACTGCCACAGGCGCAGCAAGCTGCCCTTGATGTTCTGGCTGCAAATGATGCTGGCGCAGTAGCCCGCCCGGACCCTATGCCAATGGCGCACTTTGGCCCCGGGGCAGAGGTGCCACTGGGCACAACCGAGCAAGTACAGCTGGATGCAGAGATTGCCGCGGCAACTGTAGCAGCCGCGGGGCTTGATACACCGCAGAAGGCCCTGGCCGCGGGTTACACGCAGGCCTCGCGCGAGCTTGCGGGCATTGGCTCACACTGGGTTAACTGGACACTGATAGACAAGCCCTTTGACCCGGCTAAGCCGTCGATGCTTTTGTACGCCACTATTGGTGGCGTGCAAAAACTGGTGGGGTACTCCTACTTTGTACAAAGCGACACCGAGCCTAAGGGCTTTGCGGGGCAAAATGACATGTGGCATCGGCACGGCTCGTTGTGCATTGTAAACGGCTGGCTGGTGGGCGAGGGCGAAGGCAAGGCCGAGTGCCCGGGCACATGGCTGTACGCAAGTAAGCTGTGGATGATGCACGCGTGGGTTGCGCCCGGATTTGAAAACCCATGGGGGCTCTTTGGTATGATGAACCCCAACGTATGCCCCGACGGCCTTAAGTGCAGTGAGCTAAAAGGAGTCCAATCGTCTACACCAGAGACACAGCATAAGCATACCCACGGGGTGTAGCCCCGGTACGCGTGCTTTGGTACTCTGTAGCTAGAGCACCTATGGAGGATCACATGACGCTTAAAGTGGCCCCCGGCGGGGTCGTTAACAAAGTTGCCTGGCTGCACTTTAATGACAGGCGCCAGGTGCTGTTTGCCCGCTCGCGCGGGCAGATACTGTCTTACACTGTGGGCGGCAAGATTAACCCCGGCGAGACGCACGAGGAGGCTCTTGTCCGCGAGGTTAAAGAGGAGACGGATGTCGACATTATCGCAGAGTCGATCAAGTTTTACTTTATGTTTGAGGGGCCGTGCCACGGCTATGTCGAGGGCACCAAACTTCGGATGTGGTGCTTCACCGCAGACTTTGTGGGCACCCTGGTTGCCTCAAACGAGATCGAGGAGCTGGTGTACCTGGGTGACTACGACATCGGCAAAAAGCGCACTACGGCGATGGGCGACACGATACTCGACCACCTCACCATGGACAACCTGCTTGGACGCCAGCAATATTCTGGGCTATAATCAGGGTGACGCTTGGCCGCGCAAGGGAGCGTCACCGCCGGGCCCTGCTCCGTTCCATCACGAACGCGAGCAGGGCCTTTTTCTTTGCTACACTGAGCGTATGTCGCATCAACCTGTGCCAGAGGTGCCCGCAGATGCTCCTGTGGCAGGGGAGGTGTATAAGCACTACAAAGGCGACAGCTACAAAGTAGTGGGGGTGGCACTCCACAGCGACGAGACCTGGCTTGTGGTGTACGAGCCCATGTATGAGGGCGCGGTGTCTAAACTGTTTACCCGCCCGCTTCAGGAGTGGGGCGAGGCTGTGGAGTGGCAGGGCCAAAGGCTCGCGCGTTTTTCAAAAGTTTGATAAGGTCGGGGCAGACTCAGCAACCGACAGGGAGCCCAAATGACCCCAGACCACATGCTCGCCCGCATCAACTGGTACGAAAAGTACCTAAAGGACCAGGGCGTCCCTAAAAAGCGCATGCATACAGCCCGGACCTTTGGCGACCTAAGCCAGATTGAGCTTTTGGCCCACGCGCATTACCTGTGCGACAGTGCTCGCGAGTTCTCTGGAGACCCTGCCCGCTGGGGCAAGGCAAACCGGCACTACACCGCGCTCCAGATGTGCCTGGGGTTTGCCAGGCACTTTACGCTTGACGCGCTCATGGAGCACAACAAGTTCCTGCCGCCCGGTTCGATTGTGGACACACAGGCCTAATGAGGGCCCGCAGCGCAAGCTGCGGGCCTTTTTGTTACCTGGGACAAAAACTGGCTTTACAATATATATGTGAGCGAGACATCGTTTCTTAACCCGCAGGCTGCCATTGCTAGGGCGCACATAAGCCAAGGCTCCCGTGTGGCCGACTTGGCTGCGGGCTCGGGCTTTTTTACACGCGCAGCGGCGCGCGCAGCCGGGCCCGATGCACAGGTATGGGCTATCGACCCGAGCCAAGAGATGCTCGTGCGGCTTAAAAACTTGGCCACAAGCGAGGGGATACACACCATAGAGGTGGTGCGCGGCACCCCCGAGAAGCTCCGCGGCACGCACCTGCCGGACGCCACGATAGACTTCTGCATTCTCGCAAACACGCTGTTTTCGATGCACGATAAAGACACCGTGGCGCGCGAGGCATACCGCGTGCTGCGCCGCGCGGGGAGGCTGCTCTTAATTGACTGGTCGGCGAGCCATGGGGGCTTAGGGCCGCACGATGACCATGTGATTTCAAAAGAGGAGGCACGCGCGATATTTGAGCGGGCCGGGTTTGCACATGCAGAGGATATCTCCGTGGGCGGGTATCATTGGGGCCTTATACTAAGAAAGAAGTAGTATGTCGGCCTTCCAAACTATTGTCATGGGCATTTTTGCCATACTGGTTATTGCCGGCGTGGGTATCTTTGCGCTGTTTGGCGGCTTTGGCAACAAAGACACGCTCGGCAGGGTTGTGGTGTGGGGTACTGCCGACCAAACACAGATGGACGCGATACTCTCGGCGTTGACCCAAAAGGACAAGGCGCTCCAGGATGTAATCTACATTGCCAAAAAGCCTGCAACCTACGAGTCTGAGCTTATCAACGCCATCGCGGCGGGTACCGGGCCCGACCTTATCTTCCTCTCGCAACAGGACATTGGCCTCTTGGCAGACAAGGTTACGCCTATCCCGTACAGCACCGTGTCGCAAAGCACGTTTATAACCTCCTATATAGATGAGGGCCAACTGTTTTTGACGCCGCAGGGCATATTGTCCCTGCCGTTTATCATTGACCCCCTGGTCATGTACTGGAACCGCGACACCTTTACCGGGGTGGGGCAGGGGCAGCCTCCGCAGTACTGGAGCGAGCTTATAACTCTGGCACCCAAGATGACCGGGCTTGATGCGGGCGGCAATATCCGCAAGTCGGCGGTGGCGATGGGTACCTGGGACAATGTTGTAAACGCCAAGGCGATACTCTCGGCGCTTATCATGCAGTCGGGCGACTTTATCACCAACCGCGCTCCCTCGGGCAACCTCGTGCCCATACTGGGGAGCCGCCCCAACAACTCAAACGTGTCTCCCGCGTCTGAGGCCCTGCGCTTTTATACCGACTTTGCCAATCCCAGCAAGACCACCTACTCGTGGAACCGCTCGCTGCCCAGCTCGTACAACGCGTTTACTGCGGGCGACCTCGCTATCTACTTTGGCTTTGCCAGCGAATACCGCTCGATAGGTGAGAGAAACCCCAACTTGCGCTTTGGTGTGGCGACCCTGCCGCAGCTTGAGGGCGCATCAGCCAAGATTACCTCGGGCACCATGGTGGGCCTCGCTATTGCGCGCGGCTCGCAAAACCCAAATGGCGCGCTGGCCGCCGCCATCAAGCTTACCTCGCCCACCTCGGCGGCGGCGGTGGCGCAGCAGCTGGGACTGCCGCCGGCGCGCCGCGATGTGCGCACCGACACCTCGTCCTCGGCCGCGGCGGCGGTGTTTGTACAGTCGGCGCTCATGTCGCGCTCGTGGGCCGACCCAAACACGCAGACGACCAATAGCCTGTTTAAAGAGATGATAGAATCGGTGATAAGCGGCCGCAGCACCTCCGAGCAGGCTGTCTTTGACGCGGCGTCGGCTATGCGCCAGCTTTTGCCAAACCAATAATGAAGTTCATAAAACACATCGCAACGCTCGCACTGTTTGCCTCAGTTCTGGTGCCTCAACTGACTATGGCACAGGGAACCTTTACAACCGGCGGCGGCTCTACCTTTACCACGGGTGGTGGCTCGGCGTATACGACCGGTGGCGGGTGCGGGCCAGGCAGCGACGGCACCTTTACGCTCTGCGACCCTCTGGGGGTTAAAAACTTCTGCGACCTGGTGCGCAGCCTCCTTAACGTTGTACTGGCCATAGGGCTGCCCGTGGCCGTGTTCTTCTTTGTGTGGTCGGGCTTTAAGTTTATTCTGGCGCGCGGCAACTCGACCAAGCTTGAGGAGGCCAAACGCAACTTCTACTTTGTCATTGTGGGTATTGCCGTGTTTTTAGGCGCGTGGACCCTGGCCACCATCATTGCCGCAACCATACAGACACTCGACACCTCGGGCACGATACAGTTCTGCGGCCGCACCTAATACATGACACTCTCAACACTCGTGTCGCAGATTATCTCGATTATTAACCTGCTTGTGGCGCTTTTAGGCTCGGTTGCCTTGGCCGTGTTTATCTGGGGCGGCGTGCGCTACCTGTTTTATGCGCAGGATGCGCGCAAACAGGCCCAGAAGGAGTTTTTGGGGTGGAGCCTGCTTGTGCTGTTTATCATTGTGTCGGTGTTTGGGATACTGCAGGTGGTGCAGAACATCTTTGTGGCCTAGAGTCCGACGCTCTGGTACGGACTTGGCCGGAAACGCCGGAGATATCCACACGCGCAAGCTGTCGCTACGCGCAGCCTGCTACTATTAACAGCATATTCATTAGGTGGTGCGCGTAGGTTTACAATAATAATTACACATGAAAAAGATATCCGTAGCTTCTGCAGCCCTTTTGATGGCTATGCCGTTTGCAGCCTCAGCCCAGAGCCTCCAGCCTTTGGCTAACCTCATTGGCGCCATCGCCCGCCTTGTGGGTGCGCTTGTCCCGGTCCTTATTACGCTGGCACTGGTGGTGTTCTTCTTTGGTCTGGTGCGCTATCTCCTGAAGGCAGGCGGCGCAGATGGCACCAAGTCCAACCGCGACTTGATGATCTGGGGCCTTGTAACGCTGTTTGTGATGGTGTCTGTCTGGGGCATTGTGCGCCTGGCACAAGATGCGCTCGGCATTAACCCCAACGCAGGTGCAACCTCGCCGCAAGTACTCTACCCGATGTAGCCTAAAGGGCCGGCTGACGCCGGCCCTTTTGCCGTATGCTTAACCTCTCTCCACTCGTGAGCCTCATATCCGCCCTGGCAAAGGTTGTCGGGATGCTCGTGCCGGTGCTTGTTACGCTTGGCCTGGCGGTATTCCTCTGGGGCTTGGTTAAGTACATGTGGGGCAGCGGCGCCGGCCCCGAGATAGACAAGGCCAAGACGCTGATGAAGTGGGGCCTGCTTATACTCTTTGTGATGGTGTCGGTGTGGGGGATTATCGCGCTCATGCAGACGGCACTCGGCATTAATGCCAACGCGACCGGCAAGGCGCCGCAGATTATATATCCGGGCACGGGCAATAGCTCTGCAAACGCTATCTACTGACCATGACAGCGACCTGCTCAATAGTTGGAAAGATAGTGGGCGCGATTGTAAACCCCGCGCTGGCACTCTTGTTTGCTGTAGGCCTGCTTGTGTTTATTTTTGGGCTTGTGGAGTTTATGTGGGGCCTCAGCCAGGAGAGCAGCAAGCGCGAGGACGGCAAGAGGCACATGGGCTACGGGCTTTTGGGTATGATCATCATGGTCTCTGCTATCGCCGTTATTAAAATTATCTCAAACGTGGTCGGCGGCACGCTGCCGTGCTGGTAATACAAAAACCGCCGCCCTCAAACGGGGCGGCGGTTTTTGTTTGCATGTATTACTTGTATATGGGGCTTAGGTAGCCGATCTGTGTGCCTGGTGCCGAGAACCCGGACGGGGCAGAGTAACCGGAGGGCACCGAGTAGCCAGACTGGGCGGAGTAGCCTGAGGCGATGCTGTAGCCGGACGGTGCCGAGTAGCCCGAGGCGATGCTGTAGCCAGACTGTGCAGAGTAGCCGGAGTTTGCAGACTTGCCCGAGGGGCCAGAGTATCCGGACTGTACAGACTTGCCAGACTGAGCAGCATAGCCCGACTGCGCCGCTGTGCCAGACTGGGCAGAGTAGCCAGACTGGGCTGCTGTGCCAGAGGGGGTGGAGTATCCGGACTGCACCGAGTAACCCGAGCGGGTCGAGTAGCCGGATACTGCAGAGTAGGCTGGGTTATACGGGATGCCCGAGGGTACCGAGTAGCCGGAGCGTACTGAGCGGCCAGAAGGTGTGGAGCGGCCGGAGAATACCGAGCGGCCAGAGGGGACAGAGAAGCCTGAGCGAACCGAGAGGCCGGCAGGGACAGAGAAGCCGGAGCGATAAGACTGCGAGCCCCCGGAAGCTACCGTGTCGTAGATGGGCTCAAAGGTATCGTAATAGCCTGTATCTATCCAGGTGGTGTCGTAGGTGTCAGATACTGTCGAGGCAGAGGCAAAGTAGGGCATAGAAATAGCCGCCAATACCAGGAGAGTAGTAATAAAGGTTTTATTCATATGCATATATCGTATCATATATAAGGCTAAAAGTCAAGTCTAGACACAGCGCCATAAAATATGGCTTAAAATAAGGCCGTATATAGAAAAAGGGGCGGACTTGGTAGTCCGCCCCTGTAGCTGTGAAGGTACTATCGGCAATCCAGCGTGCTCATGTCCTTTTTGGGACCGGAGCAGAGGATGTACTGCCACGTCACCGGAGCGTAGGAGGCTCTGGCAGTATACACTTTCATGCCTGCCGTGGAGTCGCCCGCGCCCGTCTTGAGGTCGACTGTGAGGTCGCCAAAGAATAGGCCCGAGAACTTAACCTCTCCGCTACCCAACGCATAGAAGAAGCATCCGTTGGGGTTAAACTTCACCTCGGCTGTGCTGAGCCTGTAGGGGCCCAGCAGCTTGCCAGGGCAGTCGCGGCTGGTGTTGTGCGCCCAGACCTCCTCTTGCGGGGTAGCCCGATGAGAAAGGTTGGGCGCAGGCGTCGTGATCCAAGTGTGGAACCGCTCGGCCCGGTTGAGCCCTCCGGCATCCGGCATCAAGAAGAACGCCAGCACCGCCAGACCACCCACAATGATCGCCGCTGTCCGCTGCTTGAGAACAAACAGCAGGGCGGCGAGTATGAGGCCCGTAAGGACCCAGTTGGTCGCCAGCGCGTTCCCGAAGCCCACAAGACGAGCCTGTGTGCCCGGCGGAAACAGCGCAATGATCGTCGTCCAGAAGTACGCGAGAAGGACGACGGCCACAAGAGCGACCAGCCACGTAGGTGGCCTCCACGCAAAGCCTGCTGCCGCACCTGCCGTGGCAGGTGCAGCGGGCCGGACCCGGGAGAAAAGCCACATGACGCCTGCAACAGCGAGTGCAATGATGAGTGCAACGACAGCCCACTTAAGGACTATAGCTGTTGCATCTCCCGAAGCACCTGCAGTTGTGGGAGCAGTCGACATCCCCGAGTCAATAAATATCTGAAGCCCGAGAGCCACAGCTATTACGCTCAGGATAATCCCTACTGCAATACCAAGTCTGTTCATCTTTTGCTCCTATTGGGTTGGTCTGTTGCGAAGCCACTCGGAGAACGCCTTGCCGGCGTTGCCGGCGGCCTCTCCTATGCCTTGCATGCCGGGGATGTTGATCGTGTTGATCTTCGCCCCCGGCTTTTCAGCCTCAACTTGCGCGACGGATGCGGCGAGATCGGCGTTGACGCCCTTTTCCTTAAGCGTATCAATCTGCTTAAGTCGCCGCTCGATCTGCACTTGCTCCGCCTCGCCCTCGACTTCCTCCCTCGACTTGGCCTTGAGAGCCTTTTCGAAGTCGGGGTCGAGGTCAACCTCGTTGATGAGGATCGGCGTAATGTTGTAGCCGATCGTATTTGCCCCCGCGAGGTATGCCTGAACTTTTTCGTAGGCAGACTCCGCGAGAACTTTCTTGGTTGGACCGGACCCGCCCGGGTGTTCAGAGATGAGTTGCACTGCAGTGAAGTCTTCGGCACCGTCCCGGATGTAGCCGAGCGTGGTGCTTACGAGCTCCTGCACAGCCTCTGTCTCTTGCCCGTCCGCGTTGTTGATATTGTATGCCGCGTAGATGTCGTCTATGTACCGCCGAAAGGTGCCGGAGATTCTGACCGGCTGCCTGTCTTGGGAATACGCTTTCATCTGGTCGAACTTTTCAACGAACTGGTTGACGTTCCTGTCGTGTGCGACAAAAAACGGCCAACCCAAAGGCAGGGCGTTGAGCCCTTCCTCGAATCCGTTGCCACGCGGCCCGACGCGAAAGCGTGCTGTACCAAAAAACAAGACAGCTGTCTTGTGATTGGTCGGTGTGTTGTGGGTAACCCACACCATACCTGCAGCAGCAATCGCGATGGTGATACCGCTGTGCAATATCGACAATCCGCTTAAGCCAAGAGCACTTGCTGTCCACCTGCTGAAGGGGACACCAAAGAGATACCCTACAGCCAACCAAAACACTATCGCGAGCAGAAAGCTGGTGTTAAACAGCGATCCGCCGGATGTGGCTTGAGGAAGGGTAGTTTGAGTCAGACTGCCCATGACAGTCGTGAGACTGCCACGAAACTGCCAGAGGGCCGCGAAGCCCAAAAGCGAAAGCGCCATGACCATCAAGATCACGATCTGCGTTGTGTTGAACATTATGTGCCCCTTTGGGTTGTCGAAGAAGTGTGGCGGCTCTGGGTGAGCCAACCTTCTCATCTATTATAGCATATCTGGCCCATTTGTCAAGTAAAAAAGCCCTTTAAATAAGGGCTTTTTTACCTATTGACCGTTGTGCTGGGGAGAGGACTTGAACCTCCATCCCTTGCGGGGCCTGCTCCTAAGGCAGGTGCGTCTACCAATTTCGCCACCCCAGCATACCTAGTACCTTGAGGCCACGGCGGGAATCGCACCCGCGCATACAGGATTTGCAGTCCCGCGCCTTTCTACTTGGCTACGTGGCCAGACTTCATCAATCTACCATTTGTGATACAAATAGGAAACGCCGAGGTGATGGAATGGTAGACAGCGGGGACTTAAACTCCCCTGACCGCAAGGTCGTGTGGGTTCGACTCCCACCCTCGGCACAAGATTGAAGGAAAGAGTTTTTTGGGGTATGGTATTACTGTTCTGTTCGCTCATGCGCCTATAGCTCAGTTGGTAGAGCAACTCCCTCTTAAGGAGATGGTCCCTGGTTCGAGCCCAGGTAGGCGCACAAAAAGTTACGACAACTCGTCCAGGCGCTGGCGCATCTTCTCGCCGCGGTCGAGCACAAACTCTATGTGCGGTATGCGCATGCCGCGTACCCGAGACTCAAAAAACTTGCCAAACTCGTGGCGGTTGCGGTTTGCAAACTCGAGCGCCTGCTCTTCGTAGTCATCCGGCAGCACGGTGATGTAGATGCGGCCGCGTCTACCACCCTCGTCAATGTCGGCAGCGGTAACCGTAACGAGTGATTGGCGGTTAGACTCGCGCGCCAAAAACTCCGCAGCAACCTCTCTGAGTCTCTCCTGCATTTGTTCCTGACGTTGTGACATATATTATGCGAGCACCTTGGTTACCACCTCGAGCCTGTCGCCCGCGGCGGGCAGCGCCTCTGTTTTTATCATAGAGCCAAACTCCTGACCCTCCTCCACCTTTTTCTGCGGGTTCTTGCCGGTCTGGAGTGACACAATCTTGCCGCGGCCAATGTCTACCTCGCGGCGCATGATGCGCACCTCTGCGCCCTCGGCAAGCGTACCCTCCTCAACGCGGCCGCCGAGGACTACCTTGCCGCTCTGTGCGCTAAAGAACTTCAGCACCTTAGCGGCACCCAGTATCTGCTCCACCTCCTGGCGCGGGCGGCGCTGCTCCAGCACCTCGGTGAGCCATTCGGTGAGTTTATAGATGATGTCGAACGTCTCGATGGTAACGCCCTGGCGCTCGGCAAGCTCGCGCGCGGCTGCGTCTACCTTTACATTAAAGCCCACCACAATGCCCGGGGTGGCGCTGCCCGCGAGCATTTTTATGTCTCCCTCAGAGATTGCGCCCACGCTGCGCAATACCACGCGCACCTCCAGGTTCTCGAACTTCTGCATTTTGGCCAACTCGTGCTCCACAGCTTCGCCGGTGCCCGCAACGTCGGTCTTAATGATAAGAGGAAGCACCACCGTGTTCTCGGACACTGCAGCGGAAGCGCCGGGCCTCTTGGCGGTGGTCTGTGCCAGGGTGGCCAGGGCCTCTGCCTCTTTTTTGCTCCCCACTACGACAAAGCGCGTGCCCACCGCAGGCAGGGGAGAAAAGCCCACGATGCGTATCGGGTCGGAGGGCTTAGCCTCTTTAATAGGCTTACCTAGAAAATTCTCCATTATGCGCACGGGCGCGGTGCATGCACCGGCAACCACATACGAGCCCGCGGCAACGCTGCCATCAAGCACGATGAGTGTTGCGGTGTTGCCGCGCTTCATGTCGGTATGCGCCTCGATAATAAGACCCTCTCCGGGCTTAGACGCATCTGCGGCAACCTCCTCAAGCTCTGCCGCAAGCAATATCAAATCGAGAAGCTCGGGCAACCCCTGGCCGCTCTTGCCCGAGACTCCCACCCACGCAACATCACCACCCAGCCCCTCCAAAAATATCTGATGCTCGAGCATAGACATCTTGGCGCGCTCAAGGTTGGCGCCCGGCTTGTCTATTTTTGTAAAGGCGACAATGTAGGGGATCCCTGCGCTTTTTATCAAATCGAGCGCCTCGACGGTCTGGGGCTTAACGCCCTCCTCGCTTGAGACCACCAGGATAGCAACATCGGCCACTTCGAGCCCGCGCGAGCGCATGCCTACAAACGCCGCGTGCCCCGGCGTATCCAAAAAGGTGATGAGGTGTTTCCCTGAGGCGTTCTCGTGCGTGGCCTGGTAGGCCGAGAGGTGCTGGGTAATGCCGCCTGCCTCACCCTCAACGACGTTGCTCTTCCTGATGTAGTCGAGCAGGGTCGATTTGCCATGGTCGATATGGCCGACAACGGCAACAATAGGTGGGCGTGTGCCCGAGTGAGTAGCGGTGGTTGTCATATAGTTAAGCTTTGCGGTGCGCTGTAAGCTGCTCGCGGGCACGCTCGATAGCCTGCTTTTCCTCGTCTGAGAGCTCGTAGGTCGATGCAAAGGCCTGGAGTGGCTTGGCGTAGACGCCCACACGGTCGCGCGAGTAGAGAGTCGAGAGTACCACGCCAGCACCATGCTCATCAAGCATGCATAGGGCAAAGCTCTGGTTGCCTCCCTGGCCCTCGCCGGTAAACGGGTTGAAGCGCACAATACCCACCCCCGATACTGCACCGCGCAGCCTGCTTTCTGCGAGCTTTAAATACTTCTCGAGTTCCTGCCTAAACTCCTTAAACTCCTTCATGTCCCGCATGAGTATGCTAAGCGTCTCCTCTATAGAGCCGTTGCGGCCGAGTGCCAGGCGGGCAAGCCTGCGGCGCAAAGACACATGCACAAACAAAAGGACGATGGCGAGTATGAGCGCCAGGAGTGCCATGTAGGGCGCAGCCAGGCCAAGATATGTTTTGGCCACGACAAAATAGGGGTATAGCGCTGAGGCAGACATGCGGGTAGTATACTCCTTTATATATGTTTTGGAAAAAGCGGATTTACGCAGATGCTGCCTCATCGACCCCGCTCTCTCGCCGTGCAAAAAAGGAGCTGGTCAGGGTGCTTGAGCTCTATGGCAACCCCGGTGCGCTCCACGCCGAGGCGCTCCTGGCTAAAAAGGAGATTGACAGGGCCCGTGCCGCGGTTGCCAAGGCGATTGGCGCGCACGCCGACGAGATTGTGTTTGTGGCCAGTGGCACCGAGGCCAACAACCTGGCAATTACAGGCACTTTGGGCCCACGGCTTACGCTAGGTGAGAAGCTGAGCGCAGTCACGAGCGTTGTAGAGCACCAGTCGGTACTCGCACCGCTTAACGCACTTGAGCGCGAGGGGCTTGTGCTTGCTGTTGCAGATGTTGAGCCAAATGGATATCTGTTCCCCAACGCGGTGGCAGAGGCCATGCGCGCAGACACCGCGCTTGTATCTGTACAGCTTATAAACAGCGAGATAGGCGCGGTGCAGTCGGTGCGCGACATTGCCAAGGCTATACGCCGCGGCAAGGTACAGCCGCTTTTTCATGTAGACGCCTCGCAAGCACCGCTATGGTACGAGCTTAAGGTAGAGGCGCTTGGTGTGGACATGATGACGCTCGATGCGCAGAAAATTGGCGGGCCAAAAGGTGTAGGGTGTTTGTATATAAAGAGAGGAACGCTTATAGATCCGATTATCTGGGGCGGCGGGCAAGAGCATGGCAAGCGCGCCGGCACAGAGAACGCCCCCCTCATTGCGGCGTTTGCCACAGCTCTGGTAGATGCGCAAAGTGGCGCGGCAAAGCGCGCTAAAAAAGTGGCGGCGGTACGCGACTATCTGTGGGCAGAAATTAAAAAGCTCCTGCCAGACGCCGTGCTCCACGGTCCAGATCTTGATAGCTGGAACCGCGCTCCAAACAACCTCAACTTTTCAATCCCGGGGCTTGATGGCCAGATGTGCGTGGTGGCAATGGATGCGGCGGGCATAGCAATCTCCACACGCAGTGCCTGCTCCACAGACGACGAGGAGCCCAGCTATGTTTTGCTGGCGCTGGGGGTGGACAAAAAAACAGCGGCGGAGGCTGTGCGGATTACGCTTTTGCCAGATGCCACAGCGGGAGAGGCGCGCCGCATTGCACAAGCATTGGCAGAAATTGCCAATAGGTACCGGAAATAGTAGAATAGGCCTAATGGACCTCGAGCAACTCACCAAACACCAGATAGTCCTTCTAACGCTCTTGGTGAGCTTTGTTACGTCCATTGCCACCGGTATCGTGACCGTGTCCCTGGTTAACCAGGCACCGCCGGAGGTGACCCGCACGATAAACCAGATTGTTGAGCACACGGTTGAGAGGGTGGTCCCCGCAAGCCAGGGTGCCGCAGTGGCAACCAGCAAGCCAGAGACCGTGACAGAGCGCACTGTCGTTGTTAAAGACGATGACCTTGCGGCGCAGTCTATAGCCCGGATGCAGCAGTCTGTGGTGCGCATCGTGGCCAAGGGAGGATCGCTCCTTATTAGCCGCGGCGTTGTCGTGAGCCCGTCGGGGGTCGTGCTTGCAGACCGCGATGCCATAACAGCATCGGGCGTCCGCCAGTTTGAGGCGTTTTTGCCGGACGGCAAGCGCTACACGGCAGTGCTCAGGCCGGCCACCAAGGGTCAGGCGCTTGCGGTGTTTGATGTGGCGCTTGGCACGACAACGGTTGCCGCAGCCCCATTTGCCGACACGACGAAAGTACAGCTGGGCCAGTCCGTCATACGCATAGGCGGCGGCGGGGCAGACACTGTTGCAACCGGCGTGGTGGCATCGCTCACTGACGCTCACCCGGGCGTCATCGAGGCGAGCGTATCATCTGCAACACCCGGCTCGCTTGTCATGACGCTCTTTGGCGAGGTGGTGGGCATCTCGACAGGGGCATCCCGTGCAACCTCAGCAACCTTCTACAGTGTTCCGGACCAGAGTTTGGCGACGCCCTCTTAAGAGCTAAGCGACATACTACTCATGCCTCCATTCAATCACTTCACTACAAAAGCAAAAGAGGCGGTCAGGCGAGCCCACGAGCTCGCTGTTGAGCGCGGTCAAAACCAGGTGGGACCGACCCATCTTTTAAGTGCGCTGCTCTTGCAGGAGGAGAGCCTGGTTGCATCGGTGCTCGAGAAGCTCGAGGTAGACCTCGTACTCCTGACCGACACGGCGCTCGAGGCCCTGGAGGGGCCCTCGGGCAGCGCAACGCTCAGCCCGTCATATCAATTGTATTTAACGCCTGAGCTTGTGCAGGCGCTTGAGAGAAGCGCCAAGGTTGCCACCGAGCTCCACGACGAGTTTGTGTCTACCGAGCACCTTTTTATCGCGCTCTTGGATGTGCAGGGCGCGGCACGCGAGCTTTTGAGCCGCTTTAGGATTACGCGCGATGCTATCACGAGGGCGCTTATGGACCTGCGCTCAACCAAGCAGGCTGCTCAGGAGCCCCAGAAAAAGTTTAGGGCTCTGCAAAAATACACGCGCTCTCTTACCCAGCTTGCCGCACAAAACAAGATAGACCCGGTTATCGGCCGCGACGAGGAGATTAAGCGCGTTATCCAGATACTCTCGCGCCGCACCAAAAACAACCCGATACTCATTGGCGAGGCGGGGGTGGGCAAGACCGCTATTGCCGAGGGGCTGGCAGCACGTATCGCCATAGGCGACGTGCCGGACTCCCTGCGCGACAAGGAGCTTGTGTCGCTTGACTTGGGCTCGCTTATTGCGGGGACCAAGTACCGCGGCGAGTTTGAGGAGCGCTTGAAGGCCATCATGAAAGAGATAGAGCGCTCCGACGGCAAAGTACTTCTGTTTGTCGACGAGATTCATACCATGATGGGCGCGGGTGCCGCTGAGGGCGCTGTCGACATGTCCAACATGATAAAGCCCGCATTGGCGCGCGGCGAGCTGCATATGATTGGCGCCACCACCTTGCGCGAGTACCAAAAGCATATCGAGAAGGACCCGGCGTTCCAGCGCCGCTTCCAGCCCGTCTACGTACTAGAGCCGTCGACTGAGGACGCGGTGTCTATACTGCGCGGGCTCAAGGAAAAGTATGAGCTCTTCCACGGCGTGCATATTACAGACAACTCTATCGTCGCCGCTGTCGAGCTCTCGAGCCGCTATATCCCGGACCGTTTTTTGCCGGACAAGGCCATAGACCTTATCGACGAGGCCGCATCGAGCCTGCGCATCAGCCTGGAGAACAAGCCACCGGCGCTTGAGGATGCGCACCGCAAGATTATGCGCCTGGAGGTAGAGAAGGAGGCTCTGAGGAAGGAGGCAGACGCCGAGGATGCAGACTCCACCCCGGCACGCCGCAGTGCCAAGACGCGCGTAAAGTCTATCGAGCGCGAGATTGCCGAGCTTAAGGAGGCCACGCACGAGCTGGAGTCGCGCTGGAAGAACGAGAAGTCCACTCTGACCGACATCAAGTCTATTAAAAAAGAGCTTGAGACGCTGCGCATCGAGGCCGAGAACGCCGAGGCCCAGGCGCAGCTGAGCCGCGCGGCCGAGATCCGCTACGGGGAGATACCCGCGATGGAGCGCGAATTGGAGCAGAAGCTCAAGCGCCTTAAAAAGCTGCAGTCGACCCGCCGCATATTAAAGGAAGAGATTACCGAGGCCGACATCGCGGGCGTAGTCTCCAAGTGGACTGGCATACCTGTCTCGAGGATGCTCGAGGAGGAGGCGCAAAAGCTAATGCGCATTGAGGACGACCTGGGCGCCCGCGTGATAGGGCAGAAGGAGGCCGTACAGAAGGTAGCCGACGCTGTTAAGCGCTCGCGCGCGGGCATCGCCGACCCAAACAGGCCTATTGCCTCGTTTATGTTCCTCGGGCCCACAGGCGTGGGCAAGACCGAGCTCACCCGTGCGCTTGCCGAGTTTATGTTTGACGACGACAAGGCGCTTATACGCGTCGACATGTCGGAGTATATGGAAAAGCACTCGGTCTCTAAGATTATCGGAGCGCCTCCGGGCTATGTGGGCCACGACGAGGGAGGCTCCTTAACCGAGCTTGTGCGCCACAGGCCGTACTCAGTGCTCCTCTTTGACGAGATAGAGAAGGCGCACCCGGAGGTGTTCAACATATTGCTCCAGGTGCTGGACGCAGGAACACTGACCGACTCCAAGGGGCGCAAGGTCAACTTCCGCAACACGATAATTATCATGACCTCCAACATTGGCGCGCAGTACATTGACCGCATGGAGTCTATCGGCTTCTCGGCCAACACAAGCGACCAGTCTAACTACGCCCAGGCCAAGGAAAAGGTGCAGGAGTCGCTTAAGAGCTTCTTCCGCCCCGAGTTCCTCAACCGCATCGACGAGGTAATTATCTTTAACATACTCTCGCCGGAGGCTATCAGGGATATTGTGGGCATCCAGGTTAAGGAGGTTGTCGAGCGCCTGGCGCACAAGGACATCACGCTCACTATAAACCCGGGCGTGTATGAGTACCTCTCGCGCGAGGGCTACAACCCGCACTATGGCGCGCGCCCCCTGCGCCGTCTTATACAGGACAAAATCCTGACAAAGATCGCGGGGCTTATGGTCAGCCGCGGCGTGCTCTCGGGCGGCTCAATTGCGGTAGACGTCAAGAACGGCGAGTTTACCTTCGATGTGCGCAAATCTGCCCGCACCAGGATCTCTAAAACTACAGTCTACGAAACCGCATAATAAAAAATCCCCTGTGAGGGGATTTTTTATTTGGTGCGCCGGGTAGGATTCGAACCTACGTAGCCGCAAGGGCGACTGGTTTACAGCCAGTTGCGATTGACCACTCCGCCACCGACGCATGTGCAAAGCTCGAGGCTTGTACTCCACAACAGTACAATATTTTGGCCCTTGGCGCAAAAACCCAGGGTATGATTGAAGCATGAAGGCCTTCGCGAGGCTCCTGCTTGTTTTGGCGCTTGTTGCGCCTACTTTTGCATCAGCGCAAAGCCAGACAGCGCCCGCGCCAACCTGCACCTTGTTTGCAAGCGCCGCAACCGTGGCGCCCAACACCCGTGTGCGTCTCGACTGGACAAGTAAGAACGCATCTGCCGGCTACCTCAACGAGGTGGGGCCTATCCCATCGGCCGGGTTTGCCTACGTGGTGCCGGGTAAAAACACCACCTACGCCGCGAGCTTTACGGGCCCCGGGGGCTCTGTTGTGTGCCGCACGGCAGTTGTTGTAAGTGCCGGCGGTGGCTCGGGGGGTGGCGGGGCTACAGGCACTGGGACCACCGGCACCGGCACCGGCGTGCCCACAACGCCGGCCCCACAGCCCAATGTTGTAGTGCCTGCTGCGCCAACCGGAGGGCTTACAGCCCCAACCGGTAACGGGTTTGTGGGCGGCATTGTGCCCGCCGAGTGCCGCGGCAAAAATACGGTAGCCAACTGCGACCTGTGCTCGCTGGCACAGCTTATACAAAACATCGCCAACTTTTTGTTGGGGCTCAGCGTCCCGGCTGCGGCACTCCTGTTTGCCTGGGCGGGCATCAGGCTGTTTGCCGCGCGTGGCGTGGCAGAGCATATCAATGCGGCCAAAAAGATATTTAAGACTGTGCTGATTGGGTTTTTGATAATTGTGAGCGTGTGGGCTCTGGTAAACACGGTCATGAACATGCTCATGAAGGGGGGCCAGCTTGGCACGTGGGACTGGCGCACGCTCGACTGCAGGGCAGTACGCGGTGCGCGCCTGTACAACATGAGCATTAAGGACTATCTCAACACCTCGCTCCCGACCCTCTCGGGGTATACCAACGTGGCTCCACCAAGCGACCCTGTATACAACAATCCGTTATGTCCGAGCGGGTCAATATTCCAGTCGTCTTTAGGCGGATGTGTAGACAGCACGACAAATGAATGTACGTTCTCAAACTGCGGTGTAAACCCCGGCGCCGGGGTGCCGGTAACAGGCCAAATGTGTCCCAACGGATCGTCATACAGCTCGGCAATTGGCGGTTGTACCGACAACACGACTGGCGAATGTACCTACTCTAATTGCGGCGTGAGTGTATCGGTTGGCAACAGCACAGTAGGCTCTGGCACAAGTTACGGTGCCGGGGGCTCATCCGGAGGGTCAGTATGCCCGTCGGGGTACACGTATACGAGCGAAGAAGGGGGTTACTGCGAGAACCCCAACAATCCCGACGACTGGGTAGAGGCTCGTACTCAGGGCAGGATTAGCAATCCAAACATGGCGGCAGAACTACAGGCGGCCTGTGTCCAGATAAATGGGGGCAACTGTGCTTTAGCGACAAAAATTGCAATGAATGAGTCGAGCGGAGGTCGCAACTGCACAACAAGCAACACAGGCGCCGCGGGCTGCATGCAGGTGCTGGCTACAACCGCATGTGGCATGGATTCCTCGATATCAGACAGTTGCGGTGCTTGCTTGGCGAGCCGCAACAGCATCAGGCCGCAGTGTGCGCCGGTTATACAGACTCTCGAAAACGACACGCAGTTGGGGACCAGGCTCGGTGTGCAATATATAGAGCAAATGCGCACTCTGCCTGCACTTGCCTCGCTGCGCCAACAGTACGGCGAGTGCCAGATAACTGCGGCAGCTTACTTCCAGGGTGCAGGCAACGTGATAAAAGCAGGAGGAGTCCCCCCAAACGCTGTAAGTTATGTTAATACCGCCTGTCGCTAGTACCGTACAATACACACTATGAATCCTCTTGCTACAAAAATACTTGCCATAGCTATCGCGGTTGTCGTGGTAGTGGTTGGTATTGCATGGTTTGTCTTAAGTCCAAAAGCCACACCAACGACAAACCCAAACACCACCGACCCAAACTCAACGTTTAACGGCCGCTCAACCGTGGGTGTTTCAAGTCAGCCCAGGCAGGGGACACAGGGTCAAACCCTGCAAGACTACGATAAAGCATATGACACCCTGTATCGTGCTTTGCTCGGGCAGCGTGTGGCGTTTAAACGGGTTGACCAGGCGTCTCAAGGTGCTGAAGGTGAGATTTATAAGCTATACGCAAGCGACTTCGCGCTTAATAAGGAGATATTTCCAAAATTAAACGAGACGGCAATAGATGTTGCCATGGTAGATCTCAACCAAGACGGTGCCCCTGAGGCTCTGGTGTACGAGACTATGATGAGTTTCTGTGGGACAGGAGGATGCACATTTGATATCTACCAAAAGAGGAATGGTACTTGGGTAAAAGTGTTCACTACTCTTGCAGGCGCGGAGATTGCTACCGCAAACGTCATTGTTGGAGGGTATCTGGCGTTGTATATACCTACACGCGAGAGTCCTGATGAGGGCACCAATATAGTGCGCCATGACTGGGACGGCAATACGTACCAACCGGGGCAAGTAATGGCTTATACAACCGGATCAGGCTTTACTATCGTCAAATAGGTGCCCTAGGTTGCCAAAAATAGGGCTATTTGGTAAGGTTATTGGGCAATGTCACAGGACAAACTGATAATCCTTAAGCACGCCGCCACCGGGGAGGTGTATTGGACGCGCAAAAACAAGAAGCTTGTTACCCGCAAGATCGAGCTTAAGAAGTACTCCAAAGTGCTCCGCAAGCACGTCCTCTTTAAGGAGGCCAAGAAGTAAGAAAGAATCCGGCCACTAGGCCGGTTTTTTTTCTTACTCTCCGTCTGCGCACAAAAAATCTCTGCCAAGGGCAGAGGTTCTTTGTGCTAGTATACTTTGCTTAGCCTATTGCTAGGTAAGCTCCATATACTAGCCCACTAACAATACACCCGTATCGTGTCTTGCAAGAGGGGGCTGTGGATAACCCCGACGCACGAAGTGGTCGGGGTCCGACCGAAGCGTTGGACTGCGTCTCGGCGGGCGATGAAGGAATCGAACCCTCACTAGCGGTTTTGGAGACCGCTGTTCTACCATTAAACTAATCGCCCGTAGGGGCATAGTATCGCGAAAGGAAGTTTTTTGCGAGCCGTAGAGCATCGGTTTTAGAGGTGACCCAGTGTATGTCAGAGTTGCGTGTAAACCAGCGCACCTGGCGCTTGGCATAGTCGTTTATAGCCTTCTCCAACTCTTGCAGAAGGGCACCTTCTGCAACTTGGCTTGCAGAAGGTGCCCTTCTGTTGCGCAGGACTCTTGCCAGGTAGCGATACTCAAGCCCCAGCTCGTCCATGCGCTTGTACGATACTCCTGCTTTGTGCAGGCGTTTGGCCTCGGCGACCATGCCCTGCTTTATGCGCGCCTTAAGGCGCTTGTGTATGTTTGCCTTAAGTTTTTCTGGCGCAGGGTTAAGACCAATCCAGAGCACGTCATACATAAGCTCGGTGGTGGGAGCGGGGGACTTGCCTATGGCCTTGGCAATCTCCAGAGCACGTATGAGCCTGCGGGGGTTGCCCTTCTCTATAGTCTGGGCGCGGGCAGGGTCGGCTTTTTGGAGCAGAGCAAAGAGCTCCGGGGCGGTCTTGCGTGCGAGTTTTTTTCGCAGTGTCTCATTGGGCGGCACCTCGGCATACATCATGCGCCCCACAAACGTATCTATGTATAACCCCGTCCCACCCACAAGCACGGGGACATTGCCTGTTTGATATATCAAACAGGCGGCTTTGGTCGCTTGTTTAACAAACATGTCTACGGAGTACTGCTTTTTGGGCGATATCACGTCCAGCAGGTGGTGGGGGACGCCAGCCATCTCGCGTTTGGTCACCTTGCCGGTGCCAATGTCGAGCCCTTTGTACACCTGGCGGGAGTCGGCCGATATAATCTCGCCCCCAACTTTTTGGGCAAGGTAAATGCCCAGGCTGGTCTTGCCCGAGGCGGTAGGGCCCACAACGGCTATCAGTTTTGGCTTGTGCACAAGCCCAATCTATCCTGTTTGTATAAAAAAGAAAATCGGCAGCATTGTATGTGCTGCCGACTCTGCTTGTTGTACTAGACTGTAATCTTGATCCCCGGATAATCCGGGTAGTACTCGGGGTGGCCGATGTTCTTAACCAGCGGCCACTCGCCCCACTTGGGGTGCTCGCCGGCCTTGTACACGTCGACCGACTCGTTGATGAGCGAGTAGAGTTCGGGTACCCCTACCTGCTCGGCGGTGACGTTGCCGCGGTTCCAGACAAACGAGGCGCCGATCATCTCACCGCCGGCATCGCGGACAAGATCAGCAACTGCGCGGCCCGAGCTACCGGTCGAGACAACATCCTCAAGGAGGAGGACCCTGCGGCCCTTGAGCGCCTGGGCAAAGCCCGCACGCTCAAAGGCAAACGTGCTACCGGCTTGTTTGTCGGCCCATGCGACCGGAGGGGTAAGCTGGTGTGCGTCTGCCGCCGCATAGAGTAGCGGTATCCCGCCCACCGCCGGAGCAACCAGGGCGATCATGTCTGTTCTCCAGGGCTCAATCAGCATGGCGCCGATCTCCATCACCAGGTCGGGCTTGGTAAAGACCGGGTCCATGTTGATGTACTTGCAGGAGACATTGCCTTCCTTTTTGAGGGCGAAAAAGAAATTGCCCTCAAGCACTGCGCCGGCTCTCGCCAGCGCTTTTCTGAGATTTTGCATAGAACACCTTTGCTGCTATTGGAAGTCCGCCCTGCAGGCTACCACACGGGCTATAAAAAACCAATTTGTGCCGGAGGGGAGACTTGAACTCCCACCCCTTGCGGGACTCGATTTTGAGTCGAGCGCGGCTACCATTACGCCACTCCGGCTTACGTGTTAGAATATCGCCAATGTCGCAGTTTTACAACAACGCCATTTTTTGGGTCGAGGTAGACAAGATTAAGCCAAACCCGTTTCAGCCGCGCCGCGAGTTTGATGAGGCGAAGCTCAACGACCTGGCCCGCTCGATACGCCAGTACGGCGTCATCCAGCCGCTCACGGTTACCCGCAAAGAGATCATCAAGCCAGACGGCGGCATAGCCACAGAGTACGAGTTGGTGGCGGGGGAGCGCCGCCTGCGCGCCTCCAAAATTGCCGGCGTGGCCACGGTGCCCGCGCTTATCCGCGAGGCCGAGGATGACGACAAAACCAAGCTCGAGCTCGCTATCGTAGAGAACCTCCAGCGCGAGGACCTAAACCCGGTAGACCGTGCCAAGGCCTTTGAGCAGCTTGTAAAGGAGTTTGGCTTTAAGCATGCCGAGGTTGCCGAGAAGGTGGGCAAAAGCAGGGAATACGTCTCCAACTCGATACGCCTGCTCGCACTCCCCGAGGAGATGCTTACCGCTCTTAAGGAGGGCAAGATTAGCGAGGGTCACACCAGGCCGCTGTTGATGCTAGGCGACAGGCCAGAGGAGCAAAACACGCTCTTTAGGGAGATTATGGTCAAGCGCTTAACGGTGCGCGACACCGAGAGTATCGCCCGCCGTATCGCGTTTGATAAGGTGCGCAAGAAAGAGTACTTGTACTCGCCCGAGATTTTAGACATGGAGCGCCAGCTTGGCGAGGTGCTTGGCACCCGCGTGGCAATTGAAACAAAAGAAAACGGCGGCAAGCTCGTTATCGACTTTATGGGCGAGGACGACCTGCGCGTTATCTTTGCCAACCTGGCAACAAAAGTTGCCGCTGCAAAATTAGCTCCGGCAGAAGTTTCATCAGAAAAGTCCTCGGGTCTCCTGCCCCCGGCAGGCCAGACTATTTCTGATGAAACTTCTGCCGCCGCCCTCGCTCAAGGCCCCGCTCAAGAGGACAGCAACAGCTTGGACGACCGCAGTAAAGAAGAAAAAGAGAAGGACGAAAACACCTTCGACCCTAGTTCATTTTCGATCTAGTTTCTTCCCGACGCGGCGTGCCGGTCGGGACCCCGACCTAAGCGTCGGGGCTATTTAGTGCTCTCAGACTGTTTCTCGAGCGCCAGGCGGATGTGGCGGCGGGCCAGCGTTGTTTTGGCCGAGTCGAGCCACTTTTTAGTGGGGTGCGCGCTCTTTTTTGTCTGGATTTCTACAATGTCGCCGTTGTGGAGCGTGGTGTCTAAGGGTACTAGCTTGCCGTTGAGCTTGGCGGCAAACACGTGGTCGCCAATGTCACTATGTATTGCGTAGGCAAAATCGAGCGGCGTGCAGCCCGAGGGCAGGTCTACCACGTCGCCCTTGGGGGTAAAGATAAACACGCGATGCGTAAAGATGTCGGTCTTGAGCGTGTTCTCAAACTCCGGGTCGGTGGCCTCCTCGCTTAACTCCTCGAGCCACTCCGGCGCAGCCGGCCCGCCGTAGCGGCTCTGGGTGGCCCGCACCACGCCGTCTGGCGTAACATCGGCCTCTTTCTTGTCGCGCCTAAAGGAGGGGAGCAAGCTCTTGATCCAGTCAAAGCTCGACTGCCCGCCCGTGGATGAGCCATGCCCCTCTTTGTAGGCCACGTGCGCGGCGATACCGTACTGCGACTCGCGATGCATATCCTCGGTGCGGATCTGTATCTCGACAATGCCGCCGTCGCCCACAAACACGGTGGTGTGCAAGCCCTGGTAGCCGTTTGGCTTGGGGAAGGCGATGTAGTCTTTAATTTTGTTGGGCAGGGGCTGCCAGAGGTTGTGCACGAGCCCCAGCACGCGGTAGCAGTCCTCTACAGAGCGCATAATCACGCGCACCGCGGCGATGTCATACACCTTGCTAATATCGCCGCCCTTGCGCTTGAGCTTTTGGTACAGGCTCCACAGCCCCTTAACCCGGTAGTCGGTATGAAACTTGGTCAGGCCGTTTTTGGCCAGCTCCTTTCTGAGCGTGCGCGCCATGGTCTGCAGGCGCTCCTGCGTGGCCTCGCTCTGCTCGGTGACAAGCTGCTTGATCTCTTTATACTCCGCGGGGTAGGCGTATTTAAACGCGGTGTCCTCTAGCTCGCGGCGCACCACGCCCATACCTAAGCGGTGTGCGATAGCCGCATAAATCTCCAAGGTCTCAAGTGCGATGCGCTGCCGCTTTTCCGGTGGCACGTGCTCGAGCGTGCGCATGTTGTGCAGGCGGTCCATGAGCTTGATGATGAGTACGCGCGCGTCTTTGCCGGTGGCCACCAAGAGTTTGCGCAGAGACTCGCGGTGGCGCTCGGCACCGCGGTATTTGTACCGGCCGAGTTTGGTAACACCCTCAACCAAAAAGCGTATCTCTTTGCCAAACTCCTGCTCAATCTGCTCGGGGGTGACGCCCACGTCCTCTATAGAGTCGTGCAGTAATCCTGCTGCAACTGTCTTGGCAGACATACCAAGCTCGGCGAGCATGCGCGCGGTCTCGGCCAGGTGCACCAGGTACGGCTCACCCGAAAAGCGCTTGTGGTCTTTGTGGGCCAGCTCTACAAACGCGTATGCTTTTTCCACCAAAGCGCGGTCGGCCTTAGAGGGCGCGCTCATTTTGGAAGTGATCTCCTGCACAGACGGGATGGGCATAAGTACCGCTAAGTATAGCCCTATTTACTACTATTGACAATATGCCCGTTTGGGGGTATACTATGTGTTAAGTTCTAGTCCTTTCAACCAGTTAATCAACAGGAGATGTGCCATGAACGATTGCAACATCATTCGTCACCCGGATACCCGCACTGCCGAAGCGGTGCAGGAGACACAGGAATATCTGGCCGGCGTCTGGAAGGACAAAATGAAGTCAATTCGCCGGCTTGCGATCTTTGACTTCATCATGTTCCTGAACAGCATCGGGAACTTCTATCTCTATGTCAACAATCAGTCGGCCACCATGTATTTGCTGGCCGGCTGGGTGCTGGGTGTCGGTTCGCTCATCACAGCACTCTTCCTTGTAGCGGGGTACTTCATCGACAAGAAAGGTCATGCGGACAAGACCGAGCGCATGCTCAAGTTGTCCCGACAGAAATAAGGCCACCGAAAGGAGCCGGCACTGGGCCGCTCATCTTTGGTGGCCTTTTGCTTTTCTACTCCGCTTTCTTTTTGCGGGCGAATCCGCGCTTCTTTTTCTCTTCTTTAAATATCTCAAGGGCGCGCTCAAGGGTTATGTCGTACGGCGAGTCTACCTTAAGAGAGCGGAAGTCTTTCTGGTGCACCACAAACGGCCCAAAGCGGCCAATAGATGCAGTAATCATCTCGCCGGTCTCCGGATGGGGCCCGAGCTCGCGCGGGAGTGCAAGGTAGGTGGCGGCCTCCTCAATAGTGACAGTAGCCGGGTCTTTTTCTTTAGGCACAGAGGCGCGCTTGGGTTTGGGCTCGCCCTTTTTAACTTTGCCGGTGGGCTCGCCGCCCAGCTGTACATACGGTCCAAAGCGGCCCGAGAGCACATATATAGGCTCGCCGGAATCTGGGTGGTTGCCAATAGGCTTGGCCGGCTCGTTTGATATCACCTCGCCAGCTTCAGTGCGTGCACCAACGCAGTCGGGGAATGTCGAGCACGACATAAACTTGCCCTGGCGCGAGAGCTTAAACACCATAGGCTTGCCGCACACGGGGCAGGCAAACTCCTTGGGTGCGGGCCCCAGGTCGGTAATCTTGCCCGCCTCTTTGTCTTTGAGTTTTACCTCCTTGAGGAAGGGGGTATAAAAATCTTTAAGCGTTTTGGCATACTCACGCGTACCATCGGCAATCTGGTCGAGCTCGTCCTCCATCTCGGCGGTAAAGGTGTCCGAGATATAGGTAGGGAAGTACTCCTCGAGGAATGTCGAGACAACGTCTCCCGTATCCGTAGGCTTGAGTGATCTGCCTTCTTTCTCAACGTACCCTCTGTCTGCAAGAGTTTTCATAATACTTGCATATGTCGAAGGTCTCCCGATCCCTCTCTTTTCGAGCTCCTTAATAAGGCCGGCCTCGGTGTAGCGCGCAGGCGGGGTGGTTTGCTTCTCCTCCATGTCCACGTCTTTTACATCGAGCTCCTCGCCCTTAGATGTTTTAGGCAGCTCCACATCCTCGCCGCGGGCCGCTGTGTCGGCCTTAAGCCAGCCGTCAAACAGCACGCGGCTGCCTGTTGCGGCAAACGCGGGGATTTTTGCGTCGCCTGTAGTGGCCTCAATTTTTGTGCGCAAGATTTTGGCATCGCTCATCTGGCTTGCAATGGTGCGGCGCCAGATAAGCTCGTAGAGCTTTTTTTGCTCGGGCGTAAGTCCCGCAGACTCCTTCTCGATATGCGTGGGGCGTATTGCCTCGTGTGCCTCCTGGGCGTTTTTGCTCTTGGCGGCGTAGGTGTGCGACTCTACATACTCTTTGCCGTACTTTTTCTCGACCATGGCGAGTATCGAGGCACGTGCAGGTGCGCCCAAGTTGGTCGAGTCGGTGCGCATGTAGGTAATATGCCCGGCCTCGTACAACTTTTGCGCAATGCGCATGGTGTTGGATGGCGAGAAGCCCAGCCGCGATGATGCCGACTGCTGGAGTGTTGAGGTGGTGTAGGGCGCACGGGGCGAGCGCTTGGCCTCTGTCTCGCTCACCTCAGACACAGTCAGGCCCTGCTTGGCCGCCTCGACTATCCTTTCAGCCTCTTTTTTGTCACGGGGCTCCTCAACACAAGTGAGGGACAAGTGTTCTTTGCCCGGTGTGTGGGTTGCTGCCGTAATTACATAAAATGTCTCGGGCACAAACGCGCGTATCTCGCGCTCTCGCTCCATCAATATGCGCAGCGCCGGGCTCTGCACGCGGCCGGCCGAGAGCCCGTAGCGGACCTTTTTCCAGATAAGGCCGGAGAGGTCGTAGCCCACAAGCCTATCAAGCACGCGGCGTGCCTCCTGTGCGTAGCGTAGGTTGTCATCAATTTTGCGCGGATGTTCCAGAGCCTCGCCAATAGCCTCGGGGGTAATCTCGTGGAAGACGATGCGGTCGGGCTTTTTAAGCTTGAGCTCTTCCTTTATATGCCACGCAATAGCCTCGCCCTCGCGGTCGGGGTCGGTTGCCAGTATCACCTCCTTGGCTTTGTGAGCCAGGTCCTTAAGCTCCGCTATCACATGCGCCTTGCCCGGCACTACCTCGTAGTGGGGGACAAAGCCCGCCGGGATATCGATGGCCTTTTTGTTGGACTTGGGGAGGTCGCGCACGTGGCCTACCGAGGCGCGCACGGTAAAGTTGCCCGACTTGTCTATCGTCTTTAAATACTTCTCTATTGTTTTGGCTTTTGCCGGTGACTCTACTATGACGAGTTTCATTGAGTATGAATGAGGCTCTTTTGAACGCGGTGCGCGCACAAGAGAGAGTGATACCGTACTACAGTACCATATGTCAAATCGGTGGAGGAAAGAAAAGCCCCGCACAGAACGTGCGGGGCTTACTCAAACGCAACTGCTACACAGTGCTAACGCTCCTTCTGAGGCAGTGTCCAACGAGATTCGTTGAAGCGGGGTCTTGTACGCTGACGCCGATCGCAAAAGCGCTTCGCAATCTTTCGATTGCGTTCGAGGTACTCCTCGATCGATATGGTGGCCAAGACCACCAGCGCCATGTCAAAAGTCCCCAGTCCGTGTTCGTCAGAAACGTATAGGCTCATGTGTGCACCCCTTTCCAGTACCACTATATACGCTACGCCTCAAAAGGCGACATGTCAACTATGCCCGCTCAATCTTGCCCAGACGCTCTACTATAAGACCTCTGAGGAGCAGCGAGGAGAGCGCGATATTGGCCTCTTGAGCAGTGAGCCCCGCCTCCTCTATAAGTGAGTCTCTTTCTGTTGGTCCATTGATAACCCCAAGTACTGCCGCCTCGGTCTCGTTTAAATCGGCGGGGAGTATCCCCTGAGTGGGCTTCTCAATTGGTGTAAATCCGAGGACTTCTAAAATATCGTTTGAACTTCTCACAAGCGTGGCACCCTCTCTGATGAGGCGGTTTACACCGGCGCCAGTTTCTTTACCGAGTTCGTGCGGCACTGCCAGCACCTCGCGGTTGTAGTCGAGTGCGAGGCGGGCTGTGATAAGCGTGCCCGACTTTTCTCCCGCCTCTATTATAAGTGCGGCAACAGACATGCCTGCGGCGATACGGTTGCGCTTGGGGAAGTCGTGTATGGCTGCCTTGTGCGGCTCTAGGTACTCGCTTATCAGTGCACCACCGTGCGAGAGTATGCGCTGCGCGAGCGCTTTGTTGGTGCTAGGGTACATGCTCTTCTCGTCGAGTGATGAGGGGAGTACTGCCACGGTTGGGAGCCCCACATCGAGAGCGGCCTTGTGCGCCTCGCCATCAATACCAAGCGCCATGCCAGAGACTATTGCCACGGGATACCCCGCAAGCCCGGCGATAAGGCTCTGGGTAACCCGGCGGCCATACACGCTCGTGGCGCGCGAGCCGACAACGCACAGGTAGGTGACCCCGGGGTCAGGCAGAGCCCCGCGTATATATAAATGAGTCGGGTAGTCCTTGCCCGGGATCTCTTTGAGGAGCGGCGGGTATTCGCTGTGCGCCAGTTGGCGGATAGGGAATTGCATTGTACGATTGTTTTACACGCTCTATGCTTGATGTGCAATTTATACGGGAGAACCCCGACATCGTCCGTGCGGCGATGAAGAATAAAAACAAGGAGGGGGTCGTTGACCTCGACCGCGTTGTTGCCCTGGCCGATGAGCGCAAAAAGCTCGCCGGCGACATTAGCGAGGTTAACAGAAAACGCGGCGAGGCACAGGCCGCCCGCGACGGCGAGGCAGGCAAGCGCCTTAAGGAAGAGGGCAGGGCTATTGAGGAAAAATATGCCGAGGTAGAGAAGGAGCTTGTCTCACTGCTCGTGCAGATTCCCAACATTCCCTCGGCCGACACGCCCGTGGGCCCTGACGAGTCCGGCAACCAGGTGGTGCGGCAATGGGGGCAGAAGCCGCAGTTTACATTTGCACCTAAGGCGCATTGGGACTTGGGTAAAGCGCTTGGGCTTATCGACAACGAAAAGGCCGCAGAAATTTCCGGCGCGCGCTTTACATTTTTAAAGGGTGACCTCGCGCTGATGCAATTTGCACTTATTCAGCTGTGCATGTCTATTTTGACCTCGCGCGAGGAGTTAAAGAAGATAATTGAGAAGGCGGGCCTCAGCCTGTCGGACAAGCCGTTTGTGCCGGTTGTGGTGCCGGTTATGATGCGCCCGCAGGTGATGAACCGCATGGCGCGGCTCGAGCCCCGTGATGAGCGCTACGTATTTGATGAGGACACGGTGCTTGTGGGCTCGGCCGAACACACGCTGGGGCCGCTACATATGGATGAGGTTATCGCTGAGGACCGCCTGCCCATACGCTATGTGGGATACTCGACTGCGTTTAGGCGCGAGGCTGGCGCGGCGGGCAAAGACACGCGCGGTATCTTGCGTCAGCACCAGTTCGACAAAATCGAGATGGAGTCGTTTGCCAAACCGGAAGACGGCTACGCGGAGCAAGAGCTGTTTGTGGCGGTGCAGGAGGAGCTTATGCAGCGTCTCAAGATCCCGTATCAGGTCATTATTGCCTGCACCGGCGACATGGGCGGCCCGGACCAGCGCCAGTTTGATATCGAGTCGTGGATGCCCGGCCAGAACACCTATCGCGAAACTCAGACCTCTGACTACATGGGCGGGTATCAGGCACGCCGCCTCAACTCGCGCCTGAAGCGCGCAGACGGCACTGTGGAGCCTGTACATATGAACGATGCCACTGCCTACGCCATCGGTCGCACGCTCATCGCTATTATGGAAAACTACCAAGAGGAGGATGGCTCGATTAGCGTGCCAGAGGCTCTGCGTCCTTATATGGGCGGCAAGACCAAGCTTGAGAAGGTGGTGGTATAACGTCGTTTATACTGGGTACATGGCTCGGGTCGAGCTACCACAATCTAAACTGAGAGCGCGGCGCAAAAGGCGCCGCGTGCGCTTGGCACTAGTCTGTGTTGGGGCGCTGTTTATACTGTGCGCCATACTGGTAGGCATCTCTTATATTCCGTTTGTCCAAATCCGCCAGGTTGCCGTGTCGGGTGTCTCTGTGCTGGCCACCACGACTATCACGCACTATGTCGAGTCCCAGATTGCGGGGCGCTATCTGTTTGTCATACCGCGGCGCAATATCTTTTTATATCCCAAGGATAAAATTGCCGAGGGGCTCTTATCAAGCTTCCCGGAGCTGAGGGTGGCCGATGTGCATGCGGGCGACTTTCATACTATCGAGGTAGAGGTTGTAGAGCGCGAGCCAAAAAGCCTGTGGTGCCAGGGGAGCGACTGCTACTTAATGGACCAAGAGGGCGTGGTGTACGCGCGGGCCGGGGAGACAGAGAGTTTTGTTAAGTACCATGGTGCCACAATAGGAGCCAAGCTCCCGCGCCAATACCTGAACGCCGACCAGTTTGAGGCACTGTTCTCCCTGGTAGATGCACTCTCGCAAAAGGTTGCCACCAGCAGGATTGAAACTGTCTCGATAGACAACCATGCCGACGTGGAGGCCGAGTTTGATAACGGCTTTACGCTCAAGTTTGCGCTCGGCGATGCCTCGGGTGACACGTTTGAGCGCTTTTCTGTGGCGCTTACCGCCGGACCGTTTTTGGAGCACGCACTAGAGGAGTTCCTTTATCTCGATCTGCGCTTTGGCGACAAGCTGTATTACAAACTAAAGTAGTGTAGAGTGTGCCCGTGAAAAACTTCTGGGACAACATACCGCGGCCGGTGATGGCGCTTGCGCCTCTGGCCAATGTAACAGACGCGGCCTTCCGTAAACTCATCGCCAAGTACTCCAAGGTGCCGGGCGGGGCATCATATGTAACATGGACAGAGTTTGTGTCTGCCGACGGCCTTATACTCGCGACCCCCGAGGGCAAGGCAAAACTGATGCGCGACCTGGTGTACAGCGAGGCAGAGAGGCCGATAGTGGCCCAGCTCTTTACCTCTAACCCAGAGACCATGGAGAAGGCCGCGAGGCTCGCGCAGGACCTTGGCTTTGACGGTGTAGACATCAACATGGGGTGCCCGGACAAGTCTATTGAGAAGCAGGGGGCGGGCGCTAAACTCATTACCACTCCCGATATTGCTCTGGAGGTTATTGCCGCGGCCAAGCGTGGGTGCCCCAATATCCCCGTGAGTGTTAAGACCCGCCTTGGCTACAACAAAGACATATTAGATGAGTGGCTGCGGAAACTTCTCTTAGCCAACCCGGCGGCGGTCACCATCCACGCCCGCACACGCAAAGAGATGAGCAAGGTGGATGCGCATTGGGACAGGGTCAAGCGCGCGGTCGAGATCCGCAACGAGGTAGGGAGCAGCGCTGTTATACTCGGCAACGGCGATGTCAAAAACCTGGAGGAGGCGCACGCGCGTGTTAAAGAAACAGGCTGCGACGGGGTCATGATTGGCCGCGGCATCTTTGGCACGCCGTGGTTATTTGCCAACTTGGATGAGGCAAAAACAGTTAAACAGCGTTTGCAGATTGCCGTGGAGCACACGAAGCTGTTTGAGGAGCTTTTGGGCGACATCAAGAGCTTTGCGATTATGAAAAAGCACTTTAAGGCCTATGTAGAGGGGTTTGACGGCGCCCGCGAGCTGCGCGCAGAACTTATGGAGACAACAAACGCACAAGAGGTGGAGGAGACAATTTCATCCTGGCTTAAGGCACATCCTGACATGCTGTAAGCATGGCTACAAAAAAAGGAACCATAGAGAAGGTGGTGCAGTCGGCCGCAGATGCAGTTGAGGAGCTGGGCGAGGCGGCTAAGGGGTTTAAGGAGTCGTGGGCCCATGTTAAAAAGGCCCGTACCAAGGCAAGCCCTGCGACCAAGGCGGCGTCCCGCGCCACCAAAGCCGTAACCCGCACCGCCAAGCGCGTCATCAAGCGCAAATAAGTACACAAGGGTATACTGGGCAGGATGGCTAAGAAGGCAGAATCTCAGGAGCGCGCTCCGGTGAGCCTCTACCGGGCGTACCGGCCGCAGACCTTTAAGGAGGTGCGCGGGCAGGAGCACGTGGTGAGCGTGCTCGAGGCCGCTGTCAAAAGCGGCAAGCTCGCGCATGCGTATCTCTTTGCGGGCGGGCGCGGCACCGGCAAGACTAGTATGGCGCGCATTTTGGCAAACGCGCTTGAGACCGACCCGCAGGATATCTATGAAATGGATGCCGCATCAAACCGCGGCATCGAGGAGATACGCGCACTGCGCGAGGGGGTCTCCACGTTGCCGTTTGCTTCAACCTACAAGTTCTACATTATTGACGAGGCCCACGCGCTCACCAAAGACGCCTGGGGTGCCTTCTTAAAGACGCTCGAGGAGCCGCCGGCGCATGCCGTGTTTGTGCTCGCCACCACCGAGCTCGACAGGGTGCCCGAGACCATCATCTCGCGCTGCCAGGTGTTTAGCTTTAAAAAACCAAGCCACGAAGTGCTTAAAGCCCTGGTACTCGATGTGGTTAAGAAAGAGGGTGCCTCTATGACGCCCGCCGCCGCAGAGCTTGTGGCATTGATGGGCGAGGGGGCGTTTCGCGATACGCTGGGTATTTTGCAAAAGGTGCTCACTATAAGCAGTGACGAGAAGCTGACAGAGGAGGAGGTGGCGCGTGTCGTGGGCGCGCCGGCTGCGCAGACAGTCAATACCTTTTTGCGTGCGCTTTCTGCCAAAGATATGGACACAGCCATCTCGACATTCCACACAGCGCTTGAGAGCGGAGCAGACGCCAAGACATTTATATTGCTCGCGCTCGCCAAAGTGCGGGCTGTGCTCTTGCTGCGCTTTGCTCCGAAGACCGAGAGCGGACTCTCGGGGCAGTTTGGCGCAGACGACGTTGCCTTGCTTAAGGAACTCTCGGGCAAAGACGGCGCTGCCATAAATTCAAACCTGCTCACAGAGCTCATCACAGCCCTCTTGGAAACTTCCCGCAGCCCCATGCCGCAGATCCCGCTGGAGCTTGCGCTCTACCGTACGCTGTCGTAAGGTGTGCCATGGACCGGAACGAGGGAGGGGCACATGCCCGACAATATTGCACAGCTTGAGTTTGTGCTGGTTAAGACGCAAAGCTTTTCGCAGATTGCACATGAGGCCTATTCGCGGGCACTCGACGGCAAGCGGATCGTGCTGGTGGTGCGGATATACGACATCCATGCCGCGCTTACGAGCCATGTGCGCTACATGCAGGTGTTGCGCATGCGCAGGGAGGCTTTCTTTCGCTGGATAGCCTCTGGACACGAGCAGAAGCCTTTTTGGCGCCGCTGGTTCATTGAGTGGCGCAGAAAGCGGCTTGCGGCACAGACGCTTGATGTCCGGAAGAAACTCGTCGAGCTTGCTTTAAGTGCGCTCGAGGTGACCATACAGCGCGGGGCTCCTGTCGCCATCGAGGACGACACGATGGGACCCCTGCGGTTTGTCCAACAGGATGAACTGCACGAACTTCTGGAGACCGCCAGGCGCGCGCGAAGTGTCCGGGCGTTTATATTCAGGCACAACGACCTTTTGGCAGACCGCAACAAACCTGTTGCATATACGTTCTGATTACGAAAAAAGCCCCGCAGCAACCTGCGGGGCTTTTTCTTTAACGGGCAAAGACAAGCTGGAGCACAAAGAGGGCTACCATAAAGACGCCCAGAGTACCTATGGTTTTAAGGAAGAGGTTCGCCGCCTCCGGTTTTTTATTTTCAAGAAACAGTACCAGGGGCTGGTAGAGCACGATATAGCTCATGGTTGCCGCAGAGAATACAAACAGGCTAAGCATGGCCATGGGGATAAAGATGGTGTCTTCGCCGTTGGGCCCGCCAAGAAGCGGTCCGGCATAAAATATGGCGAGCACGACGGCGACAATATAGCCAAAAGCCGCAAGGGCGTTCAAAAACGGGTTGGTAGTCATGCTCATTAAAACCAAGACTTTTTTAAAAAGTTACCCATTACAGCATCCTGACATTCTCAAGTTTGTCGGGGTGTTAAATTTGTTTTGTAATGTGGGTGGGGATTTGATAGTATGGCCTTATTGGGAGATCGTCTAATGGTAGGACAGCGGCCTTTGAAGCCGTGAATCTAGGTTCGATCCCTAGTCTCCCAGCTGAATACGAAGTAATGAAGATGGGAGAAGTACGCAACGGGGTTGCGTACGGCTAGGGATCGAAAGCCGGAGCGGGCCCCAAGCGAGCACGCTTGGGAGCGAGGCAGGGTCGTGAAAAATTCTACGCGACGGCGTATAATTTATTCCTGACCGATCCCTAGTCTCCCAGCAAACAGGGGTAAAATAGCCGGATGGCGATGTTTAAGGACCATATAACCGTGGGCGCGATTGTCGCCGCGGTGGGGGTCGTACTGCTCTACTTTTATGCAATTGTGACAGACCCGCTCCTTCTTAGTATCTTATTTGTTGTGAGTATTATGGGCTCATTCTTGCCCGACCTCGACCACGACACAGGCACGCCGTTTTACCTTATTTTTGGCACCTTTACACTCGCGTGCGGCGGGGTGGTGCTCTACTACCTGCTTGCGCACCCGCCCCAGACGCTCTACATGCTCATTGGAGCACCGGTCGCAACGGTCTTTGCTGTGTGGTTTATCGCGGGAGCGATATTTAAAAACTTTACCGAGCATAGGGGGATGATGCACTCGATACCCGCTATGGGCATCGTCTCCTTGAGTGTGTTTCTTGTCGCCAAGCATCTGGAGCAGGGCGAGACACTCTCTATGGTGTTTGCCGCGGCGGTAGGGGCAGGATTTTTGAGCCACCTGGCGCTGGACGAGATACATTCTGAAAATATGCTGGGCGGTAACCCGTTCACTCCCCGGCGCTCGCTGGGCACCGCGTTTAAGTTCTTCTCATCATCTAAGGTAACCACCATCTTTACCTATCTGGTCCTTGCCTCTCTCTCCTATACGGCTTTGCTTTGAGTAGAGAACCTTGCGGGTATACTTCGGGTTATAGAGCATATGTCAAAAAAGACCATATTAATCGGGCTGGGCATCGCGTCTGTTATCCTCTCGAGGCTCTCGTTTATGCTTATCAACGACCCGGAGGGGCCCAATCTCCTCATTGTGGCGGTGTGGGCGGCTATTATCTTTGCGGGTATGTACACAGTGTTTACGCTTGGCTACCGCGCAGGCCGCTCGGGCAAGTAACCTCGACTTTTAGGCAGGGCTAGGGTATTTTGTGCCCAGGTGCAGATACCCATGAGGAGGAGATTGTGAGCCACCTAGAAAAGTTCTCTAAAGAAGTCGACCTTATCGCCAAGTCGCATCCAAAAAGCAGGGTGGTGCGTGTGTTCTGCCGCATCGAGTATTGGCTGCGCAGGCATTGGGAAAACAAACCCATGCAGTTTTACTTTGTAGACGGCGACCACGGTACTCCGGTCGGCGAGCCCATGGATGTTCATCACTTGAGCCTGCACGACATGATGGAGCACGAGGCCCGCGGTCAGCTTACTGCGGAGGTCCTGTTAAAAGGGCGGCGGGTCAACGCGTTTTCGCGCGAGGCGTATGTGCAGATGGAAGAAATGGTAGGTAGAACCACTATCCAGCCGCGTTGGATCTAGCAAGAAACTGCAACTGCCCCGGCGTCCCGGGGTGGTTTTTTTATTTTGCTACAATACCCATATGCATACGCTGCCCCCGGACTTTAAAAGGGCTATTGCCTCGGACAAAAAGGTGGCGGCACTGTGGGCGGATATCACGCCCCTGGCGCGCCAGGAGTGGATCTGTTGGGTGATATCGGGCAAAAAAGCAGAAACCAGAGGACTGCGGATCAAAAAAGCTCTATCGAAGATGAAAAGCGGCGAGCGGCGCCCGTGCTGCTGGATTGGCTGCATCCACCGCAGTGACAAACCTATAAGCAGATCAGTTAAGTGGGCGCTGAGCCGGGGCAGGTAACCCTTGGTCTGCTACACTTGGTGGTATGCAGCGCCTGGCGCATATACCGTGGCAAACGCTTGTGGGCGGTGTGGCTTTTGTCCTGCTGGGCGCAGCAGGCGTGTGGGGCTACACGGGTGTACAGGCAAGCGTCCAGGCGATGGCAAGCTCGACCGCAGAGCTTGAGCAGAAGGTGACAAGCCTCTCAGACCAGCTGTATGCGGCACAGCAGGCATTGGCTGCGGTGCAGGAGCGCCTGGGCGGGTTTGAAAATAAGGTGGGTGACATATCGGGCACGGTAGACATACTGGAGAAGCTCAAGGACACCGACCGCGAGCTGCTGCAGAAGTACTCTAAGGTGTTCTTTTTAAACGAACACTATGCTCCCGCAAGGCTGGCCCAGATAGAGAAGGAGTTTACCTACAACGAGGCGCGGGCTGAAAAGATAAACGCACAGGTCCTGCCATACCTGGAGGACATGCTTAATGAAGCCAAGGATGACGGCGTTGATATGTACGTGCGCTCGTCCTACCGCTCGTTTGATGAGCAAAAGGCGCTCAAAAGCGCCTATACGGTAACCTATGGCGCAGGCACGGCCAACGCATTTAGCGCAGACCAGGGCTATTCCGAGCACCAGCTGGGTACCACCATCGACCTCTCGGGCTCGCGCCAAGAGGGACTTGTAGAGTCGTTTGACAAGACACAAGCGTATGAGTGGCTGAGCAAGTACGCGTACAAGTACGGTTTTGTACTGAGCTATCCTAAAGGCAACTCGTACTACGTGTACGAGCCGTGGCATTGGCGCTTTGTGGGCAAGGCGCTCGCAGACGACCTCCACGACCGCGAGAAAAACTTTTATGATCTCGAGCAGCGCGAGATAGACGAGTATTTACCAACCTTGTTCGATAAATAAATGACGTACTTACTAATTTTTATTTTGGGTGTTGCGATACTGACAGGCGCTTTGCTGCTTAACGTGGTTGCCGGCTCTTTTGGGCTTATGAGCTGGTATGACTTCCTTAAGAATCCGGGCAATGCCGAGCTCGCATCGCTGCTTTGGCTCTTTATGGGATACCCGGCAGGGCTTGGGATACTCGGATACTGGTCATACCGACTCCTGAATCTCTAACACATGAAGATCCTGATTATCTCGCCCGGGAAGGGGCACGACGAGACCGCTAAGGAGGGCATTGCCGAGTATGAAAAACGCCTGAGCCGCGTGTGGCCCCTCGAGTGGGCGCACCCTAAACCCTCTGACAAAGACACAGAGGGCAACGCGATTTTAAAACTGCTCAAAGACGGCGATAAGATAGTGCTCCTGGACGAGCGCGGGCGCGATATAGACACGCCCGGGCTTGCCAACTTTATAGACAAAGAAATGCAGGCGGCTACCAAGCGGTTGGTCTTTGTTATTGGTGGGGCATTTGGCGTCTCAGACGAGGTTAAAGAACGCGCCGACACAACCATTAAGCTCTCCTCGCTCGTGTTCCCGCATATGCTCGTGCGCCTGATACTCCTAGAGCAGCTCTACCGTGTGCACTCGGTCCTAAGCGGTGGCAAGTATCATCACGCCTAAACCGGAGTACATGATGCGTTCATACGCTATCCGGCATAGTAAGGCTAGGGCATTTACCAGCTTACAAACGGCATATGACGCATACATCATTCTTAAGGGTTTTGAGTGTTCTTGCCATATCGATGCTGCTTATGGTTTCTGGTGCAGCACTGGCACAGGCGGATACAAACTACAACGAGCCGGTTGATACGCCGGCGGTGCAAGATGGTGCCGGGGGCGCAGGCGACGCCACGACCCCGGGGGTTCCTAACACCGGCCCCGCCGCAGACAACACCATGTGGTTTGTGTTTGCGGTTGTAGCTATAGGACTTGTTGGCGCTGCTGCATATTACCTGGTGACTCAGCCGCGCACAGACACAGACTTGCCCTAGCTGGGCACACACAAACCCCACGAGGTTTAGCCTCGTGGGGTTTTGTACTAGTCGACTAGCTCGGCGTATACCACCAGGCGGTGTGTGTAGGTGCTTTTGTCGGGAGTGAGCTCTCCGGCGCAGGTTATAAGGTGCAGGTAGCGGCCGCCCTTTTGGTTAAACAGCTCCTCGCTCGAGAGCTCGGAGAGTTTAAACACTTTGGAGCCCGTCACCTTAAACTCCCTAGTGGCGCCGTCCTTCATGGCAATGTATATGATGTCGCCCTTCCTGACCTCATCGAGGTTGGAGAACGCGGCGTATACGTGCGCGTCTAGCACCGCACTGCCCATCTCGCCCGGCACGGTGCCCTTGGCATACCAGCCGACATTGTTTGTCGTGCCGTCGGGGACATCCAGGTCGCCCTCTTGCGTAAGGCCCATGGGGACAATGGGACTCCCCAGGCCTATGGATGGTATGGCAAGTGCAGCCGGCGTTTGGCTGGTGCGTGCGGCAGAGGCCTCTGGTGCCAGGGCCACGGGCGCAAACGAGTAGGCGATGATAAGGCTCAGTAGTGCGGTCGTTAATGCTTTTTTCATACCACCTAAGTGTACGAAACGATCTGCACTCCCGCTTTAAAACTTCATGATGCGGGCACATACCTGAAGTAGTTTGTTACAATTGTACGTGATGCTTCTAAAAAGGCTTTTTCTTGCGGCGCTGGCGTGCCTTGCGATATTTGTGGGCATAAATGCGCTTATGGTGGGGCTTGAGCAGCGCCACATGTACGCCAGTATTGATGAGGTGCCTAAGCATACGGTAGTCATCGTGCCGGGGGCTGCGGTGCTTAGGAGCGGGGCATTAAGCGCTGTGTTTTTAGACCGGGCCAACGCGGCCATAGAGCTGTATAAAGCGGGTAAGGTAGAGAAGATTTTGGTGTCTGGCGACAACTCCACCGTAGAGCACAACGAGGTAGACCCGGCGCGCAAGTACCTTGTAGGTCAGGGGATACCAGAGGGTGATATTTATCTTGACCACGCCGGGTTTGACACGTATAGCACCATGTACCGCGCGCGCGAGATATTTGCCGTGCGCTCGGCTATTATCGCGACCCAGAGCTTTCATCTGCCGCGCTCGCTCTACTTGGCACACAGTGTGGGGATAGACGCGGTAGGCTATCGCGCAGACAATGTGAACCTTTTGCCCCGTAACGAGGTGAGGGAGTCTCTGGCGCGCATCAAGGCGGTCCTTGATGTGTGGACGGGCCGTTCCCCAAAGTTTTTGGGCGAGCCTATCCCCATAGTCTAGGCCAAGTGCATATGCCGTGTATGTGTGGTATACTGCCAGGCAAGAAACGGGGTCGGAGTTTCGCAGCACAATAACTAACAAGCAATGACTGGAACAATCAAAACCTTGACGGATCGTGGCTTTGGCTTTATCTCCCGCGAGGGCGAGGCCAAGGACCTCTTCTTCCACTCCAAGGACCTTGTAGGTGTTACCTTTGATGAACTTAAGGTGGGCGATACGCTCAACTTTGAGGTTACCGAGGGACCCAAGGGCCCCAACGCCGTCAACGTCTCCCGCGCCTAGTGCGCGCCAAAAGGCCCCGGAGCAATCCGGGGCCTTTTGCGTTAAAGGCCGAGCGCCCCAAAAAACTCCTTGAGTTCCTGGCCTTTGATGGTTCTAAACTGCCCGGGTTGGAGTTGTCCCAGCTTGATGTTCATCACCCGGATGCGCTTGAGGTCGGCGACAGTGTAGCCCCAGGCCGCGCACATGCGGCGTACCTGGTGCTTTTTGCCCTCGGTCAAAATGATTGAAAACTTTTTGTCACCTAAAATTTTAACCCTAGCGGGCTTGGTGATGTAACCCTCGATGTCGACACCCTTTTGCATACGGGCGGCAAAACTGGGCGGGATGTGTTCTTTCGTTATGACTACATACTCCTTTTCTTTATTGGCCTCGGGGCCTAGCAATTTCTCCGTTATCCGGCCATCGTCCGTCAAAATAATCAGGCCATGAGAATCTTTGTCTAGCCGGCCCATGGGGGACACTCCCTCAAGCCCGGCCACGTCGCCAATATCTTCTTGGCCCGCCTGCGCCGAGTGGGTCACAATCCCGCGCGGCTTGTTGTAGGCAAAGTAGCGGTAATGGCGCTCGGGGAGGTTCGTCTCCACAATGTCGCCTTCATGAACTTGGTCGCCCAAGCGGGCCTTGACCCCGTTTATAAGGACGAGGCCCTGTGCTATGTATCGGTCGGCCTCGCGCCGGGTGCATAGGCCTTGGTCGGCCATATACTTGTTTATCCGCATTTTGCTATACTACACCCATATGGACAGAAAATACGTCATGGTGGTCGTGGGGCTTGTTGTGCTGGCGCTTGCTGCCTGGGCTCTGGCTGCCAAGCTCAATTCTATGAAAGTCGACCCGGTTGTGGTCGAGCAGCTGCAGTGGAAGATCGTTGACCAGGGGCTAGACCCGGATACCCAAGGCACCACCACGCGCGTGTTCCTTAACGTTGCCGGCGTAGATGTGCCTGTTGGAGGCTACCGCGGCACCTGCGCGCTTGTTGGCGCAACCACCACGCCGCTTCTGCCTGGCGAGGTGTCTGGCGTTATATGCGCCCGCGACCTAAGCGGCAAGGAGGTCGGCATCTTTAGCGAAGGCGGCAAACTTGTCCTTAAGGAAGGTGATGTCGAGTTTAATGCCGACGGCACTGTAGTTAAGCGCGACAACTTCGTCCAGCGCGAGGGTCTCTAGTCCCGCTTCACACAGGCATCAGCCGGGCCTTGTTCAATGGTAGGGTAGACGTATTAACCCTTAATCATTTCTCTATATGCTCGTAACCATCGCGACGATTTTGCTTGTGCTGTGGCTCCTGGGGTTGGTGACCTCCTACACCGTAGGCGGGTTTATCCATATCCTTTTGGTGATAGCGATTGTCATGGTGCTCATCAGGCTTATTCAGGGCCGCAACCCGATTGCCTAAAGCCAAGGAAGGGAAATGCCCCGCGCAAGCGGGGCTTTTTCGTATATACTGAGGGTACGTTATAAGCCAACAGGTACTATATGAATAAAGCAGTTGTAGGAGGGATTATCGCAGTTTTGGTTGTAGCAGGAGGCGGGTATTACTTGTGGTCTAAGGGCGGCATGCCCGGCACCAAGCAGGCAGACCCGACCAAGAGCTTTGCTGAGCTTGCACAGAGCCAGTCTCCGCAGGAGTGCGCCTTTACGGCTCCAAACGGCAGCGCAGGCACGCTCTTTGTGGCCGGCGGCAAGATACGCGGCGACTTTACCGCGTCGTTTGGCGGGCCAACCACAACCGGGCACCTTATCATGCGCGAGAACACGAGCTACATCTGGGCCGACGGCATGACGCAAGGCTTTAAAAATTCGTTTAGCGAGGCCACAAGCACAAGCGAAAGCCCGACCACAGGCCCAGACGACCGCGTAACGGTGACATGCAAGTCGTGGGCCCCGGACGAGAGCCGGTTTGAGATCCCAACCTCGGTAACCTTTAACACTGTATCCAGCATGCAGGTGCAGGACGCTGCCGCCGCTGCGGGCGCGCAGTCCGGGATCGCACCGGCAAACACCTGCAGCCAATGCGATATGATCCCCAACGACGAAGCTAAGAGGCAGTGCCGCGCAGCGCTCCAGTGCTAATCGTGCTGTAAAATAAGGGCACATGCCCCTAGCACAAGAGTTGCGCGCCTTGGTGCGCGGAGAGGTTCTTGATGACGCACAGACGCTCGATACCTATTCGCGCGATGCGAGCCTGTTTAGGGTGGTGCCCCAGGTAGTGGTGCGCCCCAGGGACGCGCAGGATGTCTGCGCGGTGGTTAAGTTTGTCGCCGCAAAAAAGCAGGAAAACCATAAGCTTGACCTGCACATTACGCCGCGCGCCGCCGGCACCGACATGTCCGGCGGCCCGCTTAACAGCTCTATTATTTTAGACACTGCGCACCTTAACCACCTTCTTGAGTTGGGTGACGACCCCGACGCAAAGGGCGGGGCAGGTTACGCCGTAGTTGAGCCCGGCATGTTCTTTAGGGACTTTGACCGCGAGACCAAAAAGAAGGGCCTCGAGCTCCCCAGCTACACCGCCAGCCGCGAGCTCAACACAGTGGGCGGCATGGTGGGCAACAATTCCGGCGGCGAGAAAAACCTTACATACGGCAAAACAGCACGCTATGTGGAGGAGCTTGATGTGGTGCTGTGGGACGGCGAGGTGCACACACTGCGAGCACTCTCGGGGCCTGAGCTGGCGCAAAAACTGCAGGAGCCGGGCACAGAGGGAGACCTGTATCGCAGTGTCTCACAGATGCTCAAGACTCCGGCCTATGTCAAAGTGATACAAGAGCACAAGCCAAAGGTAGAGAAAAACTCTGCAGGCTATGCGCTGTGGGACATGGGCGACGGCGTACAGTCGCTCAACCTCGCACGGCTCATGGTAGGCGCGCAGGGCACCCTGGGTATTGTGACCCGCGTCCGCTTTAAGCTAGTTACACCCAAGCCGTACTCGGCGATGACGGTCATATTTGTAAACAACCTGTCCCAATTGGGCGAGTTGGTGCCCGAGGTTTTGCGCTACGCACCCGACAGCTTTGAGAGCTACGACGACCATACCTTTTCTATTGCGATAAAATATCTGCCCGAGCTTGGCCGCCAGATGAAGTCGGGGCTTATCTCGATGGCGTGGTCGTTTTTGCCCGAATTGTGGATGGCTATGACTGGCGGCGTGCCCAAGCTTGTGTTGCTTGTAGAGTTTAGGGACGACACGCAGGCCAAGGCCCTGGCAAAGGCAAAGAGGCTTGCAGCCGAGGCTGCGCACAACAAGTCTCACGTGTCCGTGCGCGTTGCCAAGAGCGAGTCTGCTGCACGCAAATATTGGGCGGTGCGGCGCGAGAGCTTTGCTTTGCTGCGCAAAAAGATACGCGACAAGCGCACCGCGCCGTTTATAGACGACTTTGTCGTGCCGCCCCAAACACTGCCCGAGTTTTTGCCCAAACTGCAAAGCCTTATGGCGCAGTATCCTCATTTGGTGTACACCGTGGCTGGCCATGTAGGCGACGGCAATTTCCATATCATCCCGCTCATTAACCCCAACGACCCCACGATAGGGCGCGTGATAGACGAGCTGTCGCACAAAGTGTACGACCTTGTTATGGAGTACGGAGGCTCCATAACAGGCGAGCACAACGACGGGTTGGTGCGCACCCCGTATGTAGAGAAGATGTTTGGCCGCGACATGATGGCCCTGTTTATCCAGATAAAAAAGCTGTTTGACCCGCACGGGATATTTAACCCGGGCAAAAAGGTGGGGCTCACCTACTCACAAGCCCTGGCCAAGCTCGACCTCCCTCAGGCTCCAGGCGCCAGCACATAGCCCCGGTGTCTTTTGCACCTATCGGTGCCTATAGCGCGTGACAGGTGCTTAATCCGGAGTTCAGGTGCAATACGCTACCATAGGTCAGTGCGATTAATGGCTAATCGACTACCCATATGCAAAACCGAGACCAAAACGAGCAGGACCAGTTTGACCCGGAACGCGACGAGCTTGAGGTGGCGGGCGAGGCCAAGGATGTCGAGATGCCCAGCAAGAGCGGCCGCGGCTTTGCCGGAATGAGCGAGGAGAAACGCAAATCTATCGCAAGTAAGGGCGGGCAGTCCCAGGGCAAGGACAACAACCCCGGCAACTTTGCCAACAATAGGGAGAAGGCGGTTGCAGCGGGTCAGAAGGGCGGTCAAAACAGCCACGGCGGCGGCCGCACGAGCCGGGATAATGACACACTCGACAGCGACATCTAGGCTTGATGTGCCAGGCAAAAGGCCCTCATAGTGGGGCCTTTTGATTTGTGTACCCGAAATGTAAATAAAAATTAGACCACAAAAATCAAAAAATATTGGGGCTAAGCACCCATATTTTTAAAAAAATGTGGTGTAGTTATTTGTGTACCTGTGAGAAGGGTAAAAGAGTACACTTATACGGTGGAACCTCTGGCAAACAAACTGCGCCCCAAAACGCTCGAGCAGTTTGTGGGGCAGGAGCACTTGGTGGGCCCTGGCAAACCCTTGCGTGTTGCGATGGAAAAGCGCGAGCTTTTTTCCTTTATACTCTGGGGCCCGCCGGGCTCGGGCAAGACAACACTGGCGCGCATGTACGCCAACGCTTTAGGGGCTGACTTTTACGAACTATCTGCAGTCGATGCGGGTAAAGAAGATCTGAGAAAAATAATACCCAAACGTGGCACGTTGGGATTTGAAAAGCCAATCGTGGTCTTTGTGGATGAGATACACAGATTTAATAAGGCTCAACAAGATTTCCTGCTTCCTTTTGTCGAAAGAGGAGATATTACTTTGGTAGGCGCGACAACCGAGAACCCGTCGTTTGAGGTTATTTCGGCATTACTCAGCCGGGCGCGGGTGTTTGTGCTTAATGAGCTCACCGAGCAAAACATGGCCGCAATTGTAGAGAGGGCCGCCAAGGTACTAAAAACCAAGTTGCCTAAAGATGGACGCGGGTGGCTGCTTAGAGTCGCCGGCGGCGATGCGCGGCAGGCTATAACGACGCTTGAGAACACGCACAAGCTCTATGGAAAATTATCGCTGGAGTGCCTCAAAGAGACTGTGCAGAGTACGCACCTGCGTTATGACAAGAAAGGCGAGGAGCACTACAACACCATCTCGGCATTCATAAAAAGCATGCGCGCCAGCCAGCCCGACGCAGCCTTGTATTACCTGGCGCGGATGGTCGAGGCGGGGGAGGACCCACTGTTTATTGCGCGGCGCATGGTTATTTTTGCCTCCGAGGACGTGGGGCTTGCGGCACCCACAGCGCTTGTAGTGGCCAATGCCGTATTTGAGGCGTGCGATAAAATTGGCTACCCCGAGTGTGCTATAAACCTGGCACACGGTGTGGCCTACCTCTCGGAGTGCAAAAAGAGCCGGGCCAGCTACGACGCCTACTTTGAGGCGCTAGACGATGTAAAAAAACACGGCAACCTGCCGGTGCCGCTCAAGATTCGCAACGCGCCCACCAAGCTGATGAAAAACCTCAAGTATGGCAAAGGCTATGATATGTATGATGATGAGTCGTATTTGCCCGAGAAGCTCAAAAACAAAAAGTATCTGAAGTAGAATAAGTATATGGATGAGCACGAACAAATAGTGTTTGGTAGCGGGTGCTTTTGGTGCACCGAGGCGGTGTTCCTTATGATTAAGGGTGTAGAGAGTGTGGAACCCGGCTACGCCGGCCCCGCGTACAAAACTCCCAAAGGGCCAAGTTATGAGGAAGTCTCGACAGGCACTACACCCTATGTAGAGAGTGCCAAAATTGTCTACAACCCCGACCTCATCTCGTTCCCGGAACTGTTGCAGGTGTACTTTGGCAGTCACGACCCGACACAGGCAAACGGGCAGGGGGCCGACTTGGGGCCGCAGTACCGCTCGGTGGTGTACTACACGACACCGCGCCAAAAGGAGATGACCGAGCACTATATAAACAACCTCAACAACCTGGTGTACACCGGGGTTAAAAAAGTGGTCACCACTGTCGAACCGTTAAGCAACTTCTATAAAGCAGAGGACTACCACCAGAAGTACTACGAGACCCACAAAGACGCGGGCTACTGTCAGCTCGTGATTGCCCCCAAAATAGAGAAGGTCCAAAAAACCTACAAAACCCTGCTTAAATGACGTTTGACGTATCAGACATATGAGCAGAGAGGAATTTGAAAAGATTATAGAGGAGGAGTTCCCGCGGGCGGTGCCGGCAAAGTTCCATCATCTGCTCCACAATGTGGCGTTTCTGGTAGATGACGAGGCCCCAGACCGCGACCTGCTGGGGCTCTACCACGGCATACCGCACACCGCGCGCGGCGCGCACTATGGCGAGGGCATGACCCTGCCCGACACCATTACTTTGTATCAGAAGACGATAGAGGAACACGCTCAAGAAACAGGGGAACCGATAGACAAAGTAGTTAGAGAGACTATCTGGCACGAGGTGGCGCACGCGTTTGGCTTTGATGAGGAGCAGGTGCGCGGCCGCGAGGATACGCGCCCAGATGGTACACTCTAGATATGGATAGGCAGGCGCTTATATGGGCTCTTGTTGTGGCTGTTGTGGCCACCAGTGTATATCTCCTCATTCCGCGCCCCGCGGTGGCGCCGCAGGAGCACACACTCCAGTATGCCTCGGAGGATGGGTACACCTTCCAATACCCCGACACCTACGAGCTGTCGTCTCGGCCGGGTGCGGCGGGCGATGGCGACGCGCTGGTTTTGCTGCCTAGGGGGTACATACCGCCTATGGGTGGGGAGGGCCCGCCTACTATTGCCGTGCAGGTATTCCAAAACACGCACAATCTCGACCTTGATACCTGGATGACCACGGACATCCGGGCAAATTGGCATCTATCTAAACCAGGCGGCGCCAAGCGTATTGTGGTGGGCGGCGAGCCGGCAAACGCATATGGCTTTTCGGGCCTGTATGAAACAAAGGCGGTACTTGTGGCAAAAAACGACAAAGTGTACCTTTTTACCGTCGGGTGGTTAACGCCAACGGACCAGAATGTACGCGACTTTGACGCGCTTATTAAAACAGTAGAATTTAACTAACATGCCCACTAAACCCGCACTCGCTCCCTTTGTACTCTTGGCCCTGGCTATGGTGGGCTTGGGGATTACCGCCTTTCTTTCCTACTACCAATACAACAATCTGATACCCAGCTGTGCCATTGGCGGCTGCGAGACAGTGCTTACAAGTCCGCAATCTAAGCTGTTTGGACTGCCGTGGAGCTACTACGGGCTTGTGTACTACATATACATGCTGTGCCTCTCACTCCTCTTAATTATCGATCCGCAGTCACGCGGGTTGAGGTGGGGGGCGCTTGTGTATACCGGCATAGGAGTGCTGTATTCATCGTGGGCGATATTCTATATCCAGCTCTCGGTCATAGGCGCCATATGCGAGTACTGTGCGATGTCTGCCGCCACGACGTTGTTGCTGTTTATAACCTCAGTTTGGCACTGGCGCAGTACGTAGCTTCACAAAACCAAAGTTGCCGGAACGCAGAAATTTTCTGCTGAAAATTTCCTAACCTCGACCCCGTCGGGTCTACGAAACATTCCGAACAATTTTGTTTTTGCTCCGCACTAATCCCTCCTAAAGCGTCTAAACATCCTGTACAGGATGTAGAGAAAGGCAAAGGCAAGTACCGGGTAGAACACCGCCGCCGAGCCCACAAGCCAGCGCAGTACGGTCAACACATAGTAGTAGACGGTAGTAAATATCGAGCCAAACCATGAGCCCTGCTCGGGGGCTTGTATGGAGCTGCTGGTGCCGGCAACCACGCCCGGTATGGGGGCCAGTTTGGGCTTGGTCTTGGCCAGTTGGTCGTCCAACACGCTTGCCACAGACGAGCGCGCTCCATCTACGAGCTTAAACACAGGGGCCAGAGCGCCGCCGGCGGCGGGGGAGAGCCCACCAATCTTGTCCTGGATGTCTTTAGAGGACTCTATCGCTGCGGCGGCATTAGAGGAGGTGGCCACAGCCGGCTTGGGTTTGGGCTTGGCCGCAATAGTAAAGGTCTGCTCCTCGCTCTGCACCGCGGTGCCGCCCTGGTCTAGCAGTGCCGCGACCACCTTGTGGCTGCCGGGGGAGGCCGGGGTCCAGGATACCGACACGGCGCGCACCTCGCTTGCAAGCAGGGTTACCGGCACCGAGCCCACCTGCGTGTCGCCGTCTCTAAACACCACATTGCCTGGGAACTTGCCCGCAGCGTCGTTTTGGACCACGGCGTGTATAAGCACCGTATCGCCCTCAACCACGGCGTTTTTAGACAAAAAGAGCGCGCTGGGGGCAAACTGCGCCGCCCCGGCGGCTAAAGGACATAAAAGACAGGCCACCAGTGCCGCAGTGCCAACGTAGGGCAGGGGCGAGTGCTGTGTGCGCATGGGTATAGTATACGGCTATTTTTAGTTGTGCCTGTGCAATACATCCAATATTCAGGCAAGTTTGACAACGTGGGGGTGGTGTATATGCTTGAGGTGTTAATTTACAGGTGCTTTTATTTAATAGCGTAATCATATTACTTATGACGTTGACTCGGGAATTGCGCACGTCTATCGCCTTCATGATGGCGGTGGCGCTTGCGCTCACCGCGTTTGTTTGGGGAAACCAGCGTCTCGTGCACGCAACACTTGCCACAGAGATCCTCTGCTTGGTTGACCAGGTGGGAGATGAGGGTGATGGCACCACGGGGATCTTTCCGATGTTTGAGGAGGACTGCGAGGATGATGGCGGCCAGGTAATAGACTGGTGTCCGGATTTGCCGGGCAATCAAAGCCAGTCCGACCTGCCCTGCACCGTACCTCCACAGTGCAACGATGGCATCGATAACGATAATGACGGCAAAGTAGATTGGGGTGTACCGGGTGATGCCGACGCAGACCCAGGCTGTTCTACGCCGACCGATGACAACGAAGGCGACGATCCTACCCTGCCGGCACAGTGTGCAGACGGCCAGGACAACGACGGCGACGGCAAAGTCGACATGGCAGATCCGGGGTGCTCGAGCCCCTCTGACACCGACGAGACTGACCAGGGCGGCGGCAACAACCCTGCCTGCTCAGACGGCCAGGACAATGATGGCGACGGTAAGACAGACTTCCCGGCAGATCCGGGCTGCACCGATGCCAACGACACCGACGAAACCGACTCTACAGGCGGCGGTGGCTCTGCGCAGTGCTCCGACAGCCAGGACAACGACGGCGACGGGCTAGTCGACTTCCCGGCAGACCTGGGCTGCTCAGACGCACAGGACGACAATGAGACCGACGAGGGTCAGGGCGGCGGTGGCGGCAGCAATGACGACGATGGCGACTCATCGGGCGGCAGCTCGCACCGCCGCAGTGGCGGCTCGCGCTCCAGCGGCAGCCAGGGCGAGGTGTTGGGTGCTCAGGATGAGTGCCCCATGTACCTCACCGGCTATATCAAGTATGGCGCGCAGAACGACGCAGGCGAGGTGGCCAAGCTCCAGGTGTTCCTTAACACCTTTGAGGGCAACACCCTGCCGGTTACAGGCACCTACGGCCCGGCAACGCTTGCTGCGGTTAACGCCTTCCAGAACAAGTACGCCGCAGACATCCTCACCCCGTGGGGGGCCAGGGGCGCTACCGGCTACGTGTACTACACAACGCAAAAGACGATAAACACTATCTACTGCAAGTTCCAGAAAGACTTCCCGCTCTCGGCAAGCCAGATTGAGGAGATAGCCTATGTGCGCCAGGTGCAGCCCCAGCTGCGCGCGCAGGGTATAACGAGCATGGGCACCACAGGCGCTGGCGCAGTGGCACCTGCTGCGGCAGGAGCAGCGCCCGCTGTGGGCAGCGTGGTCGCTCCCAACGTTAAGGTAGACGAGAATAGTAGCGTTATAGACCCCAAGGTACAGACGGCTACTGCGGCTAACGCCACCTCGACCGGGGCAGGCGAGGGCTGGCTTACCCGCTTTATCAACTGGCTCTTTGGCCGGTAATGAGGGTATCGCTCAAAAACTTTCTAGTCCCAACACGCTCTCTTAGTACGCACAAGGTTTTTGAGCCCAACGTAAGCGCCGTCGTCCCTACCTACAAACCGGGGGCGACGGCGCTTTGTTTGGTAGAGGACCTTGTACGGTACAACCCCAAGCTTGAGGTGCTGGTGGTAGACGACTCCACGCCAGAGGATTACGCGCCCGCTATGGAGGTGCTGGCGCGCCTTAAGGCTATGGGCCCGCGCGTTGTGGTGTTGCGCACGCCGCACAACAGGCTCAAGGCCGGGGCGCTTAACCTGGCGCTTGCGTACCTGTTTGAGCGCAAAGGCCCCTACAAGCCCGCCGCCATCATTACGCTTGATGACGACGTGGTGGTGGGGCCCACGACCGTAAAGCGCATGACAGAGGCGCTCTTTAGCGACCCTACGCTGGGGGCGGTGTGCTCGCGCTGCGGCGTGCTCAATAAGAACAAAAACCTGCTTACGCGCCTGCAGGGCCTGGAGTATGTGGGCTTTAATGCCATACGCCTGGGCGACCAGGGCTTTTTGCGCGGGCCTCTGGTAATGCACGGGATGCTTACGGCGCTGCGCGCCCGGGCGCTTAGGCAGGCAGGCCCCTTTGCCGAGAGCCACCTTATTGAGGACTACGAGATGACCACCCGGCTAAAGTCCCTGGGCTGGAGCGTGCGCGCGGCGCTGGATGCACCCGCCTGGACAGAGGTCCCCGAGACTCTGGGGCAGTTTTGGCGGCAGCGTACCAGGTGGAGCCTGGGCGGGGTGCAGGTGGTGCTTGGCGCCCGCGACAAGACAGCCGTGCTCCAGGATGTCTTGGGCCACGTGGTGTTTATCGCCACGCTGGCGCTCCTTATAACGCTCCTCATTGTAGACGGCGGGGGCGTGCCGTCTGTGGTGCTTAGGGTCCTTATTACGCTCTCCATACTGCAGTTTGTGTCGTGGTATGTGCTCCAGTTGTGGCTCATGCGCTGGTACCCGGAAAAAGACAGGTGGGACTGGGCCCTGAGGATAAGTCTTGTGCCCGAGTTAATTTTTAGCAGTATCATGACACTAGTGCTCCTGGGCTCGTACGCGTTCATCGGATTTTCTGTCTTGTCGCGCACACTAATGCGGCAGGGCGGAGTCCTGGCGCGCATCGCAGCGTGGGGCACCATACTGTTTGCTAAACTCGGATACTCTGGCCGCTGGGGCACTCGGACCAACTGACATGCTGTCATTCAACTCAACAGGGCTTGGCTCAGTGACGCCACTGGGTCTTTACGCGGGATACCTGCTTGCCGCATCGGGCAACATGTGGATAGCAGGACTCTTTTTGGCGCTCACATCCCTCTCGGTGTTCTTGACCACAAGCTATTTGTGCCGTCTTATCATCAATTATCGCCGCTCGGGCTCATTGCACCTTCAGAGCGGGTGTAGACTATAAGGCATAGCTGCGGGCAACCGCGGCGGGGAAACTGGCAACGCTCTTTGTGGAGCTTATTAAGTTTTCCTTACTCCTAACACCTCATCTGTATGCGTACAACTGCTGCATTGGTGCTTGTCGGTTCTCTTTTACTCGCAACTCCCGCACTGGCGGCAGACAACCGCTCTGACCGCTCGCGCGATGCAGACGCACCTGCTCCGGCACCGGCTCTCCCGACGCTGCCAAACATATTCCCAACTGTGCCGCAGAATCCTCCTCATCACGCGGGTGGCAATGGCAACATTACCAGCAACGCCACAGCTTCCAACAACACAGGGGGCAATACCGGCTCCAATGTGATAACCGGCGACCAAAGCAGCACGGTGACGGTGACAAACATCAACCCTCCCCGCGACAACAGCAACACGGTAATTATCGGGGGACAGCAGGGCCAGGTAAACCCGCCTGCACCAGAGCCTACGCCGGCTCCCCAGTGTGACAGCCGCGGCTGCATAACGCGCTCGCGCTAGCAGAGGCTTATAGACAAAAGAGCGGCCGCACAGCGTGCAACCGCTCTTTTCATTTGTAAAAAATATTCCCGAATATGTTATGCACAGTTCGCGCAGGTGTTACGTACAGGTTCTCCACCGAGTTTTCCCCAAAAACGAATGTGCGCGGAGTTGACACATCTTTTGCTGCGCTACTATTGCGGCACTGCTTGCGGGAATGAGCGGGAAATAATCATGGTGCAGAGGTTACAAGCATCGCGTGCGTGCGCTTCGTATAGGGCTGCTTTTCTGTATTACCAAGTAGTACACAAAGGCAGCTCTTTTTGAGTGTAGCAATGGTCGATCGCGATGGGTTTACTAGATATATACAAATAAAAATATATGAAAAGAATACTTATGAGCGCGGGCACGCTCGTATTCATTGGAGCAGTAGTTGCAAGTGCAACGGGCGCGTTCTTTAGCGATGTTGAGACCTCGTCTGCCAACACGTTTACTGCAGGGTCTATAGACTTGCAGGTTGATTCTCAGGCACACTATGCAGGTCTCGTGTGTGATGCAACAAACCACTGGGTAGATGATCCGAATGTCCAAGAGGTGACAACTCGTCCTGACCTGCTTAATGGCGACTGTGATGGTACCTGGGTGCAGGGTGACCTTGGGCCCACAAACCAGTTCTTTAACCTAAGCGATATCAAGCCGGGTGATGAGGGCGAAAACACAATCTCGCTCCACGTTATAAACAACGATGCGTGGATGTGCGCAGACGTAGACATCACCGCAAATGATGACGAGTCGTCTGTAGAGCCAGAACTTGCCGCAGGTGATGTTGCAGAGGACTCCAACAATGACTTTGACGGAGAACTTGCTCAGAACATCCAGTTTGTTGCCTGGGCAGACCTTGCAAACACCAACGGAGCGGTCGCCGGAGACAACATTTGGCAGGCAAGTGAGCCGTTGTTGTTTGACTCCGGCCCCGCATCCAATATCCTTGGTGTAACCACCACTCTCGCGTTAGCCGATTCGACGACGGGCAATGGTCCGTTTGAGGGAGACCAAACAACGTATGTTGGCCTTGCGTGGTGCGCAGGCGACATAGATACCTCTATACCCGGCACACTTACCTGTGACGGCGGATCAATGGGCAACCAGGCGCAGACCGACTCCATGACCGCAAACATCAGCTTCCGCGCAGAGCAGTCCCGCAACAATCCGAACTTCACCTGCTCGGCAGGGAATAATGTTGTGGTGGTCAATCAGAATGACCTCGGTGTAGGACCGAACCCATGGTTCTTCTACAACGACACCAACGATACCGTCATGACCCCTGACCAGTTCTCAGGACAGGGCGGTGAGAACCACATGGAAGTGGTCGCCAGCGAGGCGGGCGCAAAGATGAAGCTGGATACGAATCCGAATCCCCGCTACAACATTGCGACTGCGCAGTTTAGCAACCTGCTCAACACCATCAGCTCGCTCAAGTTCCGTGTATATGACGCGACTGCAGATGGCGATACGCCGTTTATCCAGTTCAACGTTGACTTCCCGTTACCGGGACCGGCGTATGAGGGTCGTCTGACCATGCAACCGGGCTCGGGCGGCAATTCCGCACTCCCTCCGGCAACATGGACCACAGTTGATGCCCAAGGAACCGCGATGTGGACTTGGTCAAAGTTTGCCGTTGGTCCTGACCTCACTGCTGCAACAGCAGACGACAACAGTTGGCCGGATGCTGATACAAACCAGTACCGCTCATGGAACTCTATCGTAGCGGCGTTCCCCACAGCAAAGCTCCTCTCGCCGGGTTCATTCCTGGGTGTCCGCACCGGACAGCCGGGCCCAGCAGGTGCGACAAACTATGTGAGCTCAATCGAGTTTGACGGAACAACGTACAACTTCGAGCTCTAATCCTATCAAGCCGTACCCAGCATGAGGCAACTCGTGCTGGGCGGGCTGGAGGGGAACCCGGCGCCTTATAAGCTCATTTTTACAAGCGATGAAAAGCATACTGCTCAGCCTTGGTTCCGTTCTGCTCGCGGGCACCGTGCTGGTTGCGGGTACAAGCGCATTTTTTAGCGACAGCGAGACATCGGTCGCCAACATCTTTGCCGCAGGCGAGATAAACCTAACCGTAGCCAACGAAAGCTACTACAACGGCGCCCCCTCGCCCGCAACATCGTGGGACTTTGCCGACCTGGTGATGCAAAAGTTTTTTGACTTTGCCGACCTCAAGCCCGGCGACTGGGGCGAGGACACCATTGGGCTCTTTGTCGAGACAAACGACTCCTACCTGTGTGCCGACATATCGCTCACCAGCAACGACGACAACGGCATAAACGAGCCCGAGAGTCTGGACGGCGACGCAACCGACGGCGCAGGGCAGGGCGAGCTTGCGGGCGAGGTCAACTTTGTCTGGTGGGCAGACGACGGCGACAACGTGTTGGAGAGCGACGAGGCGCCCATATCGCAGGGCCCCATAGGTGCGCTCACGCTTGGGGTCACTACCACAGTTACGCTTGCCGACAGCACGCTCAACATCTGGAACCCAGGTCAGGCTCCGGGCCCCGTACAGGGAGGATGGGCGCACTACATTGGCAAGGCGTGGTGCTTTGGCACGCTTACGCTCGCTCCGCTTGCGCAGGATGGGCTTGGTATCAACAGCCCGCAGTCACCCGCCAACTCCTCCGGCGGCATATCATGCGACGGCTCGGGGCTTAACAACACCACCCAAACCGACTCGCTTACCGCAGACATTGCGTTTAGCGCGGTGCAGTCCCGCAACAACGACAGCTTTGTCTGTGTCGAGGACGATACCCCAACCTTTGGCGAGTGCACGGGCAATCAAAAGTATGCTGATTCCGGCAATGATCTAAGCCAGGGTACGCAAAAGAGTGGGGCAGCAGTGCTCGCAAACCGCTCGGTTATTGCCGCTGCCACTGGCGCTCCTCAGACAAGTGGTGCTGCGTCTGACGTAGGGTTTCCTGCAAGCTCGTTCCTGAGCCTTGGGTTTAAGCCGGGCGGGCCTCCACACGGCAGCGTAGTGCTTAACTTTGGCGACAACGTCGTGCTTGATGAGGTTGGAGCCGATCTGAAAGTGTACGAGGTCACCGGCGGCGTATATCCGGACGAAAAGATAACCGTTGAGGTCAGCCAAAACGGCGTCACATACCAACCGGTTGCAGGTGTGTACACCCGCGACGCAGAGATAGACATAAGCTCATCTGGTTTGGCATGGGCGCAATACGTGCGCATTACCGACGCAAGCAACGTAGCCTTGTTTCCCAACGATGCAGACGCATACGACTTAGACGCCATAGAGGCTCTCCACTGCGGCATCCCGACACCCTAACCCACAATGCACTTGGCACGCACGCTCAAGCACGTAGGACTCATTGGCACCACGCTGGTGCTAGTGGGCTCCCTCGCCCTGCTCGCGCAGGCCGCACCCGGCATAACCTTTGCCGCGCCAAACGGCTTTAGCCTAGAGCTCGACAGCAAAGCCAGCTACAACGGCTTACCTGTACCCGCGGCCACGTGGGACCTAAAAAACCTGGTGCCCGGTGTAGACAAGTTCTTTAACTTCTCAAACATCATGCCGGGCGACCAAGGCAACAGCACCATTAGCCTCCATGTAAACAAACCCGCATGGATGTGCCTGCAGTTTAGCAACCTCATCAGCTTGGAAAACGGCGAGAACGAGCCCGAGGACCCGGTCGATGCCAGCATCCCGGCAGACAAAGGAGAGCTTGCAGAGGGCATGGAGTTCTTTTCCTGGCGTGACGACGGCGACAACGTGTTTGAGGTGGGGGAGCAGCCGCTGTTTGGCACCGGAGTGCAAAGTGCTGCCACAGTGCTCGCATCTACAACCTACGCGCTTGCCGATGCGGGCTCTGGCGTGCCCATACCCGCGGGTGTTACCAAGTATGTAGGCATTGCCTGGTGTGCCGGCAACCTCTCGGTAAACGTGCCCACCGCACAGATAAGTTGCGACGGCTCGGCACTCGGCAACGTGGCCCAGAGCGACTCATTTTCTGTCAATGTGGGGCTCCAGGCGGCGGTGGCCTCTGAGCAGCCCACATTTTTGTGCAGCTTGGGCGGCGAGCCGGCAACCACCACGCCCAAAACCCCGGGGCTCGGCGAGCAAATAGGCCTGTTTGTTAAGTGCAAAACAGTTGCCACCTTTGGCTGGCCGCTGCCCCGCTACACTACCGAGTGCCCCAACGGCTTCCCGCCGCCGGTGCAGGCTGGCCCGCAGGTTCGCACCGACCGCAGTGTCCCAACCCGCAACCGCTAATATATGAAACGGCTTACCCAGATACTCCAGTTGTTTATAACCCTGGCGCTGCTTGCTGTGGGCGCAGTGTTTATGTCGAGCATGCTGCCTATACCGGGGGGTATCGAGTCAAAAATTGTGCAGTCGGGCTCTATGGAGCCTGCCATACCTGTGGGGGCCCTGGTGTTTATAAAGCCCGCCGCGCACTACCAGGTGGGCGATGTCATTACATTTAACGACGGTAAGCGCGTACCCACCACGCACCGCATTGTGGCGCAGGGAGAGGCGGGGTACACCACCAAAGGCGACGCCAACGAGGAGCCGGACAGCCAGGTGGCGGCGGCGCAGAAAGTTGTAGGCAAGGTGTGGCTAACCGTGCCTTACGCCGGGTTTGTACTCCACTTTGCGCGCCAACCCCTGGGCTTTGCGCTCCTTATTGGTTTGCCGGCGCTTATGGTTATTGTCGATGAGTCTGTGGCGCTGTGGCAGGCGCTTAGGGGTGCGCGGCAGCCCAAGCCACAGCGTGTTGTGCGCTACGCGCGCGTGCGCACTATGGACGACATGTTTGTTGTGGGTACGGTGCAGCGGCGGACACAAAAACACGGCGGCAGCATAGGAGCGGCAGTGTCGCTCATGCTGGCAGTGGTGTTTGGCCTTACGTACGCGGGGCACACGTTGGCACTGTTTGCCGACCAAGAGTACACCTCGGGCAACCTGCTTGCCGCAACAACATGGGCGCCCATGCCCGTGGTCCCGTTTGTAAACCCGTTTAGTATAGAAAGTTTTGCGCAGCCGGCTTTAGACGACACGGCAACGACAACAGCAACTACGACTAAGACTCATGGGCAAAGCGGCGAGGTGTTGGGCGAGCAGGCGTCAACAACGCCGCCGGCTATACAAGAGGAGCCCCCTGTTGTAGAGCTAGAACCGCTGCAGGTTGAGGAGCCGCAGCCGGAGTCTTTGCAAGAGCCTAAGACCGAGGCTCTGCAAGAGCCTGAGGCGCCTCAGGAGCAAGCTACACCACAAGAAGGGGAGCCCGCTCAAGATTGACAGACGTGCAAGCTCCAGTAGTATCCGCTCATCTCCTATGGGGAGTGTTTGAGCGCGTAAGATTCTGGAGTGGGCCCGTGTCCGACAGCTTTTCGCTGGTTTCCCTAGGACTTGGGCCCTCTCCAAAATCGTACTCCTGTTGTACAGTATAAATCGCCAGACATTTTTATACGAAAAAGCACGTGATGTCTTAATTAATCGCGCTTGTCAATTTTGACAGGCGCGTTTTGTGTATGCGCAGTGGGTTTTTTGCCTGCTTTTGCATTGACGCGCCTATAGGGCGGTAGGATAATTCCTGTGCGCGACAGTTTTGCACCTGTTGTGCAGGGAAACCAGCGGTTAGGTATATGACCGCACGACAATACACAGCAGTGTAGACAAGCGAGGTATCCGCCGTGGGCGGGCTTCGCGTTTTTTGTTTCTTGAAATACAAGTTCATTTAGATGGGGAATTCATGTGGAGTTCAGAGCATAGTCCGCACTATTAGTGCTGGCTGTGCCGTGGGCTGCACGCTGAAAGGCTTGTGGCTCACACGCTGGTCGATGCACCGCGCATCATGCTTGCCGTACGGAGGCAGGATGCCGGGTTTATAAACAATTAATTAATTCTGAAAGAAAGTATATGAAGAAAACTCTTGCAGCACTCACTGCGCTCGGCATGCTCGCAACCGCGACTCCGGCCCTCGCAGCAGTCAACAGCAGCTCCCTCGTTATCAGCAACTCGAACTCGGGTAACGTAACGAGCAACACCTCTGCCATCTCGAACACCGGCCTCAACTTGGCAGGTGGCTCGACTGGCGGCGATGGCGATGAGGGTGGCAACTCGGGCTCCTCTGTAAACAGCGGCAGCCAGGGTAATGCAACCTCAGGCAACGCAGGTTCCGGCGGCAACGGCGGCAACGGCGGTGCAGGCGGCTTGGTTGTAACCGGCTCTGCCTCGGCAGACGCTGGTGCAATCAACACTGCTAACAGCAACAACACCCGTGTTCGCGTAAACGGCGGCCTCAACAGCTCGTCGGCAGTCGCAGCACAGGCTAACGCTGGTAACATCAACGAGACTACCACTGCTCTTGCATCTACTGGCCTTAACGCAGCAGTCGGCTCGACTGGCGGCGATGGCGAGGAGGGTGGCAACTCTGGTTCTGCAACCAAGGCTGCTGGCTCCAACAACGGCGATGCAACCTCTGGTACCGGCGGTGCAGGCGGCCATGGTGGCGCAGGTGGCGTAGGCGGCGAGGTACGCACTGGCAACTCGACTACGAACTCGGGTGCAGTCAACGTTCTCAACACCAACTTCCTCCGCGTTCGCATCTAGTTTAAAGAGATTGGGGAACTCACGTTCCCCCTTCTCATGAGGCCTTGTATGTGCTAGACATACGAGACTTCAGAGAGGGCATTAACTCACAACGACATGACACATACACACACATCCCGCAAGGCATTCTTTATCTCCTTCGCCCTCTCTTTACTTTTTGTAGTTTTGTTTGCCTTTGTGGCGCCGGTGCGTGCAGACAATGAGGATGTGGTGACACCAGACGGCGAGAATGGCGCCAATTCCGGCCAGGTTATTGCGACATCCTCCGATGGCACCGGCGGCCAGCACGATGTGGGCGGCACCATCAACACAGGCAACGCGTACGCGTCTACCTCGGTAGAGGACACGCTTAACACCAACAACGTAGACCCGGACGCCGCCTGCGACCCGCTCTCCCCGGACTCCGACAAGCAGTGCACCAATTCCTCTGAGATCCACGCCACCTCATCTAACGAGGCGCTGGTAGCCAACTTCTCGACCTCAACCGCATCTACAGGCGACAACGTTGCCCAGGGCGGGCAGGGCACGGCAACGGTAGTAACCGGCGGCGCCTTTGCATTTGCCAATGTCATCAACCTTATTAACACCAACATCTTTAACTCCACCGGCCTCATTATCTTCCTCAACCAGATGTTTAGTACCGGGCTTGACTTGCGCGACTACAACCTCTCCTACTTTTTTGACGGGGAGGCGGGCTCATCTCCGACAGTAAACCCGGAGACGGGCGAAGAGCAGTGCACCTTGCTTACCTGCCTTAACTCATCCAACCTTTTGGTAGAGAGCGGCAATACCGCTACTGTAACCAACACGGTTATTGTGCGCGCCGATGCGGGCGGCAACACCGCAACCACCTCGGGCGATGGCGATGCGGAGATTACATCCGGCGACGCGTATGCCGGTGCCAACGTGGTCAACCTAGTTAACACCAACATCATCAACTCGAGCTACCTGATGGTCGCCTTCAACAACTTTGGCGACCTGGATGGCGACATTACGCTCCCGGGAGGCAGCTTCTTTGTAGACCTTTTTGCACGCGGCGGCTCGGCCCCGGAGATGAACTCCAGCTATGCACTCATAAATAATGAGAACTACGGCACCACCACCGGCGACGTGCTTACCAACGCCAATACGGGCGAGAACATGGCCTCGACAACGGGCGAGGGCAGCGGTGTCGTGATGACAGGCGACGCATACAGCCAGTCGACCGAGTTTACCGATATGAACAAGAATTATGTCGGCGGCACGTCGGCCTTCTTTATGTTCCGTGTCGCGGGCGAGTGGATGGGCACGGCCAAGTCACTTCCTGAGGGGCTGAACTTCCTTAAGATGTACGATGTGTCCACTACTCCGGCAGGCGTCACCTCTACCTCAACCTTGGTACTTGTAACCAACGAGGACTCTTTGGAGGATGCGACCGAGGGCGACCCGGAGGGCCTGCAACACCCGGAGAGCGCTGCTGTGGCCAACTGTGACGAGGACGAGGGTCCTATCAACAACTGCTACAACTCCTCGACCATGGTGGCCTCCTCTACCAATAGCGCAGTTGTCGAGAACGACATAGATGTGGGTGCCAACACGGGCCGCAACCTGACCGTGACCGAGGATGGTACGTCGCATATTATCTCGGGTGACGCCTACGCTATTGCCAATCTGGTCAACATCATCAACACCAACATTGTGGGCCGCAACTGGATCTTTGCCCTGTTTAACGTGCTGGGCAACTGGAACGGCGACATCTCGTTTGGCAAGTCGGCGCTTGCGCTCTCGGCCAAGACGGTTGCTCCGGCGGCAGTAGCGCCGGGCAGTACTATCGCGTACGAGTTTACTATCACCAACAACGGCGACCGCGATGCAGACGACATTGTGCTTAAGGCCGACTACGACAAGAGCAAACTCGCCTTTGCCGACACAGAGGGCGACAGCACCGATACGGGCCGGGAGTGGCGCCTGCCCACCGTACACCGCGGCGAGTCTGAGACATTTACCTATCCGGCAACCGTGGGCGATATACCGGCGGGCACCGGCGTGACTGTCCCTGTGGCGGTTACCGCGCTGAGCGACGGCAACGGCAGCAACGCAGAAGCATCGTTTACTATCGCAACTGTCGAGGTGCAGGCTCCGCCTGCGTCTGGCGGCGGCGGAGGTGGCGGTGGCGGCGGGGGTGGTGGCAAGAGTGGCAAGATTAAGGCCTCGTCCAACCTGGCGGTTGCGGTTGCCTCCGGCAAAAACCCCGACATATCGGTGGTCAAGGAGGTGGTGCGCGTAAGCACAACCACGCCTGCACTGGTCGACTACAAGGTCGTTATAACCAACCTTGAGAAGGCCGGCCCGCTGTACGACGGCAAGCTCTCTGATGTGCTCTACGACCCGACTGGCAGTGTCTTGTACGAGCGCTCGTGGGACATTGGCCCCATGGATGCCGGCGAGCAGATTACGCTCACCTACTCTGTCGAGTTTGCCACATCGACCGTGCCCGGCTCCTACCGCAACAAGGCCACGATAACCGGCAAGCGCTTTAGCTCGGGCACACAGGGCAAGCCGTTTGACCCTATATCGGGCGAGGCTACCGTGTCGCTTGGCGGTGCGGGCGCGGTGTTGGGTGCGGCCATAGACTGCAGCCTGGCTGTGAGCCAGACCCTGCGCTACGGCATGACCAACCCCGAGGTTGTAAAGCTGCAGAACTTCCTCAACGCGCACCAGGCCACAACGCTGCCTCCGACCGGCTTCTTTGGCCCGATGACCCGCGCAGCGGTTAACACCTTCCAGAAGACCTACGCTGCCGACATCCTGACACCCATTGGCCTGGCAAACCCCACAGGCACGGTAGGAGGCATGACGATAAAGAAGATCCGCACTATTGCCTGCGGCACGCCTGCTCTGTAGACCCCCGCTGTATACAGGCAGGGGCAGGGCAGTACACTACCCTGATATGCGCGCACTCATTGTTACAACCATTGTTGCTCTGGCTCTGCCGGCTTTTGCCAGCGCCGATATACAGAGCCACACCAGCGCCTCGTCCCAAACCGGCGGCAACACGGTGGGCCCGGGCGGGGTTGTTAGCACCGGAGCAACCTCTGCGTCTGTCTCGACCAGCAATGTCTCGGGCTCCTCGACCTCGAGCATCTATATAAAGACAAACGCCAACGGCGAGGTACACGAGGAGACCTATACCTCCACCTCGTCTAATGTTGAGGTGCGCGTGCAGGCAACCCCTAAGGCCACAACAGTAGATATAAAGGACGAGGCAAACGGCAAAGTGATCGAGCAGAGGGTGATACCTGCAGCTGATGTATCTACAGAGCCTGGTGCGTCCACCTCTGTGGCGGTAGCCGAGCCTGCGTCAACGACTCCTGTTAAAGAAGAGCTGACACTGGGCGCATCTATTGTATTGGCAGTACAAACCTTTTTTGCCAGCATCCTAAACTGGTTTATATAACTCCCGCATCAAAACACCGCCCCGGTTGGGGGCGGTGTTTTCTGTAGCGCACCTGAAATTTTGGCAGTGAATCTTTCATACTCGGTTCAGCGGCCTGTGACCATACTGGTCGTAGCGGCACCTGTATGCAGGGCGCGTATTACTTTTAAGAGCTTAGGTATCAGTATATGAACACGCATCCATTACTACTCAAGACCACAAGCGTGCTTGCAGCGCTGGCGCTTGTTGCGTCCCTGTTTGGGTTTGCGCTGTCTGCGTCTGTGCAACAGGCACAGGCCGCGACTATGGCAGAGCAGATTATCTGCTATGTAGACCAGCAACTGGGCCCAGACCTACCGTTTAATCCGCAGAACGACTACTGCAACTCCGGCGAGCCGACCGAGCCCGGCCCCTTGCCGCAGTGTCTGGATACTATCGACAACGACAACGACGGGGTTAAGGATCTGGCCGACCCTGACTGCGACAGTGCAAACGACAACACAGAGTCGGGCAGCATGGGCACCTCCACAGGCACCACCACGCCCCCTATGCAGTGTGCCGACACCATAGACAACGACAGCGACGGCGTAACCGACCTGGCCGACCCAGACTGCGACTCATCGTCTGACAATACCGAGTCCGGCACGATGGGCACCAGCACTGGCACCACCACCAACCCCGGCGACGATGAGGCCACGCTCTGGATTGTCAAAAACTCGGTGGGTGGCAACGGTACGTTTGCCTTCTCGGTTAACGGCGGCGCATCATCGAGCCTCACTACCACCAACGGCTGGGCAACCTCCTCGGCGATGACTATTGACGCGGGCACTACCACTGTGTCGGAGGGCGCACTCTCCGGTTGGAACACCACGGGCATCTCTTGCATGAGGGGTACGCAGAGTGTGGGCAGCACAACCGGCAGCGGTATGCAGTCGTTTGTGGCCGCAGATGATGACCAGATTATCTGCACATTCATCAACACGGCAACCTCTACCGGCACCACAACAGACGCAGCGCTCCACGTGGACTCCATAGACGCGCAAAAGACCAGCGGCATAGCAAACGATACCTACGAGGACGGCTGGCGCTACCTCTTCCACATTACGGCGCCAAACGACGAGGAGAACCTGTCTATGCGCTTTAGCGACTGGGTATCGGCAAACTCCACAACCACCACAATTAGCGTGGCAAACAACATGCGCGTGTCCTCGGCACAGGCCTCAAGCACCGCAGCCGTCACGCTTACCGCAGCCAATGCCTACTCGACACCTCCCATGATCATGACCACCGATCTTGACCCGCTCATGCCGGGCAGGCAGGTAGAGGTCCTGGTAGAGCTCAAGATCCCAAGCGGTACGGCCAATGAGTCTTACACGACCACGTATGGCGTACGCACGCTGCCCTAGCCGCTAAGCACACTTACACCTATGACAACCTCACTTACTCTACGTTCTTTGGCAGCGACACTCATGCTCTGCTTCGTGCTGTTCCTTATTGTCGGGGCGCCGCCGGCGCAGGCGCAGTCGGAAGTAACCGGGACACTCACCTCGGGCGCTGCAACGGGCAGTACCGCAACGGGCACTGTGAGCGGAGGCTCCGGCAACACGCTTACCGGCACTGTTATCGAGCCTGACAACGGCGGTGGCGGAGGCGGAGGCGGAGGCGGAGGGGGCTCGCGCCGCAACAGCAACAGTGACGATGATGGCGACGTATTGGGAAGCTCGACCGAGATACCTAGTGGTGTCGGCGGGGGAGGCGACTTCCCAGGCGTCCCTAACACCGGCGCGGGCGGTGCGGACACACTCACCCTATCTACCCTGATAGCGTCTCTCCTGACGCTTGCGGGAGGTGGACTCTTGCTGGCCAGAACCCGCACGCAGTAACCTGAAAGTACAAACTTTGTGCAAAAACCGCCCAATCGGGCGGTTTTTGTCATGATATGATGGGCGCATATGTCGCCATGGCGCCGGCTGCTTAACCACGTGTTTCCGTCACGGTACAATGCGCACCGCCCGCATATGCTCAAGCGCGGCTGGCTTCTGGGGCTTCTTGCGGTCACGCTTATAAGCGAGGGGCTTATTGTGGGGCAGGTGATGATGAGAGAGGGTCCGGAGGTGTTTCTGGCTGCGGTGGTGCGCAGTGCGATAGTGTCGTTTACGTCTGAGGCGCGCGCCAGCGAGGGCGGCCAGGCACTTATCGAGAGCGAGACGCTAAACGCAGCGGCCCAGGCCAAGGCCGAGGACATGGCAGCGCGCGGCTACTTTAGCCACGTGGGGCCAGACGGCGAGCAGCCGTGGGTCTGGCTAGAGCGCGCAGGCTATGAATATGTCGCGGCGGGAGAGAACCTGGCTGTACGCTTCAATGACTCCAAGGATGTTGTAGACGCGTGGATGGCCTCGCCCACGCATCACGCAAATATTGTTAAGCCGATATACCAGGAGATTGGCGTCGGTATTGCCGATGGCGAGTACAAGGGTTCGCGCGCCACGTTTGTCGTGCAGTATTTTGGTGCGCCTGTGGGCGCCAGCGCGGCAGTCCCAACCAACGACACCGTTTCTGCTGCCGCGGCGGCGGGCATACCGCAGGTGCCGCAGAGCGCGGTGGTTGCCGGCGCGCAGGCATCGGCTCCGCAGACCTACATCCAGCAGTCGCTGCGCTTTGTTAAAAACATTTTTGCCAATGCAGGCACGGGTGCGTATTGGGCGCTTGCGGGCACAGCGGCGCTCCTTGCGGTTGTTATTGCGCTCACGTTCTTTATCCGCATCCAGGTACAGCCCACCGACCTGCTTGTCCCTGCCGCTGCGGTGATGCTTGTCGCGATTACCCTGCTTGGGGCCAACACCAAGTTCCTGCCCGGCGCTACCCTTAGCGCCAGTGCCACACTGGCAGCCCCGGGCGACATCGGCGAGGGAGCGGCCGTACAGAGGGTCATTGTTGGCCAATAGGTGGTATATACTTAAGGTATGTCCAAGAACACTTTATATACAGGCATAGCGGTCACGGTCACTTTACTCGTGGTCGGTATCTTTTTTATCATTGGCGTGCCGTTTAGCACCAACTCTATTAACCAGCAGGCGGCAGTACCCTCTGCATCAACCGCGGCAACGCACGTTGTCATTCAAGATGCGGTTATCGGCACGGGCCGCGCGGCACAGGCGGGTGACAGGGTTACGGTCAACTACACCGGCAAGTTTCAGGATGGTACGGTGTTTGACACAAGCGTAGGCAAAACTCCGTACACCTTTGTGCTGGGCGCGGGCGATGTTATTGCCGGATGGGACCAGGGGCTTATAGGTGTGCAGCCCGGTACCAAGCGTATGCTCGTTGTTCCGCCAGACATGGCCTATGGTCCGAATGACTACGGCCCAATCCCCGGCAACTCCACGCTCATGTTTGAGATAGACGTGCTTAACGTTGAACCCGCAGCACAATAGGGTATAGTGGGCTGTACGTGCGACCTGTAACCTTAAAGATTGAGAAAGAACTCCCCGGCTCCATGGCGCGAGCGGGGGTTCTTTCAACTCCTCACGGCGATGTGCTGACGCCGGCATTTGTGGTGGTGGCCACCAAGGCCACAGCCAAGGGCGTTGACCAGGCACACTGGCCCGATCTAAATGTGCAGGGGATTATTGCCAACACCTACCACCTCTACCTCTCTCCGGGCGAGGACCTTATTGAGAAGGCCGGCGGCATACACTCCTTTATGAACTTTACGGGCCCCATCATGACGGACTCCGGGGGCTTCCAGGTTTTCTCCTTAGGGGCGGCGTACGGCCACAAGCTCTCCAAATTCCTGCCCGAGGAGGCCGCGCGCGAGGCGGGGGTTGCGGTGTATGACGAGGACTTGGCGACAAGCCATGGCCGCCTGGCGGTGGTAGACGAGGAGGGTGTCTCCTTTACCAGCCATCACGACGGGACGCTCCACCGCTTTACCGCGGAGCGCTCTATAGAGATACAACACAAGATAGGCGCGGACATTATCTATGCGTTTGACGAGTGTACCGCGCCCAACGAAAGCTACGAGTACCAGAAAGAGGCGATGGACCGCACACACCGCTGGGCTAAAAGGAGTCTGCAGGCGCACAGGCAAAACGTTAAGGCCAACGCAGCCCAGGGCATCTACGGCGTGGTACAGGGCGCGCGGTTTGAGGACCTGCGCATTGAGTCTGCCCGCGAGCTCGCCAGCATGGACTTTGACGGGTACGGCATCGGCGGCTCGTTTAGTAAGTGGGATATCTTAGGGATCTTGGAGAAGGTCAACGCCGAACTTCCCAAAGAGAAGCCGCGCCACCTTCTGGGGATTGGCGAGCCGGAGGACATATTCATCGGTGTGGCTGCGGGTATAGACACCTTTGATTGTGTGCTGCCAACCCGCAATGGCCGCACGGGCGGGGCATACAGCAGGGACGGCAAGTACCAGATAACCTCTTCTATATACAGAGAGGACTTCGGCCCCCTGGACGAGGGTTGCGGGTGCCCGACCTGCATCATTGATATAAAGACAGGCTTACCGCGCTACACCCGCGCCTACATTCATCACCTGTTCAGGACCAAGGAGATGCTGGGCTTGGTACTCCTCTCCCAGCACAATATATACTTTTTGACCACACTCACAAAAAACATCCGCGAGAGTATACTAAACGGTACGTTTGAGTCGTATCGCGACTCGTTCATGGCACGCTACAAAAAGACAGATGGGAACATTCAAGATCAAATCGACTCATAAGCCTGCGGGGGACCAACCCAAGGCCATAGCGGCCCTTATTAAGGGTATTACAGATGGTGCACGCCACCAGACGCTTTTAGGCGTAACAGGCTCGGGCAAGACGTTTACCGCAGCCAACGTTATAGAGGCAGTAGGTAAGCCGACACTGGTTATCGCCCATAACAAGACGCTTGCGGCGCAGTTGGCGCAGGAGTATAGGGAGTTTTTCCCCGATGCGGCGGTGCACTACTTTGTGTCTTATTACGACTACTACCAGCCCGAGGCCTACATCCCCACCAGCGACACCTATATAGAGAAGGAGGCCCAGATCAACCAAGAGATTGACCGCCTGCGCCACGCCTCTACCCAGGCCCTGCTCACACGCAAAGACGTCATTATCGTGGCGTCTGTGTCGTGCATTTATGCGCTCGGCTCTCCGGAGGAGTACCGCAAGGTGCATCTAGAGATTGGCAGCGGAGTGACGAAAAACAGGGCAGAGCTCATACGCGAGCTTATCGACATTTACTTTGAGCGCACCACTGCCGACTTAAACCCGGGGCAGTTTAGGGCGTTGGGCAACTCGGTTGAGATTATGCCCACCGGCGAGAAGGTTATATACAAGGTAGACTTTTCCGGCGAAAAAATTGGCAACGTGCGCATTATTGATGCCACCACGCGCGCACAGAAGGAGAATAACGCCTCTTTGTTTCTCTTCCCGGCCAAGCACTATGTGACCCCCGAGGACGAAAGGTTGCGCGCTATCGAGAGGATAAAGAGTGAGCTCAAAGACCAGCTGGAGAAGCTGGAAAGCCAAGGCAAGATGCTCGAGGCCGAGCGCCTTAAGCGCCGCACCACCTACGACCTGGCCCGCATACGCGAGACGGGCTACTGCAACGGCATCGAGAACTACTCGCGCCACTTTGACGGGCGCAAGCCAGGGCAACCGCCATACTCGCTGCTAGCCTACTTCCCGCACAAAAAGGACGGCACGCCCGACTTCTTGACCATCATCGATGAGAGCCACGTCACGGTCTCCCAGATTGGCGGCATGTACGAGGGCGACAGGGCCCGCAAGGTAAACCTTATCGACTACGGCTTTAGGTTGCCCTCGGCGATAGACAACAGACCGCTGAAGTTTGAGGAGTTTGAGGAGAGGGTGGGGCAGGTGATATATACCTCTGCCACGCCGGGCGCATACGAGCGCGAGCACTCCAAGGGACATATAGTAGAGCAGATAATCCGCCCCACCGGCCTTATAGACCCGGAGATCGTGGTGCGCCCGGTAACCGGCACGGCAGACACAAAGGGCCAGGTGCAGGATGTCTTGATAGAAGCCACGGCGGTTATAGACAGGGGAGCGCGCGTGCTTATCACAACGCTTACCAAAAAGATGGCCGAGGATCTCTCGGAGTACCTCAAAGAGCGCGGCTACAAAGCGGCATACCTCCACAGCGACGTGGAGACCCTGGAGCGCATCGAGACCTTAACCGCGCTGCGCAAAGGCGAGTATGATGTGTTGGTGGGCGTTAACCTCCTGCGCGAGGGTCTGGACCTCCCCGAGGTAGAGCTGGTTGCGATACTCGACGCGGACAAAGAGGGCTTTTTGCGCTCAGAGACATCGCTTATACAGACCATAGGCCGCGCAGCTCGCAACGTGGGGGGCCGCGTAATACTCTACGCCGACCAGGAGACCGAGTCTTTAAAAAAGGCCGTGTCTGAGACTAAGCGCCGCCGTGCGATACAGGAGGCTTACAACCGCGAGCACGGCATAACCCCGACCTCCATCAAGAAAGCCATTAAGGATATTACCGAGGAGCTGCGCAGCGAGCACGGCCGCGCTGTGCAGGAAATGCTCACGGTAGAGCAGGCGCAGTACAAGGAGAACCCGCGCAAGTTTATTACGCACAAGCGCGCCGAGATGGCCGAGGCGGTTAAAAACCTCGACTTTGAGACCGCGGCGCTTATCCGCGATGAGATTATGGCGCTGACAGGCGAGGGTAAGGCCAAAAGGACCAAGCGCGGCCAGAAGGGTGCGACAGGAACTAGACGCGCACCATAAGCGTGCTATAGTCGCGCGTAGCGTAACCCACTGTTATGCGTTGCTCTTAAACCGATAGACAGATCAGTTTGTATGCTGAGGCAAAGAAAAAGAGGCGGGATACCCCGCCTCTTCTTTTGTTAGTGCGCGACAAACGTGAGCGTGCATACCGGGAGCCCGCGCTCCCACAGCGCCTCATCAAAGTGCTTGCCGTACTGCGCCCGCGCCTGCTCGAGCATGTGCAGACGCTCCCTGCCTGTCATGGGCGTGTCGTGGGGGATATGCTTGAGCGTGCCCTTGAGCCGCTGCGCGCAGAACCCATCGAACTTCTCCCACTCAAGAAAGGGGTGGAGCACCTTGCTGTCTATCTCGGGTGGTACGGGCACAGGCTCTCCCGGGCGCGAAGCGCACAGGAGGATAAAGAGCTTCATCTCGTGGAGGTGGTCGTAGGCCCGCAGGACCGAGAGGCCTTGCTCTACAACCTGCTGTGTAAAGTCGTCGTCCTCAAACTCGAGTATGGCCCTGCCTTGCGGCGAGAGGGGCACTTTAGCGATAACTTCTGGCATGTGGCGTCTCCAAAGACCAGGGTTCCTGCACCTACCATACTCCTGCTTTAGGCTCCTGTCCTGTGGATTTGTCGTTACAAAACATGGCGTACAATGTGTATATGTTCACCCTCATTTCATATATATGGGCGTATGGGGTGCAGACTATAGGCCTTTTGGTGGCGTTTGTGTTTGCGGCACTCTTTATATATCTGGCGGTGCGGCATCATACCTCCCGCGCCATGGCACTGGCCCTGCTTGCGGTGTTTTTAGGGGTGTCGGTGTTTTTCTATGTCCCCAATGGACTGCCGCATGCGTTTGAGTATCCGTTTTTCCTCAAGACATATGGCCCTTCCGAGGGCCCGATACTCCCTTTTAAAAACGTGTTCGGATTCTTTTCTAACTTTGGGCAGTTTGAGCGGGTCGCAGACATAGCGCGCGACCCGGGCGACGTGCCGCCGCCCATTGTGCGCACAACACCCTCTACTGTCCATATAGAGATGACGGCCAAAGAGGTGGTGGCTGAAATGGCACCGGGCGTCACTGTTAATTACTGGACATTTGACGGTACAGTACCGGGGCCGATGCTCAGGGTCCGCGAGGGCGATACTGTCGTACTAACACTGCACAATGACCCGACCAGCCTTCATCACCACTCGATTGACCTCCATGCGGTTACAGGTCCAGGAGGCGGCGCCGCGGCTACTATAGTGGCGCCGGGCGAGAGTAAGACGATTTCATTTAAGGCTATGCACGCGGGGCTCTTTGTCTATCACTGCGCGCATCCCAATGTTGCCAACCACATGGCCCACGGCATGTACGGGATGATACTTGTCGAGCCCAAGGAAGGCCTGCCCAAAGTCGATCATGAGTACTACGTGATGCAGGGTGAGTTTTATACCGCGGGCGCCCTGGGCCGCGAGGGTCTCCAGCTTATGGACACAAAGGCGATGATGGACTCAAGGCCCCAATACATCGTGTTTAACGGCCGCACCGGCGCACTCACCTCGACCAGCAGCAACGTGATGCGCGCACGGGTGGGGGAAACAGCGCGGCTCTATGTCGGCAACGGGGGAGTAAACCTCGTGTCGAGCTTCCATGTGATAGGCGAGATATTTGACCGCGTCTTTCGTGAGGGTGACCTCGTGAGTGCTCCTGCCCGGAGCGTGCAGACCACCCTGGTGCCGGCCGGCGGCGCCGCGGCTGTGGACATTGCGCTCGATTACCCGGGCAACTATATCCTTGTGGACCACGCACTGGCGCGCATTGACCGGGGCGCATGGGGTGTCTTGCATGTCTCAGGCGACGCAGACAAGACAGTATTCGATGGTGCAATAGAGGCAGGTCACGGCCACTAGTTGACATCATATACCATAGGGTGTTATAGTAGCTATGGACGTCGGAACCAGCCGCAGCCCCGACTGGTAAGGCATGTCATTAGTCCTGTATCCGGCGTCCACCGCTCTTTTATACAATCTGTGCTGCGCGCCGTAGTCGCGATCTGCACGATAAAGGCCCTCGCTCAATACCAGATACCTCTCAAGGGCTGGTGAGCGGGGGCCTTTTACTTTGCCTTACTTATTCCAGAAGCGGTACCCGCTATAGGCCAGGAGACCCGCAAACAGGCCCACAAACCACGACAGGGACGCCGGTACTACCCAGGTGTTAAAGAGTACCGGCAGGTCATTAAACGCGCGGTACAAGTGCACAGCTGCAACAATACTAAACACGACCGTTGCGACCTTGATGAACATTTGTTTATTCATAGTGTAAGTATAGTCCCGCTTTTGCTGGTGTTTTATGATATCCCCATCTCGTGATATACTCTGCGTGTGCACATAGACCACCCCCCGGAATATCGGCGGGGCTGTATCGTTGTCCACAGACATTTGTGTACCGCGTTTCTTACAAGAGATGCACACTAACAAAAACATGGAAGACCATATCCATATAAAGGGTGCCAAAACCCACAACCTCAAAAACGTCGACCTCAAAATCCCGCGGGACAAGATGGTCGTCTTTACCGGGCTCTCAGGCTCCGGCAAATCGTCGTTGGCGTTTGACACAATCTTTGCCGAGGGCCAGCGCCGCTATATTGAGTCGCTAAGCGCTTATGCGCGCCAGTTTTTGCGCCAGATGCAAAAGCCCGATGTGGAGGAGATAACGGGTCTCTCGCCGGCAATCTCAATTGATCAGAAGTCACGCTCCAACAACCCGCGCTCCACCGTGGCGACCATCACAGAGATATATGACTACCTGCGTATTTTGTATGCGCGTGTGGGCCACCCGCACTGCCTGGTGTGCAGCCGCGAGATAAAAAAGCACTCCAACCAGGAGATTATCGAGAGCATTATAGAGACGGTCACCAAAGCGGCACCTAAAAAGACGCGTAAGGTTATGGGTGTCGATATACAAGACGACGTGGTGCGCATTTATGCGCCGGTCGTGGTGGGCCGCAAGGGCGAGTACTACCAACTTTTATACGATCTCTTGGGTAAGGGATACGAGCGTGCGCGTGTAGATGGCAAGATAATCAGCCTGCGCGAGAGGATAGACCTGGCCCGCCATAAAAAGCACGATATTGATGCACTTGTCGACGAGATACTAGTCTCGGAGTTTAAGTCGGACAAAAAGGCTGCCATCGAGCGCCTGAGCGAGGCTGTGGAGCGCGCCCTAAGCGAGTCGGAGGGCCTGGTGCGCATCGAGGAGCACGGGCAGGAGCGCCTTGTCTCGGCCAAGTTTATGTGCGCGTATGACGGATTCTCGTTCCCTGAGGTGGAGCCGCGCCTCTTTAGCTTTAACTCGCCGTACGGCGCGTGCCAGGCCTGCAACGGCCTGGGTACCAAGCACCTCTTTTCGGATGAGCCCTGCCCGGTGTGCCATGGTGCGCGCTTGCGCCCGGAGGCGCTCAACGTGTGGCTTGGCGATAAAACAAACATTGTAGATGTCACCAAGAAGTCTATACAGGAGGCATACGACTTTTTTGAGCTCCTGGACCTGACCAAAAAAGAGGAGGAGATATCCAAGGTGGTTATCAAGGAGATTACCTCGCGGCTTAAATTTATGCTCGATGTGGGGCTCGACTATCTTACGCTTGAGCGCCGTGCCAACACGCTTAGCGGCGGCGAGGCACAGCGCATCCGCCTGGCCTCCCAGCTGGGCTCGGGGCTTGTGGGCGCTTTGTATGTGCTTGATGAGCCGACCATTGGCCTGCATCAGCGCGACAACGAGCGCCTTATCAAGACGCTCCTTAACCTGCGCGACCTGGGCAATACCATCATTGTGGTGGAGCACGACGAAGATACGATCTACTCCGGCGACTACCTGGTAGACATAGGACCCGGTGCCGGGGTGCACGGAGGCGAGGTGGTGGTGGCCGACTGGCTCGACAAGCTGCTGACCGCCAAGAAAAACGACAGCGGCTCACTCACCTTAAGCTACCTGCGCGGCGAGACATCCATAGAGGTGCCCGAGGAGCGCCGGCAGAAGGACAAGGGCAAGATATCGATTAAGGGCGGCAAAGCCTTTAATATCAAAAACCTCTCCGTAGATATCCCTCTGGGGCGTCTTGTTACCGTGACCGGCGTGTCGGGCTCGGGTAAGTCGACCTTCCTCTACGAGATCCTGTACGAAAACCTGAAGGCGCGCTTTGATAAGCGCTACCGCTCCAATAAGGTCTTTAACGCCGCCTCGTTTGAGGGCAGCGAGCATCTCTCTCGCGCGATACTTATAGACCAGTCGGCCATAGGCCGCACGCCTAGAAGTAACCCCGCCACCTACACGGGTTCCTTTGCGTTTATCCGCGAGTTGTTTGCCGAAACAGGAGAGGCCCGCGCACGCGGATGGAAGGCGTCCCGCTTCTCCTTTAATGTTAAGCAGGAGAGGGGCGGCGGGCGCTGCGAGACCTGCGAGGGCAACGGCACTATTGCGGTGGAGATGCACTTTTTGCCCACGGTGTATGTGACCTGCGATGTATGTAATGGCAAGCGCTTTACCAAAGAGACCCTGGAGGTTAAGTATAAGAAAAAGAATATCTACGACGTCTTGGAGATGACTATTGAGGAGGCGCTTGAGTTCTTTAACGACATCCCGGCTATATATGACAGGCTTAAAACGCTGGACGAGGTGGGGCTCGGGTACTTAAAGCTGGGGCAGTCTGCCACTACGCTTAGCGGTGGCGAGGCACAGCGCGTCAAAATCTCCTCGGAGTTGTACCGCCCGCACCTGCAAAAGACCATATACCTGTTGGACGAGCCCACGGTGGGGCTCCACTACGAGGACGTGCGCAAGCTCTTGGACATACTGGGCAAGCTGGTACAGGCAGGCAACTCGGTGGTGCTTATCGAGCACAGCATGGATATCATCAAGTCGTCTGACTATCTTTTGGACTTTGGCCCGGAGGGCGGTGTGGGCGGCGGCACCCTGGTGGCCAAGGGCACACCGGAGGAGGTTGCAAACAACAAAAACTCGCATACGGGCAGGTATCTTAAGAAGGTACTTAAGGGGCGCTAAACTACCTATATGAATCTTGAGCAGTTCAACAAACGGTACTTGAAGAAGTCCCGACGCTCGCAAGGCGAGGACGGGATCCCGACCAAAGCGTCGGGGCTGCCGGATGCACCCGGGGTGTACTTCTTTTTGGGTAAAAATAAAAAGCTGCTCTACATCGGCAAGGCCACCAGCCTGCGCGACAGGGTGCGCAGCTACTTTGCCAAAGACCTTATGGATACCCGCGGGCCTCTCTTGGTTGAGATGCTCGATAAGGCCCACACGATAGACTTTCGCCAGACCGACTCGGTGTTGGAGGCCCTGCTTTTGGAGGCCTCATTGATACGCACCCACAGGCCCGACTACAACACCGACCTTAAAGACGACAAGAGCTTTAACCACGTAGTCATACCCAAAGAGGACTACCCGCGGGTCTTGGTAATACGCGGCAGAGATCTGGCGCAAAAAGCTTCCGCAAAAGGGAGAGATGAACACGACCCCAACTCCCTTTTGCAGAACTTTGCTGCGCCAGAATATGCCCACATTTTTGGTCCATTCCCGCATGGGTTGCAATTGCAGTTGGCGATGAAGCTCATTAGAAAGATTTTCCCGTACCGCACCACGTGCGTGCCCAACTCGGGTAAGCCCTGCTTTGATGCCTCTATTGGCCTGTGCCCGGGGGTGTGCTCGGGCGCGGTGGGTAAAACTGAGTACAGAAAGACAATCCGCCACATTGTGCTGCTGTTCCAGGGCCGCAAGAAGCAACTCGTAAGCTCGATAGAAAAGCAGATGAAGGCGGCCGCCAGAGAAGAGCGCTTTGAGGAGGCGGGCAGGCTCAAAGAACAACTCTTTGGCCTTACCCACATACAGGATGTCTCTCTTATAAAGGACGAGTACCGCGGCCCCAATGCCGCGCAGGGCAGCCGCATCGAGGCGTACGACATTGCGCACCTGGCAGGTGCGGGGCATGTGGGTGTTATGACCGTTGTAGAGGGCGGCCTGCCCAACAAGATGGAGTATCGCAAGTTCAATATCAAAGACGCCAAGGGCGGAGACGACCCGGGCTCGCTTAAAGAGGTGTTGTCGCGCCGCTTGGGCCACCCTGAGTGGCCGTACCCTAAGGTCATTGTGGTAGATGGCCACAAGGCACAGATAAACGCCGCCACAAAAATACTTAGAGAGTGTGGCATGCAGATCCCTGTTGTGGGAGTGGTTAAGGACGAAAAGCACCGCCCGCGCTCTATAGCAGGGGACCGTAACGTTATTAAAGACAAGGAGCGCGACATCTTGCTGGCCAATGCCGAGGCCCACCGCTTCGCAATCACCTTTAACCGCAAAAAAATGCGCAAAAACTTTCTCGTGTAAAGGTAAAGGGCCGCCCAAGGGCGGCCCTGTTTGTTATTTGTCCTTGGTTTTCGAGAGGCTCTCAAAAAACATGTCGGTCTGCTGCTTAAACTTTTCCCAGTTCTCTCGGTTAAACCGGACCGCCGCCAGTGGGTAGGAATATTGCCTGACCCTGCCGTGGATAGTGATCGAGACGTTGTCTTGTTCGGACATGCCAGCAGACCCGCTGCCGCTCCCGGAGAACACAAATTGGTCGTATCTTAGGTCGAGGTTGATGGGGAAACCGGCCGACTCAGAGGCTGCCTTATAGAACTTCCTCTTCAGTTCCTCGTTTGAGGGCTCTCTTGATGCAACCGGCTTGAGATGTACTACCTTTTTGTCTTTAGACATGTAGGGCTCCTTTGTCTGAAACCAACATAACAGAAATCAGGTATAATTCCAGCATGAGAAAGGTCGTGGGAGTGTTGCGTGGAGGGCCATCACGCGAGTATGACGTGTCCTTAAAGACGGGTGCATCGGTCCTTGCGGCACTTAACCGCGACGCATATGAGCCGCGCGATATCTTTATAGACCGCGCAGGGCAGTGGCATGTGCATGGTGTGGCCCAAAACCCTGAGAGGGCGCTTAAGGGTGTTGATGTTGTCTTTAACGCGATGCACGGCGAGTATGGCGAAGACGGCCAGGTCCAGCGCGTGCTCGAGCAGCTCGGTGTGCCCTACAGCGGCTCGGACGCGCTCGCGTCTGCCATAGCGTTTAACAAACAGCACACCAAAGAGGCCGCCAAAAAGCTCGGCGTTAAGGTTGCACACGGCCTGGTGCTCGAGCCCGCAGAGGGGGAGATAGAGGCCCTGGCCCAGAGGTTGTTTAGGAGTTTCCCGCATCCGGCGATTATTAAGCCGGTGGCTGCCGGCTCGTCGCATGGTGTGTTTAAGGCCGACACCTATCACGGACTTGAACATGCACTGCGCGAGGCTACGAGATACTCACCCAGGATATTGATCGAGGAGTTTATCCCGGGGCGCGAGGCAACCGTGGGTGTGGTAGACAACTACCGCGGCGAGGATGTATACGCGCTCATGCCAACGGAAATACTCATGCCCCAGGGCGCGCAGTTTTATGATGCAGATACAAAACAGGGCAGTTTGGCCCAGTTTATTACTCCCAGTCGTTTTGATGAGCAGACCAAAACAGACCTGCAGAACTTGGCAAAAGCTATACACAAAGGGTTGGGGCTGAGCCACTACTCGCGCTCAGACTTTATTGTCTCTAAGCGCGGCATTTACTTTTTGGAGACTGAGACAAGTGTGGATCTTGCCGATGATACCGAGTTTGTACATGGTCTTGCGGCTGTAGGTACGAAGTTGTCGGACTTTATACATCATGTAGTAGCCTTAGCCCATGGCAGATCTCGCTAAGAAAAAGTGCATACCCTGCGAGGAGGGCGGCCCGCCGCTTATCCCCGAGAAAGCGCAGGAGCTACTGAGGGAACTTAATGATGAGTGGATGCTTATAGACGGTGGGCGCATACTGGCGCGCACCTTCCACTTTAGTGACTTTATGGGGCCCATGACTTTGGCCAACAACATTGCACAGATAGCAGAAAGCGAGGGCCACCACCCGGACCTCACGATAAGCTACGGGAGCTTGGGGGTAGAGCTTATGACACACTCCATAGGCGGGCTATCGGAGAACGATTTTATAGTTGCGGCAAAGATAGACCAACTGGGCAAATAAAAACGGCCGCATTGCTGCGCCCGTTTTGTCTCATCTTAGTTGAATGCCCCGACCGTCACTGCGGCAATTATCCCGAAGGATACTAGTATGGCCGTCAGCGACAAGACGTGTCGTATGCGCGTCATGGTCCCTCCCGAGGTGCCTGCCGGTACTAAGGGCATATCCTACACCGGCCGCCTAAAGGGTCAATGAAGGGGAAATACCGGTCCGGCCTCCACCTCGCGGTTTTGCCAGTGCAAAACATCGCTCCGGCTTCCACAAAAGCAGAAAACCACCCGCAGGGGTGGCTTTTCTGTCTTTTGTGGACCCTACCGGGATCGAACCGGTCACCTCCTCATTGCAAATGAGGCGCTCTACCAGATGAGCTAAGGGCCCTTGCACGGACCCTCATACAATAGCTCATAAATATCTGTTTTTCAATATCAAGTACTACACCACACTTTTTTAAAAATATGGGTGCTTAGCACCACTTGTGTATCGATGTTTGTGTTCTAGTGATAAAAAGGCGGGGTATGATATAGGCATGTTTGATGCGTTTGCGGTCTTAAACCCCAAGGGTGTTATCGCTTTGGCAGAGCGCACGCTCATGCTCCACGCGGTAGAGTTTATGCTCATCGTGGCTATCCCGGTGTACTTCCTTCTGTTTTTCTTTGCGTACAAATACCGCGCCTCCAACCACAAAGCCAAGCACGCGCCCAACGCCGAGCACGGCAAGCTCGAGGAGTTTGTCTGGTGGGTAGTGCCGCTTGAGATTGTCCTGGTGCTCGGGGCGCTCACCTGGGGCAGCACACACCAGCTTGACCCGGCTAAGGCGCTTGCGGGCGGCCCGCCGGTTGTCATAGAGGCCGTGGCGCTCCAGTGGAAGTGGCTCTTTATATATAAAGAAGAGGGGATAGCCACCGTTAACTACGCCGTGGTGCCCGTGGGCAGGCCTGTGGAGTTTAGGGTAACGGCAGACGCGCCTATGAACTCGTTTTGGGTTCCGCAGCTGGGCGGGCAGATATATGCCATGACCGGCATGACCACGAGGCTAAACCTCGTGGCAACAGAGCCTGGCGTGTATGCCGGCGCCTCGGCCAACTACAGCGGGCTGGGCTTTTCTAAGATGAAGTTTAGCGTCTCGGCCACCGACACTGCAGGATACAACGCGTGGGTAGAGAGTATTAAACAGGGCGGGGTGTCTCTGAGCCACGACGCATATAAGGGTCTCTTGGAGCCCGGCGTCCCCGCGGGCCCCATGTATTACGCCAGTGTTGAGCCAAATCTCTTTGAGACCATAGTGGGGAAGTATATGGACACCCGCTCGCCGCTTAAAGACACCCATTAATATGCTGGGACTGCTCACCCCAGCCGCGTTCATACACGGGCCCATTGAGACAGTCCCGCAACTTATGGTTGTGCTGGGTGGCGCCCTGTTTGTGGTCTTAATGACCATTACTAAAAAGTGGGGCTGGCTGTACCGCGAATACCTCTGTAGCCTCGACCACAAAAAGATTGCCGTACTGTACTTTGTGCTTGCCGGTGTGATGCTTGTGCGCGGCATGGTGGATGCCGCCATGATGCGCGCCCAGCAGGCTATTAGCTTGCCCGGCAGCGAGGGATACTTGTCGCCGGACCATTACGCGCAGATATTTACCGCCCATGGCGTGATCATGATCTTTTTTGTGGCGATGCCGTTTATGTTTGCGCTCATCAACCTCGCCCTTCCGCTCCTTATTGGTGCGCGCGATGTGGCGTACCCGCTGCTCAACTCGGTCTCATTTTGGCTCACGGCAGCAGGAGCGATACTCCTTAACATATCGCTTGTTGCGGGCGAGTTTGCCGCTACAGGGTGGCTTGCATACCCGCCGCTCTCCGAGCTCCAGTACAGTCCGGGGGTAGGGGTAGACTATTACATATGGGCGCTCCAGATCGCCGGCGTGGGCACATTGCTCGCCGGTATTAACTTTATTGTAACGATCTTAAAAGAGCGTGCACCGGGCATGACTCTTATGAAGATGCCGGTGTTTGCCTGGACCACGCTTGCCTCCATGATACTCGTGGTATTTGCGTTCCCGATACTCACGGTCACACTCGCGCTCCTCTCGCTCGACAGGGTTCTGGGGATGCACTTTTTTACCACCGACCTGGGCGGCAACGCGATGCTCTATATAAACCTCATATGGGCGTGGGGCCACCCGGAGGTCTACATCTTAATACTCCCGTCTTTTGGCATATTCTCGGAGCTTGTCCCCGTGTTTTCAAAAAAGCGTCTGTTCGGCTACGCCTCGATGGTGTTGGCGACCATGGCCATAGCGCTGTTGTCGTTTGTGGTGTGGGTGCACCACTTCTTTACCATGGGTGCAGGGGCAAATGTAAACGCGTTCTTTGGGATTATGACCATGGTGATCGCCATACCCACCGGGGTCAAGGTGTTTAACTGGCTCTTTACCATGTTTAGGGGGCGCATCACCTTTGCGACACCCATGCTCTGGTACATGGGCTTTCTCTCCACATTTATCTTGGGCGGCATGACAGGCGTTCTCATGTCGATACCCGGGGTGGACTTCCAGTTCCATAACTCGCTGTTTTTGGTGGCGCACTTCCACAACATGATTATTGGGGGCGTACTGTTTGGGTTTTTTGCCGGGTTTGCGTACTGGTTCCCCAAACTCTTTGGATTTACGCTGAGCGAAGTGTGGGGCAAGCGCGCGTTTTGGTGCTGGCTTGTGGGCTTCCTGCTGGCGTTTGTGCCGCTGTACGCTCTGGGGCTTATGGGAGCCACGCGCCGCCTAGTGGTGGTGACACCCGAGTGGCAGCCGCTGTTTATTGTCGCCGCAGTGGGGTTGTGTGTGATAGGGGTGGGCGTACTCATGCAGGCTATACAGATGTACGTGTCTGTCCGCGACCGCAAAAAGAACCCAGCAGGAAACGACCCGTGGGGCGACGGCCGCACGCTCGAGTGGCTTACTTCTAGCCCGCCGCCTGCCTACAACTTTGCCTCGATACCGCACGTGCACGGGCGCGACGCATACTGGGAGCATAAGCACGGGACCCCGCTTGTCATGTCACAGAAGGAGGGCACGATACGCATGCCCGCCCCCAGCGCACTTGGCCTTGTTGTGGGCGGCGCCGCGGTTGTCCTCGGGTTTGCCATTGTCTGGCATATCTGGTGGCTATCAGCGCTTGCCCTTGTAGGATGCATTGGATGCTTTGTCGTGCGCTCGTTTGTATCTGAAGAAGTAAGGGAAATTTCAATACGCATATGAGCACGCGCACTACAAAAGACCTGGTGACATCCGGCTTCTGGATATACATCATGAGCGACTGCGTGTTGTTTGCCGGGCTGTTTGCCACCTATGTGGTGCTTGTGCCCGAGACATTTGGCGGGCCCGCAATAGAGAGCCTGGTAAGCATGCCCTTTGTGCTCGCAGAAACGCTTGTACTCCTTACCTCGAGCTTTACCATGGGGCTTGCCACCCTGGCCGCACAGGCACGTAGGCGCGTGCTGACTGTTGCATTGCTCAAGCTCACATTATTTCTTGGACTCGCATTCCTTGGGATGGAGGTCTATGAGTTTGCCAAGCTTGTAGGCGAGGGACACGGGCCCGATACAAGCGCATTCCTTTCCGCATTCTTTACGCTCCTGGGTACGCACGGGCTGCATGTACTCGCGGCGAGCATATGGATGTGTGTCGTTATAGCCCATGTGTGGTTTAGGGGGTTTGGCGAGGGGATACAGACCAAGCTTGCGTGCCTCGCGCTGTTTTGGCACTTCCTTGATATCATCTGGATATTCATATTTACGTTTGTGTACCTGTTTGGCGCACTTGGCATTTCATGAACCATCTCAAGGCATACATCACAGGCTATGCACTCTCGCTGCTCTTAACGTTGGCACCGGTGTATGTGCTGTGGATGCATGAGGCCGCAGACCATGCGTACCCGGGCCACGGCGTGATGATTGCTGCATTTGTCGCCGCGGCTGTGCTGCAGTTGTTGGTGCAGTTGTACTTCTTTATGCATATGGGGGAAGAGCGCTCGCCCCGCTATAACTTCTTAGCATTGTGCTTTGCCTGTGTAGTGGTGGTGATTCTGGTGGGTGGGACGCTGTGGATTATGCAGGAGCTCAACGCCCGTGGCCATGAGACACACACTAGCCACACGCCGTTTATTGAGGGTGTAGTAACTCCGCAAAACTCCAATGACTAACACGCTTGCGCTTGGCGCCTACTACGAGCTTGCCAAACCCCGCATGGTATACGCCAACGTGGTGGTGGCCGCTGCAGCTTTTTACTTTGCGAGCCACGGCGTGTTCAATATATCTGCACCCCTGCTCACACTTGCGGGGTTGGGGTGTGTTATCGCCTCCGGGTGCGTGTTTAATAACTACTGGGACCGCGGCATTGATGCCGCTATGGAGAGAACGCGCTGCCGCGCGCTCCCCATGGGCCATGTGCCCACCAACCATGCCCTTGTGTGGGGTAGCGTGCTTTTGGCGGCGGGCTTATCATTGCTTGCACTCACCACATTTGAGGCGCTTATGGCGGCGGTCCTGGGCTGGGTCTCGTATGTGCTTTTGTACACGCCCATCAAGCATCGCTCTGCACACGCGCTTTTTGTCGGTGCCATTGCGGGAGCTACGCCTCCGGTGGTGGGCTATACCGCCGTGGCCGGCACGTTCGATACCACAGCGCTTGTACTGTTTGTGCTTTTGTTTGTCTGGCAGCTGCCGCACTTTGTGGCGATATCTATATATAGAGCAGAGGAGTATAAGGCGGCCGGGGTGCCTATGTATGTCCGCGGGCCCTTTAGTCAGAAACAAAAACGCCAGGCACAGCTGGTGTTTAGGCTCTCGCTTGTGGTGCTCCTCATGGGCTGTGCGGCGCTTGTGGCGCTGGCTTAGCGCGGTGCTTTGATACTCCAGATGTGTGCCAGGTAGGGGACAATGCTCCCTAAAAGGAGCGCACCCACAGCGCTTGTTATGATGGCAAACGGTTCGCTCTGCATAATGACAACGCTAAAGCCCACAAGGTTAATGAGCGCGAGCGCCCCCATGATGGTGTAGAAGTTTATAAAGGTCCACCACGTGATGTTTTGTGAGCCGCGTATGTGTATGTGCGCAAAATGCTCCCGGTAGTGCTCCTCTCCCTCGCGGCGGCGGCGCTCCTGCGCCCCGCGCACACCAACCGCGTACCCCAGAAGTACGCCGACCACAAACGCAGGCACGGCATAGGGGAGCGTGTGCAGGGTGTACTGCCAAAACGAGAGGCTGAGCGTTGCCACGATAAAGAAGAAGAACGAGGTCATGGCAAAGCGCGTGCTCCTAAACCGGTCGGTAATGGTGTACTTGAGCACGACTAAGAACGACAAAAACAGCGCAAGCAGCGCGATAGTTATAACCATTGATGAGGGAAGCCCGGACGCTGTATCCATGCGCCTTATGGTAGCAGATGTTTAGTGGACCCTGCGAGAATCGAACTCGCGCCTGTGCAATGCGAATGCACCGTTGTACCACTTAACTAAGGGCCCAAGTGAGGTTTCCAAAAACAAGCTTGCTTGTATTTGGACCGAACGCCGGGCCAGTAAGCTTTGCTTAAGGGCCCAAACGGATCTTAAACTAGTCGGGATGCCGAGAACCGAACTCACGTCCGGCTACACACCCTCTTTTATTTTGTCGGAAACTTAGTCGGGATGCCGAGAATCGAACTCGGATTATACGCACCCGAAGCGTACGTAATACCATTATACCACATCCCGACTAAGTTTCCGACCGGGCGTACGATACCAATTACCACATCCCGTTTGACTACGCTTGGAAATATATCAGGAATTGTGGCCCTGGTACAGGCAGTAAACAAAACCGCCCGGGTGGGCGGTTTTGTCCTCGATAGAGTATTAATTTTACAGCTCGACACGCACACCGTTGTTGGTCTCAACTTTTACAGCACCCTGGCCCGAGGTACTGGCCGAGTTCATGGTGCCAGTTGCAGAGCCCTGTGCGTTGGAATTAACATTTGCGTTTAGGTTGGCGTTGGCCTTTGCCGAGGCAGACGTGTCTGCGCCAGCCGCGGCATCAAGTGCGGCCTCAAGCTTTGTCTCAAGCTGTGCTACAGCCTCTGCACTGCCATGCGCCTTGACGTTTGCAAGTGCGGTCGCAAATGCCTTGGCGTGGGCGTCTATGTTGGCATTGAGGCTGGCTTTGGTCTGCACATCGAGCTTGCCCTTGGCCTCAAGCTTCTTTGCCTCCTCGTGGCGCTCTGCAATGGCCTCAAGGTGCTCGTCTGCCTTAGCCTCGTCTGAGAAGGCGAGTGCTGCCTCCACCTTCTCGTTAACGCCGATTTTAAGCCCATAGAGCGCGTCGCCGGGGACGCTGCCCTGAGCCGCGACAGATGCGCCGCCGCCCACTGCGAGCAGTGCTGCGATTGCTATTGAAATAAATGACATAATGTTGTGTTGTATATTTGACTGCTAATGCGCACAAGGTACTGCCACACATGTAGACGCCCAACTGTGGTCACGCTTACCACACAATACTAGCACGTACGCCATGCATAAGGGTCGCCTCAGGAGGCGCTCTGTGCTAGAATGCCAGCAAGTATGGAGGAGGGCCTGCATATATCGCTCGCGTCAGAGCGCCTGTTTAGTTTGTTTGGCGTGCTGCCGGTTACAAGCTCGTTGTTAACAACATGGCTGGTGATGGCCGCGCTCCTTGTCAGTGCCTGGCTCCTGCGCCGCAGCCTGCGTATGGTGCCGGGCCGCATACAGGCCGGCATTGAGATGTTTTTTGAGTACCTCCTGGGGCTTATAGAGGCCACCTTAGGCAGCCGCGCTCTTGCGCTGCGCTACTTCCCCCTCATCGCGACCATTTTTATTTTTATCTTTGTGGCCAACATGTTCGACTTTTTGCCTATCTATGGCACGGTCGGGCTTGTGGGGGAGGGGGAGCATCACGGGCTTACGAGCCTCTTTCATGCAGTTAATGCTGATTTAAACACCACGCTCGCACTCGCCATCATCTCGTTTTTTGTCATCGAGGTCTCCGGCATCATGACACTGGGCGTATTGAGATACGGCTCGAAGTTTGTTAACTTTAGCGGAGGTGCAATGGGCTTTGCTGTGGGGCTGTTGGAGCTTATCGGCAACTTGGCGCGCCTGATCTCGTTTAGCTTCAGGCTCTTTGGGGCCATTTTTGCTGGACACGTACTCCTGTTGGTTGTGGGCACCTTCGTGCCCCTCATCCTCCCCGTGCCGCTTATGGCGTTCGAGATGTTCATCGGGCTCCTGCAGGCGGCGGTGTTTGCGATACTCACGATGGCGTTCATCAAGATTGCCATCGACGAGCCGCATGGGGCGCATTAGACATAGTTATTAAGTAATACATTTATATGGATATTGAAGTAGCAAAAACCCTGGGCATGGCCATTGTAGTAGGCTTGGGCGTTATCGGTCCGGGCATCGGCCTTGGCATTTTGGTGTCTAAGGCCCTGGAGGCGATAGGCCGCAACCCGGAGGCAGCGCCGCAGATCCAGACCACCATGTACGTGGGCATCGCCGTCACCGATGTGCTTGCGATCTTCGCTGTTGTGATTGGATTTATTATTAAGTTTACTTAAAGCTCTAGGAAATTTGCCCAGAAAAAAGTCCTCGGGTCTCCCGTCTCGGCTATGAGCCTTGCGGGCCAGACTATTTTTCCGAACAAATTTCCCACCGCCTGCACATGGACTCAATTCTCCACACATTTGGCATAGACTGGCGCTTGTTGCTCATCAACATGATCAACTTCGGCCTGCTCATGCTCGGGTTGTGGTACTTCCTGTACGGGCCGGTTATGAAAATGCTCGAGGAGCGCCGCCAAAAGGTGCTCAAGGGCGTGGAGGATGCCGAGGCGGCGAGCCAGGCCAGGCAAGAGATTGAGAACGAGCGCTCCGGTGTACTTCAGAAGGCGGCACAGGAGGCCGACGAGGCGCTTGCACGCGCACGCGCTGCGGCAAGTGCGCGCGAGCGCGAGATAGTGGATGAGGCAGGCAAGCGCGCCGAGTCTATAGTTGCCCAGGCGCAGGCCCAGGCTAAAGAGGAAAAATCAAAAGCTATCGCTGAGTCTAAAGAAGAGGTAGCCAAGCTTATTGTTTTGGGAATGGAGAAGGCATTAAAGAAGTAATACCTATGTTGGCCAAAGATTACGCACAGGGGATATACCAGCTTGGGGCCAAAAAAGAACATCTGGCCGGGCTTAAAAAAGTTCTCGAGCGCCGCGGCCACGAAAATCTCCTCCCGCAGATACTCGCAGAATACGAAAAACTGGTTGAGCACGACGCGAGACTGCAAAAGCAGAAAGAAGAAACACCAGACCAGGCACAAACCCGCATTTTGTTAGAGCTCTATAGGAAACTCACCGCATGAACATATGAACAACTTTATTGAGCAATTTAAAAAAGAGATACAAGGCTTTGAGCCGTCTTCGCGCCCCAAAGACGCGGGTGTTGTGGTGCGTGTGGGCGACGGTGTAGCACAGATCGAGGGCCTCGCGGGTGCAAAGATGTCTGAGATGGTTCGCTTTGATATCGCGCATGGCAAGGCGCTTAAAGACGCCATCGAGACCAAGGCCGAAGTGTACGGTGTGGTGTTAAACCTCGAGGAGGAGTCGGTGCGCGTCATTATATTGGGCGACACCAGCCTGGTGTCGGAGGGTATGAGTGTGTTTTCTACGGGCGAGGTACTTTCGTTGCCGGTGGGCGAGGAGCTCTTGGGCCGTGTTGTCTCGCCACTAGGCGAGGCGCTCGATGGCCAGGGTGCGATAAAAACCAAGGCACGCAACCCTATTGAGCGCGAGGCCTACGGCGTTATTGAGCGCCAGTCGGTCAACACGCCTCTGCATACGGGTATCAAGGCTATAGACTCGATGATCCCGATCGGCCGCGGCCAGCGCGAGCTTATCATCGGCGATCGCGGTACGGGCAAGACCACCATTGCGATAGACACCATCCTCAACCAAAAGTCTGAAGCCGCGGAGTCGCGCCCCGTGTGCATCTATGTCTCCATCGGCCAGAAGGAGTCTAAGACCGCGCGCCTGGTGCAAAAACTGCGCGAGCGGGGCGCACTTGAGTACTCTATAGTTGTAGACGCAGGCGCCTCGGCACCGGCTGCCATGCAGTACCTGGCACCGTTTGCGGGTGCAGCGATAGGCGAGTACTTTATGCAAAAGGGACAGGATGCGCTCGTTATCTACGACGACCTCTCCAAGCACGCGGTGGCCTACCGCCAGCTCTCTTTGCTCTTGCGCCGCCCGCCGGGCCGCGAGGCATACCCGGGCGACATCTTTTACCTCCACTCTCGTCTGCTCGAGCGCGCAGCCAAGCTCTCAAAGGAATTGGGCGGAGGCTCCTTAACCGCGCTCCCCATTATCGAGACCCAGGAGAACGACATCTCTGCCTACGTGCCCACCAACGTGATCTCGATTACCGATGGCCAGATATTTCTTGAGACCGACCTCTTTAACAAGGGTGTGCGCCCCGCTATTAACGCCGGCAACTCGGTGTCGCGCGTGGGCTCTGCCGCACAGACTAAGGCGATGAAGAAGGTCTCCGGCCGCATCAAGCTCGAACTTGCACAGTTTAGGGAGCTCGAGGCGTTTATGCAGTTTGCCTCTGATCTCGACGAGGACACCAAGCGTCGCATCGATGGCGGCCAGCGCATGATGGCGACACTCCGCCAGAAAAACGGCGAGCCCCTGCCGTTTGAGCGCCAGGCGGTGGTCATATATGCGGCGGTCAACGGCTACTTGGCGAAAGTACCGGTCGAGAAAGTGCCCGAGTTTGAGGCTAAGTTTTTGGCGCACCTTGATGCCGAGCGCCCGGAGGTGCTCTCAAGTATTGCCAAGGCGCGTGACATGGTGAACCAGACTGAAGCTGAGATCAAGACGCAGTTGGAGAAGTTTATATCGCTACATGGCTGGTCTTAAGGAAATAAAAGGCAAAATACGCTCGACAGCGCGCACGCGCACCGTCACCAAAGCGATGGAGGCTGTGTCTGCTGCCAAAATGCGCAAGACACAAAACCGCGCGCTCTCGGGCCGCGCCTATGCACGTGCTGCAACAAGCGTGCTTGCGCGCGTGCAGGGGACACGCGAGCTCCTCTCACATCCCTTAACCGATGTGCGCGAGGTTAAGAAAGCCCTCTACATTGTCATTACAAGCGACAAGGGCCTCGCGGGCGCGCTTAACTCCGGTGTCTTGCGTCAAGCTTTGCGCGACATTACCGAGCGCGGGCTTGATAACAAAACGGTGAGCGTTGTGGCTATTGGCCGCAAGGCGCAGGACTTCTTTATGCGCCGGGGGTTTGCCATAGAGGCGTACCACCAAAACACCGACGATGTCTCTGCGGAAGTAATAGAGAGGGTAGTGAGCGCGGCTGCGGCACGCTACAGTACCAAGGCAGTCGACCAGGTCATTATTGTGTACCAAAACTTTATCTCGACCTTTGAGCAGCGGCCAACCATGCGCACGCTCTACCCACTGTCGCTAGAGGAGCTGCGCCGCGTCGTCTCAGACATTGTGCCGGCAAAGGGCGCGATGAGCGAGACGCGTATTGAGCAGGCGGCGGGTGGCTACACGGTAGAGCCCACCGAGGGCGAGGTGTTGAGCGCCATACTCATGAGGCTCGCGGGGATATTTGTGTATCACGCGCTCCTTGAGAGTCAGGCATCCGAGCACAGCGCCCGCATGGTCGCGATGAAGGGGGCCTCGGATAAGGCAGCGGAGATGCAGCACGCACTGACCTTAAAATTTAACAAAGCAAGGCAGGCAGCAATTACCAGGGAGGTGTCGGAGATTACTGGGGGCATGGAAGCAATGGCAGCGTAACTATTAAAGATATGAAAGGAGAAATAAAACAGGTAATAGGTCCGGTCGTCGACGTCTACTTCTCGGGCGAGCAGTTGCCGGCAATACGCAACGCGCTCAAGACAAAGTCGGGTGAGCGCGAGGTAGTGCTCGAAGTGGCCCAACACGTGGGCGTGGGCCGCGTACGCGCCATAGCCTTGCAGGACACCACGGGCCTGGTGCGTGGTACCGAGGTTGTCGACACCGGCGCGCCTGTAATGGTCCCGGTGGGCGAGAAGGCCTTGGGCCGCCTGTTTAATGTGGTGGGCCAGCCAATCGATGGCAAGCCCGCTCCCACAGACGCTCCGACCATGCCGATCCATCGAGATGCTCCTCCTTTTTCTGAGCAGGCTACACGCGCCGAGGTGTTTGAGACCGGCCTTAAGGCTATCGACCTTCTCGCACCGTTTATACGCGGCGGTAAGGTGGGTCTCTTTGGAGGCGCCGGCGTGGGCAAAACTGTGCTCATGCAGGAACTTATCCGCAACGTGGCTACAGAGCACTCGGGCTACTCGGTGTTTGCCGGCGTGGGCGAGCGCGTGCGCGAGGGCAACGATCTGTACCACGAGATGACCGAGACCGGCGTTATCGACAAGCTCGCCCTGGTGTTTGGCCAGATGAACGAGGTGCCGGGTGCACGCGCACGCATTGCGCTTACGGGCTTGACCCAGGCCGAGTACTTCCGTGACGAAATGGGCAAGGATGTGCTCTTCTTTATGGATAACATCTTCCGCTTTGTGCAGGCGGGCTCGGAGGTGTCCTCTCTTTTGGGCCGCGTGCCATCGGCCGTGGGCTACCAGCCCACCTTGGCGGAGGAGATGGGCCAGCTCCAAGAGCGCATCACCTCGACCAAAAAGGGCTCTATTACCTCGGTGCAGGCCATTTATGTGCCGGCAGACGACCTGACCGACCCGGCTCCTGCTACGACCTTTACCCACCTCGACTCAACTATTGTGCTCAGCCGCCAGCTCGCCTCACTTGGTATTTATCCGGCCATTGATCCCTTGGAGTCGTCCTCTACGGCTCTGGACCCCGAGGTGGTGGGCGAGGAGCACTACCAGGTGGCGCTCCAGACCAAGCAGGTGCTCCAGCGCTACAAGGACCTTCAGGACATTATCGCGATCTTGGGCATCGAGGAGCTCTCCGACGAGGACAAGCAGCTCGTGTACCGCGCTCGCAAGATTCAGCGCTTCCTATCGCAGCCCACACACGTGGCGGAGGTCTTCTCCGGTGTACCGGGCGTGTATGTGCCCGTGGCCGACACCGTGCGCTCGTTTAAGGAGATCTTGGAGGGCAAGCACGACGACAAGCCGGAGTCGGCCTTTTATATGAAGGGCGGCATCGACACCGTTAAGGCCGAATAGTGCTCCCTTCATAGGCAGTATTGACCATTTTTAAAAAATGGGTTACTTTCGCTAGCGGAGCCGGCCCATGGTGGGCTGGTGCAATCAAGGAGACATCCCTTGTCCCGATTCCTTTCGCGCCTTCTCGACCGGAACCACGATGGGCACATCGATGATGCGTTCGTGCCGTTCCTCCTCGATCTGACCCCATGGACGCTGCGGTCGCAGACATTCCAGAATGCGACCCTCGACGACTCCGCGATCAACCCGGCAACGGGCAATATATGGCGCGGCGCCGGCAACGATCCAAACGGCTGGCAGATCGAGAACAACGCCCGGGAGCATCTGCAGATCGGCACTGAAGTGCACTACCGCCAGGGCGACGGCATCTTGCCGACGACCTTCGCGCAAGACACCTTCAAGTTCGTGGCACCCGACGGCCCGCAAGTAATCGACCCGGCACACAATGTGCCGGTCGCACATGCGGGGCGTGCTGCAACCAGTTTTGGCTGGTCTATCAGCACCAACACCGACGGCCAGGGCGAGTCGCTCCAGTCGTACCTGCAGGATCACGATATCTTTATCCGCCTGCAGTTTACCGACACGAGCGGTCGCGAGGTGCTCGACTACACCTTGCATGCCGAGTACGACCCGGTTGCCAACCCCAACGGTTCCCACATTGTCTGGGAAGACGCGCAAGGCAACCGGCCTATCATGGACGACGCGGGCACGGCGTTTGTCACGCAGAACGACCAGAACCTGGCCTTCTACACGGCAATTATGGACATGGATCCCAATACGGCCGGGGTCCAACCCTATGCCTTCCAGCCCGGCCTGCTCGAGTTCGACGTTACTACTGTGGACCTCGTCGGCATCCCGCACGTCGAAGCGAGCGTACACAACGATATCTTGCTGGTGTGACCTCCGGCAGGAGAAGTACAACAGCCCCGGGGCTTCATACCCCGGGGTTTTTTCTTTTATTACATTGGGTGCTGTGCTAGTATCCCTACATGCATCTGGTTATAGCCAAAGTAAACGAAACTCTCTTTGAGGGCGAGGCGTACAGCCTCAACGCTCCCGGGGCCGCGGGCGAGATGACTGTATTGGGGCAGCACGAGCCGCTTATCACTACGCTCAAAAAGGGCGACCTGCGCGTGCATCTGGCGGCAGGGGACGAGCCCAAGCTGTTTGCCATAGACGGAGGAGTACTCGAGGTGAACGCCGCGGGCGCAACAGTAATCCTGTAATTTGAATTGCTATGGTCCAGCCGATAATCCTTGCTGCGGGTAAAGGCACACGCATGCTCTCAGAGCTCCCCAAGTGCCTGCACAAGGTTGCAGGCGTGCCCATAGCGCAGCGCATCATACATTCCTTTGCCAAGTCGGGGAGTCTTACACCTATAGTGATTGTGGGGCACAAGGCGCAGGAGGTTATGCAGGCGCTGGGCGACAACCGCTATGTGGAGGTAGCAACAATAGAGGGCACGGCAGACGCGCTCAGGCAGGGCCTGGATATACTCGAAGGTGACGCAACGGTGGTTGTGGTCAACGGCGACCACCCCTTTTTGCACACAGAGACTATCGCCAATTTAGAAAAAGCTCATACCACGCCGGGCAAGCCTCTTGTTATGGGTATTGTGGAGGTAGAGTCGTTTGAGGGCTGGTGCGCGGCGTTTGAGCGCTTTGGCAGGATTGTCCGCAACGCAGACGGCACACTTGCACGCATTGTCGAGTATAAAAACGCCTCCGAGGATGAGAAGCTGATACGGGAGGTAAACCCCAATGTGTTTTGCGGTGATGCGGCATGGCTCAAGGCGGCTGTGCAGAGGATCAAGCGCAATGAGGGTACAGGTGAGTATCATATAACCGACCTGGTGGAGATTGCCCTGGCCGACAACAAGCCCGTTGTGACCGTGAGGTTGTCACCGGAAGAGGGATACGGTATCAATACCCCGGAGGATCTGGCTCAGGCGCAACTTTTGGCCAAAGGGCAGGGTTTATAAAGCAGGCAGCACAAGGAGGATACCAATGAAGAGTGTGAGCGCCGGGGAGCTGGCCCAGGGTCTTATCTGCGGTATGCACGGCTCCCGCGACGACTGGGGGAGTGAGACCGAGGCATTGTGCCAGTTTTATGAGCTGGTCGCCAAAGCTTTTGGCCCGACATATCTTATGCTCCCGGAGCATATGTCACCGGCTGAGGTTGCCAATACGCTTGAGTCGCAACTCAAGCCGGGCAAGCTGACTGTGCCGCAAAGACAGCAGTTTGCAAAAGGGCTTGGGCTCTTGCGTACGGTAAACGCAGCGCATTTCCGGGTGCGTCTGCAGTAACATAAAGGGCCGCGCACGCGCGGCCCTTTCTTGTTTAAAAATATTGCGCTGTGATAGAATGCCTCGGTATATAAGGGCCCTTAGCTCATTTGGTAGAGCGCTTCCATGGCATGGAAGAGGTGACCGGTTCGATCCCGGTAGGGTCCACAAAAGACAGAAAAGCCACCCCTGCGGGTGGTTTTCTGCTTTTGTGGAAGCCGGAGCGATGTTTTGCACTGGCAAAACCGCGAGGCAGGGTCGTGCGGCAAAATCGCGACGGCGATTTTGAACGCCTGACCACGAGGTGGAGGCCGGAGTGATATCCTGCACTGGCAGGACTGCGAGGCGGGCCTGCGAGACATTTTCGTGACGACGAAAATGAACTTGTAGGCACAAACTAGACGGGATCAATTTTTTCCGCGCTATGATAAGGCCATGAGCTTGGGAGGCGAACTTGTATCGCTGATAATATCTCTGGCACAAGAGATAGGCATTGTGGCGGGTGTGGGTGCAGTTACGCTCACGCTCATTGGTCATCTGCTGTCGCTGCATGCAAAACACAACGAGACAACGCGCGGCTATGTGCGCGCGGCGCACCACCTGCGCGCGTTTGCACTCTTTGTCATTGTTGTCTCAGGAGCTGCGGCAGTGGCCCTGCACCTTGTGGGCGGCACCGCTGGCGTACTTGTGATGCCGGCGTTTTTGTTTAAGTGGATGGTTATAATCCTCCTTGCTGTGCTCCACTTTACCGAGTGGCGTGTTACTGGCGTAGCACAGGATGCTGTGGAGGGGTTTGAAGGTGCCAACTGGTATGCGCTGTTTATAGTGCACACGCTCGCTCCCGACGTAAGCTGGACGTTTTTACTCACGCTTTATGCCGGATGGATTGTAACGTTTGGCGTTTTGTGGGCTGTCTTTGTGTGGATTATGCGCGGGCAAAGCACGCTTAAACGTCCGCCTGTTGTGGCGGCCAAACCTGCACCGGCACAACAAGCAAAGCTCCAACCCGAGCCCAAGCCCGTCCCGCCTCCTGTTGCACAACACCGGGTACCTCCTGCACCCAAACCAGCAGTCGCATCTGCGGCGTCCAAGCCCGCTCCAACCCCAAAGATTGAGGTGCATCCAAACCACACCCTGCTGCCCATGGTTGCCGAGCTCGACCTGCCTGCACCGAGCAGGGTCGAGGCGTCTCATCCTCGTGCGGTAGTACCTGCACCGGCACCAAAGCCCGCACCTGTGCCACCGCCCGCTCCCAAACCCGTACCCGCGCCGCCACCCCCACCGTACAAGCCGCAGGCAATTGTCGAGGTGGTGCCCGAGTCGTCAGTGCCGTCGGTGCCCATGCCCGGGCTTGATGAGACTGGTCTGCCTGCACTGCACGTTATGCCCAGGCGCCCGGAGGACATAGGAGGATCAAAGCGCGGACCGGTTGTTAAGATGGGAGAGGAGTAATATACATGTCGTTTTTCAAGGACCACAGCCACAAAAAGATATTTATACTGCTTGGCCACCCTGATGCCACGCATACGCTCTCGGGCGAGATGGCGCTTTTATACGAGACAGCGGCCAAGGCTTCTGGGCACGAGGTGCGTCGGATGAACCTCGGCGAGATGAAGTTTGACCCGATACTGCACAAAGGCTACAAGGAGATACAGGCGCTGGAGCCCGACTTACTTAAGTTCCAAGACAACGTGCGCTGGTGCGACCATTTTGTAGTGATATATCCCAACTGGTGGTGCACCATGCCCGCCCTCCTTAAGGGGTTGTTTGACCGCGTGTGGCTGCCCGGGTTTGCATTTAACATGAGGAAAACCGCTCAGGGGACACCGGCCACCGGCTGGTACAAGCGTCTTAAGGGCAAGAGTGCGCGCGTTGTGGTGCTGTCGGGCACGCACCCGTACCTTATCTGGCTTGTGTTTGGCGACTATACCAACGAGATAAAGAAGGGGATTTTGTGGTTTGCCGGGTTTAAGGTAAAGCTGTCGCGCTTTGGCCCCACCGACCAGGCCCCGGAGTGGAAGAAGAACGAGTGGCGCCGCCAAGCCGCCTGGTTAGGCAAAAATGGCGAGTAGAGTATCCTCTTTGCATTATTGTGCATCTATGTTTAGATTGCGGCATATGAATCGCGCATACTCGGTGGGTCTGTTTGCAATTTTAATACTTTGTGTTCCTGTATCTTCTTCTGCAGCGGTGTTGTATAGCGAGGATATTACTCTTGCCCCTGGTTGGAATAGTGTTTCGACCCCAAAGATGCTTGACTCTCACTCTTTTTCTGCAGCTGAGACTTCTGAAAATTTCGACATATACGCTCTGGACGCCTCTGCGCCTTCTGGGTGGGTGACCATGGCTGATCTTGGTCAGACTGAGTTTCAGCCTCTATATGGCTACTTTATAAATAACAAAACAAGTAGCTCTAAAACTCTAACTTTTAACTACAAGTCTGGTTTGGCACCAAATGAAAAATTGTTTGAGCGCACATTTGGCTCCACGGGTTGGTACTCTATTGGTGTTGCAAATGCTGAGTATGCAAAAACTGTCGGCTCAAATGCGGTTGATACCAACAACCCGAGCCAGATACTCGGTCTGCTTACCGGTGCATACGACTTGGTTGTAGATTTTACTGACAGTTTGTTTCCTACCAATAGGGATAGTGTTGCAGTTACCGACCCGTGGAAGGTCGTTGTTCCTGCAGATGTAAATAGCCTACACGACTTTAGGGAGACAAAAGGATATGCGATATACATTAAGAACGCTGGCGCAAACTATAACGGCTTCCAAGATGAACTAGTACCTGTCATAGAGGAGCCGGGCATTACTACAGAATTTGTGAGCAGCTCTGAGGTGCGCACCAACGGCGCTATCGCAGGCGACGCTGATTCTGTTGAGTTCAAGATCAAATTTAAAGTAACAGCGTTGGGTGATATGGACATCCATCTTGATGGAGACACGGTTGGGGCCGTGGCAACTCCAACAGGTATAAACGACGGTACGACATGGGCAACTACCACTGACTCCACCACAGGCACTTCAACATATGTTGCAATAATTACCGCTGATGACGGTGTTAGTGATGATGACTTGGTGATACCTGGAGACAGGAGCTACGTGATAGAACCTGGAACAACAAGGAATTTTACTTTCACAGTAGTTATTCCCACCGGAGTAGATAATGGTGCGGTTGGTGTGCGCATAACAAGCCTTAAGTGGGATGTCGATTACGGCGATAGTCATGCAAACCTCTACACTACCAACATCTCAGACATGAGCACCGATACTGTGACGGGACTCTTCATCCGCTAATACATGATTATGAAAAAACTTCTTATTGCTTTTGTACTGTTTGTGGCTCCAGCTATGGCATCGGCAGCTATGCCGGCGTTCCCGATGTCGTTTTGGGGAAATGTAACCATAGACGGTGCTCCAGCACCCACAGGTACGGTTGTACGGGCATACTACGGCGCCGAATTGGCAGGCAGCGTGACTACCCAGGAAGCGGGAGTGTATGGCTATACAGAGCCTATTAAGCAAAAGCTGCTCGTGGGAGAGGGCGACGGTTTGATAACGTTTAGTGTCCAGAAGCCAAGCGAAAGCGAGGTGCAGGGCATAACTCCTGTTACTCAGAGCGAATTTGTAAGCGGCGAGACTGTTCAAAAAAACCTTGCTTTTGTAACCGTTACAGCACCGACTCCAGTTCCTGAGGATAAACCCCGCTCAAATAGAAGCCGCGGTGGCGGAGGCAGAGGCAGGAGCGACCGCACTCGCACTGGCCTTGTGTTGGGTGCAGAGACGCTCAAGACCGGCTCGTTTACTGAAGGTCAAATACAATCACTCCTTACTCTCTTGCGTGTGTTTGGTGTAGATGCTAATACGCTCATTTCTGTAGAAACAGTCCTACGCAACTCCTAAAAGAATAAGGTCGCTAAAAGCTAAAAAGTATTGTAGAGTAAGGCCGATATGGCTTTAAGTATTGGTATTGTTGGGCTCCCAAACGTCGGCAAGTCGACGCTTTTTAATGCTCTTACTAAAAAGAGCGTGCTCATTGCAAACTACCCGTTTGCCACCATCGACCCGTCGGTAGGTGTGGTTGCTGTGCCGGATGAGCGCGTAGGGAAGCTCGCCGAGTTTTCAAAATCTAAAAAGGTGGTCCCGGCGGCTGTGGAGTTTGTCGACATTGCGGGGTTGGTTAAAGGAGCATCGGAGGGCGAGGGCCTGGGCAACCAATTTTTGCAGCATATCCGCGAGGTAGACGCCATTGCCCACGTGGTGCGCATCTTTGACAACCCCAACGTGGCCTCGACCGAGGCGCACATCGATCCTTTGGCCTCTATAGAGCTTATTAACACCGAGCTCGAGCTGGCCGACATGGGTAAAAAAGAGAATTTGATAAGCAAAAAGCCGGTGCTCTACGTGCTCAACAAAGAGTCGGGCGGCCATAACCTCGACGAGATGCAGGGTGACGAGCGCTGGAGGCGGCTTATGGAGTATTTGGCCGACAAGGCGTGGGTTATTGTCGATGCCAATGTCGAGCACGAGCTTAAGGACTTGGGCGGCGACGACAAGCAGCAGTTTAGGCAGGAGTACGGCGTGTTTGAGGATGGCGTAAACGACCTGATTAAAAAGGGCTACGAGCTCCTGGGGCTTATGAGCTTCTTTACCACCGGCGAGGATGAGACGCGCGCCTGGACGGTAAAGCGGGGGAGCACGGCCCCGCGCGCCGGAGCGGCAATACACAGCGACTTTGAGACCAAGTTTATCCGCGCCGAGGTTATCAACTGGCAAAAGCTCATTGAGGCTGGCTCGCGCGCAGGTGCCCGCGATAAGGGCTGGATTCGCACCGAGGGCAAAGAGTACATCGTCCAAGAAGGCGACGTGATAGAGTTTTTGCACGGATAGAAAGAGGCCCGCCGTACCGCGGGCCTTCTGCTTTGAGGGGTGGTACACTGTAAGCGTAACAATAACCAACCGTCTTAGTCTTTATATATGGATACAGCTAAAGCGACGCCGAAGGACTTCTTTTTGTGGGCGGGTGCCATGCTCTCGTTGTATGGCGCGGTCATCGCGTTTATAGGGCTTCTGTTTGACTACATAAACTACGCGCTCCCCAACGTGCTCGACTACTATTACTACGGCAACCCCTACCAGGGGAGTGTTGCGTATGAGATGGCGTCGCTCATTGTGCTTGCACCTTTGTGCCTTATCCTTATGCGCGTAATCAGGCGCAGCATTGCACATGATGCATCAAGGGCCAACGTCTGGGTGCGCCGCTGGGCGCTATACCTCACGCTCTTTATAGCGGGTGCCACAGTTGCTATAGACCTTATTGTGCTTATCACCACCTTCCTCAATGGCGAGGAGCTTACAGCCGCATTCCTTCTCAAGGTGCTTGTAGTACTCCTTGTGGCGGGTGCCGGGTTTCTCCACTTTATGGCCGACCTCTGGGGCTACTGGACAAAAAACCCGGGGCTCGCGCGCTCGGTTACCTGGGCCGTGGCGGCACTTATTGTGCTCACTATTGTCTCCGGGTTCTTTATCATCGGCACTCCGCAGGAGGCACGCCAGCAGCGCCTTGACGACCAGCGCGTCTCAGACCTCCAGATGATCCAGTCGGAGGTAATAAACTACTGGCAGAAGAAGGGCGAGCTCCCTCCTAACCTCCAGGCGCTCAGCGACCCGCTGTCGTACTTCACCTTGCCTAAGGACCCAGTGAGCGGTGCAGACTATGAATACGAGAACACCAGCGCAAGCGCCCCGTCGTTTGAGTTGTGTGCCACTTTTGCCACAGAGAGCCGCACGCAGCAGGCTTCGTATGCCAAGCCGTATTATGGCAATGAAAACTGGGACCATCCCGCGGGCCACACCTGCTTTAACCGCGCGGTAGACAAGGACCTGTATCCGGTCTTGAGGAATTAGCACGCATCAGAAAACCCGGCCAGCTGAGCTGGCCGGGTTTTCTTATTAAAAAAGTGTGGTATTTTGAGTAACGATGAAAGGCAAATACGACCACTCCTCGATTGAGAAAAAGTGGCAGGACCATTGGGACCAGACCAAAGCATTTGCCGCACCCGACTCAGGAGATACTTCAAAAAAGCTCTACGTGCTCGACATGTTTCCATATCCCTCAGGAGATGGCCTGCATGTGGGCCACGTGGAGGGCTACACAGCCACCGACATCTATAGCCGGTTTAAGCGCATGCAGGGCTTAAGCGTTATGCACCCCATGGGCTGGGACGCGTTTGGCCTGCCCGCCGAGAACTACGCGATAAAGACCGGTGTGCCACCGCAGGAGACCACCGGCCGCGCCATCGGCAACTTTCGCCGCCAGATAAAGAGCCTCGGGCTGTCCTACGACTGGGATCGCGAGATAGGCGCGCACACCCCCGAGTACTACAAGTGGACGCAGTGGTTCTTCCTCTTTTTGTACAACAACGGGCTCGCATACAAGCGGCTTGCAAAGGTCAACTGGTGCCCCAAAGACCAGACCGTGCTCGCCAACGAGCAGACAGTGTCCGAGAGCGGGGAGAAGGGCGTGTGCGTTCGCTGCGGCACCAAGGTTATACAAAAAGACCTCGAGCAGTGGTTTTTTAAGATTACCGAGTTTGCCGACGCGCTCCATGATGACCTGGACCAGATAGACTGGCCCGAGTCTACCAAAATTAACCAGCGCAACTGGATAGGCCGCAGTGAAGGGGCTGAAATAGTGTTTGATATATCAAACAGCGACAAAAAAATTACCGTATTTACCACCCGCCCCGACACGCTCTATGGGGCAACCTACATGGTGGTAGCTCCCGAGCATGGTTTGGTCACGGAGCTAAAAACCTCTATCACCAACTGGGATGAAGTGGAGGCATACGCCAAAGAGGCCAAAGATAAGTCAGACATAGACCGCTCTGCCGAGGGCCGCGAAAAGACAGGCGTCGAGCTTAAGGGCATCAAGGCCATTAACCCTGCAACCCGTGAAGAGATTCCAGTTTTCATAGCTGACTACGTGCTCTCGACGTACGGCACCGGCGCCATTATGGCCGTACCCGCGCACGACGAGCGCGACTACGAGTTTGCCCAAAAATTTAATATTCCGATAGTGCGAGTTGTAATGCCGAGTCTTGTAGATGAGACCAACCCGCCGCGCGGGGGAAAAGAAAATACCAGGCGCAACATGATCCTGGCGATAGTCTATGACCCGAAAGCAGACAAGTATCTGACGCTCAAGTGGAAGAAGACAGGGTGGCGCACGTTTGTTACGGGCGGGGTAGAGGAAGGCGAGGACAAGCTTGAGGCCGCCAAGCGCGAGATTGCAGAAGAAACAGGATACACGAATATCCGTCTTGTCCGCAGCCTGTTGGAGACAGAAGCCTTTTTCTTCGCGGCGCATAAAGATGTAAACCGGCAAACACACGGAGAGCACTTTTTATTTGAGCTCGTAGATGACACTCGAGTGCCCGTAACAGTAGAGGAGAGTGATCAATACGATGTTGAGTGGCTTTCGCCCAAAGAGATAGAGTCTGTGCACATGCAGCATGCGGAATTTTGGATGCTATGGGAGAGAGTCCAAACCGGCAGGGATGTTTATACCGGACCGGGTGTGCTAATAAACTCAGGAGAGTTTAGCGGCATGCCGAGCGAGGAGGCCAAGAAAAAGATTACCGAGGCAGTAGGAGGGAAGATGGTCAAAACCTACCGCCTTCGCGACTGGCTTATCTCGCGCCAGCGCTACTGGGGCGCGCCTATACCGGTGGTCTACGACCCGGAGGGTACCGCACACCCGGTGCCGGAGGAGCATTTGCCCTGGATGCTGCCCACCGATGTAGAGTTTAAGCCCACGGGGACCTCGCCCTTGGGGCAGTCCAAGGAGCTCTTGGAGCGCACCGAGCGCATCTTTGGCAAAGGCTGGCGGCCGGAGATTGATACCATGGACACGTTTGTCTGTTCCTCGTGGTACTACTACCGCTTTGCCGACCCGCGCAACGACAAGGAATTTGCGGGCAAAGAGGCGGTCAAAAACTGGCTGCCTGTGGACCTCTACATGGGCGGCGCCGAGCACACGGTGCTCCACCTTTTGTACGCGCGCTTCTTTACTAAAGCACTCCAAAAGCATGGGGTAATAAGCTTTGGCGAGCCGTTTAAAAAGCTCAGGCACCAGGGCATCATTTTGGCCGAGGATAGCAGCAAGATGAGCAAGTCCAAGGGCAACGTTATTAACCCAGATGATGTGGTTAAAGAGTACGGCGCAGACACACTGCGTATGTATGAGATGTTTATGGGCCCGATTGAGACCATGAAGCCGTGGAGCACCAAAAATATTCTTGGCATCCGCCGCTTTTTAGACAAAGTCTGGAGGCTCGAGCCAACAGACGCCTTGGACATTGTCATGGACCCTGTGATCAAAAAGGTGACAGAGGACCTCGAGGCTCTCAAGTTTAACACCGCCATATCGGCGCTCATGATCGCGCTTAAGGAGCTTGATGAGGCGGGGGTACCAAAGGGCTCGTATGCCACATTTATACAGCTTTTGCATCCGCTTGCGCCGCACATGGCCTCGGAGCTTGCAGAGTTCTATGGAGTCTCTTGTGCCTCGTGGCCTGCGTACGATGAGTCGAGGCTGCTGGCAGATACTGCAACCATTGCTGTGCAGGTTAACGGCAAGGTGCGTGCCACTATTTCTGTCAATCTGAGCGATACGGAGGAGGCGATTTTGGCCCAGGCCCGCACTGCAGCGGGCAAGTGGCTTGAGGGCAAACAGGAGCAAAAAGCTCTCTATGTTAAGGGCAAAATAGTGACGCTTGTGGTTGCTTGACCCCCTTTGACCTATTGTGTAGGCTGTGATATATTAGACCACACAAATTAAGCATTATTTACATGGCACCCTCATCAACTTCCACGGCGGACAAGACAGGTTTTAAGCCTAAGGCAATTGTCAAAAAGCTTCTTGCCTCGCTCCCAGAGCGCTCCCGCACCGTGCTTGAGGCCCGCTTTGGGCTGGGTGACTCTCCCGAGCGCGTAACGCTGGAGGCCATCGGCAAGCGCTACGGCATAACCCGCGAGCGTGTTCGCCAGATTGAGAACCATGCACTTGGCGCCCTTAAGAAGTCGCCGGCGTTTGGCGGGGCACAGGACGCATTTGAGGAGCTCGAGCGCATCATCGACGGTCTGGGCGGCATTGTCTGCGAGGACGACCTGCTCAATTTTATGACCAAGGACAAGTCGATGCAGAACCACATCTATTTTTTGCTTGTTTTGGGAGACCCGTTTAAATTCCGCAAGGAGGATGATGAGGTTAACCGCTGCTGGTATGTAGACCCCGACTTGGCCCAGAAGGTGGAGGGAGCGCTCAAGTCGCTCTACTCCGGCCTCTCTGACGAGGACCTTATCCCGGAGGGCGAGATGATAGACCGCTTTCTCAAGGAGCTCCAGACGCTTAACGACAAGCACCGCAACGAGGAGGTATTGCGCCGCTGGCTTGCAATCTCAAAGGGTATAGGTAAAAACCCCCTGGGCGAGTGGGGCCAGGCACATTCCCAAAACGTTAAGACCAAGGGTATCCGCGACTACGCCTACCTGGCAGTTAAAAAGCACGGCTCTCCGCTCCACTTCCGCGAGGTGTCGGGCCTGATTGAGAAGATGTTTAACCGCGCCGCACACGTGGCCACTACCCACAACGAGCTTATTAAGGATGACCGCTTTGTCCTGGTGGGCCGCGGCATGTACGCGCTTAAGGAGTGGGGCTACACCACTGGCGTCGTGCGCGACGTTATCCGCGACATACTGCGCAAGAGCGGCCCCATGACCCGCGACGAGATAGTTAAGGAGGTGCTCAAAGAGCGCCATGTTAAGCCGGGCACGATTGTGGTCAACCTCCAGAACCAGAAATATTTCAAACGCGGCAAAGACGGAGCATTCACGCTTGTGAAATAGTCTCCATAAAAACCCTTAGGAAAAAGTCCTCGGATCTCCTGTATCGGGCTCGAAGCCCTATCAGGCCAGGCTATTTTCCTAAGGGTTTTTATTGTGCACCAAACAATCCGAGCACACCGCCCAGGATCCAGCGCACTATCTCCCAGACGATAAACACATACAAGAGTATAAAAAAGCCCCAGGTCACGCGCACGCGGTGATGCTCCTGGTGCTCGTCGTGCCAGTCCATGGTAAACACTTTGGGGAGCCCGGCGCCCAGGCCAGCCAAAAATATGATGAAGCCTATCGCCGCCACAAGCGCAAACGCGTACCCGAGGTAGGTCATGGGGTGGGCAAACACAATATCCCAAAACCCCTGACCGACAGCGGCATTAAATGCGTCTATGTTGCGCTCAAGCGTATCAAAGTTATTCAGCTCGTTTGGCTGCATAGGTGCTGTTCTCTACAGTGGGAGGCGGGTGCTCCTCCTGGGGTATAATACTAGCATGGCATCAGGTGGGGGCGGCGAGCCTTTTGATAAGAAACCTTGGTATAAGAAGATTTTTCTTCTCTGGACGCACGACGGCGCCAAATACATATCAGAAAAGGTGATTTATGCGTGGTCGTTCGAGCCGCTCGTCGTTATACCCATCGCATTTTTTATCCTCGTGCTTGTGGTTGCCGCTGTGGACCGCGAGGCACTCTCAGCAACACTCGCCATGACCGTCGCGCTCTCTCCCATATGGCTGCCCATCGGTCTTGCGGTGGGGTTTTGGATTACGTGGATACACTACCTGCGCTACATGTTCTGGTTCAACCAGGAGTATGTGCTCTTGGAGGTGCAGTTGCCGCCGGAAGTGCAGAAGTCGCCCCTGGCGATGGAGCTTTTTTTAACCGCGATGTGGAACTCGGGCGGCGAGAGCACGTTTATTGCCCGTATCTGGAAGGGGCAGTTTCGCGCCGTATTTTCACTCGAGATAGCGAGCAACGAGGGCCAGATCAAGTACTACATCCACCTGCGCAAAGGGTTTAAAAATATCATCGAGGCTAGGCTGTATGGCCAGTTCCCCGAGGCGCGCGTGACAGTGGTGGAGGATTATGCCGCCAGGGTGCCCTTTAATACCGACGACTACAACCTCTTTGGCATTGAGTACCAAAAAGGCGCGCCGCAGATTATGCCCATCAAGACCTATGTGGACTACGGGCTGGACAAAAACCCGGATACCCCCGAGATACAGGTGGACCCTATAACAAACCTCCTTGAGCTGTTGGGCCATGTGGGGCCGGGGGAGCATCTGTGGCTGCAGATCATCATGAAAGCCCCAAAAAAAGACGAGTGGTACGGCTTTTATAAATCGGGTGACCAGCACTACAAAGTTGAGGCCCAGGAAGAGATAAAAAAGATTACAAAAGGTGCTATTGAGCGTGCAAAGAGTTTTGTAGAGGACGAGGCCGAGAAGAAGAAGGTGGGCCAGCGCGGCTCCACACTCCTCTCCGGTGGAGAAAAGCTCAGGGTGGAGGCTATCGAACGCGCACTCACCAAAAACGTATTTGAGTGCGGGATACGCGTATTGTACGTAAGCAAAAAGGAGGCAACCGTGGGCATCACAAACGGCCAGGTGGTGCGCTTTTTTGACGCGTACCGCTACCCGGACTTTAACTCCATTGGCGCGGCGCGCGGTCTCACCGACTTTGACTTCCCATGGCAGGACTGGGGCGGCATACGCGAGAACCGGGTCAAGCGCAACCTGTTCTTTAGGTACAAATACCGCGCCTACTTCTATGTCCCGTACGACCAGGTGCCCACCTACCTTACAACCGAGGAGCTTGCCACCCTATGGCACTTCCCATCATCGGTTGTAGTGACGCCGGCGCTTGACCGTGTGCCGTCGAGGCGCTCGGATGCTCCCATTAACCTACCCACATAATCCATATGCTTTTAAAGCCCCACCATATAGAAAAGTTCCATATCCACTTCCCGACATTTATACACTGGGGCCACCGCGGGTGGAGCTGGTACACGGGCCTTAGGGTCGTTGAGCATGCCGTGGTTACCATTGGCGGCATACTGGTACTCGGCTGGATAGCATACTCGCTGACACTGGCGCCTTTGTCGTACTTCCCGTCGGGCTCATACGTTACTATCCCCAAGGGCTCGTCGCTCAAGGAAGTGGGGGAGATACTTGAGGAGCGCGGGGTTGTGCGCAACGGGTGGACCTTTAGGCAGATTGCGCGCATTGTAGGCGACGACCGGTCTGTGCCGTCCGGCGTGTACTATTTTGGCCGCAAGCAAAACATGATACAGGTGGCGGCGCGGGTCGTCTCCGGCGACTTTGAGACAACGCCCGTCAGGGTCATGATCCCCGAGGGCAGCACGGTTAAGGACATTGCGCGCATCCTGTATGACAAAATCCCAGACTTTAACCAGAAGGCCTTCCTCGCGGCAACCGAAGGCAAGGAAGGGTACCTGTTCCCTGACACGTACTTCTTTATGCCGGCGGATACCACCGAGGCCGTGCTCTCTGTATTTACCAACGCATTCCATACCAAACTTACGAAGCTCGCCAAGCAGATAGACGCATCGGGCCATACGGAAGAGGAGATTCTTACCATGGCCTCGATACTCGAGAAGGAGGCCAACAAGAGCGCAGACCGCCAAAAAATTGCAGGCGTCTTGTGGCACCGCATATCTATTGGTATGCCGCTGCAGGTAGACGCGGTGTTCCCCTACATCATCAGCAAGAACACCTTTGAGGTAACGCTTGAGGACCTAAAGATTGACTCGCCGTACAACACCTACAAGTACAAGGGTCTGCCGCCCGGCCCCATAAATAACCCCGGGCTCGACTCTATAACAGCAGCGCTTAACCCGATTAAGAGCAACTACATATTTTTCCTCTCGGACCTTGACGGCAACTTCCACTATGCGACCACATACGAGCAGCACCTGGCCAACAAAAAGAAGTACCTGGACCCCTACTTCGATTAATCCTCAAAAGACTCCGGCTTACGCCGGGGTTTTTCTTTTTGCGCATCCGCGCTATAACAGACGTGTGATAACCACTCCTAAAGGCACAGTATACGTGGGACTCTCCGGCGGGGTAGACTCCGCCACCTCGGCCGCTTTGTTGCAACAACAGGGCTATGCGGTGGTGGGCGCTTTTATAAAAATAACGGTCGAGGGGTACCCGTGCACTGCCGGGGCAGACCGCATAGACGCCATGCGCGTGGCAGCGCATCTTAAAATCCCGTTTGTGGAGGTGGACCTCTCGCGAGAGTATCAGCAAAAGGTGTTTGATGCATCTATAAAGGAGTTTGCACAGGGCCATACTCCCAACCCCGACACGCTGTGCAACAAAGAGATTAAGTTCGGGCTTTTTTATGACTGGGCCCGCGCGCAAGGCGCCGAGTTTGTGGCCACTGGCCATTACGCGCAAGTTAAAGACGGCCTTATGTATGTGTCCAAAGATATAGACAAAGACCAGACCTACTTTTTGTGGGCGGTGCCTCAGGATGTACTTGCGCACGTACTGTTCCCGATAGGACACCTCACCAAGCCGCAAGTCCGCACGCTGGCGCAGAAGTTCGGTCTCCCTAATGCAGGGCGCAAAGACAGCCAGGGCCTGTGCTTTTTGGGACCAATATCAATAACAGATATGCTCGAGCGCGAGCTTACTCCCATGCCGGGCAGCGTGTTAAACGAGGCGGGCGAGGTTGTGGGAGTGCACCGGGGCGCTGCGCTCTACACCATGGGGCAGCGCCACGGCTTTGAGTTGGCTACACAGGCACCCGACGCTGTGCCCAACTACGTAATCGCCAAAGATATCGAGGCAAACACAATAACCGTATCGCCAAGCAAGTTCCCTCAAGGCGCAACGCTGACAAAAGTTGAGATAACCGATACAAACTGGATAGGCGAGGTTTACAGCGGCACATACATGGCACGCTACCGCTACCGTCAGGAGCTTATCGAGGCACAGCTTGATGCAGAGGCAAACACGGTCACGCTGCACAAGCCGCATTGGGTGCCCGCGGGCCAGTCACTGGTGCTTTATAAACATGGCCGCTGTATTGGCGGGGGAGTAATAAAAGAATCAATCGTATACTAAGAGCAATGGCTCTGCTTATAACCAAGGCCGACGGCACGCGCGAGACTTTTGATGACCGCAAGCTCTTGGGGTCGCTCGCCCGCGCGGGTGCTGACCGTACCACTGCGCAGGAAATTGCGGGAGAGGTGGAGCTCGAGCTTTTTGACGGCATTACCACGCAGGAAATTTACCGTCGTGCCTTTGCCAGGCTGCGCGCGCACCGCCACGGCATTGCTGCCCGCTATTCGCTCAAACGCGCCGTGTGGGACTTTGGACCATCCGGCTTTCCGTTTGAGACATACATTGCGGCGCTGCTGAGGGCAGAGGGATGGGAGGCCTCGACAGACAAGGTAATACGGGGCGGGTGTGTCGAGCATGAGGTAGATGTTGTCGCCAAAAAGGGCAATGAGCTTTTATATGTGGAGGCCAAGTTCCATAACAGCCCCGGCTTTAAAACCGATCTTAAGACCGCTTTATATGTCAAAGCGCGCATGGATGACATCCGCGCCGCACATGCCGCAAAAAGGGGCGGTGACAAGACAGTGGTGCTCGGGCTGCTTGTAACTAACACCAAGTTTACAACGCACGCGACCCATTATGCTGCATGTGCCGGGCTCGACCTCTTAAGCTGGGATGAGCCCGACGGCCACACCCTGCATGACCGCATAGCGGCGGCGGGGCTCTACCCCATAACCGCGCTTACAACGCTTAGTCGGAGGGAAAAGCTGGCATTGCTTGAGAAGCGCATTGTCCTGTGCAGCGAGATAGCGGCCAACCCCCGGGTGCTTGCTGATGTGGGCGTGTCATCGCAAAAGGTCGCTTCTGTGCTCGAGGAGGCGGGAGTATTGTCTGACGGCAGGGGCACGGTACAATAGGGGCAGAGCTCTTCCTCCTATATTCATCACTACCGTACCTATGCCGGACGACAAACCCCGATTGCCGTGGTCTTTGCCGCCCGCCCCACCACGGGCGGATTCTTTGCCGGCGCAAAACAGCCCCCCGCACGCACACGCAGAGGTTGCCTCAACCTTTCCAAGCAGCAAGAAGGCGTATGCAACACAGGCGCCCGCGTACGCCGCTGTCCTTGTTGCGGGCATTATCATTGGGGCACTTTTGGCCACTGCCTGGGCCAAGACACATCAAAGCCGCGCGTCTGCACATGCCCTCGCAGCGGCTGCGGACACAGTAAGTACGACAACACAAGCCAAGGCAGCCTCGGACACGCCCCAGGCTCTCGTCGTTCTAGACCAAAAGGCCGGGCACAGCGTTGTCATACAAAGCCTCTACCTCTCAAAACCCACGTGGGTTGTTGTGTATGTGTCGCGTGAGGGCAAGCCGGGGAACGCGCTCGGCGCCAGGCTCTACTTCTCAGGCAACACAAAGGGGAGCGTGGGTCTTTTGCGCAATATGCAGCCCAATCAGTCCTATATTGTTGGGCTATCGGTAGACAACGGTGACCGCATTTTCTCGCTTAACGCAGACAAACCGATGGCAGACGCCGACGGCGGGCCGCTGTGGGCAACATTTAGGGCGCTGTAAACATAGGCTACAATAACCCAATGCTAGGACTTACACTGTCGAGTATAGAGGTCGAGATCATTACCCGTCTGGTTGTTGCCGTTATTCTTGGTGCGTGCATGGGCCTTGAGCGCTCGCTTGCAGGAAAGCATGCCGGCATGCGCACGTATGCACTGGTCTCGCTAGGATCGGCTCTTTTTACCGTCGCAGGCCTTGTGGCCAGCTACCAGCTGACCTCATTTACTGGCGTTAACCCGCTCCAGATTGCCGCCTCGATAGTCATCGGTATAGGCTTTATAGGTTCCGGCCTTGCCCTGCGCACCGAGCATGCGGCTGAGATAACCACTGCGTCTGGCATCTGGCTTGTTGCGGCCGTGGGCATGGCGGCAGGGTTTGGCTACTATGCGGTGGCGCTGGCCTCTACAGTGCTGGGCCTCCTTGTCTTTACGATACTCTCCAAGCTCGAGAACCGCCTGCGGCGCCGCTATGGCAAGGCAGAATAGGCCCGGAGGCCCTTTTAAGATAGAATAGTGCGGTGAGCCTTTTCTATAAACCAAACCGCAAACCCGACTGGAACTATGGCGGGCCCAAATGGCGCCTCTCGCGCAGCAAAATCGCGCTCTTTATGGAGTGCCCGCGCTGCTTTTATGTAGACAATGTATTGGGTGTGGCCCGCCCGCCGGGCTTCCCGTTTAACCTCAACTCGGCGGTAGACGCTTTGCTTAAGAAAGAGTTTGATGCTTTGCGCGCAGAGGGCAGGGCGCATGCATTGTGCGACGAGTACGGCGTAGACGCGGTGCCGTTTAGCCACCCGCAGCTTGATGTGTGGCGCGAGAACTTCAAGGGTGTGGAGTACAAGCATCCGGCAACAGGATTTACGGTAGCGGGCGCGGTGGACGATATATGGGTAAACCCGGCAGGGGAGTTGATAGTCGTCGACTACAAATCCACCAGCAAGGACAAGAAAATAGACAGCCTCGACGAGGAGTGGCACGACGGCTATAAGCGACAAATGGAGACCTATCAGTGGCTCCTGCGCCAGAACGGCTTTAAGGTATCCGACACAGGCTACTGGGTGTATGCAAACGCAAGCAAGGAGCCGGCTGCGTTTGACGCCAAACTCGAGTTTGAAATGACGCTCATCGCCCACAAGGGCGACACCTCCTGGGTGGAGCCGACCCTGCTGGCCCTTAAAGAGTGCGCCGACAGCCAAGAGATCCCCGCCGCAGGCGCGGACTGCGACTACTGCCGCTACCGCGAAGCTGCGGGGAAGGCGCTACGTGAGCGCAAGCAATCATCACAGCGCAAAGTAGACATCCCTGAATCTGCTCCTGTTAAAAATAAGAAAATAGCGTATGAGGAAAGCACCGGCACACTCTTCTAACACAAAGCCGCAGAAGGCCGAAAAAGTATTTGAGACGCCTTTTGCTACCAAGGTGTACGCGATAGTTGCGAATATCCCCAAAGGCACAACCATGACCTATGGCGAGGTGGCGCGCCGCGCAGGCAAACCGGGTGCCGCGCGCGCCGTGGGCACTATTATGTCGCACAACTACCGGCCCGGCATCCCGTGCCACCGCGTGGTGCGCAGTGATGGCCGCATAGGCGACTACAACCGCGGCGGGCAGGCGCGTAAGACCAAGTTATTGCGCGAAGAGGGATTTTTGAGGTAGCTATGGATGTAAAGCTGGAGCCAAGCTGGAAGAAAGTTCTGGAGGAGGAGTTTGGCAAACCATATTTTAAGTCACTGGTTCAGTTTGTTAAGGCGGAGTACAAAGCCGGAGTGATGTATCCGCCTCCCAAGTTTATCTTTAGGGCATTTGAATTAACACCTTTTGACAATGTAAAAGTCGTGATACTGGGCCAGGACCCATACCACGGGGCAGGGCAGGCCAACGGCCTGTCATTTGCGGTACCAGAGGGTGTGCGCCTGCCCCCGTCGCTCCAAAATATATACAAAGAGTTGGAACATGACCTTGGCCCTGTTCCGCAAGGTTCGACCTTGCGGAACTCCGGAGACCTGGGGCGCTGGGCCACCCAAGGGGTTTTGATGCTCAACGCCACGCTTACGGTGCGGGCGCAGTCTCCAGGCAGCCACCAACACCGCGGCTGGGAGCAGTTTACAGATGCGGTTATCAAAGCTCTCAACGACCAGCGCGAGCACCTGGTGTTTATCCTCTGGGGCAACTATGCCAAGCAAAAAGGCGCACACATAGACCGCAGCAAGCATTGTGTTATAGAATCTCCGCACCCATCTCCCTTTGCAGCCCACACAGGCTTCTTCGGCTCCAGGCCGTTCTCAAAAACCAACGAGTACCTGCAAGAGCACGACAAAACCCCCATCGACTGGCTCTAACACTTGCAGAAGGTGCCCTTCTGCATCACCAGATTTCGGCTCTTTTTTGAGGTTCGGTGTAGAGCTTGTCGCCTTTGCGGGTGCCAAAGGCGTCGTGGAAGGGGGCAAAGTTGCGCAATGGGTTGTTGATGCGGAAGGAGGCCTCGGCGTGCGGGTCGGTAAGCGCCGCGAGCTTTTTCATCTCGGGCCTCGATAGCTCGCGCTCCATCTGCGCGTACGCCAGGAAGAAGCGCTGCTCGGGGGAGAGTCCGCCGATCTCTTTGCGTCCGTGTTTTGCCAAATATTTCTGGTACGCGTCCCACGCAATGACAAGGCCTCCCAGGTCGGCGATGTTCTCGCCCAGGGTGAGTTTGCCGTTCATGTGTACACCGGGCTCCACCTCGTGCGCGTTGGCCTGGTGCACTATCAAATCTGCGCGCTTCTCAAAGTCTTTGCGGTCTTTGGCGCTCCACCAGTTCCTGAGGTTGCCCTTGTGGTCAAACTTGGAGCCCTCGTCGTCAAAGCCGTGGGTCATCTCATGGCCGATAACGCTGCCTATACCCGCGTAGTTGAGCGCCGCATCCGCTTTAGCGTCAAAAAACGGCCACTGCAGTATGGCCGCGGGGAAGACTATCTCGTTCATGGGCGGATTGAAGTAGGCGTTGACCGTCTGCGGGGTCATCAACCACTCGTGTCTGTCTATGGGCCTGCTGAGCTTCTTTAACTCGCGCTTGTGCTCAAACTCGGCCGCACGCAGCAGGTTGCCTGCGTAGTCGCCCTTTTTGATTGTCAGCCCAGCGTACGACTTCCATTTCTTGGGATAGGCAATTTTGCGTGTCATGGCGCGCAGTTTCTGTACAGCTTTCTTTTTGGTGGCAGGCGTCATCCAGGGCAAGGCTCTGATGCGGTCCTCGTATACCTCAAAGAGGTCCGACACCAGCTCGTCCATCGCTTTTTTAGATGCGGGAGGGAAGTAGGTGTCGACATACACGCGGCCCAATAGCTCGCCCAGTGTTGCGCCGGTGGCACCCAGTGCGCGGCGCCACAGCGGCTTCATCTTTTTGACACCGGCCAAAGTCTGCGAGTAAAACGCAAATGTTTCTTTTATAAACGGCTCGGAGAGCATCCCTGCGGCGGAGTTTAGGAGGTCGTAGTCGAGAAAGGTCTTCCACTCCTCAAGCGGCACCTCTTTGAGCATTACTGAAATCTCTTTAAAGAAGGCGGGCTGGCCCACCAGCACGTAGGGGAGCTTTTTGGCGCCGATGCCCGCGAGGTATCTCTGCCACGATACGGAGGGCGAGAGCTTTTGCAGCTGCCCGAGCGTGTACTTGTTATAAATTTTATGCGGATCGCGCATGTCCTCTTTGCTCATTGATGCTTTGGCAAAACGTGTCTCCAGTCTCATCACCACATCCCTGATGCGTCCGGCCTCTTTGGTGCCGGCGCCGCCCAGCTTGGCGATTTTCTCGATATGGGCCATATATGCACGGCGCACACGCACCTGCTCGGGCTTATCGAGCAGATAGTAGTCGCGGTCGGGCATGTTGAGCCCGCCCTGCCACAAAAACAGCGCGTAGCGGGTGGTGTCCTTGAGGTCCTGCTCTATCATTTCGCCCCAAAACCCCGCGAGCCCCAGGCGGCTGAGCTTAACGAGCGTATTCTCTAGTTGTGCATGCGTTTTTATTGCGGCGATTTCTTTGCGCAGGCCTTCAATGGGCTTGAGTCCCAGCGTGTTGCGGGTTTTGAGGTCCATAGCCGAGGCATACATGTCTTTGATCTGCTGAGTCTTGGTTGTTTCGACCAGTTTCTTAAGCTGGTGTTCAGTGTCGACTCTAAGCGTTATAAAGGAGCCCCAGCGCGACTCCTCGGGAGGGATTGTGGCCGACTTGAGCCACGAGCCGTTGGCGTGAGTGTAGAAATCGTCCTGAGGCCGCACGCGCTTGTCCATTGCTTTAGTGTCAAAGCCCCAGTAGGCGGTCTTTACTTTTGCAGATTTTTTCATTGCATTTCAGGATACCTTATTCACACGTTTTTGGGTATTGCGCACCCCAGGTATTTTGCTATAGGGTGTAAGTAGAAACCTTGCCAACTTGGGAGTAAAAAATGCAGCAAAAATTATCTGTAAGGATTCTGTCCAGGCAAGATCACTTTGAGCGCCATATGCGGCTTGGGAAGGGGGCATCTCTCGCCGAGCCCGCTCCATCAAAACCTGAGGCTCAAGAGCCTCCAGTCAAAACCCAAGACCCCGCAAAAGAGTGGGTTAAGCGACAACTGGAGCTGCACCCCAAAATTGTCATGCCGTCGGAGCGCCACGGAGTGATTACGCGCAAAAAAGTGCTGCGCATGGTGGCTGATGAGTGGGATACTACGCCAGAGGACATCCTTAAGAAGAATAGGGAAAGGGTTCCGGTGATAATCCGCTCCGTCGTTGCGCATCTTATGCGCGAAGTGCTGGGGAAGAACTTTATGGAGATTGGCCACGTGCTCCAAAGGGACCACACCACCCTTATACACGGCATAAGCCTGCTTGATAAGTACAAGCAAGACGATCCGGAGCTCGCGCCCCGTATCGAAAGACTAGAGAAAAAGCTCCGCTGCGCACTCAGCGAGCACTAAGAATCCGCCGGCCCAAGGGCCGGCGATACTTTTTTTTGTGCAAAAAGTGTTGTATTTTATAGGTCATGACACTCTCGGAGGTCCGCTCAAAATACCTGGAGTTTTTTAAGTCCCGAGGGCACACGATAATCCCCTCGGCTCCGCTGGTGCCCGAGAACGACCCTACCACGCTGTTTACCGGCTCGGGTATGCAGCCCCTGGTGCCGTATCTCTTGGGCCAGCCGCACCCTTCCGGCACCAGGCTTGCAGACAGCCAAAAAGCATTCCGTTCCGGTGATATAGAAGAGGTGGGCGACAACCGCCACACAACGTTCTTTGAGATGCTCGGCAACTGGAGCCTGGGCGACTACTTTAAGCAGGAGCAGCTCCCGTTTTTCTTTGAGTTTTTGACCAAAGAAATAGGTTTAGCTCCCGAGAGACTCTTTGTAACGGCTTTCATCGGAGATGAAAGCAATCATGTACCCCGCGACACCGAGTCTGCAGAGATCTGGCAGCGATTGTTTAAGGAAAAGGGGATAGACGCAAAGGTGGTCGAAATTGGCTCGGAGGCCGACGGGTACCAGAAGGGCATGCAGGGCGGCCGCATATTTTACTACGACGCCAAGAAAAACTGGTGGTCACGCGCAGGCGTCCCCGAGAACATGCCCGCGGGCGAGCCGGGCGGCCCCGACTCGGAAGTGTTTTACGACTTTGGCGAGTTTAATGAAGACGGGCAAGCAAAGCACGACCCCAAGTGGGGCCCGCAGTGCCACCCCAACTGCGACTGCGGCCGCTTCCTCGAGATCGGCAACTCGGTGTTTATGCAGTACATCAAGAACCAAGACGGTACCTTCTCCCTCTTGCCCAAGCAAAACGTCGACTTTGGCGGCGGGCTGGAGCGCATTGCAGCGGTGTCTGAGAATTCCTCAGACATATTTACTGTGGCGCACCGCTCTATTATTAAAGAGATAGAGCGCTCGACCGGCACCACCTATGCCGGCAACACGCGTGCCTACCGCATTATTGCCGACCACGTTAAGGCTGCAGTGTTTTTAATTGGAGACGGCGTGGTACCCGACACCAAAGACCAGGGCTACTTTGTACGCCGCCTTTTGCGCCGCGCAGTGCTCTTTTTGCACCGCCTAAACCCGAACGCAACACTCGCCTCAGTTATCCCCGGCATTATCGAGGAGTATAAGGGGCAGTACCCCGAGCTTGTGGAGCGCGCGCAGGACATTGCAGCACAGATTGCGGCCGAGGAGGCCAAGTTTGTGGCAACGCTTGCACGCGGTCAAAAAGAGCTCGAGCGCTTTGTACAGGGTGGGCAGGTCTCTGCGCAAGACGCCTTCCAGCTTGTGACGACCTATGGATTCCCGCTTGAGCTCATTATGGAGGAGGCGGGGGAGCGCGGTATCAAGCAGATAGACATCGAGGGGTTTAAAGAACTGCTCAAGGCGCACCAGGACCTCTCCCGCGCGGGTAGCGAGCAGAAGTTTAAGGGGGGCTTGGCCGACACAAGCGAGAAAACAGTGCGTCTCCATACTGCACACCATTTATTGCTTAAAGCGCTCCAGCAGGTGCTGGGCCCCGAGGTACACCAGCGCGGCTCCAACATTACGGCAGAACGTTTGCGCATCGACTTTAACTACGGCGCAAAGATGACTCCTGAGCAAAAAGCTGAGGTAGAGAGGATTGTAAACGAAAAGATACAGGAGGACCTGCCGGTTGTGCGCACGGAGATGGCTAAAGAAGAGGCCGAGAAGCTGGGGGCTGAGCACGAGTTTGGCGCCAAGTACCCCGAGCGCGTGTCTATATATTCCGTGGGGCCGCTCGACTCCGCCTTCTCAATAGAGTTCTGCGGCGGGCCGCACGTAGAGCACACCGCCGAGCTTAAACAATCGGGCGTCTTTAAAATCCAAAAGGAGGAGGCAGTGGCCCAGGGCATCCGCCGCATCAAAGCCGTCTTGGAGTAAAAGAGGGTTTATACTTAGGCCATGTTCGGCACGAAGTCGCCCCATAAAGCGGTGCTTGTTTTGGATATCGAGAACGGCTCGGTGGGCTCCGGGCTTGTGCGCCTTGCCCATGGCGCGGCGCCGGAACTTTTTGGCGGCAGGCGCACGACCGTGCCGCTTATGGATACGCGCTCCGCGGCACATCTGTTGCGCGCGGTAGAGCACGCCACGAGCGATGCCATTTTGCACGCCTCAGAGGTTGCCGCGCGCATGCGCCACCGCTCAAGCCTGCCGCATATCTCCAAGGCAGTTGTGTTCCTCTCGGCACCCTGGGGCGTACCCAACCTCTCCCTAGGCCGCCCCGACTTTGCCGAGCCCCTGACACAGGCACTTACTGCCCGGGTACGGGCGCTCTTTGGCGATATCCCGATGAGCCTCCATGCGCATGCCTCGGCCGCGGTGCACGGCCTGCGCTCGCTGTACCCGGAGGCCGGGAAAGTGCTTTTGGTATCGATAAACGGCGAGGTATGCGAGCTGATACTGGTAGAAAACGGCCATGTTGCGGGCCACGCCACGGCGCCCGCAGGCCTTAACACCGTCTTGCGTACCCTTAAGGCACACGCGGGCCTAAGCGAGCATGAGGCGCGCTCGGCGCTCAGGCTCGAGCCCACCGAGGCTACACACGCGGCCGCCGAGCATTTTGCCGGCGAGTTTAAGGAGGTTGCGCGCGAGTTGTATGGCGGAGCAGGGAAGGGCGACGTGGTCGTCTTGGCACACGAGCCCGGTGCCGAGTGGTTTGCCAGGGCGCTCAGCCACCGCTCGCTGGCTGACCTCTACCCCGAGGGCGGGCGTGTGAGGGTTATACGTGCAGGACACCTGGCGCCCTATGTAGGCTCCCTGGGTACCCTCGACACACACCTAGCTTTAAACGCTCTATATACTAGCGCCGCCCACGCTGCTTAGTGATATACTCTCTATATGCGCGACATGATTCCTCCCGGGGATAGGTCTATCCGCAATATCCCGATACCCAGCGGCCACCACCATATACAACGCCAGGAAATTCCGGAGTATTACAGGCCAGAACCTCCTCAGCAAAAGAGGCGCCGAAAGCGCCGCATCGGCCGCTTTTTGCTGCTTGCCTTTGTTGTAATAATTGTCTGCACAGGAGGGGTGGCTGCGGCGTCCCTGCTTAATGCGGGGGCAAGTATTGTGGTCTACCCACGCACGCAGGAGGTGGTTGCCTCTACCACTATAGTGGCCCAGACCACGGCGCCGGTTGGCATCCTTGCGTACTCCAAGCTTTCGGCCACACAGTCTGCCACTACCACGGTGCCTGCCACCGGCACGCAGCGCGTATCCCGCCAGGCCCGCGGTACCGCTACTATCACAAGCACGTACACCGCATCGCAGCGCCTTATATCGGGCACGCGCCTGCAGGCAACAGACGGCAAGATTTACCGCCTCGCATCATCTGTAGACCTGCCGGCGGGCGGCTCGGTGACGGCGGCTATTAATGCCGAGTCTCCCGGTGCCGACTACAACCGCTCGGGCTCTATCACATTTACGCTCCCGGGTTTTAAGGGCGACCCCCGGTTTGAGAAGTTCAACGCCAAGTCCAATGGCGCCATTACGGGCGGCTTTGTGGGCGATGAGCCGGCAGTAGCACAGGCAGACCTCGAGGCAGCCAAGGCAGAGCTTAAAGCCCAGCTTGATCAGGGCACACAGCGCCAGCTCGCTCAAAGCATTCCTGAAACGTCCATGGCCATACCGGGCACGCTCGACATTGTGTATGGCGAGATAGTGCAGGCCGCCAGCCAAGACAAAAAGACCGCAACGCTCTCGCAGTCGGCAACCGCGTTTGGCGCGGCCGTTAATATCCGCGACTTTGCCTCTGCGCTCGCCATGAAGCTTGTAGACGGCTACGAGGGCGAGGCTGTCGACTTTAAAGATCAGGGCAGTCTGGAGGTGTCGCTAGCGAGCACCACCAAAAATGCTCCAGACCAGATCACCATCCGGGTAGTAGGGCAGACCACGCTGGTGTGGCAGTTTGACCCTAACAAAGTTAAGGAGGCACTCCTGGGCAAATCTAAGAGCCAGTTCCAGAGCATAATAGAGTCGTTTGCTCCGGCTATTAAGTCGGCCACCGCCACGGTGCGCCCCTTCTGGATGACCAATTTCCCGGCAGAACCGGAGAAGATTGAGATAGAAACCGAGGTTGAATAGGCCCCTTTGACTTAATTTAAGGGGTACTGTAGTATGGCTTTACTGCCGAATGCAGGATACCGCACCCGACATCCAGGGCATCGTAGACGAAGCCCTGCCTAATACGCTGTTTAGGGTCACCATAGAGGGTGGCGAGAAGGTTTTGTGTTATCTGGCCGGCAAGATGCGGTTGCACCGCATCAAGGTGCTTGTAGGGGACAAGGTCCTCGTCAAGCTCGATCCGTACGGGGGAAAGGCACGTATTACGCGCCGTCTCTAAACCGGGTCTATAAAACAAAAAGATGAAAGTTAAAGCGTCCCTAAAACCTCGCTGTGCGAATTGTAAAATGCTTAAGAGGAGCGGGCGCCTTTATGTTATCTGCACAAACCCCCGCCACAAGCAGCGCCAGGGCTAAATTTCGATACACACATGCGTATTTCAGGCATTACACTCCCCAACAAGCACGTCCCGTACGCACTTACGGCGCTCTACGGCATTGGCATTTCCCGCGGCAAGGCAATCTGCAAGGCAGCCAAGGTAGACCCGTTTAAGCGCGCAGACGAGCTGTCGGCCGATGAGGAGAACGCCCTGCGTAAGGAGCTCGATGTGCTGAAGCTCGAGGGCGACCTTAAGCGCGAGGTGTCCGCAAACATTAAGCGGCTGAAGGATATTGGCTCATACCGCGGCTCCCGCCACCAAAAGAACATGCCCGCACGCGGCCAGCGCACCAAGACCAACTCCCGCACCGTACGTGGCAACGTCCGCCGCACCATGGGCTCGGGCCGCCGCAAGGAGAGCAAGACCTAATCTGTAATCTATTTATATGGGAAAGAAACGCGTAGTTAAAAAGGGAGGTGACACCGGGGGCTCTGGCTCGGGTGCCTCGTCGCGCACCTCCAAGCGCAAGCTTGATGTGGGCACCCTCTTTGTAGAGGCTACCTACAACAACACCAAGCTCTCTTTGGCCGACGCGCAGGGCAATGTGGTCTCGTGGTCCTCGGCAGGTTCATTGGGCTTTGCCGGTGCCAAAAAGGGCACCCCGTTTGCGGCTGCCAAAGTGGGCGAGCTCTTGGGCGAGCGCGGCGTTAGCATGGGTCTTAAGGAGGTGGGTGTGGTGGTTAAGGGCGTAGGCTCCGGCCGCGAGAGCTCTATCCGCGCGTTTGCCACCAAGGGCATTGGCATCGCATCTATCAAGGATGTAACCCCGGTACCGCACAACGGCCCCCGCGCACGCAAGGCCCGCCGCGTATAGTCAAACCCTGTAACGAATTCCAAACTCTTATGCTTATCGGACCAAAATACAAAATCTGCAAACGTCTCGGCGCCTCGGTGTTTGAGAAGTGCCAAACGCAGAAGTTCCAGCTTGCCGAGGCACGCGCTCCCCGTCGTGGCGGTCGCCCCAAGCGCGGCGGCGGCAACGACTTTGGCGCACAGCTTTTGGAGAAGCAGAAGGCGCGCTTTACCTACGGCCTCTCGGAGTCCCAGTTTAGCCGCTATGTGCACGAGGCAATGTCGAGCCACGGCGCAGCCGCAGGCCTGCTTTTGGGCCGCCTTGAGGCACGCCTCGACAACGTTATCTACCGCGCAGGGTTTGTTAAGACCCGCCGCGCAGCGCGCCAGCTTGTGGGCCATGGCCACGTGATGGTTAACGGCCGCCGCCTCAATGTACCGTCGTACAAGACAGAGGTGGGCGATGTTGTCTCTATCCGCCAGGAGTCCCGCACCAGCCCTCTTTTTGCCAACCGCACCGATGTCATGGCCGAGACCAAGGCGCCGTCGTGGATGGCCTTTGAAGATCAGGGCTTTGCGGTTAAGATCGCGGCCAACCCGAATGTGGGCGAGACAGAAGCACCGTTTAGCGCGGCTACCATCATTCAGTTCTACAGCCGCTAACTTATTTTAGGGTCAAACATTATTAAGATTAATATTCAACGATTGAGTTATGATGGAATATTCTATAACACTGCCCTCCAAGCCACGCGTGGTTAAGGAGGACGAAGCAGAGGGCACATACGAGATAGACGGACTGTACCCGGGGTACGGTCATACCTTGGGCAACTCGCTGCGCCGTATTATCCTCTCCAGCCTCCCGGGTGCGGCTGTAACCTCGGTAAAGATCGAGGGTGTTGAACATGAGTTTTCTACCCTCGACGGGGTACGCGAGGACGTGGTCACCATACTTCTTAACCTTAAGAAGTTGCGCTTCGAGGTGCTCTCGGGCGAGTCGCAGTCTGTAACCCTTTCTCTTAAGGGACCCAAGCGCGTAACCGGCGAGGACCTTAAGCTCCCGGGCCAGGTGCGCCTCCTTAACCCCAACTCCTACATCTGCGAGCTCACCGGCAAGCAAGGTATCGAGATGACCTTTACCGTCGAGCAGGGCTTGGGCTATGTGCCGCGCGAGGCTCTTAAGAAGGACCGCGTGGAGATAGGTGAGATATCTGTAGACGCCATCTTTAGCCCCATCAGGCGCGTTAACTACGAGGTGGAGAATATGCGCGTGGGCGACCGCACCGACTTTAACCGCCTGCGCCTCTCTATCGAGACCGATGGAACGCTCTCCCCGCGCCAGGCACTCGAGCACTCTATCGAGATCATGATCACCCAGCTTAAGGCCGTGGTCGGCTTTAGGGAGGAGGAGATTGAGTCTGAGGCGGGCACCGGCATGAGCCAGGCCCCAGCCGCGTCCGCTATGGACGCAGCCGAGGCCATGAAGACCCGCATCGAGGACCTCGAACTCTCATCCCGCACCATCTCCTCGCTCCAGGCAGCCAACATCCGCACCGTAGGCGGCCTTGCCCGCAAGAAGGAGCAGGACCTTATGGAGGTAGAGGGCCTGGGCCCCAAGTCGATCCAGGAGATCAAGCGCGCTTTGGCAAACTTTGGTATTGTCCTCAAGTAACACAATTGTATGCGTCACGGTAATGTAAATAGGAAGTTTGGTCGCACCAAGGCAAAACGCGAGGCGTTCCTCAAGTCGCTTGCGCGCAACCTCATCATCCGCCGCAAAATGACCACTACCGAGGCGCGCGCCAAGGAGATTAGGCCTATGGTCGAGAAGATGGTCACCAAGGGCAAGAATCCGACTCTTGCCAACCGCCGCCTGCTTATCGCATCGCTCGGTGCTGCTGCAACCGCCTCTAAGGTTATCAAGATCGCCGAGGCGTATGAGGGCCGCTCGGGAGGCTACCTGCGCATTACCAAGATGGGTCCGCGCAAGGGCGACGCCGCACCCATGGCCGTGATTGAGTTCGTCTAGCGAAGCGTACGAAATCAATCACCAATAAAAAAGCGAATTTAAAAACATGATTACCATCGACGCACACAACAAGACTCTCGGCCGTGTGGCATCTGCCGCAGCCAAGGCACTCCTGGGTAAGCACGACGCTGCCTTTGCTAAAAATGTCGTGGCAGAGGGCGAGGTTAAGATCGTTAACGCTAATAGCCTCAAGATCTCCGGCGACAAGGCAAAGCAGAAGGAGTACATCCGCTACTCCGGCTACCCGGGCGGTCAGAAGTCTGAGACGTACGAGCAGGTCGTGGCACGCCGGGGCAACCGTGAGGTATTGCGCCGCGCAGTGCTCGGCATGCTCCCCAAGAACAGGCTCCAGATGCGCCGCATCAAGAATCTCGTTATAGAAAATTAATAGTGAATACCATTACCAGTATGGCAACCGCAACAAACATAGAGGGCTTTGAGGCAGTAGGGCGCCGCAAGACGGCTATTGCCCGTGCACGCCTCGCACCCTCGGCCCGCACCAGCGTTGTCATCAACGGCAAGCCTGCTGAGGACTACTTCCACACCGAGACGCTCCGCACGACTGCTGTCGAGCCCTTCCTTAAGCTCTCGCTCTCGACTCCGTTTACTGTAACCGTAGTGGTTAAAGGCGGCGGCATCGCAGGCCAGGCCACAGCCGTGCGCCACGCTATCTCGCGCGCGCTTATCGACTATGATATCAACCTGCGCGGCGCGCTTAAGGCAGAGGGCTTTCTCAAGCGCGACCCTCGCGCCAAGGAGCGCCGCAAAGCCGGCTTCGTTAAGGCCCGCAAGCGCAAGCAGTGGAGTAAACGCTAACTGCTTAGCGTTTACTCCGATCCCCCGAAGAGGGGAACGGCCGATGCTCGCAAGCGAGCAGGCCGTAGGTGGACAAAACGCTAAGAACAGAAAACCCGCCGGAGCGGGTTTTCTTTTTGATATACTAGGCAGGGAGCTCTTGAGCCTTTGTGTGGAGTTGCCGCCGTCAAAATTTGACGGCGGCATTTTTTTGTGTAGAATACTTGTACGTATGGAGACTTCAGATGAAGAATTTGTCTCCGAAGAGGAGGCAGAGGGCGGCCCCGCCGCTCTTAAAAAACTTAGGGAGAAATTAAACAAGGCAGTCGAGGAAAAACAGGAGTACCTCGAGGGCTGGCAGCGCGCACGCGCCGACTTTGCCAACTATAAAGCCCAAGAAGCTTCGCTTCTTATAGGGAAAGAAGGCAGTCTTAAGGCCGAACTTATTGAGGCCCTGATTCCAGCTCTAGACACTCTAGAACTTTCACTGAAGCATCATCCAGACGACAAAAACTTACAGATGATAGAAAAACAGTTTTTGAATTCGCTGCAGCAGGTAGGAGTAGAGCGGTTTGGCACAAAAGGGGAGGAATTCAACCCGCACGAGCATGAAGCTCTAGCAATGAACGGAGATGACCACATAGTCCAGTCAGTCGAACGGTCAGGATATAAGATAGGAAATCAAATTATTAGGCCAGCACAGGTAATAATCTAAATTTATTTAGATTAAATATAAAAGAAACAATTTATGGGAAAAATTCTAGGAATAGACTTGGGCACAACCAACTCGGCAATGGCGGTGATGCGCGGCGGCGAGCCCCAGATTTTGGAAAACAGCGAGGGTGCACGCACCACGCCGTCTGTGGTTGCGGTGTCTAAGACCGGCGAGAGGCTGGTCGGGCTTATTGCGCGCCGCCAGGCCGTCACCAACCCCAAAAACACCGTCTACCAGATCAAGCGTTTTATCGGCCACACCTTTGATGAGGAGGCTGTGCAAAAAGACAAGGCGGTGGTGCCGTTTGAGATGCACAAGTCCGCAAACGGCGGCATAGAAGTGACCATGGGCGAGCAAAAGATGCGCCCGGAGGAAGTGTCTGCGATGATCCTCTCCAAGCTCAAGGCGGACGCCGAGAAGCGCCTGGGCGAGACAATTACCGAGGCGGTTATCACCGTGCCCGCCTACTTCAACGACGCGCAACGCGCAGCAACCCGCGACGCCGGCAAGATTGCCGGGCTCGAGGTTAAGCGCATCATCAACGAGCCCACCGCGGCCGCGCTTGCATACGGCTTTAACAAGAAAAAGGACGAGAAGGTGGTCGTATTCGACTTTGGCGGAGGCACCTTCGACATATCGGTCCTAGAGGTTGTCATGGCCGGCGGCGAGGAGGGCTCCATCGAGGTGCGCTCTACAGACGGCGACGCACACCTGGGCGGCAAGGACATCGACCAGAAGATCATCGACTGGCTTAGCCTCGAGTTCCAGAAGGAGTCGGGCATTGATGTGCGTAACGACCCTCTGGCACGCCAGCGCCTAGACGAGGCGGCTGAAAAGGCCAAGATCGAGCTCTCTACCTCTATGGAGACCGAGGTTAACATCCCGTTTATCACTTCCGACGCCTCCGGCCCCAGGCACCTCTTGGTTAAGATGACGCGTGCAAAGCTCGAGGAGCTTACGGCCGAGTTTATAGATCGTGCCATGGCTATAACCCGCCGCGCCATGGAGGCATCACCGTTTAAGATCGCGGATATTAATGAGGTTATCTTGGTGGGCGGCCAGACCCGCATGCCGGCACTCCAGGCTGCTGTCGAGGCCTACTTTGGCAAAAAGCCCAACATGTCGGTTAACCCCGACGAGGTGGTGGCGCTCGGCGCCGCTATCCAGGGCGGTATCTTGGGTGGCGAGGTTAAGGATGTACTCTTGCTCGACGTTATCCCGCTGTCTTTGGGCATTGAGACCATGGGCAATGTTGCGACTAAACTTATCGAGCGCAACACCACTATCCCGACCTCGCGCTCCCAGACCTTCTCGACCGCCGCAGACAACCAAACATCGGTAGAGATACACATCACCCAGGGCGAGCGCGCCATGGCAGCAGACAACAAGAGCCTTGGCCGCTTTGTGCTCGACGGGATACCTCCGGCACCGCGCGGCCTGCCGCAGATTGAGGTGACCTTTGACGTAGATGCCAACGGCATACTTACCGTTAAAGCCAAGGACAAGGCTACCAACAAGGAGCAGAGTATACGCATCGAGGGCTCATCGGGCCTTAGTGATGCTGACATAGAGAAGATGCGCAAAGACGCCGAGGCCAACGCTAGCCAAGACAAGGCCAAGCTTGAGCTGTCTGAAGCCCGCAACGTGGCCGAGCAGTCTGTATACGCCGCCAAGAAAGCACTCGATGACAACAAAGACAAAATCCCGGCCGACATTGGCACCGCTATAACGGAAAAGATTAAGGCGGTCGAGGACAAAAAGGGGAGCGACGACACCGCGGGCATTAAGCAAGTGACCGAGGACCTCTCTAAGGAGATGTCTAAAGTGTACGAAGCAATACAAAAAGCCGCCGCCAATGAGCCAGGCGCCCAGCAAGCTCCGCAGGATGAGCAAAAGCCAACTGACACACCTCCCACAGACAGCGAGCCAAAATAATATCTACAAAAGAGCCTTGTCAATCACCGACCAAGGCTTTTTTGTTTGGGCAGTGTAAACTGATACTAATGTCTCACTCTATTCAAGATAAAAAAGGGAAAAAGCTCGCAAGCGTAAAGTCTGTAGCTCAGATCTACTGGAGCGAGACTCGCAAGTATAAGTGGGCTTTTGCCTTACTCATACTCGGCAACATCGGTATCCAGGCAGCCGACCTTGCAGCTCCGTGGTTTTTGCGCCAATTCTTTAACTCTCTTGCAATCAATACACCCTCGGCAGCATTGGCGAGCGAGCTCTTGAGTGTTGTTGGGGTTATTGCCGCTATTTATGTCGGGGGCTTTTTGGCCCGCAGGCTGCAGAGCCGCAGCATCATGTATCTTGAGCTCCAGGTTATGCGCAACCTCACGGTACGCGCCTTTGAACACCTCATAAAGCACTCGTACAACTTCTTTGTCTCCAACTTTGCCGGCACGCTTACACACAAAGTAAACCGCTTTGCACGCGTATACGAGGTTCTTTTTGATGCGATATTTTTGCAGTTTTTCCCAACATTTATCTTTGTGCTGGGTACTATTGTCGTCCTCTCGCTCAGGCATCCGCTTTTGGGAGGCATGCTCTTGGTCTGGTCAATTGTGTTTACAGTCTTTCAAGTATGGGTGGCGAGCGCACGCCAACCCGCAAGAGCACTGCGTGCTGAGGAGGAGTCTAAGGCTACAGGCACCTTAGCAGACGCAATATCAAACCACTCTACCGTGATGCTCTTTGCCGGCTTTGAGAGGGAGCGCTCTATAGTCAAAAAAGCGTTTGACGCGCTTACGGACGCTACACGAAAGGTCTGGTATGCCGACGATTGGATCTGGTCTGCTATGGGCGTGTTTATGATAGCGATCAATATCGGCATGCTGTATGGAGCCACGATACTGTGGGGCCAAGGGCTCCTTACGATCGGCGACTTTGTGCTTATACAAGCGTATCTCTTGGGCACCTTTGACAGGCTCTATGGCATCAACCGCGAGCTAAGACGCTTCTTTGATGCGGTGGCTGATGCTCAGGAGATGACCCATATACTCGAGACTCCGCACGACGTTAAAGACAAAAAAGGGGCACGGCATCTGGCAATTGATAGGGGTGTGGTTTGGTTTGATGATGTCTCGTTTAACTTCCACAAGGGCACGCCTGTTTTGCATCAGTTCAATATGACGATAGACGGGGGCGAGCGCATTGCGCTTGTGGGCCCTAGCGGGGCAGGCAAGTCTACCGTAACCAAGCTCCTTCTGCGCCTCTACGACGTTGACGAAGGGGCGATCAAGATCGATGGCCAGGATATATCGGGCGTGACTCAGGACTCTTTGCGCGACGCTATGGCCTTTGTGCCACAGGAGCCAATCTTGTTCCATCGCACGCTCATGGACAACATCCGCTATGGCTGGAGAGATGCCACCGACGAGCAGGTCATAGAGGCCGCCAAAAAGGCGCACTGCCACGAGTTTATCTCCCGCCTACCCGAGGGCTACAACACCTACGTGGGCGAGCGCGGCATCAAACTCTCAGGGGGCGAGAGGCAGCGTGTGGCTATTGCACGCGCCATACTCAAGGACGCGCCGATACTTGTGCTAGACGAGGCCACGTCGAGCCTCGACTCGGAGTCCGAGGCCTATATACAAGACGCACTGGAGACTTTAATGCAGGGCAAAACGGTAATTGTGATAGCCCACCGCCTCTCAACAATCATGAAAATGGACCGCATTATTGTGATGGAGAAGGGCAGCATTGTGGCACAAGGCACGCATCTGCAGCTTGTTAACGAGCGCGGGTTATATCAGAAGTTGTGGAGCATCCAAGCCGGAGGTTTCATCGGCTCTGACGATGAAACGAATAAAGGAAGTATTGGCACAGATGAAGATTCTGAAGAGGGCGTGAGCGAAGAGGAAGCGGGAGCACAGTCAAAGCTTGCGGAGGATGACAATCGGGAGTAATATATTACACAACATATGTCTAACAAGCGCGACTATTACGAGATCTTGGGCGTCGAGAAGAAGGCGTCCAAAGAGGAGATTAAAAAGGCGTTCCATAAGCTTGCGCACAAGTTCCACCCGGACAAAAAAGAGGGCGACGCAGACAAGTTTAAGGAGGTCTCGGAAGCCTACTCAGTGCTCTCGGACGACAAAAAGCGCGCAGAGTACGACAGCTATGGCCGCGTGTTTGGCGGTGGCGGTAGTGCGGGCGGCGCCGGTGCTGGCTTTGGCGGCTTTGGCCAGGGTGGCGGATTCGACTTCTCGCAGTTTGCCGAGGCGTTTAACCAGGCTCAAGGCCAGGGAGGCTTTGATATGGGAGACATCTTTTCAGACTTTTTTGCCGGTCAGGCCACCGGCGGCACACGCGTGCGCCGCGGCCGCGACATATCTATAGACCTCGAGATCTCGTTTAAAGACTCTGTCTTTGGCACCAAGCGCTCGGTGTTGCTTGCCAAAACGGGTACGTGCGAGGCGTGCCAGGGCTCGGGAGCCCGGATGGGTACGGATATGATTACCTGCACGCACTGCAACGGCGCAGGCAAGGTGCACGAGACTACCAACTCCTTCTTTGGGACAATTACCATGCAGAGCATGTGCCGCCACTGCCGCGGGCAGGGCAAAGTGCCCAAGGAAAAGTGCGAGACCTGCCGCGGGGAGGGTGTATACAAAAAGCAGGAGGAGGTAGACATTGTGGTGCCCGCCGGTATCGAGGGCAACGAGATGATACGCCTCTCAGGCCTGGGCGAGGCTGTCTCGGGCGGCCAGCCGGGCGACCTCTATGTAAAAGTGCACGTGACCCCGGACCCCCGCTACAAAAAAGACGGCCCCAATATCGTGACCGAGCTCTCGGTCAAGCTCACCGATGCGCTTTTGGGCACCACCTACAAGCTCGAGACCCTGGATGGCACAGAGCACCTAGATATCCCGCAGGGGGTCTCCCACGGTGAAATGCTCAAGGTTAAGGGGCGCGGCGTGCCGCTGCGCGGCGGCAAGAGGGGAGATATGTTTGTAAAAGTAAAAATCCTCTTCCCCCACAAACTCTCCAAATCAGCTAAGACTCTCGTTGAAAAACTAAAAGAGGAAGGGATATAGCAAAAGGGCGGAGGACTCCGTCCTTCCGCCCTTGGTTCTACCGCCAGCTCAACACCAGCATTTTTGCGCCCGCATAGAGTATGGCCAGTACTAGCACAGGAAAAATAAGAGGGCCAAGCATCTGGTAGCCCGCCAACGCGGCAAAGCCGATAAACACGAGAGCCGGCACGGCCAGCCCCGTCCTTACAGCCCACACTGTGCGCTGGTGGTTTGTGGGCCGCCGGCCCCAAAGGCACCCCAGTACAAGCATGCATATAGCGTATAAGACGCCAAGTGCCTGCCAAACAATCCAGGCAATGGCATATCCGATAAAGAGCGGAATCTGCCAGAGCCGGTGTTGCCTGCCAATCCAAGCACCAATTGTGGTAAACGACATGCGCGGTCTCCTTGTCAGAGGTCTCTTACTGTTTGTATTATGCATTTTTTTAGTTATTTGGTCAATAGTATATAAAACCCGCGCTGTATAAGCATTTTTCTGATACACTCATACACATATGGCAGAGAGGATTTTTACCGGCCTGCAGCCGTCTGGCACGCTGCATATTGGCAACTACTTTGGCGCGCTCAAGCCCATGGCTGATTTATTTGCCGACCATCAGGGTCTCTTGATGGTCGCCGACTATCACGCGGTGAACTCGCTCAAAGACGCGCAGGAGCTCAGGCAAAATATTATTGACGAGGTTAAAGACTTTTTGGCTGTCGGCATCAATCTCGAGAACGCAATACTCTTTAAACAATCCGATGTGCAAGAGCACACCGAGCTTGCATGGATACTCGACTGCCTTGTTACAGTGCCTTTTCTTATGCAGGGTCATGCGTACAAGGACAAAATAGCCAAAGGGCTCGAGGCCAACGCAGGGCTCTTGACATACCCCATGCTTATGGCTGCGGATATTCTCTTGTACGACACCGACATTGTGCCGGTAGGCAAAGACCAGCAGCAGCACGTGGAGTACGCGCGCGAGGCTGCGGCTAAGTTTAATGCTGCATTTGGCGAGACATTTAAAGAGCCCAAAGAAATGATCCAGGAAGAGGTTGCGGTTGTGCCGGGCACCGATGGCCAGAAGATGAGCAAGAGTTATAAAAACACCATCCCGCTCTTTGGCACCAAAGAGGAGATAACAAAGGCGGTGATGAGCATCGTCACAGACTCATCGGGCGAGAGGCCCGAGAATGTTTACGCCATACACAATCTCTTTAAGAGCGAGGCAGAGCTTGCTCCGCTCTACGAGGCCAACAAAGGGCAGTACAAGGCGCTCAAAGACGCGCTTGTCGAGGACATAGAGGCATTTGTGGCCCCCATGCGCGAGCGCCGCGCCGCAATAACCGACGAAGAGGTTAAGCGCGTGTTAGCCGAAGGCGCCGCCAAGGCCAAAGCAATAGCATCCAAAAAAATGGAGGAGGTTAGACAAAAGGTGGGCGTTTCTATATAACCACAGTATGCCGCGGACACTTATAAAAGATCTCTCGGGGAAGGTTGGCGAGTCTGTAAAGATACAGGGCTGGGTCTCTGTGCGCCGCGACCAGGGCAAAATGGTGTTTTTTGACTTTAGGGACCGCTCGGGCTCGGTGCAGGCTGTTGTTTTGCCCAGCGAGGAGCTTGCCATTGCGGTGGCCAAGGAGACTCGCCAGGAGTACGTCATTTCCGCCTCCGGCATGGTCAACAAGAGGCCCGAGAAAAACATCAACCCTAATGTGCTAAACGGCGACATCGAGCTGCAGGTGCAAACGCTCGAGGTTTTAGCCAAGGCAGAGCCGATGCCGTTTGATATGTCTGTGGATGGCTACAACCTTGACCTGCCCACCGAGCTCGACCACCGCGCGCTTACCCTGCGCCACCCGAGGCTCCAGGCAATCTTTAAAGTGCAGGCAACCATCATCGACTCGTTTAGGGAGTTTATGAAAAGCCAGGACTTCTTTGAGTTCCAGGCACCGGCTATTGTGCCCGCCACCGCCGAGGGCGGGGCAGAAGTGTTTGAGGTAGAGTACTTTGACAAGAAGGCGTACCTCAGTCAGTCGCCGCAGCTCTACAAGCAGATTGTGATGACCGCGTTTGAGCGCGTATTCTCGGTCAACAAAGTCTTTAGGGCTGAGCCGTCCACCACCACGCGCCACCTCACCGAGATTGTGTCACTCGACGCCGAGATGGCATTTATCGAGTCGTGGACTGATGTTCGCGACATGTCGGAGGCGTGTGTGCGCTTTATATTGATGACGCTCGCCACCACCTGCGAGAAGGAGCTTAAGTTCTTGGGCGCCGAGTTGCCCGTGATGATAGACAAAACCCCAACGCTCTCACTCACTGAAGCTCTGGAGAAGCTGGGCGCACCCGCAGACAAAGACCTCAACCCCGAGCAGGAGCGCGCGCTGTGCGAGCTGATAAAGCAGGAGACCGGCTCAGACTTTGTCTATGTATATGGCTACCCCACCAAGCAAAAGCCGTTCTACGTATACCCCAACCCGGAGAACCCCGAGTTTAACGAGGGGCTAGACCTGCTCTGCCGCGGCATCGAGTGGCTCTCGGGCGGGCGCCGCATCAACGACTACGCGCAGCTTGTGTCACACGTAGAGAAGTGGGGGATGGACCCCAAGAAAGTTGAGATGTTTTTGGAGGCATTCCGCTACGGTGCGCCGCCCGAGGGCGGGTTTGCCTTTGGTGCTGAGCGTATGACTATGCAGATATTGGGATTGAAAAATATCCGTGAGGCCACCATGTTCCCCCGCGACATGAACCGCATCGACCAGCCCCTGAGCGAGCAGGAGTAATGCTCTTTGTTAAAGCCACACCGGGGGCGAGTGCGCATGGGATGGGGCTTTTTGCTGCAGAAGACATACCGGCAGGCACTATTGTTTGGAAGTTTGACGCGTCTGTAGACACTGCAACACCTGCAACGCCGGATGCTGACATGTTTTACCCATACATAAGCAAGCAAACCGGGTTGCTCATTACGCCCGGCGACGACGCACGGCACATTAACCACTCAAGCTCGCCCAACTTGGGCACACGCTACGAGGACGGGGTAGAGGAGGATATTAACTTTGCCCTGCGTGATATCAAAGCGGGCGAGGAACTAACCCTCGACTACACTGGCTTTGCCCAGGAAGGGGTCGATTTTTAAAAAGAAAAAGCCGCCGGTTTCATGCCGGTGGCTTTTGGGCCCCCTTGCGTCGTGGCAAAGAGGGTAGGACAAAGGGGCCCATTTTCCTTTGGGATTACTCACCAAAGCGGACAGCGGTCTGATTACCCGCCACCCGTTTTCGGACCTCCCCCTAACTTAAGATACTCATGCGCCTTACTACTGCTTTTAGCATCTCACACTCAAGCAATTTGTCAAGTGCAAAAGCTCCATACTTTGGTATGGTTCGTCCATGCAATTTAGCTATACAAACACCGCCTCAAACACCCTTCTGCGCCTTGCAGAAGGCTCTATAAGCCGCTTTGACGGCCAGACCCTCACTCTGGGGGTAGGGGACAAAAAGACCCTCACACAGCGCAAGCTTATCCCGCTTCTGCGCCGCGCGGTCCAGTTTGCCAAACAGAACGAGGTTAAGGCTTTTTCCATAGACTTTAAAGAGCTGCGCAGCTTTGCCCCCAAGGCAATTGATGACGCCGACCTGGCACAGCTGTGTGCTGAGGCATTTGTCATGGCCAATTACGAGCACACTACCTACAAGAGCGCACCCAAGGGCGGATTTAAGACTATTGACCTAGTCGAGATTCTTAACACCACCGCCGCTACCAAAAACGCATATGAAAAGGGCCGCGTGGTGGCAGAGTCTGTTAACGCATGTAGGGAGCTCGCCAACACCCCCGGTGGCGACATGACCCCAGAGTCTCTGGCAGACGCAGCCGTTAAGGCAGCAGAGGGCACGTCAGCCAAGGTAAAAATATTGGGCAAGGCAGAGATGGCAGCGCTTGGCATGGGTGGCGTACTGGGCGTTGCCAAAGGCTCTATAGAAGAGCCCCAGTTTATCGTTGTGGAGTATTGGGGCACTGAGCGCTCCAAAAAGCCTCTGGTCCTTGTGGGCAAGGGCGTGACCTTCGACACCGGGGGGCTGCAGGTTAAGCCCGGCGACAGCATGTACGAGATGCACATGGACATGTCTGGGGGTGCCGCGGTTATACACGCCGCCATTGCGGCTGCACGCTTAGGACTCAAGAAAAACGTCATAGCGCTTGTCCCTGCGGTAGAAAACGCCTCGGCCTCCAACGCGTTGCGCCCTGGCGACATCCTCAAATCAATGTCAGGAAAGACAATTGAGATTTTGCACACCGACGCCGAGGGCCGCGTCATTTTGGCCGATGCCATTACCTACGCCAAGCGCTACAAACCCGCAGCCGTTATAGATGTGGCAACGCTCACCGGGGCCTCGCTTATTGCCATGGGCACTGTGGCCTCCGCCTTTATGACCAACCGCGAGGCATCAATACCCGCGCTCATGGAGATTTCTGAGCAGTCCGGGGACCTTATGTGGCCCTTGCCTTTGTGGGAGGAGTACGACCCGATGGTCAAAGGCCACTTTGGCGATGTGCCCAACATCTCCACCATGGGCAACAGCCGCTACGGTGGTGTTATAGCGGGCGGCAAATTCCTCGAGGTGTTTGCCAAAGAACTTGAGTGCCTGTGGGTACACATCGACATGGCACCGCGCATGACCACGACTGCAGAAGATAATTTGGCTAAAGGCGCCGCCGGCAACCCGGTGCGGTTCCTCATAAAGGCGATAGAAACCGGGGTAAAATAGCGTGGTGCCGATTGATATAAAAACCCCTGTCTATGAGGGCCCGCTTGAGGTGCTCCTCGAGCTTATAGAAAAGCGCAAGCTGCTTATAAACGACATATCGCTCGCGAGCGTGGCCGACGACTACATCGCGCGCGTAAGCCAGATGCACGAGCTGCCTCTGGGCGAGGTGGCAGAGTTTGTGGCGCTCGCCGCAACGCTCCTTCTTATCAAGTCGCGCTCTCTACTACCCACGCTCGCCATATCGGAGGAGGAGGCACACGACATTAAAGAGCTCGAGTACCGCCTGGCGCTCTACCAGCTTATTAAGGAGGCTGCGCGCGGGTTTAATGCACAGCTCAAGGAGCCGTATCTGTATGAGGGGTATGCCCCTGAGCCGGAGCCGCTCTTTTTGCCCGACACCAGTGTCACCACGCAAAACCTGCGCGACGCGGCACAGGCGCTCATAGCCGGCTTCCCGACAACGCTCATGCTCCCCAAGGTCGCGGTTAAAAAGATCATGTCCCTGGAGGAGATGATAGACACGATGAGCAGCCGTATCTCGAGTGCGTTTAGGATGAGCTTTAAGGAGTTCTCGGGCTTACACAAGGCGCAGAGCGCCGAGGCACGCCACGGCGTTATCGTGAGCTTTCTGGCGCTTTTGGAGCTCGTTAAGCAGGGGATGCTGCGGGCAGAGCAGGATGAACATTTTGGCGATATAACTATGGAGTCCGACTCTGTATCCACACCATCGTATGAGTAACCTGCGCGCACATATCGAGGCACTCCTGTTTGCCCTTGGCCGCCCGCTTTCATATATGGAAGTGGCTCGGATGCTGAACGTGGGCGTTGATGACATTAAAGCGGCCATAGCTGAGCCAAAAGAGGGGAGTGGCGTGGTCTTGGTGAGCGATGGTACACAAGTAGAATTGCGTGTAGCACCAGAGGCCGCAGACGTGGTTGAGCGTGTACGCAAAGATGAGTATTCAAGAGAGATTGGTAAAGCAGGCCAGGAGGTGTTGGCCGCTGTGATATACCGCGGACCCCTAACCCGCTCAGAGATCGACTTTATCCGCGGCGTTAACTCATCGCAGACCCTGCGCACGCTTACCATGCGCGGGCTGGTGCGCCGGGTATCAAACCCCAAAGACTCCCGCTCGTTTTTGTACGAGGCCACCACCGAGCTTTTGAGTACCCTGGGTGCACAAAGGGCACAGGATCTGCCCGACTACCAGGAAGTCCGCACCAAGCTCCAAGCATTGGAGGGAGCCTACCGCCAAAAAGAGGCTGATACACTAGATACACAAGTATGACGCTTGAGATTATGCGCATTTTTGTGCCTGCTGCGCTGGCATTCCTGATAGGAGTGGGGATCACACCATTTTTAACCCACTACCTGTACAAGCATAAAATGTGGAAGCCAAAGGGCGGCAAAGTGGCCATGGACGGCACTACCGCCGTAGAGTTTAACCGCCTGCATGAGCACAAGGAAGTGGGCACCCCGCGCTTTGGCGGCGTTGTCGTGTGGGCCAGCGTGCTCTTAACGGCCGACCTTCTGGCGATACTGGCGCGCGTCTTCCCGGACCTCTTTACCACTGTGGCGTTTATCAGCCGCTCGCAAACCTGGGTGCCCCTGGCCGCCATGGCGATGGGCGCCTTGGTGGGGTTTGCCGACGACCTCTTTGAGGTACACGGCAGGCAGGGCCTCAGGCTTCGTGTACGCCTGTTGTTTGTGGCGGTGGTTGCCGCACTGTGTGCGTGGTGGTTTTTTGACAAGCTCGATGTATCGAGTGTCACCGTGCCGTTTATGTCTATGCCGCTTGAGCTTGGCGCGCTGTTTGTCCCGTTTTTTGTCCTGGTGGCGCTCTTTATATATGCCGGTGGCGTGATAGACGGCCTGGACGGCCTCTCGGGCGGCGTGTTTGCCACCATATTTAGCGCCTATGCGGGCATAGCCTTCTTCCATGCGCAATACGACGTTGCCGCCTTGTGTGCCGCTATCGCCGGCGGCCTCTTGGCCTTCCTGTGGTTTAACATCCCGCCCGCGCGCTTTTATTTATCTGAGACAGGCAGCATGGCACTCACCATAGCGCTCGTTGTGGTCGCCTTTTTAACCGACGTGAAGGGAGGCGGCAGGGGTGTCAGCGTGCTCCCCATCGTGGCCCTGCCCTTGGTAGCAACTGTCGCCTCCAACGTGCTCCAGATTTTTGGCAAAAAAGTGTTGGGTCGCAAGATTTTGCGCATCGCGCCGCTGCATCATCACTTCGAGGCGATAGGCTGGCCCGCGTACAAGGTCACCATGCGCTACTGGATAGTGGGTGTTGTGGCTGCAATCGTGGGCACGGCTTTAGCACTGGTATAATAGCAAGCAGTGCAGGCGCGCAAATCCATCGATATGCCTTTTTTGCTGGTGCTTGTGGCACTGGTGGTTTTTGGCCTGCTTATCTTTACCTCGGCCGCACTGGGGCTTTTGGCACGCAGCGGAGCAACCTTTACCTCGGTTGCTGTAAACCAGCTCCTGCTTGGGCTCGTGTGCGGCTCTGTGGCGCTGTTTGTGCTCTCGAGGCTCGACTACCGCGCCTGGGCGCGCTACACGCCGTACTTTTTCGGGTTTGCGCTCATGCTCACTGCACTTACCTTTGTCCCGGGCATTGGCTTGGAGCTTAAGGGGGCCTCGCGCTGGATCGACCTGGGGCCGCTCACATTCCAGCCTGTGGAGATACTCAAGCTGGCCACCGTGGCCTTTTTGGCAGCGGTGTTTGCCGCCCGGATGAAGCACATCCACACGCTTAAGGGCGGCCTGCTGCCGCTGACGCTTATTGTCGGCGCAACATCAGGACTCCTTTTGCTCCAGCCCGACACAGACGGCGCGGCCATAATTGTGCTGGCTGCCTTGGGTATGCTCTTTGCCGCGGGCGGGCGGCTGTGGCACATAGGGCTTATTGTGGGTATTGGGATAGTGGCTGTTGCGGGCGCGGCGTGGCAGCGGCCCTACCTTATGGAGCGCTTTACCACCTTTTTGCACCCCGAGAGCGACCCGCAGGGCGCCGGGTACCAAATTTTGCAGTCGCTTATTGCGGTGGGCTCGGGCGAGTGGACCGGCAAGGGGTTTGGACAGAGTATTGAAAAATTCTCATTCTTGCCGGAGCCCATCGGCGACTCTATCTTTGCCGTGGCGGCAGAGGAGTTTGGGTTTTTGGGCAGTATGATGCTCGTGCTCTTATATGCGGCAGTGGCCCTACTGGGCTTGCGCATTGCGGCGCGGGCGCCCGACCCGTTTGGCGGCCTGCTTGTCGTTGGCATCATACTCCTCATTATCGGGCAGTCGTTTATGAACATTGCCTCGACCATAGGGCTTATACCGCTCTCGGGACTGCCTTTAATATTTGTCTCCCACGGCGGCACGGCGCTCGCCATATCCCTGGCAGAAATTGGTATACTACTTAGCGTATCCAGGCGCATGAAGCACTAAACACATGAAGATACTTTTTACGGGCGGGGGAACGGGAGGACATTTTTACCCCATAATTGCTGTTGCAGAGGCGATAAACGACGAGGTACGTGAACGCCGTCTGCTTGAGCCGCAGCTGTTGTATGCTGCACCGGACCCGTACGACCGCGAGGTGCTATTGGCCAACAACATTACCTGGGTGCCCACGGCCGCAGGCAAGATCCGCAATTACGCCTCGATCCTCAACTTTTTTGACTATTTTAAAACCGGGTGGGGCGTAGCACGCGCTGTGGTGCGCATATTTTTTCTGTACCCCGATGTGGTGTTTAGTACCGGCGGCTACGCCAGCTTTCCTACACTGGCGGCGGCACGGCTCTTTAAGATCCCTGTCGTTATATTTAATGCCGACGCCACGCCGGGTCGCGTCACCCGCTGGGCAGCCCGCTTTGCCAAAAAGATAGCGGTCGGCTTTGCCGAGTGTGCAGAGCACCTCCCCAAAGACAAGGTGGCGCACACCGGCAACCCGATACGAAAGGCTGCTTTGGTGCCGGCACGCGAGGGCGGCCACGAGTTTTTGCATCTAAAAAAAGAGGTACCGATCATTTTGGTGACAGGCGGCAGTCAGGGCAGCCAAATGATCAACGATGCGGTTATAGACGCTCTGCCGCAGCTCCTCAAGGAGTTCCAGCTGGTGCACCAGACAGGGCGTGCCAACTTTGAGGATGTGGTGGGCCGGGCACGCGTGGCCGTGCCAGACTCCGCAACGCTTGATGCCTACAAGCCCTTTGACTACCTCAACGATCTGGCGACCCGCATGGTTGCAGGCGCCGCATCTCTGGTAATCTCGCGTGCCGGTGCAGGGAACATATTCGAGACCGCAGCCTGGGGCATCCCCGCGATACTCATACCCATACCCGAGCCCATAAGCCACGACCAGAGCAAGAACGCCTTTGCCTATGCGCGCGCAGGTGGTGCAAGCGTGATTGAGCAAAACAACCTCACCCCGGGGCTCCTTATCTCGGAGATCCACCGCATTTTGGACAACGAGCAGATCCGCCACCACATGCAGGCTGCGGCCCGCAACTTTGCCCGCCCAGACGCTGCCAAACTGATAGCCAACGCCCTCCTCGACATAGCACTCTCCCACGAGGCATAAGGCTTAATTTCTGCTAAACTGCCCGTATGTCGAAGGTTATAACGCGCTTTCCGCCCAGTCCTACCGGCTTTTTGCATATCGGCTCGGTGCGCACGGCGCTTTTTAATTACCTGTTTGCCAAGCATCACGGGGGAGAGATGGTGTTTCGATTTGAGGACACCGACAAGGAGAGGAGCAAGACAGAGTTTGAGGAGGATATTATAGAAGGCCTCAAGTGGCTGGGGCTCAGTTGGGACAATGACACAGTGTACAAGCAGTCTGAACGCACCGAGCTGTACCGCGAGCATCTGCACAGGCTTATAGCCCAGGGCAAAGCATACGAGGCAGAGGAGGGCAAAGACGGCACGGCTCGCCGGGTCATACGCTTTAAAAACCCGAACACGCCTATTACGTTTGCCGACGCGGTGCGCGGCGATGTTACCTTTGACACCACCGACCTCAGCGATTTTGTCATTGCCAAAAACGCAGACGAGCCCTTGTACCACTTTACCGTTGTTGTGGACGACGCACAGATGGGTGTCACGCATGTGATACGCGGCGAGGATCATATCTCAAACACGCCGCGCCAGATACTCATACTCGAGGCATTGGGTTTTGTGCGCCCCGCATATGCGCATATCCCGCTTATTTTGGCACCCGACCGCTCCAAGATGTCAAAGCGCCACGGTGCGGTGTCCGTAACCGAGTACCGCGCACAGGGCATTATCCCCGAGGCGCTCATTAACTATCTGGCACTCCTTGGATGGAACCCGGGCGGCGAGCAGGAGCTGTTTACGCTAAGCGAGCTCGTAGAGCAGTTTAGCCTCGAGAGGGTACACAAGGGCGGGGCCGTGTTTGGCATGGAGAAGCTCACCTGGTTTAACTTTGAGCACCTCAAGCGCCTCTCTGACGCCGAGTACGAGGCTCGGCTACGCGCGTTTACCGACAAGGCTTTTGACACCAGGCTTGTGCCGCTTATAAAGGAGCGCGCCCAGACGCTTAAGGAGGCTACCGAGCTAATTGAGGAGTATAACTTTTTGGGCGACATACAGTATGACCCGGCGCTCCTCCTCAACAAGGGAAAAATTGCCCCTGAGGTTGCAAAAAAACATCTGCAGCAAATCACTAAGCTCTTGGAAAATGGCAAGGACAGGCAGGAGAAAGAATATATTAAGTTTTGGCTTATGCCTTACGCCATGGAGCATGGGAAAGGGGATGTCCTATGGCCGCTGCGTGTTTCTTTATCCGGAAAAGAAAAGTCTCCTGATCCCTTCACAATTGCATCTTTGTTAGGGCTAAATGAAGTCAGAAGCCGTATTGAGAAGGCCATAAAAATGCTTTAAAATATAGCAAATGCTCCGATACCGCGTAGCAGTATGCGTGGGGGTAATGGCACTTGTTATAGGTGCCGGGTTTTTCATACAACAAAACCCCACTGCAAGCGCACAAACGCGCGAGGAGCTGTTGGATAAAGTAGACGACACCAACGACCAGATAAAAAAGCTCCAGGACGAGATTAAAAAGCTCGAGAACCAGCTCACCACCACAAGCGCACAAAAGGCCACACTGCAGTCTACGGTAAAAGGCCTCGACCTGCAGATACAAAAGCTCCAAAAGAGCCTGAGCCTGACCCAAAACCAGATTGCGCAAAAAGACAAAGACATAAAAACCCTGGGCAACAACATCGCCACAACCGAGGACAAGATTGGTGTCTCGCAAAGCCAGGTTGCCGTGACACTGCGTGAGCTGGACCGCCTGAGCGAGGACGCCATGGTTACCGCACTATTGGGCGGCACGACCCTTGCCGCGTTCTTTGACCAGGGTGTAAGCATGGCGGCTGTGCGCGACGAGCTCCAAAACCACATAGACGACCTCTCTGCACTTAAGATCAACCTCTCATCAAGCAAAAAGACCGCAGAGCAGAAGCGCCAGGAGCTTGCGGCGCTTAAAAACAACCTGGCCGACGAGCAAAAGGGTGTTTCGGTCGTCCGCTCAACCCAAAACTCGCTTTTGACCGAGACAAAGAACCAGGAGGCGCAGTATCAGGCGCTTATTGCCCAGAAAAAGGCCGAGCAGTCTGCGTTTGAGGCACAACTGGTGGAGCTGGCGCGCGGACTCGGGTCTGCAGACACCACAAGCGCACCTGGCGCCAAGCGCGGCACGATAGGCTGGCCGCTCGATGCCGTGCGTGTGACCCAGCACTTTGGCAACACAACGTTTGCCGCATCGGGCGCCTACAACGGCCAGGGCCACAACGGCGTGGACTTTGGCGGGGCTATAGGCACGCCTATCAAGGCTGTACTTGGAGGCACTGTCCAGGAGGTTAACCAGGGTGCCGTAAAAAACTGCCAGTACGGCAAGTGGGTCCTGGTTAAGCACCCAAACGGTCTTACCTCGCTGTACGCGCACCTCTCGGCGATATCGGTTACCAAGGGCCAGGCCGTGAGCGCCGGCCAGACAGTGGGTCTTATGGGCAACACCGGATACGCCACAGGCCCGCACCTGCACTTGACCCTCTATGTCTCAAGCGCAGTCACCTTTAAAAACTACACATGCAACTCTGGCGCCGTGGCCTTTATCCCCATTGCACCTCTTAACGCGTATCTCAACCCCTATCTCTACTTGCCGCAGTAGCGCTATCCCCAGGGCAGGGGAGTAGACACGCTCATAGTGCACAACTGGCCTCATACTATAACCAAGCGGGACTGGTCGAGCCGCTCACTCTTTTCCTACACTCTACATGAAAGCACTTCATATTATTGCGTATATCCTGCTTGCGGTTGGCGGCATTAATTGGGGCCTTGTTGGTCTCGACATGCTCCAGGGCGGCAATGGCATGACCTGGAACGTGGTCCATATGCTCTTTGGCTCCTCGATGGAGCTTGAGGCGGTGGTCTACGTGCTTGTCGGCGCCTCGGCTGTCTGGCTCCTGATCAGCCACAAAAAGGACTGCAGGACTTGCAGGGCCTAAGCTTATATCAAAAACACCCCTACATAGCGTAGGGGTGTTTTTGTATGACCCAAAATGGTATACTGGCAATAAGTATGGCTAAAGCAATAGAGGTTAAAGACCTGCGCAAAACATACGCAGGCGGGACAGAGGCGCTTAAGGGCGTCACGCTCTCAGTTGAGGAGGGAGATTTTTTTGCATTGCTGGGGCCCAACGGGGCAGGGAAGAGCACCACTATTGGGGTACTCACGAGCCTCATTAACAAGACATCGGGGGAGGCCAAGGTCTTTGGCGCCTCGATAGATACTGATAAGGATTTGGCCAAGACCTACATTGGCCTGGTGCCGCAGGAGTTTAACTTCAACATATTTGAGAAGGTGATAGACATTGTCGTAACCCAGGCGGGATACTACGGAATACCGCGCAAAGAGGCCCTGGTGCGCGCCGAGGAGATCCTCAAGGCGCTTGGATTGTGGGACAAAAAAGACTCTCCCTCGCAGGGCCTCTCCGGCGGCATGAAGCGCCGTCTCATGATCGCCCGCGGCCTTATACACAAGCCCAAACTCCTTATACTGGACGAGCCCACGGCCGGAGTAGATGTGGAGATGCGCCGCTCAATGTGGGACTTTTTGCGCAAGCTCAACCAAGACGGCACCACGATCATACTTACCACCCACTACCTGGAGGAGGCCGAGGCGCTGTGCCGCAATATCGCCATCATAAACCGCGGCGAGATCAAGGTGAACGAGTCTATGCAGGCGCTCCTGGCCCGCCACGGAGGCGAGAAGAAGCTCGAGGATGTCTACCTCGATATTATCCAGAATGGGGGAGACAACTAATATGCACAAGAAATCTCTTTGGATCCCGTACTACACCATGTTGCGCAATGACTTTGTGCGCATCATCCGCATCTGGAGCCAGACCCTCTTGCCGCCGGTTGTCACCACCTCGCTGTACTTTGTGGTGTTTGGCGCCTTTATAGGCTCCCAGATTGCCCCCATAGACGGCTTTAGCTACATGCAGTTTATTGTGCCGGGCCTCATCATGATGTCTGTCATCACCAGCTCGTATATGAACACGGTCTCCACCTTTTACTTTGCCAAGTGGACCAAGACCCTGGACGAGATACTGGTCTCGCCGATGCCGGACTGGCTCGTGATACTTGGCTTTGTGAGCGGCGGCGTCCTGCGTGGCCTGCTTGTAGGCACCCTGGTGGCGGTGGTGTCGCTCTTCTTTTCGCACCTGGCTATCTTTAACATCGCGGTGCTTGTGCTGGCTGTGGTGCTGACCTCGGTGTTGTTTAGCATCGCGGGGCTTATCAACGGCGTGTTTGCCAAGGGCTTTGACGGCATATCCATCGTGCCCACCTTTGTGCTTACCCCTTTGACCTACCTCGGCGGTATCTTTTACTCTGTCGAGATGCTGCCGGAGTTCTGGCAGAAGGTGTCGCTGTTTAACCCGATACTCTACATGGTTAACGCCTTCCGCTGGGGCTTTTTGGGCATCAGCGACATACCGCTTGTGACCTGCTTTGCCGTCCTCGCAGGTATCACCGTAGTCCTTCTGGGTGTTACGGCCTACTTGTTTAGAAACGGTATAGGTCTAAAAAACTAAAAGCCTGATTACAGTTCGTAGCGCGTACCGTTGCGCTTCCACTCGCGCGTCACGGTTGTTTCAATCTCTATTTTTGAGGCTTTGCGCAGTTTCTTTAGTGCCCCTGCGGGTGCAATAGGGTAGTGGCGCGCGCGGCCCAGCGCCTCGATAAGCCAGTCTATATCGCCCTCTTTGGTCACCCAGCGCGCGGGGTCGTATTTTGTTATGTCGAAGGGGAGGGAATATCGGCGCAGGGTCTTTTTGCCGGAGTCCAAAAAGTATTCGTGGAAGTAGGACATCGCCAACTCGCGCGGGGTTTTATATACCGGGTCGCGCCAGCGCAGGACCGGGTAGTTGGTCTTGCTGATGGCGCCCCACAGCCCATTGACCTTAAACGGCGTGACGACGTGGTCGTAGTCGCCCTCGGCGGCCTCCAGACTCATCAAAAGCGGCGGCTGGCCATGGTAGGCAAGAGCTACGGCCGCAAGCATGGCACCCTCGGCGCAATGCGCACGCTGTTTTTGTATCACATACCTAGGCCCCCGCATCGTGTGCTCGCGGCTCGTTAGCACATTGTTGGGCATCGCATCCAGGTAATCCTGGATTTTTGCCGGTGTGTTGAGCTTTTTAAAAAGCCTGCGCTCAGCAGGGGAGAGCAGGGCGTGGAGTTTGTCCCTATAGGTCACTCCTTAATCATACCACTCTGGACAAATAGCTACATTAGTGTTAAATACAATTCAGATTGTAACAGCAAAGGGGAGCCACAGTGGCCTCACAGAATAAGACAGAGCGACACCCAGATACAGAAAGAGATATGTGGAACCGCTTCTTTGGCAGCGGGCACCGCCGCGCTATCAGACGGCGCGTCATGCGTCTAAAGACCGAGAGAATGTTCCCCAAGGGCGTTTCGGTCAAGGAGACACTGCTCAACGACGTACGGCGATTTTTTGGCAATGGCTACGAGTGCAGGGACAACACCCGTAGCGAGTATCTTAAAGACGTCCACTCGAGCACGTGGCGCTATCTCGATCTCTACGGCATCGAGTACAAACCGTGCAGTTGGCCGAGCCCGCCGCCCATGGGCGAGCCCCTGCGCAAGCAGTGCTTCCTTAACGCAATGGTGTTGACCTACAAGCACAACAACATTGCGGCACCGAAGGGCCGCAAGCCGCGCACAAAAACCAACCGGGCACGCGGCAGGCGCAGGCTCCATAACGTGCAGGGTATAGCAGTGGGCCCGCTTGTGTGGCCAATGCTCCACGGGTGGAACGCCTGGGGTAGTGGCCAGGGGATTGCAATTGACTGGACATTCTACGCCGTCAACAAGTGGACCCGGTACGTGGGCATCCCTCTTACGTACGAGGAGACAGTCGAGATAAGCCAGCTCAAGGGCCACAAGACCCACCTTATTTCGATATTCAGCGACGATTCCTTTACCCTTGATGTCCGCCTCAAGCTCACCGAGATTATGCTCCGCAGGAAAAGGGCAGGGAAGAAGATCCCCGCCCAAAAGCCTGTAAGCAAGAAAAAGTTGCCACAAAAAAGGCAGCCAACCAAAAGCCCCGGCAAACGCCGGGGTTCTTTCTTTCCCAAAATAAAATATTTATAACTGCGCTATAGCGCAACTATAAATACTTACTTTCCACGCAAGGTCCCCTACCCAAATTTTGAATTTTCGGGGGAGGGGTATATTCCGGTGTTTTGCAAAACACTAGAATAGAGAAGTGTGCAAAGTTTATAAAAATTTTTTTGACGCAGCGCAAACAGGGCAGGGGTGGGGTACAAGTTGGACCCAAATACATGGGCGGGAACCGGCTGCTTTGCTCTAGCATAAGTGTCGCACAATATATCTTTTCCGACTCATATATAGGTGAGACTCGGGAGGGGTCTCTTGGCCCGGGCCCTGCCTTTGTCTCTAGCTTTTGATACCCGCCAGAGCTCTTAAAATGCGCTGTGGCGCACCCAATATCTATCCGAGATCCATATCTCCCCCGGCCCCCCGGCGCTGTAAATAAAGGCTTTCTCGGAATCGCTTTAATCTCGGTTAGGGAACTGCTCCCCCACTTTTAAAATAAAAAGCCGCCTTTTAGGGCGGCTTGCTTATTTTTGCCTGTAACAATTAGACCGCAAGGCGTTTGCTAACCTCGATCCTCCAGGCTTCGTTTAATTGCATGAAGTCCTGATCGCCTTCTCCTTTAGAAGACAAATCAATAAGGCAATTAAATCCATGATCACTCATGAACTCCTGGTCTTTTTTCTGGGTAATGTCGATGCCAAGAATATCCTCGGCGCCGTCCTGATAGAACTTTACCGTGCCTGACAGCTGGGCACATGGGCAAAAATCAACGTCTTCGACATCGAGCGTATCGATGTCGATCAGCCGGGCCCAGCCGGGCTTTTTTTGGTCCAGAAGAGCCGCGCCACGGGCCACCCGTTCACTTGCCGTCATGTCTGCCTCCCTTTGTTTGGATCAGTCTGAGTTTACAATACAACGTATTTATTTTTTGTCTATCCAACGCAAAAGCCGCCTCCTTTCGGGGGCGGCTTTTGCTTTTGATTAATTGGTCTTGGCTTGGGTGCTGGCGAGGTGGCCAGACTTGCCCCAACAGTGCTTGGAGGCGTTCCAGTCGCGGGTGCCGTTCTTCTCATAGAGATAGCGGGCGTAGGCGGTGTTGCCCTCGAGGCTGTAGATGTCGAGGCCCAGGTTTGCCTTGGCAGGGGCCGCGTGGAGCGAGGCCATAATCTGGAAGGCGCCCATGGCAGACGAGGTGGGGTTTTTAAGTACCCGGCCGGCAGAGTCGTACTGCCTAAAGCGAGACTCGCAGCGGGCAATATCGATCATGACAGGAATGTCTTTAAACTCCTCGCGCACGTACTCCTCGACGGACTGGTGCAGCGGCATGACCACGGCAGCGGGCGTTGCCACCAGGGTGGCAGAGGTCGAGGTAGCAGGTACCAGGGCCTGGAACGCGAGGGCGAGGCCAATAACGGGGACAGGCATAGATGAGTGTTTAGTGCGTTAGTAGTAGTCGGCGGGCACAAAAAAAGCCGCGCTCACGCGAGCTGCGGTTAGGAATATAGTACCTGTTTTTTGAGTGATCGATCAAGCAAAGTGCTTGACAAAAAATGAGGCCGCCTTTAGATTCCCGATATCCCCTTATTTTAAGCCATATTTTAGGCCTCACAACCGGCTCTATGGCAATAAGCCGGACTACAAGACAGGGGAGGCACCCCTGGCAAGTTTTACGCCCACAGTCCCCCACTTTTAGGCCCAAAATGCTGCTTTTCTTGTCGGGCTGCCGGGAATTGAACCCGGTCTACATGCACCCCATGCATGTGTACTGCCGGTATACTACAGCCCGTAGATTTCTAACTTAACCACGGAATAGGGTACTGCTCAAACTCCGGGAGGAGTTTTTTGTCATACAAAAGGCGCGAGATAACTTCGGCGTGGCACTTGGCGCCGGTCAGCGCGTTGTGCGGCTTGGGCTCCTCGGGGATGCCGCAATAAAGCAGTATGACATCGAGATTAAGCGCCGAGCGCTTCTTTTCCGGGTCGACCGGGGGAGTCATCCCCCGCTTTACCTGGTGCATCCAGCACAGGCTGTGGCTGTCTATGGTGCGGTGGGCAAACGGCCACTCTGTGTGCCCAGCCCTGCGTGCCGCAGCCTCTAAAATATCTCTATCAAACGAGACGTTCTGCCCTGCCAGGGTCCTGTCCTTGCACGCCTCTGCCCACGCGGCAAACTTGTGCACCAACTCGGCTTCGGTCTGTTTATTGGGGTCTGTCGCCTGCTCGCGCGTAAAGCCGCACACAGCCAGAGCCTCATCGTTTATGTGGGCACCATCCCACGCGCGGCACTCCTCATAAAACTGATTGCTTGGGTTGTCCAAGTCGAGCGCTCCCACTGAAAGTATCGAGTGGGTGTCGGGGCCAATGCCCGATGCTTCTATATCTAAAGCGATCATACCCCTAGTCTACCTCAGGTGCGCCAAATACGCGCGTGGTCCAGCCCTGGGCCCGCTCCACAAACGCGTGCAGTTTGGGGTATTTGACCGTATGGCGGTCTATAAAGGCACGCAGCGTTGGCGAGTACATGGAAAAGAGGAGTGCCGATATCGCCAAAAAGAACCACCCTTGGAGCACCGGGAGCACCAAGCCCACCAACCCTAATACAAAAAACACCGTCGCTACCGCGAGGACCAGAATTTTTTTGAGCTGTTTTTTAACGCGCGCCATAGATAGTCATTATAGCCCTGGGCACTGAGCCGCAGGCTCATACCCTGCTGCCGCGGCGTCATGAGCGGAGACGAAGTAGACCCTATTCTCTTTCTTTATACGGTTGGCGCCTGAACAGGTGGTGAGGTAGTACTTGGAGCCGTTTTTGGATGCCACGTAGGCTCCCTCCCCCGCCGCCACAGGGGCCGGGGCGGCCGCAAACACCGCTGCGGTGTTTGCCAGCGGTTTGGCGGCCTGAGCCTCGGGGTATATGACCCTAAAGGCCTCCTTGGTGTCACCCTGGGCCGACAGCCTACCCAAGCCAAAGGCGCCAAGAGCCACCAAAGAGACCACCAAGGGCAGCAGGAGGGGCTCCAGCTTGCCAAGTAAGCCCTCTTTTGGTATCATGTGCCCACCTTACAGTATTTCGTATGGCAAGTAAAAAAGCGGGCGGAACAGCTAAAAACCTCAACGACTCCAAGCCGAAATATCTCGGTGTTAAGCTCTATGCCGGAGAGATCGCTAAGCAGGGCGATGTTATCGTCCGCCAGCGCGGCACCCGCGTACTCCCAGGCCTCAATGTTGGTCTTGGCAAGGACCACACTCTTTTTGCACTCACCCGCGGCGTAGTCTCCTTTAAAGACAAGCGCAAGCAGAACTTTGACGGCTCCACAACCGTCCGCAGCCAGGTTAACGTCACCCCAGCTAAGTAAAAACCCTCCAAATGGAGGGGTTTTTACTGCGCTACTATCACAACAGTGAGCTGTGCTTTAGCAGATTTTGAGTGGAGTTTTATGGCGTGCTCGCCCACGGTCTTAATGGGGCCCACATCTATGGCCACCTCTGGTATCTCAAGGCTGTGCTCAAGCCGGATGTGCTTGGCAATGTCGGCAGGCGTAACCGCCTTAAACAACCCTCCCTTCTCGGTTGCGCGGGCCACAATCTTTACCTGCTTGCCCTCCAGCGACTTTATTTTGCCGATGAGCTCGGCCTCGGCCCTCTCCTTTTGGGCCTCGATCTGGGCCTTTTTTGCCTCAAACTCCTTGACCTTGTCGTAGGTTGCCGCCACCGCGTAGCGATGCGGCAAAAGAAAGTTGTGCGCGTAGCCGTCGGCCACCTCGACAATAGTGTTGGCCTGCCCGCACCCCCGCACGTCCTTTATAAGTATTACCTTCACCCCTCTACTATACTCCCCCTTATTGCGTCTTCAACCAGCGCAGAGCCTCGTCCATCTGTGGGTCGCGGCCGGCGGCATAGTCCTGTGCGGTGCGCTCTACCTTAATGTCTGGGGTAAGCCCGCCGTCTGAGATGCTCTGGCCGTTGGGGGTCAGCCAGCGCGCCACCGTAATCTTTATCTCCGCTCCGCCGCCAAGCTCCAAGAGCTGCTGGACCGAGCCCTTGCCAAAGGTGCGCGTACCCACAAACTTGGCAACGCCGTGCTGTTGCAGCGCTCCGGCCAAAATCTCTGAGGCCGAGGCCGAGCCTTGGTCTGCGAGTATTGCCATCTTGAGGTTGGAGTCCTTAAACACGTTGTAGCCCAAGGAGCGGTGCGCAACATTGGTCTGCTTGCCCTTGTAGTCCTCGGTCACCACCGTGTCGCCAATGGGCAAAAAGAAGCTCGCCATCTGCACTGCCGCCTCCAAATAGCCCCCGGGGTTGCCGCGCAGGTCGAGTATAAGCTTGTTGGAGCCCGACAGCACAAACTTTCGCAGCTCCTGCCTAAAGAGCTCGGCCGAGTTCTGGGAAAAACTGTAGAGAGAAATGGTGTACACACCCTTCTCGAGCTTGCCCTCGATGATAGGGATGTTGATAGTATCGCGGACAATAGAGACAATTACCGGTTCTGTGGTAGAAGCGCGCTCCAGGGTGAGCTTAACCGTGGTGCCCTTGGGCCCGCGGATAAGCTTGACCGCGTCATCTACCGACATGCCCTGGGTAGAGGTGGCGTCTACCATCACCACAATGTCGCCCGAGCGCACGCCCGCGCGCTCGGCCGGGCTGTCCTTAAGCGGAGCTATAACGGTAATAGCGCCGTCTTTGGTGCCCATCTCCATGCCCACGCCCCCAAACTCGCCGTTGAGGTTCTCTGCAAACTCCTTGGCCTCTGCCGGCGGGAAGAAGGTCGTGTACGGGTCGCCATAGCTGTCGGTAAGCCCCGCTATCGCGCCATACAACTTTTCCTGATCAGTCGGCACGCTCGATGAGCTGTGGGTTTGTACAAAATTTTTGTTAAGAAGCGACCACGCCGCCCAAAACTTGGAGAAGTCGACATTGGAAGGCTGCACGCCGCCTACGCCCTGTGCAAACACCATGCCGGTTACGCGCTCGGATACGCCTGCGTACATACCCGCGCCAAACGCCAATACAACCGCGGCAAACATGCCTGCCGCCGCGAGTTTGGACCTGTTCATATATAAACAGTATATCACAGGACACCGGTACACATTAAGAAGTCACTATATACTTATCTCTGTATGCTCACTCGCTACAAGGAGCGCGATTTGACGTGGATAGACATGGTCGCACCGACACCCAAGGAGGTGCGCGAGCTCATGCAGGAGTTTGCACTGCCGCCACACATCGCCCAGGAATTGCTCTCCATCTCATACAAATCCAAGGTCGAGCGCGCGGGTGACATGGCCTACGTGATACTCCACTTCCCCACGCTTAGGGTGGGGCTGGGGCGCCGCCCCGAGCAGGAAATCGACTTTATCATCGGGCAGAAGTTTTTAATCACCGCACGCTACGAAAACATCGACCCCCTGCACACGTTTGCCAAGGCGTTTGAGGTGGGTTCGCTCTTGGGGCGCAACCACAGCGCGCACGGCGGCCACCTGTTTGCCAGCATGCTGCAAAACTTATACCGCTCTTTAAGCGAGGAATGCGACCTGGTGCGCGGCCGCCTGGAGGATATAGAGACCAAGATTTTTAAGGGCGATGAGCGCCGCATGGTGTTTGAGCTGTCGCACGTAGCACGCGCACTGTACGACTTTTCCCGCTCACTTGCGCCACACAAGGAAATGCTGGGCTCCTTGGAGCCTGCAGCCCCAAGGCTCTGGGGGCAGGAGTTTACGTACTATCTGCGCGAGCTAGAGGGCACCCGCGCACGGGTAGACCACGAGCTTATGAGCCTGCGCGACTCTCTGCACGAGCTGCGCTCCACCAACGACTCTCTGCTCAACACCAAGCAAAACGAGATAATGAAGACGTTTACCGTATTGGCGTTCGTATTCCTGCCGCTGTCATTTGTGGCTGGCGTCTTTGGCATGAACACCATCAATAACCCCATTATCGGCTCCCCGCTCGACTTCTGGATTATCGTGGGGGGCATGGCTGTTCTTGCAGTGGGCTGTTTTGTATACTTCCGCCACAAGGACTGGCTCTAATGCTTAAAAAACTCATTACATCATTGTCTAAAAAAAGCCCGCCAGCGCGGCCGGCGCTGCCTCCGCTCATGCTCTACAACACCCTCTCCGGCGAGAAAGAGGAGTTTGTCCCCTTGGGCCGTGTCGTTAAGATGTACAACTGCGGCCCCACGGTGTACGACTACATACACATCGGCAACCTGCGCGCCTACATTAATGCCGACATAGTGCGCCGCACGCTCCTGTTTTGGGGATACAGCGTGCAGCAGGCCATCAACATTACCGACTTTGGCCACCTGGTAAGCGACGCCGACGAGGGCGAGGACAAGATGAGCAAGGGCCTTAAGCGCGAGAAGATGAAGGTGAGCATGGAGAACATGGCCAAGCTCGCCGAGAAGTACGCCGAGGCCTTTTTGGCAGATATCGCGGAGTTAGGGCTTGATGTGGAGCATATCCGCTTTCCCCGCGCCTCCAAGTACATTGCCGAGCAAATCGCACTCGTAAAATCGCTCGAGCAAAAGGGCTACGCATATCGCTTGCCCGATGGCGTGTACTACGACACCAGCCGCTTCCCCGGATACGGCAAGCTGGGTGGGCAGGATATCGCGGGGCAAGAGGCGGGAGCACGCCTTAAGGTAGCGGCGGGCAAAAAGCGCCCGCAAGACTTCGTGCTCTGGAAGAGCGACAAAAAGCTCGGCTGGGAGTCCCCCTGGGGGCTTGGCTTCCCCGGTTGGCACACGGAGTGCGTGGCCATGATATTTACACTCCTTGGCAAACAGATAGACATACACACCGGCGGCATCGACCATATCGCGATACACCACAACAATGAGCTGGCCCAGGCCGAGGCCGCCACCGGCAAGCAGTTTGTGCGCTATTGGCTGCATGGCGAGTTTACGACCATCGAGGATAAAAAAATATCCAAGTCTCTGCGCAACACCATCTCACTTAAGCAGGTTAAAGACAAAGGGCTCGAGCCCAGGGCTCTTCGCTACTGGTACATGACCAGCCACTATAAAACGCCGACCAACTTTACCTGGGACGCTCTGGAAGCTGCCAACACCGCCTACATGCGGCTCACCCGCGCGTACCTAGAGCTCCCGCCCTCTAACCTGGCACCTGACAGCGCCTTTATGCGCGACTTTGTTGGCGCTATTGCCGACGACCTTAACACCCCCAAGGCACTGGCACGCGTGTGGGACTTGCTGCGCGACCCAGACATCACCCCGGCGGTTAAGCGTGCCTCGCTCACGCTTGCAGACAAGATCTTAGGCCTAGGGTTTGGCGAATCGGGCCCCACAGCGCGCGTGACCGTGATATCAGTAGGCGACCTGCCGGATGAGGTGCAGCGCCTTCTCTCGGCACGCGATGAGGCCCGCCGCAGCAAGAACTTTAAGAAGTCAGACGACCTGCGCCTCGAGATTGCCAAAAAAGGCTTTGTGGTTAAAGACACTCCCGAAGGCCAAAAAGTGACCAAAAAATAAACGTTCACCTATCACACCCTATAGGTAGTAATAGGTACTATCCCCTTTCTATCCACCTCATACACACATTTGGGGTAAGACACCGCTCGGAGTACACTTACCCCATGGCCAAGGGTAAGCGCGATGGGTTGAGACTACCTCCACAATCTCTGGAGTCTGAAAAGGCCTTCTTGGGCGCGCTTATGCTGCGCCCCGAGGGCATGGTCGAGACGACCGACCTTATTAACGACGACGCCTTTTATGCCGAGAAGCACCGCATCATCTACCGCGCCATGCAGGCGCTATATGCCAAGAACGAACCAATCGACATTGAGTCGGTTCGCGCCAAACTTGCCGACTTGGGGCAGCTTGAGGGCGTGGGTGGGCTCCCCTACCTGGCAGAGCTCGCAGCCGATGTGCCGGCCGCGAGTAACGCGCGCCACTACGCAAGCCTGGTGCAGAAAAAGCACATGCTGCGTGGGCTTATAGATGCCGGCGAGTATGTGGCCGAGCTTGGCTTTGACGAGGCAGCTGATTTAGATGAGACTTTGGACAAAGCAGAAAAGAAGGTATTTGAAATTACCCAGACGCCGACCATGTCCAAGTTTATGGCCCTCGGCGACTCCCTAAAAGAGGCGTGGTCCAGGCTCGAGTACCTGCACGAGCACAAAGACGAGGTGCGCGGTGTGCGTAGCGGCTTTAAGGACCTGGACAACCTCCTGGCCGGCTTCCAAAAGTCCGACCTTATTATCTTGGCGGCGCGCCCCTCTGTCGGTAAGTCGGCGTTGGCCTTCGACATCGCGCGCCATGCTGCTATAGACCACAAGGCGGTGGTGGGTATATTTAGCCTTGAGATGGCCGCGCAGCAGATAATCGACCGCATGGTCGCCTCCGAGGCCGGGGTCAACTCCTGGAATCTCCGCACCGGCCACATCAACGACCAGGACGACTGGGTGCGCATCCGCGAGGCCTACGACCGCCTGGGCCAGGCCCCCATCTATATATCAGACGAGCCCGCGCAAAACATCCTCAAGATGCGCGCCACCGCGCGCCGGCTTAAAAAGGAGCATGGCCTCGACATGATTATTGTCGACTACCTGCAGCTGATGGTCCCCACACAGTCGCGTGCGCAGGACAACCTGGTCCAGCAAGTGACAGAGATATCGCGCTCGCTTAAGCAGCTTGCCCGCGAAATGGAGGTGCCGGTCATTGCGCTCTCGCAGCTCTCCCGCGCCGTCGAGCAGCGCGGCGGCAAGCCCAGGCTCTCCGACCTGCGCGACTCGGGCTCTATCGAGCAGGACGCCGACGTGGTTATGTTTATCCACCGCGACGATAAGATTAACAAGGAGTCCGACCGTCCCAACATCGCCGAGATCCTGGTGGAGAAGCACCGCAACGGCCCCGTCGGGAAGATAGAGCTCTTCTTTGACGACAAACGCACCACCTACAAATCGCTCGAGAAGACCGACTTTGGCGCCTTTGAGTCTGCCGATTCTCTCGACGCTTTTTGATAGAATGGGGAGGGTACAAAACCAAGGCTCGCCGAGCACACATAATTTCTTGCTAGAAATTTGCTACTCTCGGCCCGTCGGCCTCCGAGATGCTCGTCTCACCTTGTTTTGACCCTCCCCACCATGGACCCAATCGATAGACTTTCGTTTTTATTTGAGAAGTTCCCCGGCATCGGGCCGCGCCAGGCCCGGCGCTTTGTGCAGTATCTGCTCTCTACCTCCCCCGCCTTTCGCCAGGAGCTCTCGGAGATCATAAAAAAGCTCGGGGCCGAAAGCAGGCAGTGCGCCATGTGCTACCGCTGGTACACCAAGCAGGGCCAGGGAGAGCTCTGCCCCATATGCGCCAAGCCTGAGCGCGAGGCCTCTATTATTTTTGTGGTCGAGAAGGACGCCGATATTGAAAATGTCGAGCGCTCCGGCTTTAGGGGGCTCTACTTCTGTCTGGGCGGCACCATTGCCCTAGCCTCTGATGAGCCCGAGAGCCAGGTGCGCCTGCGCGAGCTTGTAAAGCGCGTCGAGGAAGACGCCTCTGCACTTAAGTTACATGAGCTCATACTCGGGCTCTCGGCGACCACCGAGGGCGACCACACCCGCGAGATCTTGATGGAGAAGCTGCGCCCGATCTCCATGAGCCTCAACTTTAAAATCTCCTCCTTGGGCCGCGGCCTGTCCACAGGCTCCGAGCTTGAGTACGCCGACCCGGACACCATAGCCCAAGCGCTGGGCAACAGGCATTAGGCGTGCTATCCTCTTGCCAGACAGGGAGGCGAGCATGGCCAACATCATGTTTGAGAACATTTCTCGGGCAACCTGCGAAGAGCTCGAGGACGCAGCACGCGCCGACCGCGAGGAGGCCGACCGGTTTAATAGAGGCTGGTTTCTGAGTATCTTCAGCATCCCCGGCATCGCTGTGGCTCTGGCGCTAGCCGGCGCCAGCATCTACATTGCCACGCACTAAGTGCTGGCCAAACAAAAAAGCCGCTCCCTTGGGGGCGGCTTTTATTGTTATGCGAGTTTGGTTATTTTAACCTCGAAGTAAGGCTGGCGGTGGCCGCGCTTCTTAAAGTGGTTGGACTTGGCCTTGTAGCGGATGACCGTTACTTTCTTGGCGCGGTCGATCTTGGTGATCTCGGCCTCTACCTTGGCGCCCGAGATAAATGGTGCGCCAATAGTGGTAGCATCCTTGCCGTTGTCAGACACGAGCACCTCGCCAAAGGCAATGGTGTCGCCCACCTTGTGCTCGCCGGGGAGCTTCTCGATCTTGAGCGTTGAGCCGGCCTCAACCACATACTGCTTGCCGCCGGTCTGGATGACAGAAAATGCGCCGGAAGCTGGGGCCTCTTTCTTGGCTGCCTTGGGGGCGGCTTTGGTGGTCTTTTTAGTCGCAGTTGCCATACAAAAATGAGCCTGGGGCTCGTAGGGAGATACTACCCCAAAACCCCCATGTGCACAACCCCCTTGCGTAGGGCTGTATCTGGGCGATTATGGGGTGGGCAGAGGGCCAACAAAGAGGGACTTTCAATGGTCATGTCGGAGGGAGTCAAGGCGGGCCTGGTATTTGCGATCCTGGCCCTGCCGATCGTTTTAGGAGCAGCGCTCATATACCCTGTCTAGTTTTCTGACAGGCACTAGAAAGCCCGGCATGCGCGCCGGGCTTTTGCTATTCTTGCTCCAAGAGAGTCTTTTCTGCGGTCTCGAGCTTAAGCTGCATCGACTCATCCGTAATCTTTACAACATCCTTGTCTATCGCTTTAAAGGCCTTACCCGACTTGTCGTAGTGGTTGAGTGCCGCGTTTAGTGACTTGCCCAGCGAGTTATGGCTGTCCTCGTACGCCTTAAGATGCTTGGCGAGCTCCGACACGTTCTTAATAATGTCCTTGGCTGCCTCCTGCACCTTCATGCGCTGATTGCCAAAGAGGACCGTCTGCAGGTACGCCAAGAATGTCGTGGGAGATACGATGATCACGCTCTTTTGGCGGTAGGCATAGTCAATAAGATCGCGCGCGTTAACCCCCACCCCGACATCGTTGTTAAGGAGGTCATAGTAGATGCCCTCGGCCGGGATATACATAAACGCAAAGGGCAGTGTACCCTCCTCGGGCCGTATGTACTTGGCTGTTTCGTCTATGCGCTTTTTAACATCATTTTTGAACTCCTTTCTGTAACTCTCTTGGCGCTCAGGGTCGGTCTCATTAACAAGGCGCATATAGTTCTCTAACGGAAACTTGGCGTCGACCGATATGAGACCCTCCTGGGTCTTAACGGCAAAGTCTACCTTTTCTCCGTCTCTAAAGAGGTACTGCGGCACATATTGCCCCGGCAACACGTTAGACAAAATAAGCTCGAGTGACGCCTCGCCCAGGTTGCCGCGCTGCTTTTGGTTTTTAAGCACCTTCTCTAAGTTGCTCAGTTGCTCGGCCACAACAAGCACCTGCTTGGTGCCCTCCTTAGTCTCTGCGACACCGCGCACTACCTCCACCAGCTGCTCCTGCACCTGCTTAGTGATGGTCGACATAAGCTCGCGCGCCTGGCCCTGCTGGCCGGTCATAAACTCGCTCATGGTTTTGTTGCCCTCGCTCAACTTCCCATCCATCGAGCGCGTAAGCTCTGCGAGCTGGTTTTGGAGCAGTATAAGAGACTGGCTGTCCTGCGGTGCGGCGCTCCCCTTCTGCAGCCGGATAAGCAAAGCAATGATGCCGAGCGCAAGCAGTATAAGTACGGCAACCAGTGTGGTTAAGAGATCCATGCGCCCACTTTACCATGCGCCACTGTGTGGTAAAATACACAAATACAATTGTAAATAACTAGACCATGACTCAAGCTGATTTGAAAGAGATGATGAAGGACGCCATGCGCGCCAAAGACTCGGTTAAGCTCGGCGTGGTGCGCGGGCTCATTTCTGCGTGCACCAACGAGGCGGTTTCCAAGGGCTATGGCCCGGACGGACAATTGAGCGAGGACGAGGTGCTGACCGTGGTCATGCGCGGTGCCAAGCAGCGCAAGGACTCTATAGAGCAGTTTACCAACGGCGGCCGCCCCGAGCTTGCGGAGGGAGAGAAGGCCGAGCTCGCTATTTTAGAGACTATGCTCCCCGCTCAGATGAGCCGTGAGGAGATTGTTGCCGCTGTAACCGCCAAGGCGGCCGAGATGGGTGTGACAGACAAGACCGGTGCCAATAAGGTGATGGGCGCCCTTATGAAGGACCTCAAGGGCAAGGCCGACGGCACTATCGTCAAAGAAGTAGTAGATGGGATGTTTGCCTAGTTTTAGGCGATACCACACTACTTGACAAGTGTCTATATATAGTATATGGTAGCGGATAGAACTGGCCACTGGGGCCAGTTGTTTCGCGCCCAAGGGCGCCTCACATAAAGGGGCTACACCATGACACCTACAAGCACCGGTACATCCTTACCGATGAAGCCCGCTGCAACTGCGCTGACCCTGTACGGCACGTCGCAGAAAGACGCGCTCTACGGCTTTGCCGGGGATGACACCATCTTTGGCTTTGCCGGAGACGACATCATCTTCGGCAATCAAGGCAGTAACCGCATCTATGGCGGTTCTGGCCACGACCAGATCTACGTCGGCGACGGCGATAACTACCTGAGCCTCGGCTCGGGCGACGACATACTGGAGGCGGGCACCGGCGACAACTTCGTCAACGGCGGGTCCGGCAACGACTACATCCGGGTTGGCGTTGAGCTGGTGTGGGCCTCGTACGAGATCGTCAACCAAGACGGTGTCGTCGAGACCTACTGGTACTCCTACGCCCGCGAGGACGCCGGCGGCGACAACATCGTCTTTGGTGGCTCGGGCGACGACACAATCGTCGCCTACGCTGGCGACGACGAGCTCCATGGCGGCACCGGCGACGACTACCTGCAAGGTGGTCGTGGCGACGACAAGCTCTGGGGCGATGCGGGCAAGGACACGCTGTACGGCGGTCAAGGTGCCGACATCATGCGCGGCGGCCAGGGCGACGACGTGTTCTACGCGTCGGTTGGTGATACGATCCAGTTCGGCAACTACCTGGACGGCAACGACCGGGTGCGGCTCGACTCTTGGTCGGACGGCGCGGTCGGCGAGATTATCCTTAAGAACGGCGACCTTGGCGACACTGTGCTGATCTACGGGGGCAACTACAGCCTCACGCAGACCGGGGTTAATGGCGAGGATATGCGCTACATCAACACCGACCTCCAGATCGACATCACCTTCGTTGGCGGGTCATCGGTCAGCTTCATGATCGACGACTTCGGCGGCAAGGGGTAAGCTCCTCTACTGTTCTATACCTCAACTGTGCGAAAGGCCGCGGATTAAACCCCGCGGCCTTTTTCTATGCACACTTTCGTTTTTCCTCACTTGACTTTCACGTGTCTTTGGAGTATAATCTCGCCAGAGGCTTAAAGGTTTAGCGTATGCCTCGCCCCATCACCACCACCCAGGAGATGACCATGGCGAGAGAGCCATTTGTAAGCGCTTTGCCGATAGAGAGGCGCGAAGAGACGCTCCAAGACGTGCTCGCGCGCGTCGACGAGATCATTGACCAGCGCCGTAAGAAGCGCCGGCACTACGAAATCAGACGGGTCGAGGGCACCAAGGAAGCCGACGAGGCCGCTTGATGTCGACATACCCGTGCGATCAGGTTGCCGCAGACACACTCGCTGTCCGCGATGAGATCAAGGCCAAGCACGAGATCGAGATTCACTTCTCACTCGAGCAGATTACGGCCATGGTCGACGAGTACGACAACGCAGTCTCGACCGGAGTCATCACAGACTACGAGGAGCTGCTTGAGGCGGTCTTGGGGAGGTACAACTACCTCCACGACATCGAGTACACCGCGTACAAGATGGTCCTCGGTCGCATCTTCAAGCGGCGTCTTGGGGCGAGGAGCTCCATGAACAGCACTAACGGCAAGTTTAGGCCGTTTGCGCCCATCGAGGCGTACGAGCCATGAGGGCAGGACTTCACAGTCCTGCCCTTTTCTTTTGGGTGTGCGGTGCTACAGTTAGACCAGTCTCGCACACACAAGGGGGTTCCATGTCACTGATCGAGTCGATTCAGCCAGGCGTCACTACATCCGCCTTGCGTCGCACCACGGTTCGCGACCTCTTCTATGAGGCCAACCGCACCAACAAGTGCATTGACGGGACAGACGTCCTAAACCAGCGTCTCGTGCAGATCGCGAGGCAACTTCTGCCCGACGAGATCCTGCTGGCCTTGCAAAAGCAGCTACCCTATCCGCAGCTGTGCCTCAACCGCTGGATAAGCGGCACCCGGAGCAGACGCTCTCTGGTTGTCGCGACCACCTATCGCAACCACTCCTGCTACAGGCGGTACGACCAGATTATTGTCGCGAGCACGGCCAAGCACATTAACGGCGTCAGAGTCACCTGCAGGGACACCCAAGAATACGGTTTGCCGCACTATGTCGATGACATGCAGGAGCTCATCGGCAGTATCCTCCGGGATTTTGTACAAGCCTGCACGCACCACTAAGGGCACGGGCATAGATTTGGGCAGAGGTCATACGACCCCTGCCCTTTTCTTTTGGCGCAAATTGTCGTACATTATTTGGGTGCGACATAGAGGCCCTATGACCTAGCAAAGTGAGGAACAAGAGCTTGCTCTTGTTCCGAGCGCCGCGACGGGCATATGGCCCTGTGTAACAAGGGCCCTATCGTCTAATGGTTAGGACAGATCCCTCTCACGGATCAAATCGGGGTTCGAATCCCCGTAGGGTCACAAGGCCAAAACTCCGCACTGCTGCGGAGTTTTGTGCGCTTGTGACGGGTGCAAACGTTGTTTTGCACTGGCAAAACCGTGCGCCGGGGCCGGCAAGCAAAATCGCTGACGAGCGATTTTGACTCGTGGCCAGGCTGACGCGGGGCCGGCGGAAATTCAATCGCGACGGCGATTGAATTATCTGTCGGCCAGGCTGACCGAATCCCCGTAGCGACGACAACTTTTTGACTTGTGGCCAGGCTGACGACCCAAGTCGACTTGTGACTACAAAAAAGAAGCGCCCCGCAAGGGGCGCTTCGCTCATCACTCCACGCTCCAGACAGCGACCGGAAGAATGCTAAGCAGTTAGCGTTTCTTCCACTCCCTATCCTGCCGCACAAGTAGCTCCCCTGCGCGCTCGGGCTCCTGCATAATCTCCTCGACAATTTTTTCCATCCTCATGCTCTGGCTGCCTTTAACCAGCACTGCGTCGCCCTCCTGTATCAAATTTTGGATCTCGAGGGCGGCCTTACCCGCATCCTCAAACTGCAAAATGTTTTGGTCAGGCATACCGTTGTCGAGCGCCCCCATCGCAATATCGCGCGCTCTCACGCCCACCACAATCAATAGGTCGCAGACCTTGGCGGCCTTTGCCCCCACCTTACGGTGCTCCTCCACGCTAAGCCGGCCCAGCTCCATCATGTCGGCCAGGGCGGCAATTGAGCGCCTGCCCCTGGTGAGCGCAAGTGCGTTTAATGCCGCCTCGGTGGCCGCAGGCGAGGCGTTGTAGGTGTCATCTATCACAAGGCTGCCCTTAATGCCCGGCAGCAAGCGCACGCGCCCGGCGGGCGGGTCAAAGCTCTCGAGCCCCGCCACAATCTCTTGCAAGGAGAGGCCAAGCACATGTCCCGCTGCAGCGGCAGCCACTGCAGGCAAAAACGCATGCGTGCCCAGAGAGCCCACAATCTCAACAGGTGCTGACTCCCCGCCGATAGTTATCGTCGCGCGCATACCCAGCGGCCAACTGTGGCTGCCGTGCTCTCTTACCACCTCAAACCGACTCGCCCATACATCGGTCTGCGATTCAAAGCCAAACAGCACAATCTGTGCGTCCGGTGCGGGCAGACGCTGCTCTAGCTTACGGGTACGCTCATCATCGGCATACAAGAGTATCGCGCCCCCGGGCTTTACAGCATCCATCAAAGAGGCCTTCTCCTCTATCACCGCCTCTACCGAGTCAAAAAACTCCACATGCACCGGCACCTCCGGCAGGCGCGTAATAATTGCAACGTCTACCTTGAGCCACGAGGCAAGCGAGCTGATGTCGCCCGGCCTGTCGGCCCCAACCTCCAAGACCAGCCACTCCGGGTAGGCCTTGGTGGTAAGTACTAGCAAAAGCCCGTCAATAATATTTTGTATCCAGTGCAGGGGGTTACCCCACGCGTTGCCAAGGCCCAGTATCGTTAAAGGCACCCCAATCTCTGAGTTAAAGCTCTTCTCGGATTTGCGGACATGGAACTTTTTTTGCAGCACAGCGTACACCGCGTCTTTGGTCGAGGTCTTGCCCACACTACCGGTGATAGCCACCACATGCGGCTTATACTTGCGCAGCACCATTTTTGCCTCCCACTGCAAAATAGAAACAATAAGTGTCTTGAGCAGCTGCTTCATCGTTCCTTATATCCTACCACTCACTGATACACATCAAGCGCTAATATCAGACCACACTTTTTAGAAAATATTGGGGCTTAGCCCCAATATGTTGTGATTTTTGTGGTGTAGTGTTTTTTGACTGTTCACCTACTCTCATACTTATCCTCTTATCGGTCAGGGGGGATGTTGTAGTAATTAATCAAGAATTGCGTGAGGGATTTGAACGGTGGGGCCCAGGTTTGGGATGCAAAGGGGGCTCCTTGCGGCTCTGTCGCAAACAGGAACACCAAAAACTTAGGGTCATACGCCGGGAAGTAGCCAAAGAAGCTGTGCAGGTAGCGGTCCTTGTAGTAGCCGCCGCCGTTTGGATCGGCAATCTGCGCGGTGCCGGTTTTAGCGGCTATACTCCAGTGATCCATCTTAAGGCTGCCGTTAGCCAGAGGTCCGTCCACCACCGCCGTAAGCATCCGCGTGACCGCAGTAACCGTCTGGGGGCTCAAGACCTGCGTGGGCTCTCCCCAGCCCAACTCTCGCGTGATGCCGCTCTCCTCCTTGATGGCAGTTGCCAGATGCGGGGTTACCAGCTTGCCGCCGTTGGCCAAAACAGCCAGGGCGCGTGTCATCTCAATGGGAGTTACTGCCAAGCCCTGACCAAAGGACGCTGTGGCAAACTCAACAGCCTGCCTGCCCTCAAGATTTTTGGTGAGCCCGCGCACCTCGCCCGGCAGGTCTATGCCTGTCTCCTCGTTAAGTTTGTAGTGCTCCAAAAAGTACTCGCGCATGGTGTCCGGGCCCATCTTTTCCGCCACATATGCGGCGCCGAGGTTGAGCGACTGGCTTAACACCTCCTGCATGGGCACAACGCCGCGCGCCTCGCCGTCAAAGTTGCAGATCTTTCTGGTGTCTATGGTCACGCAGCCCTTGTCGTCGTAGGTGGTGTCCACCTTTACCGCGCCGGAGTCCAGCCCCGCTGCCATGGTCAAGGGCTTCATGATTGAGCCCATCTCATACACATTTTGCGCCATGGGGTTGGCATAGATAGTTGCGTCCTCCTCGTGGTTAAACTCATTGAGGTCAAAAGTGGGGCTTAGCGCCATGGCGACAATAGCGCCCGTGTGCGGGTCCATTACGATGCCGCCCGAGAGCCTGGGCGCCCACGTGTCTTCATACTCGTCTAACGTACGCTCCAGCTCTCCTTGTACCGAGGGCTCGATCGAGGTTATAACATCACCCTTTTGCGCCCGGCCCGAGAGCACTCCCTCGGCTGCGCCAAACAGCTCGACAAAGAAGTTGCGGTACAGGTTATCCCCCGAGCGGCCCAAAACGCCGTCGTAGTAGCGCTCAAGCCCGTAGCGCCCCTTTTGCTCGTCGTCGTTGTTGTACGCCACAAAGCCCAGCGTGCGCGCAGCCAAAGAGCCCCCGGGATAGAAGCGCTGGTGATTCTCCGTGTCGTCTACCTCTCTGAGTGTTGCCGCGAGTATAGGCGTGCCCTCTTTGTCACTAAAATAGATTGAGCCCCGGTTAAGCAGCGGGTTGTGGGTTGCAGTAATCTGGGCATCGGCGCGGCGCGCATACTCCTGCCCGTGCACCACCTGCAGTATGTAGAGCTTGCCAATGATGACGAGCCCCACGCAAATAAGCAGCGCTGTCAGCAGGCGCACTCTGAGCACAAATCGGGACGACATCTTTAGAGTGTACTATCGGTTTGTAGACAGAGCAGCGGTAGTGACGTCTGCGTAGACTGTGGCAGTGTGCACCGGCGCCACAAACCCAAGCGCCCTAGCGCGCTCCGGGGTAAGTGCCTTGGTTGCGCTTAAGTATTGCGACTGCAGGCCGCCGACTTTAGACGATATAGAGGTTATCTCGCGGCGCGCCTCGGCGTGGTTAGCCGCGTGCGACACTGCCTCGAGCAGGAAAAAGCCATACATGAACGCGCACACGACAATAAAAGCAACGAGGCTTGCGACCGCGCGGCGCACGTACAAGTGGTAGAGGGCGAGTGGTGTTATTTTTCTTGGCATAGTTTTTCGATTGCGCGGAGCTTAGCTGATCGTGAGGCTGGGTTTTCCTTAACTTCTCTCTGGCTTGGTATCAGGGGCTTTTTATATAAGAGGCGCCCTCCCCCGCCCTTTACAAAGGCGGCAAAGGTCCTCTTTACCAGCCGGTCCTCAATACTATGAAAGGTGATAACTGCGATGCGGCCTCCGCAGGACAGGAGCTGCCATGCCGCATTAAGGCCCTGCTCGATAACGCCAAGCTCGTTGTTAACGGCGATGCGCAGTGCCTGAAAGCTCTTGGTTGCCGGGTGGAGGCGGCCGCGGCGGTAGGCTGCGGGTACCGCATCTTTGATCACCTCTACAAGCTCGAGCGTGGTCTCAAAGGGCTTGGTCTTGCGGCGCTCGACTATAGCCTTGGCCACGCGGCGCGCGTAGCGCTCCTCGCCGTAGCCAAAAAAGATGTCCGCCAGGGCCTTTTCGGTAAAGGTGTTGAGGATTTCTGCGGCGGTAAAGCCCGAGCGAGGGCTTTCGCTGTAGCTCATCACCAGAGGTTCGTCGTGCATAAACGAGAAGCCGCGGCCCGACATGAGCTGACCCTTGTTCCAGCCCAGGTCAAAGACGATTTTGTCTATTGCAGTAACTCCAAGCTTTGCCATAACCTCCTTAAGGTCGCCAAAGTTGGCCTCGACAACACCCTCGCCAGCCATCGGGTCGGCATCAAGTGCCACGAGCTTGATCTTGGCCTCTGCCTTAAGCGCCTTGCTGTGGCCGCCCTGGCCAAAAGTTGCGTCTACCACCACCTCGCCCTTTTGCACGGCAAGAGCCGCCACAACCTCGCGAGGCATGACGCTGTAGTGCTTCTTCTGATCTAACTTCGGCTCATGTGCCACTCCGCCCTCCTCTCGACGGGAGCGATGCGATACACGAGCCAAAGTTATTGCAGAAGTTGCCATATGTTAAAGAATCCCCATGTTGCCCAGCGCCTGTGCCATCTGGTCTGCCCCCTTCTCGAGCCTCTTCTTGTACTCCTCCCAGGTCTTCTCGTTCCAGATCTCGATGCGGTCCGAGACGCCGGCCAAGACTACCCTTGAGCGAAGCTCTGCGAACTCCTTGAGATACTCGGGGATGAGTATGCGCCCTGCCCCGTCTACCTCTGCCTCTACCGCCCCCGCCAAGAGGAAGCGTGCCATGCCGCGGGTGTCTGCCTGCCCTACCGGCAAGTCGGACAGTTTTTGGGCAATCTTGCCCCAAGCCTTGTCCGGGAACATAAACAAACAGGAATCGAGTCCGCGTGTCACCACCACCCGGCGCCCCACCTCTTTGCGAAACTTTGACGGCAAGCTCAGCCGCTTTTTCGAGTCGAGGGTGTGGAGGTATTCGCCGATCAGCATATTCTGTTGGGGGGTGCTTTCTGTGTGGGGTGGGACTATCCCACTTCATCCCACTACATACCAGTGTACCCCACGCCATCCCAAATAATGTGTGTAGAAAACCACTTGTCCCCAGATTACAGAACATGTGTGCGATACGCGCTATAGCCGCCAAAATACGTTGGTATATAAGGATTTATGTATGCTTGACAAATAGTATAAACAAGTGTATACTGGTGTTTGAACAGGTACGTCAAACAGAGTGTGGCAGGGGCGCTCTTAACCCTAGTTAGGAGATACCCCAATGACCACCCACGAGCATCCGATTTTCGACAATCCCCGCTTTCCTGGCAACCGCAAGAATGTAGAAGACTATCTTGCCCGCCAGGCACAAGCGAAAAAGATTCAGGCCCGTCGCGAGTTTTGGTTCAAAATCCAAATTTCTTGCCTCTGGCTTGCATCTGCCGGAATTGTCGGATTTCTTGTTGGAGTCTACGGACTTCGTTGATACAAAGGCCGGACTCGCTTACGCGGGGCCGGCCTTTACCTTTGGTTATCCCCTGTTTGGTAAGCTTTACAAATCTTGCTCGTCTGGTACAAAGGAACAGGACTGTCGTATTGCGTTCGTTCTTGGCCCACAACAGAAGACTTTAAGAAAGGACCCACACATGGCACGTGTGATTCGAGACATTAAGCACTGGTTTGAAGGCTACGAGAAAGGCAAACACTACCTGCGGGGCATACCCGGCCCCAAAGCGGCAGAAAAAGCCGCGCAGAGCTCTTTATCAAAAACGAATGGCGGAAATTCGCGTTTAGTCGTTGCATCCAGCGACCTGACCCGAGTTTCCCCTGACGCACGCCGCTCCTAGCGCGGCGATAGTCAAGAATTATATTGGCTTCATGCCGATCCCAGCAGCCCGCTCCCCTTTGGTGAGGCGGGCTGCTTTCTTTATCTATTTGGACGCTTCTTCTAAACGCCTGAGCACAAAGTCGCGCGGGAGCGATGAGAGGAACCACCCGGCCTTGGGGCCGCTCTCCTTGCCCAAAAAGGCCAAATAGATGGCCTTAAACTCTTTGGTTTTGTGGAGCTCGGTATGGAGCTCCTCGCCGGTGGGCATGTCACTTTGGCTGGAGATATACTCGTGCAAAGCCTTGAGCGCCGCTTTGCTTGTGTCGGGCAGATTACGGGCTATCTCAGGCAGCTCGTCCTGGAGCTTAAAGACAAACTTCTCGGGCGCATACGCCTCTAGCCAGTGTGCCGCGTACTTGGCACGCTCATCGAGCTCGGCGCGGTCGGCCTCGGGGAACTCTTTGTAGATATCCATATGCGGCATCTGCACCACAAACGCCACCTGGCTAAAGCGCGGGAGCGTGGATTGTGCCGGGATGGCGCGGCCCGGATGCACATACTCAAACAATCTAGAGAAGTCATCGCGCGTGCCCGCCCAGTACTCTGCGGCCAACTTGTCGTAGAGGTCGTACAAAACAGGGATGGTATCCCCCTCCGGGTCAAAGCTAAACGCGTGCATGGGGTCCTTGCTCAAAAGCGCGAGGCGCAAAATCTTGGCCGGCACAAGATCTGCAATCTCTTTGGCGCTGCTGCCCTGCCCTTTTGACGAGGACATCTTCTTACCACCCACCAAAAAGAACTCGTATGGTACATCAAACGGCGGTTCGTACGCAAACACCTCTTTGGAAATATGGTTGGCCACGTCGCGCGAGCCGCCCTTGGTTGAGTGGTCTTTGCCTGCGCCCTCAATTTCGACCCCCATCACCTTCCACTTGGCGGGCCACTCGACCTTCCACGGGAGTTTGGCCCTACCGCCAAACGGAGAGACGCGGCCCTCAAACCCGCAGCCCTTTACCCAGTCGAGGTCGCGACACTGAACCTGCACAGTCTCGCCGTCAAAATCTGACGCAAACGTGGTTGAGAGTTTGCCGCATGTGGGGCAGATAACGCTTATGGGAAGCCATGTGTCTTTACGTTCGCCACCGGAGACCTGCTTGTATATGCGGCGGATATCCTCTGCACCCTCAAGTGCCTGGCGTATTACCTCATCCATCTGGCCCTTGAGGTAAAGCTCGCTCGAGCGGTACACCTCTGTGTGCCAACCCGCGGCCTCTATAACCCCCTTAAACTCGGCGCCGTAGTACTCGGCAAAGTTGTCATAACCATCCTCAGGGCTTGGGATATTTTTGAGCGGCATGCCCAGATATTTCTCGTACGCGGCCTGGTCCAAATATGCCGGGATCCCGTCCATGGGGTCGTAGTCGTTAAACTCAAATTTAAATGTTGTCTCCACCCCCTTCTCGCCAAGCACCTCATGCACAAGCCCGTGTATGGCCACCCCGCGAAGAGAGCCCACGTGCACACGCCCAGAAAGGGTCTTTTCGTCGCGTATAAGCAAAGGGCGCCCCGGCTTACCAAAGCGCTTCTCAATCTCCCCGACAATGCGGTCTGCCCAAAACATTCCCTCAACTATAGCGTTTTTTGGGCTAAGGCGGTATATGAGCCCCACACTTGACGGGGTAAAAAAGAGTAGTACGCTACTATACGGCGAGAAGTACAGAGTACGCCGAACTATGGGTAGCGTTACTACAGCGTTGCACAGGGCTAAACCGCAACGCCCTACGGGGCATAACAGGACGTGTGGCAATGGGATGCCAGATTGTTAAGGGACGAAAACTCAACCTTCCGGAGGGGCACTCACTTATCCGGTCTGTCCAGGTAGACGGAGAAGCCTACTTTGAGGACGAGTCGCAGCTGATGCTCGACTACATCCAGAACGGAGTCGAGACCTATGTGTGGGTCCGCAAGAAGACCCCCGACAGCAGCGAGTGGGGCAAGCCCAAGAAATGGGCGCTTTCCCAAGTCCAGGACAGGACTGCACAGGGTCTGACCGACTACGCCAAGCGCCTGGGCCTCACTCAACAGCCGCCAGCCGCCAGGTTGGCCAAGCTGATCGAAGGCGCATACACCGCCACCGCAAACGCCAAGCAGTAACCGGCGTACAACCTAAAAAGCCCCGGACAATTAGTCCGGGGCAATTTTTTGCCTACTCAACCTTTAAAATCTTGTATTTTTGGACACCGCGCGGGGTCGAGAACGAGAACTCGTCGCCCTTTTTCTTGCTGAGCAGTGCAGCGCCAAGCGGCGAGTGATAGCTCACCTTGCCCTTGATGATGTCGGCCTCCTCTGCACCCACAATGGTGTAGACATGTTTGTCTTCGCCGCCGATCTTTTGCACAGTCACGGTCGAACCCATGCCAACGCCGTCACTCTTGCCGGCTTTTACGATCTTGGCGTGTTTGAGTATATGCTCGAGCTTGCCGATGCGCTCCTCTACCGCAGACTGCATCTCGCGCGCCTCCTGGTACTCGGCGTTTTCAGACAAATCCCCCAGGGAGCGTGCGTACTCAAGCTGCTCCGCAACCTCCTTGCGGCGGGTAGTGCGCAGCTGCTCGAGCTCGTGGGTCAGCTCCTCGAACTTCTCCTGGGACATCATTTCTTCCATATATGGACTTAAAATTCCCCTCTCGGGGGTTAGGTTACGTGGCATAAGTGTATAGGAACGGGAGACCCTGTCAAGGCTATAGAAAGTCCGCAGGCGCCCTTATTTAAAGTACCCGGGTGCGTTCTGATTCATCCACGACAAGAACTGGCTCACTATAATGTTGCCGCCCGTTGCGGTCCCGGCAGGCGCCCGGTCTAGCAAAAACGCAAAGGCGTATTTGGGGTTTTCATACGGCCAAAAGCCAATAAGCCACGCGTTAACGTACTCATTTTTCATACCGACCTGTGCGGTACCCGACTTGGCCGCCACCTGCACATAGGGCACATTGGCGCCCGTGGCAGTCCCGCCCTCTTGTACCGCCATGCGCATGCCCTCGCGCGCAACCTGGAGCGCATGAGGGTCGATATCAATGTGTGTGCCCTTCTGGGTCGAGCTTGCGATAAGGGTCGGGGTGAGCAGTGTGCCGCCGTTGGCGATAGCGGCAGCAGTACGCACCGCCTGCAGCGGCGTAACCTGGGTGCCAAACTGGCCTATAGCCGTGTGATAGGTGTTGCCCAGGCGCCAGGTCGGATCATTGGGGAATGTTTTTGCCTTCCACTCTATCGTGGGTATGGTGCCCTCCTTGGACGAGAAGCCCTTGAGGCCCGCATCTTGGCCGTAGCCAAACGCGCTTAGCCACTTGTCTATATTGGTGATACCCATTCCCTGTTGGTCGCCGTGCCCGCCGCCAACCGTATAAAAGTACACGTCAGACGATACGGCAATGGCGCGACGCGCATCTGTCCAGCCGTTGACGCGCCAGTCCTTAAACACAGTCGGATTGTCTGGGTCGTATGGGTTTGGGATTGTGATACGGCCGGTAGACTCTATCTGCTTGTACTCGCTGATAACGCCGTCGTGTATGGCCCCCGCGGCCATAATGGGCTTGACGATAGAGCCCGGCGCATACAAGCCGTCTATTGCGCGGTCCAAAAACGGCTGGCGCTTGTCCTCGTTGTAGCCTGCGATGGCATCGCGCTCCCCCATGGTCATTGCATTTTGGTTGTACTCCGGGTAACTCGTCATGGCCAAAAGCTCTCCGCTGCGTACGTCCATAATGACGCCCGCGGCACCCTGGAAGTTGGCCTTTGATGCGTTGGTCGCCAGCACGTCATAGAGCCCCTCAGTTACGCGCGCATCTAAAGAAAGTGTCAGCGTGTCGCCAGGCACAGGTGCGCGCGTGGTTGCCTCCGACACCACCTTGCCCAACGCGTCTGTCTCGGTAAGCCTCAGGCCGTTTTGCCCGCCTAGCCGGTCGTTGTAGGCATCCTCGGCGCCATCGAGCCCCTCAAACTCGGTCCTAAAGTAATTACCCGATGAGTCCTTGGCCGGCGCCTTGGTGTAGCCCACCGCGTGTGCCAAGCCCCGGAGCTCTGCATACACGCGCTTGGCAAAGTCGTCCTCTACCCGCTCGCGCTCGCTCCACGCCAGAGGCGTGCCGTTTCTGTCCACGATAGCGCCACGGTCGGCAAATATGGTCTGCTCTGCAAGCTGGTTTTTGGAAGCCTGCTCGGCATACTCGGCACCGTGTACAACCTGCAGTGTCCCCGCCCGCAAAAACAGCAGAAAAATAGCAAGCCCCACCGCGCCGCCCGCGGCGCCAAGCTGGCGGCGCGATATGGGCCGCTCGATGCGGCCCTCAAAGCGGTCGCGGTCAAAGTCGGAGACGTTTTCCGCATCAATAAAAATCTCGTCCGGATGGATCTCGCGCTTAATCCTCCCCTTTCTCAGCCATCGCCTCAGCATACGGCTATTAAAGCGTACTGGGTGGGGTTTTGTCCAAAAAATAGCTGATGGCAAACGCGCGCACTAGCGCCGCCACTATGGACAGTAGTGTGAAGGGCACAAACAAGTAGTGAAGTATCCCCTGCGGCACGCCGGAGCCCACATCTATCAAAAGCGCTACAACAATGGCAAACACGTATCTGCCAGACAGTGCGGCGATAAGTATGCCCACCACGCACAACGGCCAAAACGGCAGCAAAAACCCTGTGGCCGCAATGGCAAAGGTGAGTGCATATATGTAGCGGCTAGCAAGGTTCATTGTGGTTGTATTTCCAAAACAGAGAGGCTCGACGGGTTAACGGGCAGCTGCATGTATATCACTATAAATGACTCTCCAGCACGCGCGTCGGTTGCGCTCACATGCCCCACAAGACCTCCCCATATGCCCGGTAGCTCTACCGTGTCGCCCACCGCAACTGAGGTAGCGGCCGGTATCTCAGCGCGAAGCGAGCCTCCCCCCTGACCCTCGAGCGCCATGGGTATCTCGCCGCGTAGCGTGGCCTGATAGGTTGCACCGGGTGCCGAGAATAATTCCACGCGCGCGGTGGTGGCGTACACCTCAGTGACATGCCCAATAAGCGTTTGGCCGCCCGCGTAGACCAGGTCGCCAAGCTTGATGCCCTGCGCCTCTCCGGCATCTACCACAAGCGTGTCGTACGGGCTCCACGGCGGCGAGAGCAGCACGCCCGCGAGTATACGCGTGCCTGGCACATCAGAGCGGCCGAGCCTCTCCTTAAGATCGAGCGTCTCTTTATACAGAGCGTCGCGGTCGGCAAGTTTTGCCTCGAGCACCGCTACTTGTGTGCGTAGCCTTGCAGCCTCGCTCTCCCCCAGCGCCTCGCGCACACGCGCCACAGGCGCCCACACCTGCCAGAACACACTGGCCGCAGAGCCCCTAAGCATAAGCGTTGCGCCAATGAGCAGGACAAGCACAAGCACCCAGATAAGCCACGAGCGCGATGACGTGCGGCGCGTCTTTTGTATACGGTCAAAAGGGCTAGGAGATATCGCCATCGTTGTCTATTAAGAGGTCGCGATGCGCCTCAAGATTCTCCAGTATAACGCCGGTGCCGCGCGCCACCGCCGTAAGAGGATCATCGGCTACAACAACCGGCACCTTGAGCCACTGCGTGAGGAGTGTGTCGAGGCCGCGCAACTGCGCGCCGCCGCCCACCAGCACAATGCCGCCGCGCATGATGTCAGAGAGTATCTCGGGCGGCGTGGTTTCCAACACCTCGCGCACACTCTCAATGAGTGTGTCTATAGACTGCGAGATTGCCTCGCGCAAATCCTGGTCGGTAATGATAACCTCGCGCGGGAGCCCCGTGATAAGGTCACGGCCGCGCACCACCGCCTGCAAAGAGCCGTCGCCCTCCACCACAGAGCCTATGGCCATCTTGACCTGCTCGGCAGTCTTTTCACCAATTAAAATCTTAAACTCCGAGCGCACGTAGGAAATAATGTCCTGATTTAACTTGTCGCCGGCAATGCGCAGGTTTTTCGAGCGGACAATGCCGCCGAGCGACAGCACTGCGATGTCGGTGTTGCCGCCACCGATGTCGACAATCATTGAGCCCATCGCCTCGCGTATGGGCATGCGTATGCCGAGTGCTGCCGCCACCGGCTCTTCCACAATATGTACCTCGCGGGCACCTGCGCCGCGTGCCGCGTCTATCACAGCGCGCACCTCCACGTTGGTGATACCCGAGGGCACGCCCAAGACCGCGCGCGGCCCCAGCATCTTTTTAGATACGCCCTGTGCCCTGTTTATTAAATACGCAAGCATCTCCTCGGTGGCCTCATAATCGGAGACCACGCCCTCTACCAATGGGCGCACCGCAACGAGGTGTCCGGGCGTGCGGCCAAGCATCTGCTTGGCAGCGGTGCCTACGGCCACCACCTGCCCTGTCTTTTGGTTGACCGCAACCACCGATGGCTCGGAGACCACAATGCCCTTGCCGCGCAGATACACAAGCGTGTTCGCCGTACCCAGGTCTATACCAACGTCGTTGGAGATGAGCGGCAGTATGCGGTCTTTAAAGTAGTTGGCCATGGCGGTATATGGGGCGCCCACACCCGCGGTTAGCGCGCGGTAAGCTTGCCTATAAGCTCAGAAAGGCTCTTGTGGTGTGTGGCGCCCGCGGAGCGCTCGACGCACTCATACTTGCCTGCGCTAACTGTTTTCTCGGAGACAACAATGCGCAGCGGTATGCCAATGAGGTCGGAGTCGGCAAACTTCTCGCCTGCCCTCAGGTCGCGGTCGTCGTACAAAACCTCGACCCCGGCCTCGCTGAGCTCGCGGTAGAGCTCGTCGGCGTCCTCAACAACCGACTGCTCATCGCCCAAGCGCACCAGATGCACCCTAAACGGCGCCACCGCCTCCGGCCAAACAAGGCCCTTGTCGTCACTCATAAGCTCAGCAATTGTTGCCATAAGCCGGGCCGGGCCAATGCCGTAGCTGCCCATCACAACCGGTACCTGCGTTCCGGACTCGTCTTTGTAGCTAAGGTTAAGCGCGTCAGAAAAACGCGTACCAAGGCTAAAGATGTTACCCACCTCTATTGCCTTTTCCTCCACAAGCTCATCTTTGGATAGCCCGAGGTCTTTGAGCACCTCATCGGTATATACTTCTTTGTTTATCGCGATGTTTTTGTCTTTGGACACATATATGACATCCTCGCCTGCATCGCACACGGTCTGGAACTCGTGGCTGTACTTGCTAAACGAGCCCCCAGAGGCAAACGTCTTGTAGGTGCGCTCACCAAGGCCCACACGCTCAAACACACGTGTGTATGCATCGGCACACGCATTATAAAACTTTTCGTGCTCGGCTTCGTTTTTAGAAAACGAGTAGAGATCCTTCATCACAAACTCGCGTGTGCGCATAAGCCCAGACTTGGCGCGTGTCTCGTTGCGGAACTTGGTCTGGAATTGGTATGGATATGCAGGCAGGTCTTTGTACGACGACACATGCTCGCGCATGAGGTTGGTAAGCGGCTCCTCGTGTGTAAAGCCCAAGCCCAGCTCGCTGCCGGATTTAAGTGCTGTCTTAAACCAGCTGTCTACTGCCTCATCGCTCCAGCGGCCCGTCTTCTCCCAGACATCCTTCTCCTGCAGAGCTGAAAGCTCCAGCTCGACTCCGCCAATCTTATTCATCTCCTCGCGGATAACGCCCACTACTTTATTGAAAGTCTTAAGGCCAAGAGGCAGGAGGTCATACACCCCTGCCATCTCTTTGTGCACAAACCCGGCGCGGATAAGGAGCTGCGCGTTTTTGGAGACCTCATCTTTTGGGGCCTCGCGACGCGTCTTGGTAAACAGCTTAGATTGGCGCATATAGACGCCATTGTAGTGCCAAAAAGGGCCTCTGGCTACTACCCAACCAAGCGGGCGATGTCGTTGATTGAGACTACAATCATAAGAAGGACTATGGCCGCGAGCCCCGCGAGCATAAGCGCGTTGGTAACGCGCGGTGCGACGGGGCGGCGGATGACCGCCTCGATGATGATCACAAGCAGGCGCCCGCCGTCGAGCCCTGGTATGGGCAGAAGGTTAATGAGCGCGAGGTTAATAGAGATGAGCGCCGCAATAACCGCAGCCGTGCTAAAACCCTCCTTAACCGCATTTTGCCCTACCCCCGCGATGCCGATGGGGCCCGACACCTGGGAGAGGTCCGCGCTACCCACGACAAGCGATCCTAAAAACGAACCCAGCCCCTGCGCGGTTGCAATGGTCAGGTCTTTAAACGCGACAGCGCCCTGCGCCAAGGCCAAGTGCACCGGCAGTTGTAAAATCCCAATGTCGCCAAACTCGATACCTATCACCTTGCGGCCCTCGGCTAGTCCCGCGACCGGCTTGGCGAGCAGGGTGCGCTCCTCTCCATTGCGCTCTATCGTGACAACAAAGCTCTCGTCCTGGTGCTCGCCGATAAACGCCTGCACCGCGTCAGCTCCCGACGTTTCAGTCGGGATCCCGACCCCTGCGTCGGGGCTGCTAATATCGAGCACGGTTGTACCGGTCTCCAGCCGCTCAATGATGTCGCCGGGCTTAAATCCGGCGCGCTCGCCCGGGCTCTGCGGCAGCACGGCGCTAATGACCACCTGCGGCGCAGTAATGGGCCCCAGGGCCTTGTCGCTTGCGGCGGTAGGCAGCCCGGCCATGTAACCCGCCGAGAGCGCCAGCCACGCAAAAATCAAATTGAAAGCAATCCCCGCGAGCATTACCGCTGCCTGGATGCCGCGGTTTTTGCTTGTGAGCGCGCGCGAGTCCTGCTCGCCGGGCATAAGGTCGCTCGGGTTCTCGCCGTGTATGCGCACAAACCCGCCCACAAGCAAGAGGTTAAAAGTGTAGTCGGTCTCGCCATAGCGGACCCTAAAGAGCCGCGGCGGAAAGCCGATGGCAAACTCGTCGACACGGATTTTAAACAGCTTGGCGACGCTAAAGTGCCCCAGCTCATGCACCCAGATAAGCGCAACTAGTATGGCGATAAATATAAGGAGTGCCATCTCTTATGAAGCTATCTCTTTTTCTTTGCGCTCGAGAGCCTGGTCAAAGGCGGCGTTGGCGGCATCGACGCGCTTTTGCATCTCATCCTTTGCCCTAAACTTATCGTCCTCCGACATGGCCTTTGCCTTCTCTTTTGCCTGGATGTCGTTCCACACCTCGTCGCGGGCGGCTCTGAGCATCGTGCGGATCTCCTCTACCTTTTCTTTGGCGAGCTTAAGGAGCGTGACGCGGCGCTCACTGGTAAGCTCGGGGAACGAGACGCGTACACCCTTCTCGTCTGCGCCCACGGCCAACCCCAGGTTGGCGACCATGATCGCCTTCTCTATCTCTTTGCCCATCGAGGCATCCCACGGCGTAATCCGCAAAGAGCGCGCGTCCTCTACCGCAATGTTGCCCACCTGAGTGATAGGGACCCTTGAGCCATAGCTCTCGACCGTAATGCCGTCAAGTATTGCCGGCGTGGCTCTGCCGGTGCGCACGCTCGCGAGCTCCTTCCCTAGCCGCTCCTCGATCTCTTTAATGCGCTTCTCGAAGGGTTTAAAGTCGTATGCCATATAAAGGTAGTATACCAAACCGCATGAAAACTCCATTTACAAAAACCTAGGCGGGGGCGGCCAAATGCGAGCTGTGCATTTGGGGCTAAGGGTTTTTTAAAGAGGATTTTCCGGAGTTAACCCGGAATTTTTTGGCGGCAGGTGGGTAGATTTTGACCAGTGGGTCCAGGGTGGTGTCATACACTCTCGCCGGGGCGAGGTAGCGGCCGTAGTGGATGATGCGGTGGGTAAAGGTCCCCCACTCTTGCCGCGGCAGGAGCTGCATTAAATCTTTTTCTATACGCACCGGGTCTTTGTAGTCCGAGAGATCATAGCGCTGCACAAACCTGATCACGTGCGTGTCTACCGTGATGCCCGCCACCACGCCATGCGCCTCCTTGAGCACCACCGTGGCGGTCTTGCGCGCCACGCCAGGGAGCCTCAGCATCTCCTCTATTGTTGTAGGGAGTTTGCCGCCAAACTCATTTTTAACCATCCGGGCCGCGCCCAAGATGTTGCGCGCCTTGTTGCGATAAAACCCAGAGGCAAAGATGTCCTGCTCAAACTCCTTTTGATCTGCCTCAACGTAGTCCTCGAGCGTCTTATACTTTTTAAACAGCATCTGCGTTATCTTATTGACCCCTTTGTCGGTCGACTGGGCCGAGAGCTGCACCGCCACCATAAGCTCCCACGGGCTCTTAAAGTTGAGCTCGATTGCGGCCTTTGGGTAGAGCTTTGTAAGGACGCGGTTGAGCTTTTGTATGCGCGCCCGGCGTTCTGCGAGCTTCTTTGGGGTCATGCAGGAATGATACAAACAAACAGTCCGGCCCCAAAGGGAGCCGGACCAGTTGATATCAGGCAACAGCGCTGTAGACGCTAAGTTGCCTGCCCTCGATGCGCTGCTGGGGTCGGCGCTTGACCCTGCCCATCTCATTTAGCCTCTTGAGTATCTCGACTACGAGACCGCGTGCGTAGGGGTGCCCTGCGCGGGCCTGCACCGCCTGGTGGACCATGTCGATGGTTGCGGTCGGATGCCTTAAGACTTCCTCGTAGACGAGCTGCTCGGACAAGGTTAACTGCCTCTTCTTTCTCATGACACACCTCCTCTAAGCGGGACTATAGCACGGCCTAGCCAGTTGGCAATGCGAGTGCCAGGTGCTCCAGGAGCATCTTCAGCGAGGGGCTGCGGTCACGCACATAGTCGCGCACCATGGCAATGTCCTCCAGAGCCTGGCGTACCGCAGGCTCGGGTATCTTTTTGTACAGCTCTGCCTCAAGCGCCTGTATAAAATCTCTCACGCGCTCTTTCTGGTTCTCGTCATCCTTTAGGAGTTTGGTTATAAAATCTGAGCGATCCTTGCCCGAGAGTTTGAGAAACTTTTTGGCACTCGTACTGTCTGTATCTAGCTCAATAGGTTCAGGATATTCAAGCATCCGGGACTTTACTGTGGGCAACAACACACCATGCGATACCATGACAATAAAAACAGTCCCCTCTTGTGGCTCTTCGAAAAGCTTCAGTAGCGCCTGCTGCGCCTCACTTGTAAGTGATGCAGCTGCGAGCAAAAACACACCGTCTGTGTAGTTCTTGAGCGAAGCAAGCGCCTGCAGCTCGCGTGCCTCATCAATACCAAAGCGCTCGTACTCCCGCGCATAGTAAGGGCTCAGAGCCTCTTTATACGCAGCAAAGACGCTCAGCGGCCCTTCTATATAGTAGGCGTGATGCGGCATATCTGTAGTATAAAGGAGCGATGCAAAGAGCGCTTATATTGGCTGGAGACTTTTTGGCGGGCTTTTTAGACCTCTGTATGGGCGCGCTTATAGCCTCCGCCACGCTCAGCGCGCTCGGGGTCGAGCCCCTGCCCTGGCACCTGGCGCTCGGTGCCATCCTCGCGGTACTTCCTGACTTCGACATTATTGTCCCAATACTCACCGACCAAAAAGGGATAGAAAGCCACCACACGACACTCATGCACCGCCCGCTGTTTTTGATACTGCTTGCGGCACTCGTGGCATACGCACTTGGAGGCAGTGCATGGGCGCTTGTGGCGTTTTTGTGCGTGGCCTGGCACTTTGTGCACGACACCCCACCCCTAAGCCCTGGCGGCATTGCGTGGCTGTGGCCGTTTGATACGCGGTTTGTCTCGGTGTTTGGCACAGAAGAGCCCCGCACAGAGGCGCTCACCCACGACGAGTGGATTTCACAGTATTGGCTGCGCCCCACCGTGCGTTCGGTCTCTGAAATTGGGGCTGGCTTAGTTGCGCTTGTGCTTGCGGTTGCTATCGCTATCGCTTAGCTATCACTGCTTTCTTATACGTATCGAGGTGCGAGAGCGCTATGCCTGTGCCTTTGGCCACGCAGTACAGGGCATCATCGGCGACCTGCGCCTTAACACCGGTGCGGCGCAAGATAAGCTCGGGGAAATTCCTGAGCAAAGCGGTGCCACCGGTGAGCGTAATGCCGGAGTCTATAATGTCTGAGGCAAGTTCGGGCGGGGTCTCCTGCAGCACGTCGCGGATGGCTTTGATAATCTCTCTAAGCTCCTTGCCCATCGCCTTAACAATGTCGTTGGTCTTAATCTCGGCCTGGCGCGGCAAGCCGGTAATAAAATCGCGGCCGCGCACATGCGCCACTAGCTCCTCCTCTATGGGCACCGCAGAGCCTATCGCAATCTTTACCTCCTCGGCGGTCTTGTCGCCAATCGCTAAGTTAAAAGTCTTCTTTATATAGTCGGCAATGGCGTGGTCCAGTTTGTCGCCCGATACCTTGATAGAGGTCGAGGCCACAATGCCGCCGAGTGATATCACGGCAACGTCTGCGGTGCCGGCGCCCAAGTCAACGACCATGTGCCCGCGCGGCTCCTGGATGGGAATGCCGGCGCCAATGGCCGCGAGCACAGACTCCTTAACCACGTAGGCGCTCTTGGCACCTGCGCGTATCGCGGCCTCGACCACCGCGCGGCGCTCGGTGGAGGTGACACCGGTCGGCACACTAACCATTACATCGGGCTTAAACAAAGACCAGCGGCTAGTTGCCTTGCCTATAAAATACTTGAGCATGGCCTGAGTCACGCGGTAATCGGCGATAACGCCGTCGCGCATGGGGCGGTAGGCTACAATCTCGCCGGGGGTGCGGCCTATCATCTCCTTAGCCCCTGCCCCCACGGCCAAAATGCGCTTGTCTACCTCGCTAATGGCGACCACCGAGGGCTCGTTGACCACCACACCCACACCGGGCACAAACACGAGCGTGTTTGAGGTGCCGAGGTCTATGCCGAGCTTGGGAGAGAATAGCGACATTGCAGAAGAATAATACTTTGATACGCTTACTAATGCTACCTTTGGGATGGGGTAGCATTAGAACTCCTTTCTAGCGTGCAACAACGGGGATGGCGTACGCGCCATCCCCACTTTTATTTCTTGAACTTCGACTTCGATTGGGCCCTGATCCTCTTCTCGTCCTCTTCTTTGCGGGGCTTGACCTCCCACCAAAACTTTTTAGAAAACGCATCTATGCCGTTACGCTTGTCCGAGTCGTCGCAGACACTCTTTAAGTAATAGAGATCTTTGGTGGGTATCGCCACCAACACGCGCCCCATGCGACCCATAGTGAGTGGCGGCATACCGTCGCGCACGCGCGAGACGTTCAGCTTGTGCATAAAATAACGCATCAGCTCGCCGCGCTCGGTAACCTTTTCTTTGTTGGGGCGGACCGCGCCACTTATGTGCTTGCCAATATGATGCATAGATTAACTATAGCAAATGTGGCATAGTAATTTTGTGAAAGACCCAATAGTGCAGGAGGGAGACCCGGTGTTGCGCGCTATTGCAAAACCCGTGCCCAAAAAGGACATCGGCTCCCCCGCCCTCAACAAACTCATACAAAAGATGCACAAGGCCTTGGCGCCCGAGAAGTATGGCGTGGCTATTGCGGCCCCGCAGGTGGGCTCATCGCTGCGGCTGTTTGTCGTAGCCGGCCGTGTGTATATGGAGGAGGGCGAGGAGGAGACACAGCGGCACGAGGTACACCCCAACCGGGTCTACATCAACCCTGAGATTACGCGCGCCTCGCGCACCAAAAAGGACGAGTCGGAAGGCTGCCTCTCGGTGCGCTCGATATATGGCACGGTCAAGCGCCACGAGCGCGTGACCCTTAAGTACACAGACGAGCACGGCAAGCCGCAGATGGAGAACGCCACCGGGCTTTTGGGACACATTTTCCAGCACGAGGTAGACCACCTAAACGGCATACTCTTTATTGATAAGGCGCGCGACCTGCATGAGTCTAAGTAACGTTAAGTTTGCCTTTTTGGGCACCTCCATTGACTCTCACTTTGCCTTGGGGGCCCTGAAGAAGGCCGGACTCGAGCCCGCACTTGTGGTAGACACCAAAGAATTCCCGGACGAGCTGACAAATAGCGAGTGGGACTTTATCTTGGTGTGCTCGTTTGGCAAAATTGTGCCTAAAGCAATTTTAGATTTGCCAAAGTTTGGCTGCATTAACGTCCACCCGTCCCTTTTGCCCAAGTTTAGGGGCCCTTCTCCGTATGTATCCGCAATACTGGCCGACGAGCGCACCACAGGCGTGACCGTGATGCAGATGACCGAGACCATGGACGCCGGGCCCATACTCGCCCAGGCACGCATCGAGATAGACGAGAGTGATTGGCCACCCAAAGGCCTCCTCTTGAGCGAGATGCTCTTTGTGGAGGGTGTAAACCTTTTGGTGGAGATATTACCCGCGCTTATGAAGGGCACGCTCACGCCGCAGTACCAAAACGAGAGCGAGGCTACGTTTACAAAAAAGTATCACGACGCTGACGCGCTTATAGACCTTACCAAGCCGCGCGAAGCATTCCTTAAAATCAGGGCATTCGATAAAAACCCGCGCGCGTACTTTATTACAGACAAAGGCAAGCGTGTGATTGTAACCGAAGCCAGCTGGAGTAATGGCGAACTTGTGATTGAAAAGGTATTACCCGAAGGGAAAAAAGAAATGCCCTACGCTGATTATCAGCGAGGGCAAAGGTAGTTGGTGTTAGCCGGTTGAGAGCTCAACAAAGTGCTCAAAACTCAGTGGCAACTGGGTGACGAACTTGAATCGCGGCACATAGTACTCAACCGCAGGGTCGTCGTGGGTCATCCTGCGAACCGGAGTCAAGAACCCACCCTCGCCCAAAAGAGGTCGGTAGCACAAGTTGCCCTTGTGCGGTGCATAGTGCGCGATGCAGGCAACAAGAAACTCGCCCCTCTTCTCTGTGTGGTCGCCCACACCGAGCACGGTGTAGAGCTTGAGGTCTGCTGAGGTGCTCTTGTGGAGTTCGTAGACGCCAGGTGGCACCAGCGCCTTAAGCTCGGCCAAGGTCGCGAGCCAAGGCGAGGAGCCGTGGGGTTCATTGTGGTTGAGTACAGAAACGAGCCTGCTCGCCCGCTCACACATCCTGCAAGCTTCCTCAGAATAGAACCTGCGATTATGCTCTGTTGCGGACGCAGTCGTATCAATCTGGGGCATAGCGCCCTCCTTTTGTGGTTCAAACTAAGCCTACCCTAGCAAATTAGATGTCGCTTCGCCAACCGCGCAGGTATTCCTTCACCCTCACCGAGGTGCGGCGCAATACCGACTGCTTTTTCTTTTTATCCCGGGAAAGCTCCTGGGCAAGCTCGGCCCCGGCCACGTCTATGGCCTCGTGCATGGTCTGGCCCCAGCGCTCCGCGCGGTAGACCTCTCCGGAGGCCGAGGCCGTAAACTCGGCGCGATACTTGCCCGAGCGGCCGTCCTCTAAATACTGCAGCTCTACATCAACATGGGCTGTGGGGTCAGGAGATAAAAATTTGTCGGCGTGCGCCAGCTGGCGCTCCACGTAGCCCCTAAGCTCATCAGTAACCTCGATACCGGTGCCCTTGATGTTGTAATTCATCCCGTACGCTAGATTACCTGCTAATCGCCCGCTGTCCCCATTGTACCCCGGCCTTATCGTATGCTACAAAGGAATATCCAATATGAAGAAAAACAAGGTTGTGAAGGCTGCCTGGCCCAAAAAATACACGCCAGGCAATTTTAATTTAAAGGTAAAGCGCTCCGTGGCGGGGCTAGGGCTCTTTGCCTTGGAGGACATCAAGAAGGGCGCCTGCATTATCGAGTACCGGGGCAAGATACTGAGCAAGCAGGAAGAGGAGGACTCAAACAGCCTCTACCTCTTTGACGCCGGAGGCGGGGTCACCATAGACGGCGCCCCGCGCTGGAACACCGCCCGCTACATTAACCACTCGTGCCGCCCCAACGCCGAGATTGATATCTACAAACACCGCGTGTTTGTCATGGCTAAGCGTAAGATCAGGGCCGGCGAGGAGATCGGCTACGACTATGACAAAGACTATTGGGAGGCCTACATAAAGCCCAAAGGCTGCCGCTGCATCAAACACTCACCCGGGCTGTATACTAAGTAAATGGACCCGCAGGTACAACAGGAAGCACAGAAGGTAGAGCACCTGCTCGACGAGATTAAAGAAAATACCGAGCACCGGCCGACCAAGAGCCTCTTAAACGGCATGCTCTATGGTGTGGGGATTGTCTTGGGCACCATCGTGGGCGTGGTGCTCATTGGCTGGCTCTTGTCTATATTGGGTGTCATACCCGGCTTTGACGTGTTAGCCGACCGCTTTAACGAAATTCTGCAGAAACGCTACTAGAGAGATTGCAACCCTGCCTCAATCTCTGTATGGCAGTTTTTGCAGACCAACACACATTTCTTAGCCTCCTTAAGCAGGCTCTCCCATGAATACGACAGGCCTTTGACGCTCAGGGCAAAAGACTTGTTTTTTGGATTTGTGTGATGAAAGTCGAGTGCGCCTGCATACTTTTTATACCCGCACACAGTGCATTGACCGCCAAATTCCTGCACCAGCCGCTCTTTCTTTTTTTGTCTGTTTTTTATCACCCACGCGGACGCACATTTGCCGCAACGGTATGCACCGTCCGGGCGTGGAAAGTGTTTTACAGACCCATGTAACCGGCAGTCTTTTATCATCAAAGGCAATATAACACCAGGTGTTAAGTTTGTTCAATCTCAAAAATTATGTATAATCTCAATGTTCGATGTTCGACATATTCCTCGGTAGCTCAATGGTAGAGCAGCTCCCTGTCGACTGGCAGCTTTGCGCCGCGAGGCGCACCGAATAACTCCGGGATATCGGTGAACCCCGATTCTTTTTATAAGAAGGGCAACACCGAGGGAACCCCAACACGAGGTTGGGGGCGCCGTAGAGACTAGATACCGGAGCATCCCAAGCGGATGGTGATATAGTCCACGCCTCTAAGTAACTAGAGGATACGTGTAAGGAGTTGGTTGTAGGTTCGAGTCCTACCCGAGGAGCAGAAAAGAAAAGGCCGGAGCATGCTCCGGCCTTTTCTTTTAGTACTTAAACTCAAGGGCGCGGGAGGCGAGGTCTACATCAAACTTTTTGTACCGGGCGTCACTCGGGTCGAGCTTGTAGTTGATGCGGTTAATGACCACGCCGTACTCCTTGTTAACGCTCCCCTCTATCATCACGATTGCTTTGCATGCGGCGGTCTTGCCCTGCGGGATCTTGGTATACACCAGGGTGCCTAACGTGACTTGCGACACGCCCTCGCCCTTGGCCGACACGCTCGCGCTCGAGATGCTCCCCTGTGCGGTGCCCTCTATCTGGTAGACAAAGCCGGTGGGCTTTTTGCCCGAGGCAATGCTGGTCGGGATATACACTGCGCCCTGGAGCGCCGTGATGTGGAGTACGAAATCAAACTGCCCGCGCCCGATTGTCTTGCCGTCTGAGTTTTTTGCCTTATCAAAAAACGCCTTAAGATCCTTAACCTCGACAAAGATATGCCCATCGCCCACAGATGAGATACTCATGGCCTAAGTATACCCTTGGCATGCGAGCCAGACGACTCCTCCAGCCGATGCTTGATACAATCATATTTTAGTTGTATTGTGCGGGCAGACATACGTACCGTTGCGGTGTTGCGTACTGTGTTCCTCCCCTCTTACTAGGAACAGACAATGGTAAAAAAGAAACTCTACGACGACATGTCTCCTAAGGAGCAGGAAGCAGCTGTCAGAGAGCTTATGCTCGCAGGCGGCACCAACAAGAGCGTTGCCGAGGAGCTTGGCACAACTCCAAACGCCATTGCGGGGCTGCGCCATAGGAAGAAGATCCCCTCGACAAGGAGCCCTGGCAAGGCAAAAAAACCAAAGGAGAACAAAACCAAGCAAAGCGCGGCGCCCCAAAAAAAGCAGGCACCAAAGCCGGCAAAGCCCAAGGCCGCGGCACCACCATCTGTGCCACCCGAGCCCCAACCCGAGCCCGTCGCGGAAGAGCTCCCACCCCCTGTTGTATACACAATGCCCGTGCTTGTGGGCACACTCAAGCCCGCAACTGAGCTGCACGACCCCCAGAAGTACAAGTTGGCTGCGAGTGAGGCAACGCAGTGCCACGCACACGACGAGGACGGACGCCGCTGCGGATACGAGCGGATGCAAGGCTCCAACTACTGTGCCTTGCCCAAACATCAGGCACTCAACCCCGCCCGGCGCTAAGCGCCGGGCTTCCTTTTTGCCCCAGGTTTGTTATGGTGCAAGCGGACAACAACAGGAGGCATTGATGCCGCGAAAAAAGCGAGAACCTGAGACCGAGATGCAACGCCGTCATGGACATTGCGCTGACGAGCTCATGAAAGACTTTGGCGTCCCCAAGCGCATGCGCGAGGAGGTTTGTCAGGAGCTCGACAAAGTGTGGAAGCAGGTCGTCATGATCCACTCCACCATTATCTGGAGCGTGCGGGGCTACCAGCCCCACGGTGCGACGCGCGGGCTCGAGTATTTCCTGCGCCGGCACGCCACCCACGAGCAGAAGAACCGAAAACAAGAAACGCGGCCGCGCAGAGACGGCACATTCGACTCACGCGGATATTACCACCCGCCCGAGTAATCAGACGACCAAGAATTTCCGCCGCGGCACAGTCGCGGCGGTTTCTTTTTTAGGCTCGTATGCGCTACAGTGAGCAGATGAAGAAAGACACCTCCTGGGGCGACGTTGCAACCTGGTACGACGACTACCTAGGCGGCGAGGACACCTACCAGGCCAAAGTTATTGCGCCCAACCTCATGCGCATACTGTCTATAAAGGAGGGCGAGCGCGTGCTTGATGTAGGGTGCGGGCAGGGCTACTTTACCCGCGAGGTGCTTAAACACACCAAGCACGTCATGGGCGCCGATATATCCAAAGAGCTTATCGCCAAGGCTAAGGCACAAACCCCGGGCGTGCAGTTTCATATCACCCCGGCACACAAGCTCGCGTTTGCGGGCAATGCGCAGTTTGACGCGGCGCTGTGCGTCTTGGCACTCCAAAACATGGAAGACATTGGCGCGGTGTTTAAGGAGGTTAAGCGCGTGCTCAAACCTGGCGGCCGGTTTGTCTTTGTGCTCAACCACCCCGCGTTCCGCGTGCTAAAGCGCTCAAGCTGGGGCTTTGACGAGGATACAAAGACCCAGTACCGCCGCATAGACGGTTACCTCTCGGCGGCCAAGGTCGCGGTCGACATGGCGCCGGGCCGTGTTCGAAAATCTGAGACCATTTCCTACCACCGCTCGCTCCAGGACTTTGTTAAGGCACTCCACGGCGCAGAGCTCAGCGTCACCCGGCTCGAGGAGTGGATCTCCCACAAACAGAGCCAAAAGGGCCCGAGGCAAAAGGCCGAGGATACCGCCCGCCGAGAGATACCGCTGTTTATGTGCATCGAGGCCCGCCTACTCTAGGCGTGCCACAACGGCCGCGGGAGCCGAGTGAAGTTACCGGGGCAGGGACCACACAATGTCGTGCGCCGAGGCGCGGTACTGCTTCATAGTTTGCTTGGTCATGGGGCTCGGCACCGCGCTTGAGCGCGTAACCACAAACGAGCTTTGAGGGGTTACGCCCGACGGTGCGGCCAGCACAAGCCGCTTGTTGTTTTTGGCCACCATAGACACTGCGCTTGACTTGATGTCCGCAAGGCTGCGCCGCTCGCCATTGATAACCGCAAAGGCCTCCGTAAACTCCACGCGCTCAAACTCGCTCAGCGGCGCAAAAATGCGGCCGCCCTCCCTGCCATACACGTTGGGCATCTCCTCTATCCACTCGGCCGAGCTGCGTTTGGAGTGATACTCGAGTGTCGTAAAGTAGCTCTGCCCCGTGCTCTTGTTTATAAACGAGAGATACCACAGGTCGCGTGCAATTTCCTGCAGGGCCACCTCAACCTCGTCTCCTGCCGCAACAGCAACCGGTATAACTACCTGGTACGCGGGCAAGAGCTCGTACCACGCCCAGTACTGCGTCTGGCCGTTTTGGACCGCTCCGTGCGTGCCCGCCTGGATAAGATCCTTTGTTTTTGAGCCCCCGATGCCCACCCACGCCACATCGCTCATAAGAGTTGTGGTGGCCGCAACCGCGGGCACCACCCATGTGGCACCCACGCCTGTGTAGGTGTCGCGCGAGGCCACATACCCAGACCAGTTGCCCGAAGGGCGGCCGTTTTGCTCGACCACGCCTGCGGCAGACACCGGCGACGCGCCAACAAGAAGCACCGCGACCAGTATGAGCCTTGCTATGTAACCCCTGTTCATACTCAGAGTATACAAGCTAGCGCGCCATGTTGCCTCCCCGGGCCTTGTTGTTTTCCCGCCTGCCGCTCTTGCCGCGAAAGCGGCCCGCCCTGCCGCGCAGCTTGGCTGCGAGTTTGGCCAGGAGCGCGTCAGACGTCTTATGGTTGCGCTTAATCGTCTCTGTGGTGTCTGCTTCCCCTTTTGTATAATCCTTAAGATACATATGCGACCCTTCGTTTGTGTGTATGTGGCGTTCCATACAACCATATATACCGCATCACTCCTGATGCTCTTGTGAGAACCCCATATGGTATGCTGTGGGCATGGATATAGCCCTGATAATCGTAGGGCTCGTGGGCGTAGCAATACTCCTGTTGTGGATATATGGGAGCCTTAATGACCCCAAGCAGATAGACGAGGATATGAAGGTGGAGGCAGAGCAACAGACGCCGGAAGCGCGCGAGCACACGAGGCTCGAGCAGGCCAAGCACGACGCCGAGCGCAATGCACAAGATATAGAGTTTTACTCCCCGGGCGACGGATACGGCGAAGACTCGGGCGAATAATTCATCAAACTATCAGGGTCAGTTGTATAGGATTATCCTATGCAACACGAGCGAGAAATAATACTGACCTGCAGCGAGTGCGGCCACGAGGAGATAGACTCCGAGCACAAGATGCTTATGCTCAAGGTGCGCATGTACAACCATATCAACCACAACCATCCTGTGCTCGCAGAGAGGTTTAAGGAGGTGGTGGAAGAGCACTCCAGCTTAGTTTACTAAGCTGGATATAAAAAGTTGGTCTACTAGACCTGGCCCCACAGGTACAGCCGCCCTCTTTATGTGAGGGCGGTTTGTTTGTCCTGCGCGGGTTTGGTACTGTTGCGGCACCCCCTACTGGCTTCATTAAGCGCTCAGGAAGGTGAGGTAGGGTGATAGTAGTCCATGCAACCATTTTTCCCCAACAACCCGGCGCTCACCTATGTGGCGCGTTTTATCCTCATGGGGCTCCTGTACGCCGGCGTGGCATGGCTGAGCCTCACTTTTTTGCCGGCAGGCTCCTCTGGCGCCACGCTCGTGTGGCCCGTCTCTGCAGTGGGCCTCGCCGGGCTCTTGTTTTGGGGTATCAACCTGTGGCCGGCGCTTGTGCTCTCGCTGTTTGTGACGTTTGTCGTGCAGGGCTACGACACGCCGCTTGCCGCAGCGCTTGCGGCAAGCAACACGCTCGAAGCATGTATCGCCTCCTACATTCTTGTGCGCTTTAGCTTTCATCCGCTTATGAGCAGGTTGCGCGACAGCCTGGCGCTCATACTCGCAGCTTTTGTCGCAACGTTTATATCGGCACTTGCCATAGCGGGGAGTGCCGCGCTCCTCTACACCGGCGTGTGGAAGCTGGAGTTATGGGTCGGGCTATGGGTGGGCCACGCGGTCTCCCTGCTCTCGTTTGGCCCGTTTGTCCTGCGCTGGGGGTACCGCCCGTGGTTTAAAAAGACGTGGCGGGAAGTGCTTGAGGGCGTGGCGATGTTTGGCTCAATATTTGTACTCGTCTTCCTTATGTTTTGGACCCCGCACGGCTCCATCGCAGGCATATCGCTCATCTATATACTCATCTTCCCGCTTATCTGGATATCCCTGCGCGCCGGTCCGCGCGGCACGGCGCTGGCGCTGTTTATGCTCGCGGTCATAGGCATATCGGGGATACTCTGGGGGTACGGGCCGGTTAGCGCAAGTGCCACCAAAGCCCTGTTTGGCGTGCAGATGATTATCGGCACGCTCTCGCTCATATTTATCCTCTTTACCTCCATAACCGAGGAGCGCAAAGAGGCGGTCAAGGCGCTCGAGACGCATGTGGGCCAGCTTGAGGGCACGCTCGAGAAAGTGGCAAGCGAGGATCAGGCCAAGAGCGAGTTTATAGCAATACTCGCCCACGAGCTCAGAAACCCGCTCTCCCCGGTGCTCTCCGGGCTCGAACTGCTTAAACTGCGCGAACAGGGCTCCAAGGAGGTGCACCACATGATGGGCGCGCACCTAAACACCCTGGCCCGCCTGCTTGACGACCTGCTGGACATGACCCGTATCTCGCAAAAAAAGTTTACGCTCCGGCCCGAGACAGTGCGGCTCCAGGATATCATTGACCGCTCGCTTGAGATGGCGCTGCCCTACCTCTCCTCGCGCAACCACTCCTTTACCAAGACAGTTGCGCACGAGACTATCTGGATCGACGCAGACCCGGTGAGGCTGGCCCAGGTGTTTGTAAACCTTCTCAACAACGCGGCCAAGTATACCCCACAGGGCGGTGCCATTGAGCTTGTCGCGCGCCGCGAGGGACAGGAGGCGGTTGTTGAGGTGCGCGACAACGGCCAAGGCATAGCCTCTGAGCGCATGCAAAAGATATTCGAGCCTTTTGCCGGGGGTGTGCAGCGCCAGGAGGGCCCCGGCGGCCTCCATATAGGCCTCTCTCTGGTTAAGCGCATGGTAGAGCTGCATCAGGGCAGGGTTGTTGTAGAGAGCACCATAGGCACCGGCAGCACCTTTGTGGTGCGCTTGCCCGCACCCACCACGCTGGCGCCAGCAGCAGCTCCCGTACTTGATGCAGGGCTCAAGCAGCCGCGCGAGCGCTTTTCTGCGGAGGCAATGATGGTGCATGCACAAGCGGCCGGGCCTATAGGGGTCTTGGTTGTAGACGACAACGAGACCGCAGCGACCATGCTCTCGACCCTGCTCACGCACAACGGGCACAAGGTCGCTATAGCGCACACCGGCTTTGGGGCGCTCGAGGAGGCCTCGCGCCACAGGCCGCAGGTAGTGTTGCTCGACATCGGGCTGCCCGACATATCGGGCTACGAGGTTGCAAAGCGGCTGCGCGCGCAGTTTGGCTACGACATATCGCTTGTAGCGCTCACCGGCTACGGCCAGGACGAGGACCGCGACAAAGCGACAGAGGCCGGGTTTGACGAGCATCTGGTCAAGCCCGTCTCCATAGTCGACGTGGAGCGTACCCTAGCGAAGCTAAAGAAGTAAATAGACGAAGCTCAAGAAGGCCTAAGGCACCAGCTCGGCATACACTACCAAGCGGCTCTCATAGTCGTTGGCCGTTTTGTTAAACACACCGTCGCAGGTAATAAGGTTTAGGTACACGCCGCCTCGTGTGGTAAATATCCTCTCGGCCGGGACCTCCCCCACGGGATAGGAGACAACCTCGCGCACGACAAAGCGCAGCACGGTTGATGATGCAGTGTCTACAAACAGCTCATCTCCCACCTTAAGCTGGCTTAGATTTTTAAACACGCCGTTGCGCGAGAGTCCGTTGTCCACGTGGCCGTCCATGACCGCACTGCCCACAAAGCCGGGCACTGTGCCGTATTTGTACCACCCGACGTCGGTAAAGTTGCCGGGCGTTGCCATGTCGCCATCGGCATTAATGCCCACGTGCCGCACATATGCGTTTATAGAAAGCGCGGGGATACGCAGACGCTCTGGCAAATCGCCCGCGCTCGCCTCGCGCGCGGGTGCAAGCGCAGCCAAGGTGCTAGAGGCCACCTCGCCGGAGGGCGCATAGAGGGTAGCGCGAACGAGCGTGGTTACAAACACCACGCCCGCCGCTATCATCATGAGTATGACTGCTATGCGCACACCTCTGTGCTGCATGGGTTAGGCCTCGCTGCGGGGAGTGCGAGCCAAGTAGGTACCACCGGCAACTAATGCCAGCGCCGAACCGGCCAGGGCTACAAGCGCCATGGTGCTGTCTCCGGCACCAGTTGCCGGTACGCCCGGCGTGCCCGGGTCAGTGGTGGTAGAGGTCTGCGCGTAGGTTAAGGGAGCTGCGAGTGCGAGCAGGGTGCCGAGCATAAGGCCCGCAACAGAGCCGGCGATGCGCTTGGTGAGTGCTAGTGTCATAGGTACTAATCTTGATACCGAGTAATCGGAACCTAGTTAGTATGCGTTTTTCTACTGAAATAGAGATGAACTGTATAGTGTGCCGCTGCCGCACACACCCCGCCCACAATAAGGCCCGTGATTACGTCCAGTGGGTAGTGCACGCCCGCAAGCATGCGACCTGCGGCAACGCCCAAGGCAAGAAACCACATGAGGAGCCCTAGTGACCGGTTGTAGAGACTTGCGATAGCGGCCAAGACACCGGCCACCACCGCATGATCTGAAGGAAAAGCGTTGTCTATTTCGTGCGGGATAAGCGGCGTGTAGTTTAGCACCGAGTACGGCTGCTCGTGGTAAAAAAAGAAGCCCCCCAGGCGCGCCAGTATGTAGCCAAGCGCAAGCCCTCCCACTATGGAGAGTCCGTACTCCAGCCAGCGCACCTTGTTGCTGCTAAAGCCGTACACCCCAATGGCCACGATCATCACAAAAATAAGATAGGTGCCCAAAAAGACAATCAGCGAATCCGCCATTGCCGCAGTATATCAAAATAAAAAGCCCCGCAGTTTCCCGCGGGGCTTTACACAAGTGGCCGGCTACTAGACAGAGCGGGCTTCGTTCCTCTTCTGGATGTAGTCCCAGGTGTAGTTAACCTGGACCACAAAGAAGATCCCGATTGCTACCAGCATGAAGAAGTTTGCCAACCCCATCTGCCTGTGGGCGTCTGCCCACGGGAAGAAGTAGTTAGTCATTAGCGCCCCGTTTACCGCAAAGCTCGCGGCGTCGAGGAACATGACCAAGGCAAACGAGCATATGCTCGCAACCGAGTACTCTCCCCACTCCGATCCGATGACCGCACCCATGCAGAGCGCAGACGCGAGCATGAGGTAGGGGTTGTCGGTATTTGCAAAGAAGACTGCAAACCCCAACACGCTGAGTACACGGACAAAAAACAGGAACATCTGATCCTCCCTTGTGTGATGTGCTGTCCTATAAACTATACCTAACAAAGTATATAAAGTCAATAGTGCGCAAGGGTACGCCTAAAAACCCTTGCGGGCTATACTTATTCTATGGAGCTTGCACAGATTATTGGCCTTTTGGAGACCGGGGGCTACATACTGCTCTTCCCCATCGCGATCATGGAGGGTCCTATCGTGTCGGTCATCGCCGGCTTTTTGGTGAGCCTCGGGATATTCAACCTCTTTATCGTGTACGCAATAATTGTCGTGGGCGACATACTGGGCGATGCGTTTTGGTACTTGCTGGGCCGCTACGGCGGCCACTGGAAGTACACGCAACCTATAAAAAATTTCTTTAAGCTCACGCCCGAGCGCATCGAGCAGACACGCGAGCGCTTTCATACCCACCGCTACAAAATGATGATGGCCTCCAAGCTCATACACGGTGTGGGCTCTGCGGGCCTGTTTACCGCAGGGCTTGTGCGCGTGCCCTACATGACCTTTGCCTCCACCTGTTTAGTGGTCACTCTCGCGCAGGCGGCGTTTTTCGTGGGGCTCGGGTACTTCTTTGGCGAGGCGTATGAGGTAATAGGCCGGTATCTGGACTACTTTGCCGCGGCCGGGCTTGTTGTAGGATGTGTAGGTATAGTAGCCGGCATTTGGTACGCTCGTCGTGCCTAACCATCATGAGAGTCTTAATCGCTTCCGACACCTACTACCCGCACGTTAACGGGGCCTCCTACTTTACCCAGAGGCTTGCCCACGCGCTTGTGGAGCGCGGCCACGAGGTGGCTGTGGTAGCCCCCGGCCCAAGCGTATCCACGACCAAAGACATGCACGGGCGTGTGCATTTTTATGGCGTACGCTCCTTCCCCATCTTTATCGTGCCCAAGTTTAGGTTTGTGATGCCGCTGATAAGCGGGATAAGCCGGCGGGCAGCGCAGGCTATAGCGGAATTTAGGCCGGACATCGTGCATATCCAAATGCACTTCCCCATATCGCGCATGGTCCTTCGTGAGGCCGGGCGCCACAATATCCCGGTGGTAGCAACCAACCACTTTATGCCGGAGAACCTCACCCACTATTTGCATCTACCTACTCCAATCACAGACCTTATACACCGCCTGGCCTGGCAGGACGCGGCACGTGTGCTTGGGCGCACCAAAGGGGTCTCTGCCCCCACCCGCACCGCGGGTGTGATGCTAGAGCCCTGGCTTAAGGCCTCGGTACCGGCAATCTCCAACGGTATAGACCGCAAGCGCTTTAGCCCGCAGACCGACCCCGGCCCCGCCAAACAGGCCTATGCGCTTCCCGACAAGCCCACGCTTTTGTTTGTGGGCCGGCTGGATAAGGAAAAGAACGTGGACGTGGTATTGCGCGCCGTTGCCTTGTGCCAAAACAAAGACTTCCACTTTATAGTTGCGGGCCACGGTGCCGAGCAACATAAGCTCAAGCGCCTGGCGCAGGATTTAGGCATTGGCGACAGGGTGACCTTTACCGGTTTTGTACCAGATGACCTTTTGCCCAGCCTCTACGCCGCCTCAGACTGCTTTGTAAACGCCGGCATCGCCGAGCTCCAGTGCATTGTCGCTATGGAGGCCATGGCCACGGGGCTCCCTGTGGTGGGTGCACGCGCGGTTGCCTTGCCGGAACTTATTCACCACAGGCAAAACGGCTACCTCTTTGAGCCTGGGGGCAGCGAAGAACTTACCGGCTACTTGGATGAGATTATGCAGAGCCGGGAGCTGAGGAAACAGATGGGCGCAAAAAGCCAGGAGATTATCGCGCACCACGACATAGACGGCGTACTGGAGCAGTTTGAGGACTTTTACCGCAAAGCACTTGTATGAGAAAGGTTATAGAGCGGCACCGCGAGCATTGGTCAGACTGGCAGCTGTGGGTTAATTCTGTTGTGTCGCTGGGGCTGTTTTTGGTGGCAATATTTGTCATGCAGCCCCTGGCGATAGACTTTGCCAACGACTCCGCAACCAACCCGGTGGGCGACATTATCCTCTCAAACACGCCCGTCTTTGATGTGGGCATATTTTTTGTCTATGGGATGTTTCTCTTAGTGGCGTTTATCACGACGCTGTGCCTAGAGAGGCCAAAGCGTATCCCGTTTGTGCTCCATGCGCTCACCCTGTTTGTGCTCATACGCTGCATCTTTGTCTCGCTCACGCACGTGGGCGCGTTTATAACGCAGGCGCCTTCAGACGAGTTTACGCCTGCTATTGCCCGCATGTTCTTTGGCGCGGACCACTTCTTCTCGGGTCACACGGGCGCACCATTCCTCATGGCGCTCATATTCTGGCACACGCCCTGGCTTAGGTATGTGTTTTTGGCATGGTCGGTCTTTTTTGGCGTGGTAGTACTCTTGGGGCACCTGCACTACTCTATAGACGTGTTGGCGGCATTCTTTATCACGTATGGCATCTACCACATAGCCCGCTGGCTGCTGCCACACGACTGGCTGACCTTCCAAAAAGCCTAGTATTTGCAAGGTATTTGCTGTCTTTACTGCTGCGTTCATGAATAGTTCAGGTTGTATGCCTCATACTTATGGGGTATTAATCGTTCATAAACCATCCGTATGCACCTACTCATAGTCGAAGATGAGGAGCGCTTGGCTAAGGCCCTAAAAAAGGGGTTGGAGCTTAAGGGGTTTGCCGTAGACTGGCTCCCCGACCCGGAGAAGGCACGCAGCCGCATACTCCTGTATAGAAACGAATACGACCTTATTATCCTCGACCTGATGCTGCCTGGGCTTGATGGCGCCACTATTACCGAGACCGTGCGCAAGGAGGGCGTAACCACCCCCATTGTCATACTGACTGCCCGCAACGAAACAGAGCATAAGGTAGACCTGCTCAACAAGGGCGCAGACGACTATATCGTAAAGCCGTTTAGCTTTGAGGAGCTTCTCTCGCGCCTCAACGCCGTGCTGAGGCGCCCCGCGCAGCAAAAGCCGGTCACGCTCAAGGTGGGGCCGCTTGAGATGGACATGGCAACCCGCGTGGTGCGCCGCGACGGCCAGGAAATTCCGCTGACGCTCAAGGAGTTTTCGCTGCTGGAGTGCTTTATGCGCCAGCCAAACGAGGTCTTATCGCGGGAAAAGCTGTTTGACCACGTGTGGGACTTTAACTCGCTCTCATGGAGCAACGTGCTTGATGTGCATATGAAGAACCTGAGAAAGAAGCTGGGAGCAAACGAAGATGGCGAACAACTATTTGAGACAGTTCGTGGCGTGGGCTACCGCCTCCTGGGAGAAGTTCACGCATAGCTACACAAGCGACGTGTTCTTTAGGACGGCGACCCATATCGTGGCCCTCCAGGTTGGGTTTACCTTGCTGTGCATGGGCGCCATACTCGCGGTTGCTGCGTATGCTCAGAGCGGCCTGGTTATGCTTGTGCTGCTTCTTGCGGCGGCGGTGGGCGCCTCCGGGCTCCTTATACGGCTGAGCCTCAAGCCGGCGCGCGACAACCTGCGCCACCAAAAACTGTTCATATCAAATATCGCCCACGAGCTCAGGACCCCGCTCTCTATCATTAAGACCAACAGCGAAGTGGCGCTCTTTGACCAGTCTCTTGACCGGGACTTGGCTTCAACCTTTAGGGAGATTATCGGAGAGCTCAACCGCATCTCCGAGATTATCAACAACCTCCTGTCTTTAAACACGCTTGCGCGCCCCGAGCGTATGCAGTTTAAGAACCTCGACCTTACCCCCCTGAGCGAGCAGGTGGTCAGGCACTACCAGGGGCTCGCGCGCGAGCGCAGCATCAAGCTCTCGCTCCAGACCGAGCGGGGCTCTATTGTCTTTGGCAACGCGGCAGCTCTCGAGCAGGTGATGTCTAACCTTATAAAAAACGCGCTCTCCTACACGCCGGGCGGCGCGCATGCCATGGTGCGGGCGGTGCTGCGCCCCCAGGAGGGCATGGTGCTCTTTGAGGTACAAGACACCGGCATGGGGATGACTCAGGAGGAGCTATTGCACGTGTTTGAGCCGTTTTACCGGGCCGACTCCTCGCGTAACCGCAAAGGGCAGGAGGAGGGAGCGGGCCTGGGGCTCACTATCGTAAACGAGATGGTGCGCGCCCACCGCGGCAAGATACTGGTAGAAAGCAGGCGCAGCACTCCCAAGCGCCCCGGAGGCACGGTGGTGTCTGTGCTCTTGCCGCTTGGGGGCGCAGCTGCGCAGGCGGCACAAGAGGCAAACACGCGTACGCTCGACTTCTCCCACCACAAAAACATGAGCGCTTAATGCAATTTCTTCATGCAATTATTCATATCTGTTTAAGGCCGCCGGCGTACTATGTGGGTGTGCAGGCTAGCAGGGCCTGTGCGGGCACGGCGCACATGAGCCGCATAGCGGCCGCCGTTACCCCAGCACCACACCGTGAGTTGTAGACAGTGTAGCAGCTAGGTCAACAACACAATGGAAAAAGTAAGCACCTAAGCCGGCGGGCTGGGCCACCCTAGAGGTGTCCTGGCCCGCCGGCGCTTGTGCCCCAACAGGTATGCTTGTAATTTTCAGCTCGGGCGGTAGTCTTATGGGTATATGAACAAGACAGGCTGGATATTGGGCATACTAACCGCACTTATCATCGTTGCAGCGCTTATCCTTTTTATACTCCCGGGCAAGTCGGTTGCACCGACAACGGATTCGACAAGCTCACAGCAAGCCACAACCACTACAGCCACAAACCCCCAGTTTGAGGACATGCTGGTGGTCGAGTCTTTAAAAAATGGTGCCACTATCTCCTCGCCTTTAACCATTACGGGCAAGGCACGCGGCGGGTGGTACTTTGAGGCCTCCTTCCCCGTCGAGATCAAAAATGCATCCGGAACAAAGATTGCCGAGGGCCCGGCACAGGCACAGGGTGAGTGGATGACGCAGGAGTATGTACCGTTTTCAATCACGCTCAGCTTCCCCGCGCAGCAGAAGGGCTCTGTGGGCACAGTGATCCTCCACAACGACAACCCGTCCGGCCTGCCGGAGAACGACAGGCAGCTCGTTGTACCTATCGTGTTCTAGAGCCTAAGGTCGCGGTTCTTTTCCTTGGCCTCGAGCTTGAGGTTTTCCGCCCACCAGCCGATGCCGTTTGCAATAACCTGCAGGAGCGAGCCCAGGCCCGCCAAGGCCAAAAAGAGTATGACAAACCAAGCCCAGGGGGTGGTGTAGTACGCCACCACGGCCACAAGCGCGCCCCAAAAGCCTATACACCACGGGCAAGCCAGGAGGTCTGCGACCGTGTGGCTAAAAGTGCCCTCCCGTGCCCCGGCAAAGATATCGCGCACCCACTGCGCGATTTTGTCGTACACCAGGAGCCGCGTGATCCGGAAAGCCGCCAGCGATATGAGCAGGACATCAAACGGCGGGATCGAGGTGGGGTAGCCGCCCTGCACCTGCCCCACCCACAGCACCGACCACGCCAGCACGATAAGGAAGAAGACTGAGAACAGGAAGTTCCACGCATTTTGAGTCATACCACATTCTACTACAGTCTCGCTTGGGTGGGATAAAAACCACAACACATGTTTGGCACACAAATCAATAGCTCTAAAAACGGCTCAGTGGAGCCGTTTTTGTGGTGGGAGAAAACCCACAAAAATAAGGCAATTTTGAGGCAAAAAAGTCTATATTTGCGTCAATTTGTGTAATTTCGGTTGCGTTTTGATGAATTTAGTTCCGTTATGCGTTATGCACAGGGCGATTTCACGCGCATCGAGCGATAATAGATATCTGTTATTTATCACTACCAGCTAATCCCCTGTCTGTATGGCCACCCCAAAGGTAAAGAAGCGCAACGGATCTATCGCCGACTTTGAACCCGCAAAAATCACCGTTGCCGTACAAAAAGCCTTTGCCGCGGTGACTGGCGACAGCCACGACCGCGACGCAATCCAAATTACCAAGGTTGTTGTCGACACGCTCGAGGCCAAGTTTGGCAACACGGCGTTTATACCAACCGTGGAGGATGTGCAGGACCTGGTAGAGATGGCGCTTATGGAGCGTGGGTACTTTGGCGTGGCCAAAGACTATATTATCTACCGCTACGAGCATGCGAAGGCACGCGAGGAGGCCAAGGCCGAAGTTGCAGAAAAGATAGAGGACAACGCACTCCTTATAACCAAGCGCGACGGCAGCCGCGAGAACTTTAGCGAGGACAAACTTGCCTCCTCCTTAAAGTATGCAAGCAAGGGGTACGAGTCTGTCATAGACAGCCGCGGCGTTATTGCCCGCGTACGCCAGGAGATGTACGACGGCATCTCTACCAACGACATCCACGACGTGCTTATCATGGTGACCCGAAGCATGATTGAGCGCGACCCTGCCTACTCCTATGTGGCCTCGCGGCTCCTGCTGCAGCACATGTATCGCGAGGTTATAGGCCCGATTGCCGACTACACCCGCCTGGAGGAAGAGCACAAGGCTGCGTTTGTCCGCAGCATGCACAAAGGCGTGGAGATCGGCTGGTTTGACCCAGAGATGCTCTCGTTTGACCTGCCCAAGCTCGCAGAGGCGCTTGTTATAGAGCGGGACAACGACTTTAAATACCTCGGGCTACAAACTTTGCACTCCAACTATCTCTCCAAGGAGCACAAAACCCGCAAGCTGCTGGAGACCCCGCAGATATTCTGGATGCGTGTTGCCATGGGCTGCGCTCTGGCCGAGAAGACGCCTGAGGCACGCCAGGCCCAGGCTATAGAGTTTTACGAGATCATGTCGGCGATGTACTACATGCCCTCCTCGCCGACCCTCTATCACGCAGGCACCACCGTGCCCCAGCTCTCCTCGTGTTTTCTCTCTACCGTGCCGGACGACCTGCACTCCATATTTGACGAGTACAAAGACGGCGCACAGCTCTTGAAGTATGCCGGCGGCCTCGGTGTCGACTGGTCCTACATCCGCGCGGTGGGCTCTTTGGTGTCTAAGACCGGTGTCGAGAGCCAGGGCGTGGTCCCCTTCCTGCGCATAGAGAACGACGTCACCATCTCCATTAACCGCTCGGGCCGCCGCCGCGGCGCCACCGCGGTATACCTGGAGTACTGGCATCTCGAGATTGAGGACTTTATGGAACTGCGTAAAAACACCGGTGATGAGCGCCGGCGCACCCACGACCTCAACACAGCAACCTGGATCCCCGATTTGTTTATGAAGCGCCTCCAGGAGGACGGCCAGTGGACGCTGTTTAGCCCGTCTGACACGCCCGACCTGCATGACCTGTATGGCAAGCGTTTTGATGAGGCGTATGAGCGCTACGAGAAATTGGCCCAGGAGGGCCACATTAAGCTCCACAAAGTGGTCAAGGCGGCAGATCTTTGGCGCAAGCACATTACCATGCTCTTTGAGACCGGCCACCCCTGGATTACCTGGAAAGACCCGAGCAACGTCCGCAGCCCGCAGGACCATGTGGGCGTCGTGCACTCCTCCAACCTGTGCACCGAGATTACACTCAACACCTCCAAAACTGAGACGGCCGTATGCAACCTGGGCTCCTTAAACCTGGGGGCGTTTGTAACCTCGGATGCCCGCTTTGACCGCGACCTGGTTGCGCGCGTGGTACCTGTTGCCATGCGCATGCTCGACAACGTTATCGACGTTAACTACTACCCTACGCAGAAGACCAAGAACTCCAACATGCGCCATAGGCCCGTGGGGCTAGGTTTGCGCGGTCTTATGGATGCCCTGTACAAGATGGGTATCAACTTTGACACGGACGAGGCGGTCAAGTTTAGCGACGAGTCTCAGGAGGTGATCTCCTACCACGCGATACTCTCTTCGGCGCTTTTGGCCAAAGAGCGCGGCACCTATGAGACCTACAAGGGCTCCAAGTGGGACCGCGGGATCTTGCCCCAGGACACCCTGGCCCTCCTGGAGCAGGAGCGCGGTATGCGCATAGATGTGCCGCGCCACGAGACGCTCAACTGGCAGATGGTGCGCGAGGCTGTGCGCCAGTGGGGCATGCGCAACTCCAACACCCAGGCACACGCGCCCACCGCCACCACCGCAAACATCGCGGGCTGCTACCCCACCGTGGAGCCTATTTACAAAAATATCTACGTAAAGTCCAACATGGCCGGCGACTTTATGATAGTCAACGAGTATCTGGTTGAGGACCTCAAAAAGCTCGGGCTCTGGAGCAGCGAGATGCTTGAGCGCATCAAGTTCCACGACGGCTCGGTCCAGGACATCCACGAGATACCTCCGGGCATACGCGAGAAGTACAAGGAGGTGTTTGAGATGGAGCCGCAGTGGCTTATCAAGGCAGCTGCCTACCGCGGCCGCTGGATAGACCAGTCGCAGTCATTAAACATCTTCTACGGTGGCACTAGCGGGCGCGTCTTAAGCGAGCTGTATCAGTACGCCTGGGGGCTGGGGCTCAAGACCACCTACTACCTGCGCACACTTGGAGCGTCGCGCATTGAGAAGTCGACCATAGATAGCTCCAAGCACACCACAAGCACCGACGCGGGCGCCCCGGTGGCCTCCGGCATTGCAAGCACGGTCGTGATACAAGAGACCGTAACCGTCTCGACCCAGGACACACTCATGGCTCAGGCCACGCAGGCTCAAAATGCCGCAGAGGCTGTGGCGCTTATGAGTGTGGGCGAGGTGGTGGCTACTGTTGAGGCCGCGCAGGTGGACGCCGGCCAGATGGAGCTTATCGCTGAGGCTCGCAAGGCGCCGTACGCCGAGGGCAGCATGTTTACTGCCGAGGCGAGCATGGGAGGCTCCTCGGGTGTGCCCACGCTTGGCGGCGCGCCTCTTGCGGTCAAATCCCGCCCCAAGATAGAAGTGCTTAGCGAAGCCTGCGAGTCCTGCAGCGCCTAACCAACCATACAAAAGAAAAAGCCCCGAGCGAGAAGCCGGGGCTTCTTCATCTCGGGGCTTGAGGCCCTAGCAGCTGGCGTACCAGCCGTCGGGGAATGGGATATGCGGCCACGGGCCGTCGTTGTCGTTGGCGGCCACAGGCACCCACTCCAAACCACAAAAGAACTGCATCAAACACTCCCTACTGAAGGTTCCATAGAACAATACAATGGTCTGCGCACTAGTGTCAACCACCAAACCTGTTTCTTGGTTTGCAATCCACTTCCCTATCCCCCGGGCAAGCCTTAAAATGGGTCTACTAGCCGCTAGCAATTCAGTCAATCTGTAAATCTGTATGGGAATAATTAACGGAGCTTCTACCACCGACCCGAACAAAATACTTCCGATGAAGTACAAGTGGGCCCGCGTCCATTACAAAAAGGGCGTGGCCAACAACTGGGTGCCCGAGGAGGTCTCCATGCAGCAGGATGTTGAGCTATGGAAAAAGCCAGGCGCTTTAAGTGAAGACGAAAAAAGGATGATTCTCTGGAATCTCGGGTTTTTCTCTACCGCAGAGTCGCTCACTGCCAACAACCTGGTGCTCGCAATTTATCGCCACATAACCAACCCCGAGGCACGCCAGTACATTTTGCGCCAGGCCTACGAGGAGGCCGTGCATACCGACACGTTTATCTACTGCTGCGACACGCTGGGGCTCAACCCCGACGAGATATACAAGATGTATGAAAACGTCCCCTCCATAAAAGAAAAGGACGAGTTTGTGGTAGAGATGACCAAGTCGGTCTTTAGCGACACCTTTACTACCCAAGGGGTCGAGAACATCAAGCGGTTTGTGCACGACCTGGTGGGATACTACGTCATCATGGAGGGCATATTCTTTTATGCGGGCTTTGTCATGATGCTCTCCATGCTGCGCAAAAACCGCATGGTCGGCATTGGCGAGCAGTTCCAGTTTATTTTGCGCGACGAGTCGGTGCACCTGGCGTTTGGCGCAGACCTTATAAACACTATTGTGCAGGAAAACCCGGTGATCTGGACGCCTGAGTTTAAGCAGACTCTGGTAGACAACATCAAGCGCGGTGTCGAGCTAGAGAAGCGCTACGTGGACGACTGCCTGCCGCGCGGCATCGTGGGGCTCGTGCCCCAAACGGTCAAGCAGTACGTGGAGCACATCGCCGACCGCAGGCTTGAGAGAATAGGGCTCGAGCGCCAGTACCACAAGGACAACCCGTACCCGTGGATGAGCGAGATTATGGACATGCCCAAAGAAAAGAACTTCTTTGAGACCCGCGTGACCGAGTACAAAACCGGCGAGCTCGACTGGTAAAGAAAAGCCCCGCCCAAAGGCGGGGCTTTTTAATGTGCGTGTGGCATCAGAATCGTGCAGGCTGCCGGCCCAAATATGACGATCAAGACGCCTATGAGGGCAAGCACTTCAATAGGGCGCATGGGGAACTCCTTTCGCCACGCACAATACCCTACTTTAAGGACTTTTCAACCCTATACTCGCCCGCTTGGGTTCTGAGGATATGGAGTGCCAGCGCGGGGACGCCAAGCTCGCGGCCCACGCCGTGGGCTATCGAGCGCGCATAGGTGCCGCTTGAGCACTCAATCTTAATGGTGGCGCAGGGCCACTCGCGGTCGCCTTTGGCCTTAAGGTTGCGGCGCCAGGCCATCAGTATCTCCTCTTGCCTAAAGTCGCCATTAACCTTGCCCACCCCGTCTTCTATATATTGCAGGAGCTGAGACTCCTTAACCTTGTACAAATTCTCAATGTCTAAGTGATAGATTGTCACCTGGCGGCTAGGGAGCAAAATTGAGGAGAGCGCACCTTGGCGTGCCCACTCAAAGAGAGACTTGCCCTCCACGGGCTTGGATGAGTATGGCGGATACTCCTGGCTTAGATGCCCTCTAAACTCGTTTAAGGCCTGCTGCAGTGCCGCTTTGGTCAATCCTGCCGGGTCGCCCGTCTCCATCACGCGGCCCAGTATGTCGTAAGTGTCAGTTGAAAAGCCAAACAATATGTCGAGCTTGTACTCCTTATTTAAGTCTAAGTAGGCGTCGCGGCGCTTGTTGGCGCTTCCTACCAGACACAAAAGCACGCCCTCGGCCATAGGGTCGAGCCGCCCGGCATAGGAGAGCACCTCGTGGGCATAGTGCGGCTTCTGCACTCGCAGCCTCTCGAGCCTCTCTCGCGGTGTCTCTCCCAGTTTTTTGTATAAGTTTAGTACTTGACCTGCTGCATTTCTCTTGGTTGATGGCTTGTCTGGCATGTTTAGAATATCGTCCATTAGTAGTAGAATAGCAGTAAGCACACGAATCGCCAAAAATATGAGTAAAAACCAGGAAAAAAAACTGAGCACCGACCCGTACAAGGGTGTGCGCGACTTCTATCCTGAAGACTTTAGCGTGCTCAAATTCATCATGGACATGTGGCGGACAACACTCGAGCGCGTGGGCTATGTCGAGTATGAGGCGTCCATCTTAGAGCCCGCCGAGCTCTACCGGGCCAAGGGTGCAGAAAACGAGGAGATGGCCAAAGAGCAGACGTATACGTTTCTAGACCGGGGCGAGCGCGAGGTCACACTCCGCCCTGAGATGACACCGACTGTGGCGCGCATGGTGGCGGGCCGCCGCCGCGAATTAGGCTTCCCTTTGCGGTACTACTCGATACCCAACTGCTTCCGCTACGAGCGCACACAGCGCGGCAGGTTGCGCGAGTTCTGGCAATTAAACGTAGACATCTTTGGCTCGCGCTCTATGGCGGCAGACGCAGAGATTTTAGCGGTGGCGTATGGCCTGCCTATGGCCTTCGGTGCCTCCGAGAGCGACTTCATCATTAAGGTGGGCTCGCGCACGTTTTTAAACGCCACTATGGATGAGCTCGGTCTTGGCGAGGATGCGCGCAAGAAACTCTTTGGGCTTTTGGACCGCCGCGACAAAATGCCGCGCGAGGACTTTTTGCATCAGCTCTCCGAGCTCAGTATCCCCGAGAGCAAACTCCTGCCCGAGGAGCCACCGCAAGATATTGCGCAGATGCTCGCGCAGTTTAGAGACGCCGGCATCAACAACATTGTCTGGGACCCGTCTATCGTGCGCGGCTTTGCCTACTACACCGGCATGGTGTTTGAGGTCTACGACACCCATCCGGATAACAACCGCGCGCTTATGGGCGGCGGCCGCTACGACAACCTAACCGCACTCTTTGACGACGAGCCCTTGCCGGGTGTGGGCTTTGCCATTAGCGACGAGACCATACGCATATTCCTCGAGGTCCGCGGGCTCCTGCCAACCTATACCTCTCCTACCCAGGTATACGTAGCTATAACGGCACCCGAGCTCGCCTACCAGGCACAGACCTTTGCGGGCTCCTTGCGCCGCGCCGGCATCAACGTGGCGATAGACTTTGGCGAGCGCAAACTGGGCGACCAGATAAAGACCGCCGTTAAGCATAAGATCCCGTGGCTTATTGTGGCCGGCCAGGACGAACTTGAGAGCGGGCAGTTTAAGGTGCGCAACCTCAATTCCGGGCATGAGGAAACGCTCCCGGCAGACGCAATAGCAGACTACCTAACTACACAAGCGTAATGCGGCGGATCACGTTCGACATCGAGACTGAAGGGTTGTTTAAGGGTAATGGCGACTTCTCCAACCTCGAGGTCACTGTTGTGGGTATTTACGACTCTGAGAGTAAAAAGCTCCAGGGCTTCTATCGCGATGAGCTGCACAAGCTCTGGCCTATCTTAGAGTCGGCCGACCTGCTGGTGGGCTACAACTCAGACCACTTCGATATCCCTATCCTCAACAAGTACTATGCGGGCGACCTCACCAAGTTTAAGAGTGTCGACCTCCTTAAAGAGATTAAGAATGTGCTGGGCCGCCGGCTTAAGCTCGACGGTGTGGCCGAGGCAACCTTGGGTAAAAAGAAAAGCGGCAACGGGCTGGAGGCGGTGGAGTGGTGGAAGCAGGGGCTCAAAGAAAAGGTGATGCAGTACTGCCTGGACGACGTGGCCATTACAGACGAGCTGTACCGTTTTGCCATAAAGAACAAAAAGCTCAAGTACAAAGACTTTGACTCGGTGCGCGACATCAAGTTAGACACCAGTAAGTGGGAAGAGACAACCGACTCCCCCGCCATAACCCACACCTTGCCCTTCTAGGCTCAGGCGGTAAAATAGCCCCATATGAACAGAAATTACGCGCTTCCTATTACTATCGTGGTCGCGGGCCTTATTATCGCCGGGGCGGTCTTTTGGGCGGGCAAGTCGGGCAGTACCCCTAGCGACACGGCCGGCAACCCCGCAGGCGTGCGCCCCTATACACCGGGCGAGGATCATATACTGGGCAACCCGCAGGCTCCCGTAAAAGTTATCGAGTACTACGACCTCGAGTGCCCGCACTGCAAGCTGTTTAACACCACCATGCACCAGATCATGGACTACTATGGCGCGTCCGGCCAGGTGGCCTGGGTCCCCCGCGCGTTTCCCCTTGCCAACATCCACTCCAAGGCGCCCAAGGAGGCCGAGGCCGCAGAGTGCGCAGCCGAGCAGGGCGGCGACACGGCATACTTTGCCTATGTAGACAAGATCTTTGAGGTAACCCCGGGCGACAACGGGCTTGACCTCTCACAGCTCCCCACGATTGCAGGCCAGGTTGGTCTTAATGTAGACACCTTCACTACCTGCCTTAACTCCGGCAAGTACGCCAAAAAGATTTCCGACTCCTACCAGGAGGCAATTAAGGCCGGCGGCCAGGGCACACCCTACACGCTTATCATGGTTGGTTCCGAGTCTGTAGCGCTCAATGGCGCCCAGCCGTACTCCTCGATGCGCGCAGCCATAGACGCCGTCCTCGCCTCCGTCCCCGGCGGCGCAGTAGTGCCCCCCACGGGTTCGGGCTCACCGCAAGCAGGTACATCTACCGCACAGTAATGTAAGGCAAAAATAAAAAGCGGGGACCTCCCCGCTTTTTTGCTGTCTTAGCTTCTGAACCTCTGCCAAAACTCGGTCGTGTCTTTGTCGAATTGGGCCTCCTGCTCGGGCGTAAGCGGAGGCAAGAGGTGCAGGACGAGCTTGACTAGTGACCGCACAAACCACGCTGTGCCGGCGAGTATCGCAACCCCCATGGCCGCGCCCCACTTGTCTACGACCAGGTAGACAACCCAGGCCAGACCAAACGAGCCGATGGCTCTTGAGACCAGATGTAAACCTACACGGGCTGCGGTGCTCCCAAAAGACCTGTGTCCATTCTCGCTCAATTATGTACCTCCCTGTTCAGTTCAAGGAAATAGTACCTTATTTCACAGCATTGTCAACTGTTTGATATATCAAGCACCCTCGCGTAGGATGCTGGCATGAAAGTCCGGATGCGGGAGTTGAGCCAAAAGGAGCGTATAGCCATTCTAGATACCCTCTACACTGCAGCGGGCACTGTCCGTGGCCGAGACGCCATGAAGCTGTTCCTGCGCGATCTCCTGACCCCAAGCGAGAGGATTATGCTAGGTCGCCGGCTCATGATCGCCCGCCGACTACTCCGGGGTGACTCTACAAACAAAATTGCTGCCGACCTCAAAGTCGGTCGCGATACCATATGGCGTGTACAAAAATGGCTCAAAGACGACCTGCAGGGATACGAGAAGGCGGTCGCCAAACTCGAGACTGAGCTTGATGTACGCTACTTTAAAGGTCACTTTAGGCAGCGTAACTCCATACTAAACCTTTTGCTTAAGTAGTTGAGTTGGAGAAAGCGAGAATGGGGTGCTTGATATATCAAGCACCCCACCTCTTATTCCTTATTATTCGTCGGGTTTAAAGTGGTCGTCGGTTTCCTCATAGCCCAGGTTTATGCGGTAGATATCAAAGCTGTTCTCCCCCTCAAAAATGTCCGAGGGGTTGGGCAGGAATACCCGCATGCCCTCAAGGGCCGTGGTGGCGTCGCGTATAAGCCGGTTAAAGACGATAAACTCGCGCCTAAACTCCCTAAAGTCGATAACATGGCGGCGTACCTGCGGCTTGCCATCGGCATTCTTAGTAATCTTGACCTCATGGATGATAAAGCGGCGGACAGGCTTTCTGTAGGTCTTTTTGACCGTGTAGTAGTTAAATATCGCCTGCATGATAAACAGGGACTTGTCTCCCTTGTAGGGGCTAAAGGCCGCGACAAACTTGTAGTCGACAACATCGAGCCCGTTTTTGTCGACCTTGCTCGTGACTACAAGGTCTGACACGGCTTTAATAGGCAGAGGCAAACCCGTAACCTCGACCGTGGCCTTAACCTCGACCCCAACTACCCTGTAGCGTGGCGGCCGCGCAAAAAAGAAGCCAACCGCCTGCAAGTACTCGCGCTCCATTGTGTGGCGTTTCTTTTTGCGGGCGGCCTTTGTGGTGGCGCTTTTGCCAAAGTTGATCTCAAAGTCTGCGACACCGCGCAGGTACTCAAGCCCCAGCGCCGTGGCCCCCTCAATGTCGATGCCTGTGTAGTAGTGCTCGAGCGCCTTGTGGGCCGCCCGCCCCACTACCCCGGCCGGGCCCATGGGCGTGTCGTACACAAGCTCCACATAGCGCTTGTACCACGCCAGAGGGTTGCGCAAAAACGCCATGAGGCTCGAGTGGCTCCAGTATGCGATGGGGAGTTTGGGCGCCTTGCCTGCCATTACCCCCAGTATACCAATCTGGTGCATGAAGAAATCAGGACGGGCGCAAGAAAAAGCCCCGCGGTTGCCCGCGGAGCCTTGCTACGTTAGTGGTCCAGTGTACCCTCCATCACAAAGATCTTGTGATAGACGGCAAGGCCACTGCATCGTCTTGCTTCAGCCTGACCTGCACTAAGGCGGGTGTGCGCCTCCGGGTCAGCAAAGAACTCAAACTCATACCCCGCCTTGTCTTCAGACTCGATACAAGCAAGCGACGAGAGCGACGTGGCCGCGTGCTGCGGCACGATTGTCTCGTACAATACGCGAGACGTGTATCCGCACTCGTCAAACATCTCCTCCAGCCGCTCCTTCCCTGCGCGCCCGCTTAAGTTGAGGATTGCCCTGCCATGTTTAAACAGGACTTTCCTTGCACCCATAAGCAGGGCCTCGTTGAGCCCAAGCCCGCACGTATGCCTTCGCGAGAAGGGATACATGTCGGGATTGTAATAGTGCGCCACACGGTCGCAGGTGTTGATGCCATGGGTCACGGGGACCTGGGGCAGACAGCCGAAGACCACGTCAACCTTTGGTACCGGCTGCCCCACCCCCGCATGCACAAGATTTCTCTTGCCGTGCAGGGGCGTGTAGGAACCGCTAACGCCAGCCAATAAAAGATTGGCCTGCGCCAGCAATGTACAGTCTGGATTAAAGTCCGAGTAGTACCACACCGCGTCAGCGACAACGTCGCTGAGCGCAATAAGATTGACCCCGGTCCCCACGCCCACCTCCCACACACGGGCACAAGAAAGGCTCTCGCCCACCTGCATAAGCCCACGCAGAAAGGTTGTAGACCAATGATCGGGCCTAAAGGCCCACTCAGGTATGCATATCTCGCTTAGGGCATGCGTACCGATAACATCGCCCGGCAGCAGATCCTGCAGACACTGCAGGCTCTGCGCTTGTACTTGCTCTTTTCGCTCAATCGCTGCTGATGGCAAAAGTATCTCCCGTCGCTTGTGGTATATAGTGCACCCGCCCCCTTGTGGAGCGCTTAGATAGGATACTCCTTCTTTAATAGCTGCGCAAACGCTTTGCCTTCTCGTGCGTGCGGATGCGCTCTAGGGCTTTGGCCTCAATCTGGCGGATACGCTCGCGGGTGACACCAAACTTCTTGCCCACCTCCTCAAGCGTATGATATATGCCGTCCTCGAGCCCATGGCGCAGCTTGAGTATCTCGCGCTCTTTGGGGCTAAGCTCGTCTAAAATCTCTTTAAGCTGATCGCCCAGGATGCGGCGCGACACCTCCTGGTCCGGCGAGAGTATCTTGTCGTCCTTGATAAAGTCGCCCAAGACCGACTTGCCGTCGTCGCCGTCGTCAGAGCCTACAGGGCTCTCAAGCGAGACCGTGTCCTGGTCGATCTTTTCTATCTGGTAAATCTTATCTACCTCAACCCCCATCTCAAGCGCAATTTCCTCGGCCAGAGGGTCGCGACCCAGGTCCTGGCTCAGCCTGCGGGCCACCTGCTTGTACTTGGCAATAGTCTCGACCATGTGTACGGGGATGCGGATGGTGCGCGACTGGTCTGCCAGAGCGCGGGTAATAGCCTGGCGTATCCACCAGGTGGCATAGGTAGAGAATTTAAAGCCCTTGGTCCAGTCAAACTTGTCTACAGCCTTAAAAAGGCCGATGTTACCCTCCTGGATAAGGTCCAAGAGTGTGAGGTCCGGGCTGCGGCCCACGTACTTTTTGGCAATAGAGACCACCAGGCGCAGGTTAGCCCTGGCAAGCAGGTTGCGCGCCTCCTCGTCGCCGTCTGTAATGCGCTTGGCCAGGTCGCGCTCCTCCTGCGCGTTTAAGAGCGGGTACTTGCCTATCTCGCGCAAATACATCTGGATAGAGTCAAAGCTCGAGTCTGAGCGGGCATAGCCCTTCTCCAGAGGCTCGGTCTCTACCTCCAAAAGGCCTCCGCCCTCCAACACATCGATGCCGGCGGTAGAAAACTTTTCGTAGAGCTCCTCGAGGAACATCACGTCTTCCTCCACGTTGGGGAACGACTTAAGAATCTCGTCGTAGGTCACAAAGCCGCGCTGGCGGCCGCGCTCCATAAGACCCTCGGCCTTCTTGTTTTGCTCGTCGGCCTTCTTTTGAGCTTTGAGAGATACGGCGGGAGCTTTAACCTTCTTTACAGCCTTTTTCTTGGGTGCGAGTTTGGCACGGCGCGCTGCCGCAGCCTTCTTAAAAGCCGACGCTTTGGCCGGCTTGCCGGCCTTTTTGGCGCGGCGGGCCTTCTTAGCTGCCTTCTTCTTTTTAGCCATAGTGTTACTCAATACTATATCACATTAACTTCATTTTGGCACGTTTTGTAAGCTCTATAACCTGTCCGAGCATATCAGCGGCAACCAACTCTGGGGTGGTGTCATCGTGGACCTCGCGGTCAAAGGAGTATATAAGCTCCTCCTCGTGCGCACCGAGTTTAGTGCGCATATCGGCAATATATGACTCGCCCAACAGCTCTATGAGGGCGGCGTGGGTGCCGGGCGCACAAAACAGGAGCATGCCCACTTTCTTCTCCATCGGCGGGAGGTGAGAGAGCGGTAGACTTAGAGATTCTCCCGCCGCGGGCTGAATCTCCGGTGAAGGCTCTGAAAGTGTTGGGCGCTTGGCTACCTCCGTGCGTACGGCCTCTTCTGAGACATTGAGCTTGTGGGCGACAATGCGCACAAAATGCTCGCGCTCTATCGCACTCGCGAGCGCCGCGACAAGCGGCAGTACCTGTGCCTCAACGGTGCGCTGGTAGGCGCGCGCATCTTTTGCCCCCGGGCGCAGCGCCTCCAAAAAGAACTCGACCGCGGTGGCGCTTGTGCGTATGGCCGCCTTAAGGAGCTCGGGGTTTTGTTTAGCCAAGTCTGCCGGGTCGGCCCCCGCGGGGAATGTGGGGACCTTAACCTCAAACCCGGCGCCAATGGCCATAAGTGCCGACTTGAGCCCGGAGCGCACGCCCGCCTGGTCGCCATCCAGAGCGAGTACTAGCCGCTTGGAGAGCCTTCCTACTATAGAGAGGTGCTCTGGCGTGAGCGCCGTGCCCGAGAGCGCTACGGTAAACGGCAACCCGGACTGGTGCGCGAGCACCAGGTCGAACTGACCCTCTACCAGCAATATACAATCGGCTTTCCGGATAGCGGCGCGTGCGCGGTCTAGCCCGTACAAGACACGCGACTTTTTAAACAGGCTTGTCTCGGGGCTGTTTACATACTTGGCAGGCTCGCCCTCCTGTTTTTGTCCGGCTACCCACTCAAAGAACCGCCCCGAGACCGCAATAGGCGCACCGCCCGCATCGAATATCGGGAAGATGATACGCCCGCGAAACCTGTCAAAAATCTCCCCCTGCCTCTTTTCTGAGCGGATACCAAACCCGGCATCTACTATGTCGGGGTTGCCAAAGCCCTGTGCCACGAGGTGCTTTGCGAGCGAGTCCCAGGTTGCGGGCGCATAGCCCAGGCGCCAGGCCGCGATACTCTCATCTGACACGCCGCGGGTGTGCAAATACTCCAAAACATCCGGGCGCTTTTTGAGCTCTGCCTCAAAGTAGCCTACCGCGGCCTCGCACACGGCGCGAAGGCGCTCGTCGTGCTCTTGCTCTTGCGCGCGTTCCTCGGCGGCCTTGGGGTTGTGGCTGCGGGGCACAAGCTCGACCCCGGCCTTATCGGCCAGCTGCTTGAGCACGGTGTAGAAGTCGAGCCCGTCTATTTTTTGGACAAAGCTAAAGACGTCGCCCTTCTCCCCGCAACCAAAGCACATGTACGTGCCGCGCTCAGGGCTAACCATAAAGCTCGGTGTGCGCTCGTTGTGGAAGGGGCAGCGGCCCGAGTAATTCCTACCCGCCTTGCGCAGCTGCACATACTGGCCGATAACCTCAACAATATTGATGCGGTCCTTTATCTGCTGTACCTCAGTATCCGCCATAGATAGTTGTAGTCTACTCTTTTAGTGCAAAAAGCCCGAGACCTTGGCAGGCCCGGACTTTTTGTTTTGTAATACTGAGTTGTTATGCGGTGCGGACTTTCTCCTCGGCCAACTGATCCTGGGTCGGAGCGTACTTGTTTACAAGCTTCTCCTTAGGACTGCCCTTAAAGCCGGTACCTGCCGGGATAAGCCGGCCGATGATGACGTTTTCCTTAAGACCCTCGAGCTTGTCCACCGAGCCGTACATAGAGGCCCTGATGAGCATGCGCGTGGTGTTCTGGAAGGATGCGGCAGAGAGGAACGAGGCACGCGAGAGCGAGACGTCGAGGATGCCCATCACAAGACCCTCGGCCTTGGCCGGCTCCTGCCCCGCCTCTTTGGCAGCGTCGTTAACGAGAGACAGCTCGACATCCGGGAGCACATCGCCCACCGAGAGTTCAGTGTCGCCGGAGGCGGTCACCCTCATGCGGCTAAACATCTGCCTGATGATGACCTCGAGGTGCTTGACCGAGATAGAGGCGCCCTGGAGCTCATAGATCTTGATGACCTCGCTGATCATGTACTCCTGCGTCTTCTCCTTGCCAGCATATTTGTACAGCTCGGTGAGGTCAGCAGAACCGTCGGTCAGAAGCTGGCCGCGCACCACCTTGTCACCTGCCTTAACGGTAGGCTGGCGGCGCGGAGGCAGCTCGTACTCGATAACCTCGCTGCCCTTCTTGGCTTTGGCGCGGTGCTCAAGGTCGGGGGTTACCACAATGATGCGGTCGACGCCGTTCTCCTTGATCTCGAGGACCTCGCCGGATACAGAGGCAACCACAGCCGGGTTACGCGGTGAGCGGCGCTCAAAGATTTCCTCCACGCGCGGCAGGCCGCTTGTTACGTCGCCGCCCGCGGATGCGGCACCGCCGGCGTGCTTCACGTTCATGGTCAGCTGGGTGCCCGGCTCGCCGATTGCCTGTGCGGCAATGGTGCCCACCGCCTCGCCCATGGCAACAGGCTTCATAAGCCCTAGGTCGGCGCCGTAGCAATGCGCACAGATGCCGCGCTCGGCCCGGCAACCGATAGGACTGCGTACATATACCGAGGCTACACCGGTATCCTCAATGCGCTTGGCATCAGCCTGGGTGATAAAGTGGCCTTTCTTGTAGTGAGTCTGTCCATCAACCTCAATGTCGTGGGCCAGGTAGCGGCCCTCGATGTTCTTTGCCAAGAATGTGCCAATACCGGATGCAGACTCGCGGCGCACGGTAATACCCTCCTTCGTGCCGCAGTCATCGGTCGTGACAACAATGTCCTGTGCGACATCAAACAGGCGCCTCGTAAGGTAGCCGGCCTTGGCGGTCGAAAGTGCGGTGGCAGCAAGACCGGAGCGGGAGCCGTGGGTGGTGATGAAGTACTCGATAGGAGAAAGACCCTCCTTCATCGACTTGGTAACCGGGAGCTCAAGCGTCTCGCCTGTCGGAGATGCGATGAGGCCCTTCATGCCGGCCATCTGGGTGAGCTGGGCCACCGAGCCGCGCGCCTTGGAGCGGAGCATGTCCGACACCGGGCCGTTAACCGGCAGGGTTGCGGGGATAAGCTTCTCCACCTGGCTCTTGGCGTCGTGCCAGATCTCAAGATTCATGCGGTAGCGCTCCTCCTCAGACAGCAGGCCCTCCTGCCAGTGGCGCACCACCTCCTCAGACTTGGCTTGTGCCGCATCAACGATAGACTGCTTCTCTTTGGGGATCTGGATGTCGTCCAGAGACCAGGTAATGCCCGACTGCGTCACGTAGCGGAAGCCGAAGGTCTTAATGCGGTCAAGAATCTCGGGGATCTTCTCCAGCCCGTAGCGGGTAATAAGGTCATCAACGAGTTTGCCGAGCTTCTCCTTGCCTACCGGCTCATTGATAAACGGATAGTCAGACGGGAAGACAGTGTTGAACAGGAGGCGCCCTACCGTGGTCTCAAAGAGCTGTCCGCCAAACTGGGCATACTTCTCCTTGTCAGACGGGAGCACTTTAACCTTAGCCTGGAAGCCTACCTGGCCATAGTCGTATGCCAGGATTGCGGCGTTCGGAGACTGGAATGCCAACCCCTCGCCCTTTGCCCCTGCAACCTCCTTGGTCATCCAGTAGGAGCCCAAGAGGATGTCGAGGAGTTTTGATGCCACAACCGGCTCGCCGTTGCCGGGCTTGAGGATGTTTTTCGGTGCGGCCATAATCTCGCGCGCCTCGGCCTGAGCCTCAGGTGAAAGCGGCACGTGTACGGCCATCTGGTCGCCGTCAAAGTCGGCGTTGAATGCCGGGCAGACCATCGGGTGCAGCTGGATGGCATTGCCCTCGATAAGAATAGGCTGGAAGGCCTGGATACCCAGGCGATGGAGCGTAGGTGCGCGGTTAAGCAGCACGTACTTGTCGCGGATTACGTCCTCGAGTATCGCCCACACCTCCGGTACGCCCTCATCTATAAGACGGCCTGCACCACGGATGTTGTATGCGAGCTCCTTCTCAAGCAGTTTGCCTATCACAAACGGGCGGAACAGCTCGAGTGCCATGTGCTTAGGCAAGCCGCACTGGTTCAATTTAAGTTCAGGACCCACAACGATTACTGAGCGGCCCGAGTAGTCTACGCGCTTACCAAGCAGGTTCTGGCGGAACAGGCCGTGCTTGCCCTTAAGGTTGTCGCTCAGCGACTTAAGCGGGCGGGTGCGTGCCTGGGTGGTTGCGGAGTATGCGGCGCCGCCGTGGCGGATAGAGTTGTCGACAAGCGCGTCGATTGCCTCCTGCAGGATGCGCTTCTCGTTGCGCAGAATCACGTCCGGTGCGTGGATCTCTATCAGTTTCTTGAGGCGGTTGTTGCGGTTGATGACGCGGCGGTACAGGTCGTTTACATCAGAGGTTGCATGGCGGCCTCCCTCGAGCGCAACCATGGGGCGCAGGCCCGGCGGGATAACCGGGATACGGGTGAGGAACATCCACTCTGGGCGCACGCCACTGCGGACCATGCCGCGCACAATAGAGAGGCGCTTGCCAAGCTTCTCGCGCTCTGCGGCGCCGGCGTCTACAAGGGCACCCTCGATATCCTTAATCAGGGCCTTGAGGTCGAGCTGCCTGCAGAGGTTGTATATAGCCTCGGCACCGATACCAGCCTCAAACATGGCGCCATACTTGATAGCAAAGCGGTGATACTTGGGCTCGTCGAGCACGGCACCAATGCGCATACTGTCGATATCTTTCTTGGCCTCCAAGAAGAGCTCCTTCATCTTCTCCTTGGACTTCTCGTCCTGGAGGTTCTTCATCTTTTGCTTGTACTCGGCCTCGAGCTCTGAGACGATGCGTGCCTTCTCCTTTTCGTGGATGGTATTTACGATATAGCCGGCAAAGTAGACAACCTTCTCCAAGTCGCCGCCGGAGATGCCAAGGACCATCGCCAGGCGCGATGGAATAGCGCGCAGGAACCAGACGTGCGCCACGGGTACGGCCAGGTCTACGTGGCCCATGCGCTCGCGGCGCACAATGGCGCGGGTAATCTCAACGCCGCACTTCTCGCAGACAATCCCCTTGTAGCGGATGCCGCGGTACTTGCCGCAGTAGCACTCGTAGTCGCGCTCCGGACCAAAGATCTTCTCGTCAAAGAGAGAGTTCTTCTCGGGGCGCTGGGTGCGGTAGTTGATGGTCTCTGGCTTGGTAACCTCGCCGTGCGACCACTCCAAGATGCGCTCAGGAGAGGCCGGGCGGATGCGCACCGCGTCAAAGTCGGATGCCTCGGCACCCGGAGTCTTGCGTGCGCCCGAAACGGACGAGCCGCCACGCATAAGCTCGACATCAAGTGCCAAACCGCGCAGGGTGTGCAGGAGCACGTTAAACGATGCCGGGGCAAAGTGGTGCGTGATGCGCTCGCCGCGCACAATAGAGTCGAAGGCTGCCGAGCGGCCCTGTATGTCGTCAGACTTGATGGTAAGCATCTCGCGCAGGGTGTATGCGGCACCGTAGCCCAAGAGTGCCCAGACCTCCATTTCGCCAAAGCGCTGGCCGCCGCCCTGTGCTTTACCGCCCAAAGGCTGCTGGGTAATGAGCGAGTACGGACCAATCGAGCGCATGTGGATCTTGTCCTCCACCATGTGATGGAGCTTGAGGATGTACATATAGCCCACCGCAATATCCTGCTCGAAGCGCTCACCGGTGCGGCCGTCATACAGAGGCATCTTGCCAGACTCGGCAAAGCCGGCCTTTTTGAGCTCCTCGCGGATCTCGCCCTCTGTAGCTCCTGCGAATGGCGGGCAGATTGCCTGATAGTTAAGCGTGTTGGCGGCCAACCCCAAGTGGAGCTCGAGAATCTGACCGAGGTTCATACGGGAGGGCACGCCAAGCGGAGTAAGGATTACATCAACCGGGCGGCCATCTGCGGTGTAGGGCATATCCTCCTCCGGCAAGATGCGCGAGATAACGCCCTTGTTGCCGTGGCGGCCTGCAAGCTTGTCGCCCACAGATACGGCGCGCAGCTGCGCGACCTCAATATGGATGCGCTTAATGATGCCGGACTCCAGCTGGTGGCCCGCCTCGCGGGAAAATACCTTAACGCCGATGATGCGGCCGCGCTTGCCGTTCTCCATGCGCAGAGATGAGTCTTTAACATCGCGGGCCTTGTCGCCAAAGATAGAACGCAAGAGGCGCTCCTCGGGAGTAAGCTGAGTCTCGCCCTTGGGGGTGATCTTGCCTACCAGGATGTCGCCAGGGCGGACCTCAGAGCCGGGGCGCACGACGCCGTCCTCATCAAGGTTGCGCAGTTTTGCCTCGGAGACGTTCGGGATGTCGTGGGTGGTCTCCTCCGGACCCAGTTTGGTGTCGCGCACATTGCAGACAAACTCCTCGATGTGTATGGAGGAGAACTTGGAGTCCTTAACAAGGCGCTCGGAGATGATGATGGCGTCCTCGTAATTGGCGCCAGACCAGCACATAAACGCCACGAGCGCGTTCTGGCCGAGCGCGAGCTGGCCGTTATCGGTGGTGGACACGTCTGCCAAGAGCTGGCCCTTTTTAACCTTGGTGCCCACAGACACAGACGGGCGCTGATGCAGTGCGGTAAAGCCGTTGGTGCGTACAAAGTTGACCAGCGGGTACGTAACCTCCTTGCCCTTCTCGTTTTTAACAATGATGCGCTTGCCGTCTGCCTCCACAACAGTGCCTGCCTCCTTAGCGAGGATAAGGCGGCCGGTGTCGCGCGCTGCGCGCTCCTCCATGCCGGTTGCCACAAGCGGAGCCTCGGGGATGATGCATGGGGTCGACTGCTTCTGCATGTTTGAACCCATGAGAGAGCGGTTTGCATCGTCGTGCTCGAGGAACGGGATCATCGAGGTGGCGATAGAGAACGGCTGCTCGGGAGAGACGTCGATAAAATCAACCTCAGAGGCCTTGACGCGCGCCGGACCCTCGCCGGTGCGTACCTCAAGCATCTCCTCGGCAATCTTTCCGGAGGCGTCTACCTTGGTGGCGCCGTGCGCAATGCGGTAGCTCTCCTCCTCTGCCGCGTTAAGGTAGACAATCTCCTCAGTTACCTTGCCTTTAACAACCTTGGCGTACGGAGTCTCGATCATGCCGAACTCGTTGAGGCGCGCAAAGGTTGAGAGACGCAAAATAAGGCCGATGTTGGGGCCTTCTGGGGTGTGGATCGGGCACAGGCGGCCGTAGTGGGACGGGTGGACGTCGCGCACCTCAAAGCCCGCACGCTCGCGGGTAAGGCCGCCGGGGCCCAGTGCCGAGAGCGTGCGCAGGTGCTCAAGCTCGGTGAGCGCGTTCTCCTGCTGCATGAACTGCGACAGCTGGTTGGTGGTGAAGAACTCCTTGATGCGTGCCTGCAGAGGCCTGGGGTTTACAAACTGCTGGGGCAGGGTTGCATCCGCATCGATAGTCGACATGCGGTCCTGGATGTTGCGCTTCATGTGAGTGAGACCCACGCGAAGGCGGCTCTGGAGCATCTCGCCCACGTAGCGCACGCGCCTAGAGCCCAGGTGGTCGATGTTGTCCTCTGTCGCCTCCGGGTTAGCCTCAAGCGAGAGGAGGTGCGAGATAACAGTGGCAACGTCCTCTATAGATAGAGTCTTGCGGACAAGGTCCTTCTCGTCGAGCGACTTGCCAAAGCGCTGGTTAAAGCGGTAGCGGCCCACACGCGAGAGGTCGTAGCGCTCCTCGCTAAAGATAGAGTTGATGTACTCCTGGGCGTTCTTGGCCGTTGCCAAGTCGCCATCGCGCAGGCGCTTGTGGATCTCGATGTAGGCATCCTCAACAGTCTTGGCCGGATCCTTCTCTATTGCAGCCTCGATAAAGCGCGTACCCGCCTCATCACCCTTAAAGAGCGCCTTGAGGTCTTGGTCGGTCGGAGCACCCATCACACGCAGGAGAGACGCCGCGGGGAACTTGCGCTTGCGGTCAATGCGCACGGCAATGTCGCCCGAGCCCTCAGCCTCCATCTCGATCCATGCGCCGCGCTGGGGTATAAGCTTGGCACCAAAGTGGCGCTTGCCCTTAACCTCCTCTGCGGTAAAAAACACACCGTAGGAGCGCGCAAGCTGCGGCACGATAACGCGCTCGACACCGTTGATAACAAACGTGCCGTGGTCGGTCATGAGCGGCAGGTCTGCCAGGAATATCTCTTGCTCCTTCTCGGAGCCGGTGACGCGGTTGTGGAGGCGCACGTGTGCACGCACGGGTATATCCAAGGTCAGCTTTTGTGCCTTGGCGTAGTGCTCATCAACTTTTGGCTCACCCAGCTCGATCTTGAGGAACTCGAGGTCGAACTTCTTGCCGGAGTAGTCCTTAATGGGAGTAAACTCCTTAAACGTCTCCCTCATGCCCTGCTCCATAAGCCAGAGGTAGGACTGGGTCTGCGCTTCTACCAGGTTGGGGGTCTCGACGCGGGGGGCGCGGAACCTAGAGAAATGCTTTTGCTCACGCATAGTTAATATTTGATGAAGTGCCCGTAATAATGAGACCTCGCACTACTGCTCTTGCGGACTAAAGACCTGATGTTTCTGGCAATGGCTGCGAGCACAAAACCTTTCGCGCTACAAGATACTTATGCACAGAGCCAAAACACGAAAAATCGCGGGCGCGTAAATAGCTCCCGTCGCTTCTCTATGAAGCTTTAGGTGTAACCGAGCACCTTTCTATTTGTATCGAAACCCCCACTCGATACTCAATCGTCCACCCAAGGCGGACTGCCTGTTGGTTTCGCTATCCAGTATAGCCATATATTGGGGGCTGTCAAACCCCCTACTCCTATATATAGAAGAACCCCCAGCCTGTATAAGGCCGGGGGTCTGGATGAAAGCGCTAGTTACGGGGACGCAACGGGACGACATTGGTCTCTTGGGGAGGAAACTCCCAGGAAAGGGGGCGGGAGTCGGGCGGATGGTTGAAAGCCGGCGTAACATGGACCGGCCGGATATACTCGGGGGCAGTCCTTTTCTTCCACTTGGTTGGAATCGGCCTTTGTTCAAGAGCCTGTCCTTGGAGCATTCGGGTCTCCCTCGTGTGTACTTCATCGTGCTTTATGCACGTGCCCAATACAGTAACACGGTATAAAAATCTCTCAAGCGCCTTATCCAGTTGGGTTGGAGCGCCTCTTTTCTTTCCACTCATCCTTTTTGGCATGGTGGCCCGAGAGTAGCACCTTGGGGACGCGGTACTTTTTGCCCTTTATAGTGAGAACCTCGGGGCGGGTATAAATATCGTGGCTGGCTACCCTGCTCTCCTCCAAACTCTCAAACTTACCCAAGACTCCCTTAATCTGGCGGGCGGTCGCATCGATAATAGCCATCGCCGGCACCTCGCCGCCGGTCAATATATAGTCGCCAACCGACACCTCCTCGGCCTTGAGCGCTTTTATGGCGCGCGCATCAATGCCCTCATAGCGGCCGCAAATAATCACCACATCTTTGTGCTTGGTAAGCGCTTTGGCGTAGGCGTTAGTAAGCGGCTTGCCACCTGCAGAGGTAACCAACACTTTTACCTTCCTGTCGGGAGATTCGGTCTCCCGATTGAGCTTTTTGTGTATCTTTTCGACGGCTTTGATTACCGGCTCAGCACGCAAAACCATACCAGGACCGCCGCCGTAAGGCCTCTCATCTACCTTGCCCCACTTATTCCCCGCAGTATCCCGCAGCTGGTACGTCTTAACCTTCATGAGCTTTGCCTTTTGTGCCCGGCCCAAAATAGACGCCCCTGTGTAGGCGTCTATCACTTCAGGAAATAGTGTGACAACGTGGAAGTTCACTAGAAGTTGTCGAGGTCGCCCATGGCTTCGTCAATACTCTTCATGGCCGGGGTAGCCGGAGCCTCGTGACTGCCGTCCCAGCCCTGGGCTGCGGTGCCGCCAGAGTCCATGCTGGTGTCGCGGCGCCCACCTGCGGGCTCGTTAATCTTTAAGTTAACGCGGGCGTTGTGCTTCATACCCACGACGCGCAGGAGTGTGCGGATAGCCTTGGCGGTGTTGCCAGAGCGGCCTATCACCTTGCCCATGTCCTCGGCGTTAAGGTCGAGGGTGAGGAGTACACCCATCTCATCAACAACGCGGCTGATCTTTACATCCTCGGGCTTCTCAACAAGACCCTTGATAACAAACTCCAAAAACTCCTGGTCCTTCTCTGTCGCCATATCAGTATATTTATTTGTAAATCTACTCCTTTAGTGTACCAAGGAGTATTCCGTGCCTAGTGCTTTATGCACTTGCCTCCTCTTTGGGTGCCTCCTCTGCCGGAGTGTCTGCGGGAGTCTCCTGAGCTACCTCCTCTGCGGGTGCAGACTCGGCCTCGGGTGCTGCCTCTGTTGCGGGAGCCTCGGCTACCGGCTCCTCTACCCCCGACGCCTCGGTCGGGGCAGGCTTAGCGAGCACCTTCTTGGGGAGCACATTTATTTTCTTGCCCTCAATAATCTTGTTTGAAACAAGGAGGTTGTGCACGGTGTCAGAGGGCCTGGCACCCTGTGCTATCCAGTGCTTGATGCGGTCTGCCTTGAGCTCAGAGCGGTCTACGCGCGGGTCATAGGAGCCTACCATCTCGAGGTAGTTGCCGGCCTTAACCTTGCGCTTGGAGTCTACAACGACCACGCGGAAAGAGGCGTCCTTTTTCTTGCCTACGCGTGTGAGTCGGATTACCAACATATTTCTTAAATCTTGTGTATTTCCTTTTTCCTCAGAAAAAGGGCCCCGTGCGGGGTATGGCAGTACTCTAGCAGGCCACTGGCTTTTGGTCAACAAATGCGCTAGTATAGGTCCATTAATGCCTCCTAAGAGACATGGCCGCCCCGGGGCTCCCGAGGGTGCTAAAAAACGTATCCAAGGGATAATACAGGTCACCCGCAAAGGGGTGGGCTATTTGCCCTGGCCAGACGATGCCGACAAAGAAGACATCGAGATCCAAACCGCAGACTTGGGTGGGGCGCTTAACGGCGATGAGGTCGAGGTCATGGTTATGGGCTTTGCCCCAACCCGCGGCTTTAAGGGCCAGGCCCCCAAGGCCAAGCGCTACGCCGGGAAAGTGACCCGTGTTATCAAGCGCGCCAAGCAGGAGTTTGTCTGCACTATTAAAGGAGACACAGCTATCCCCGCCGATCAGAAGTTTTACGCACCTATTAAGGTTAAAGGCGGCAAAGATGGCGAGAAGGTCCTGGTGCGTCTTACCTCCTTTGACGGCAAGGTGGCACACGGCGAGATTGTCGAGGTACTAGGTAAAGCCGGCGAGCACCGCGTAGAGATGAACGCGATCGTTATAGAGAAGGGCTTTAAAACCGAGTTCCCTCCTGAGGCAGAGCTTGAGGCCAAGGAGTACGAGCGCCGCCACCAGGAGATTATTGCAAGCGAGCTGCCCCGCCGCGCGGACTTCAGGCATCTCGATGTGATGACTATCGACCCCAAAGACGCCAAAGACTTTGACGACGCACTCTCTATAGAGACACTGGAGGACGGTACCTACCGCATAGGTGTACACATCGCAGATGCCAGCTACTATTGCGCACCGGGCACCGCAGTTGACCGTGAGGCGCGCAAGCGCGGCACCTCAGTCTATTTAGTAGACGCGACCATCCCCATGCTCCCCCACGCCATCTCGGGCGGTGTGGCGTCGCTCAAGCCCGACGAGGACCGCCTCGCGTTCTCGGGCATATTTATTCTTGATGCCAAGGCCAACGTACTCTCGCGCAGCTTTACCAAGTCAGTTATCCGCTCCAAAAAGCGCTTTACGTATGAGGAGGCACAGGAGGTCCTCGATCAAGCAAAGGTCAGACCTTTGTCAGATTACAAAGGTCTGACCTTTGCTCGAGAGCTGATGGCGTTATATACACTCGCCAAGATTATGCGCGACAGGCGCTTTGTGGAGGGTGCCATAGACTTTGGCGACAACGAGTTTAAGTTTGAACTCGATCCTATAACCGGCGTACCGCTTAGGGTAATCCGCAAGGTGCGTATCGACACCAACTGGCTTATCGAGGAGTTTATGCTCCTGGCTAACCGCGAGGTGGCCAAGTTTGTATCAAAGATCGCCAAGGATGTACCCGAGAGGCGCTACGCGTTTTTGTACCGCATCCACGACGACCCCAAGCCCGACCGTATCGAGGAGCTGGCCACCTTTGTGCGCGCGATAGGCTACGAGTTTGGCCACAAAAAGTCGAAGATCAGGGCCAAGGACATCCAAAAACTGCTCGAGGAAATTAAGGGCAAGCCCGAGGAGCACCTCATCCGCACTGCTACCCTGCGCTCTATGGCTAAGGCCATCTACACCACCAAAAACATCGGGCACTTTGGTCTGGCGTTTGAGTACTACACGCACTTTACCTCACCAATACGCCGCTACCCCGACATGCTCGTGCATCGCATCCTGGCCTCACACCTGGGCGGTGCGCCTATAAGCCGCGAGGAATACGATGGCCTCGAGACCAGCTGCATCCTTGCCTGCGAGCAGGAGGCCAAGGCCGTGGATGCCGAGCGCGAGTCTATACGCTACAAGCAGGTAGAGTTTATGACGCCGAAAATCGGGCAGACGTTCGACGGCACGATTAGCGGTGTGACCGACTGGGGCCTGTACGTGGAGGAAAAGTCCTCCGGTGCCGAGGGTCTGGTGCGCGTACGCTCTATCGGTCAAGACTTCTTTACCTACAGCCAAAAAGAGTACGCGCTTGTGGGTGAGCGCACAAAAGAAAAATACACGCTCGGGGATGCCGTGCGTGTAAAGTTGGTAGCGGCGGATCAGGTGACCCGCACGCTCGATTTTGAGCTGGTACGCTAGTACATCAGCTTGTTAAAGATAGTGAACACGGTCTGCGGGATATCCTGCAGATCGGTCACCTCCTCGGCCTGTGTCGGGTTTGATACATCCGAGCGCAGGCAGTGATACTTGTCGCCCTCCTTCTTCAGTTCAAAGTGGAAGTCGCCGGCGTCTGCGCTGGCAATGGTCTTCGATCCTGCCATGTTGGCCTCCCATGTGCTGCCTAAACCAGACTATACCACTACTTTTTTATTTGGCCACTGCCAAAGCCTCCTCAAATTTCACACTCAAGAGCTTGGAGGCGCCGTCTGAGCCCATGGTAATGCCGTACAAAATCCCGGCGCGGCTCATGGTCTCGCGGTTGTGGGTTATCACAATAAGCTGGCTGTGCTTGGCCAAGGTCTCTATCATATCGCCATAGCGGCGCGAGTTTGCCTCATCGAGCGCGGCATCCGTCTCATCCAAAATAAGGAACGGCGGCGGGTTAACCTGGCTCATCGCAAATATAAGCGCAATAGAGGTGAGCGCGCGCTCGCCGCCCGAGAGCATATGCAGGCCCTTAACGCGCTTAAGCGGCAAAGAAACCGTGAGGTCTATCCCCTGCTGTACCTCCCCATCATCCTCCTGTGCATCTTCCTCATCACTATCGACTGCGCCGCGGCGCGCCTTTTTCTCCTTGACAATTTGGAGCGAGGCCGAGCCGCCGCCAAACATGAGCTTAAAGAATGCATCAAACTCCCTGTTGATCTTTTCAATCCCCTCGCCAAAGCGCATCTCTAGTGTTTGGGTCAGTTCATCTATGAGGTGCAGGAGCGACTGCCTGCTAGTCTCAAGGTCCAAAAGCTCGCGGCTCAGAAACTCGTCGCGCTCGGTAGTCTCTTTGTGCTCCTTTAGTACGTCAGAGGCGCCGGCCAAGCCCGACTCCTCAAGACGAATCTTGATGCGCTCGAGCTTGCGGCGACGGTCCTCCTGTACCCCGCGGTCCTCGCCATCTGCATCAATATCAAGCACGTAGTGCTCATACCCGGCAACCTCGTGGCCCACAAGCACCGCTGCCTCGCCAAGATCGCGCTTAAAGGCCTCATGCTCGCGCAATACCAGCTCGCGCCTGGCCCTGAGGCCCGCAAGCTCTGCTCCCAACTCGCTGCGGCGCGCCATTGCCTGAAAGAGCTCGCGCTCGGCATCGCGCGAGGCATCCTTCTCGCTCTCGATAGACCTCCTAAGCGCAACAATTGCCCGTGCGGTCTCCTCTTCCTGCCTGCCAAGCGCGCTTAGCTCTTCATCAAGCGCCTGGCGCCTGGCCTTTAAGTCCTCTGCGCTCTCGCCTTTAGTCTTTGGCCCCTGAGTAATCCGGCGCAAAAATTCCTGGGTCAATATAATGAGCGCCGAGACGCGCTTTTTAAACGCCACCTCGTCGCCATACGGCAACTCAAGCTCCAAGAGCACGCGCTCCGCAAAGCCGCGTGCCTCGCTTGCGGGCACAGCCTCATCGTGGTGGCCAATAGCCTCGTGCGCGGCAAGAGCGCCCTCGATACGGCCCAACTCGCGCGCAATCTCCTGGCGGCGCTGTGCAGCCTTCCTACCCTCCTCCTCAAGCCGCATCAACTCCTGGGTGCTATGGTCTTTGCCATGACTCTTTTGGAGCTCCTCGCGCAGGTGCACAATGCGCCGCTCAAGCTCGCGATGTTCGTGCTCGGGGCCCTCGAGCGAGCCTGCAATATCAGCCTCGGAAATTTTTAGGTACTGGCTTTCGCGCTTAAAGTACTCCAGGTAGCGCGCCTTTAGGTCGTCGCGGAGCGTCTGTGCCTCCTCGAGCTTTTTTACCTGCGAGTTTAGAAACTTAAGATGCGGGGCGAGCTCGCGGCGCAGAGCCTCAACCTCGCGCATATTCTCGGCGGTTTTGTCCAACTTCTTGTGCGCTTCCTCGCGCTTATACAAAAAGGCGGTGAGCCCCAGCGCATCCTCTATCATTTCGCGGCGCTCGGTGGGGCCCGCGCTTAAAATGCGGTCGGCCTCGCCCTGGGAAATGATGTGGTGGCCCGAGGAGCCTATGTTGGCGCCCGAGAGGAGCTCCTGCACATCTCTTAGCCTCACCTGGCTGCCGTTTAGCAGGTAGTCGTTGCCGCCATCGCGGTGCACCACGCGCTCCACGCTCACCTCGTCAAAATCCAGCGGGAGCTTGCGGTCTGCGTTGTCAAACACAAGCTTGACCGAGGCCCTGTTGCCGCGTGGTGAGGCACTGGAACCGTTCCATATCATGTCCTCGCCCCGCTTGCCGCGCATGCTCTTCATCGACTGCTCGCCCAGAGCAAAGCGAAACGACTCGGCAATGTTCGATTTGCCAGAGCCGTTGGGACCCACTATGGAGGTTATCGCGGCCTCAAACGAAAGAGGCGTCTTTTTGGCAAAAGACTTAAACCCAGTAAGCTCTATCGATTTGAGCCGCATTACCTACAGTTTACCACCCGCGGGCATCAAGTGCGGCGCGCGCTGCGGCCTGCTCGGCGTCCTGCTTAGACTTGCCCTGGCCCTCGGCCAAAAGCTTGTCCTTAACATACACGCCCACGACAAAGTGCTTGTCGTGGTCGGGGCCCCACTCCTTGAGTACGCTGTAGCTCGGGGTGCTGCCCTCTACCTCCTGCGCTTTTTCCTGCAGACTCGACTTGGCATCAAGCCAGAGCTTTTTCTCGATAATCTCGTCAATCTTGGGGAACAGGTACTCTGTTATAAATTTTTTGGCGGCGTCGTAGCCCTGATCCAGGTAGATGGCGCCCACCAGCGCCTCAAACGCGTTGGCCATAAGGATACCGCGCGCGCGGCCCGTGTCCTTGGCCTCGCCGCGGCTAAGCAAAAGATAGTCGTTCATGCCAAGCTCCTGCGCCACCTCCGCGCACGTCACCGCGTTTACAAGCGCGGCGCGGTACGCGGTTAAGTCGCCCTCGGTCTGGCCCGGGAACTTCTCGTACAAAAAGTGCGTGGCAATAAGCTCGAGTACGGCGTCGCCCAAAAACTCCAGGCGCTCGTTGTGGCCCTTAACCTCGCCGCGGTGCTCGTTGAGATATGAGCGGTGCGTAAACGCCTGCCTAAGCAGGTCTGCATCGTTAAACTGCACGCCCAGTTTGTCCTCGAACGTATTAAAGTCGGCTGCCATATTAGTGTGTGTATCCGACTAGTCTGTAGCCGGGATTAATGACTGTGTAGTTTCTTACCTGCGCCCAGCTGCTCTACTGCCTTCATCACAATGGGGAGCATGTCCTCATAAAAATTGAGCTCGAGCGCGTCCTTGAGCTTAAACCAGCGCGCATCGTCGAGCCCGCCCTTTTTTGCCAACTGCACCTCCGTAAACGGCGACTTGGCCAAAAAGTAGATCACGTGCTTGCGCTTCTTGCCGGTTGCGGGGTCGTTGGCGGCGTACTCGTTCTCGCCCAAGCGTGCCTCCGGCTCTATCGTAAGGCCAATCTCCTCCTTAATCTTGCGAACCACGCCGTCCTCGGGAGACTCCTCGGGGGTAAGCTTGCCCTTGGACAGGGTCCAATGGCCAAAAATGTCATGCACGAGCGCCAGGTATAGCTCGCTCCCGCTCTTGGCGTATACCACGGCGCCCACAAGGCGCTCTTGCGGCATCTCCTCCCACGGGACGTCCTTCTTTTTCTTGCTTACCTCGTCTTTGCCCGGCTCGCCCAGCTCTTTGTATACCGCGCCCAAGACGCCGTTTACAAAGCGGCCGCTGTGCTCGCCGCCAAAGTGCTTGGCAAGCTCAATTGCCTCGTTGATAGCGACCTTGGCCGGGACCTTGTCGCGGTCCGCAAACAAAAGTTCAAACAGCCCAAGCCGCAGTACATTGCGGTCAACCGGGGCGATACGCTCGATAGGCCACTCGGGGGCGGCCTTGCCTATGACCATGTCGAGATCCTTAATGCGCGAGAGAGTCCCCTTAAGGAGCTCCTCCATAAACGGCAGGTCGCCGCCCTGTGGGACAAACTCTGCTGCCACGCGGGCAAGCGCCTCGCCTGCCGCATCCGCGGACAGATGTCTGAAGTCCCACTCGAAGAGTGTTTGGAGGACTGCTGAGCGTGAAAGGTGCCTGTTGGCCATTATGTAGTAGAGCTACTGCGGGACCAGAACCTTCTTTAGAGAATCAAGAGCGAACCGCCCAGACGTACGCTTAACGCACCTCGCTCTTATCCCTCTTAGCCTTGCGGGCAGACTTTGCGGCCGCCTTGGCAGCAACATCGACAACCACACGGCCGCGGTAGCGCCCGCACGACGGGCATGCGCGATGAGACACGCGGGGGGCCCCACACTCGCATACAGCGAGCTTTTGGGCCTTAAGGGCGTGGTGCGAACGGCGGTTAGCCGTGTGTGCACGCGTATGGCGCATTCGTACTACCATGCCCTTAAAGTACCAAATGGGGCTCAAAATAACAACCCCCTGCTGTGTATGGCACAACAGGGGGCTATGGGCGGGGGTAAACCCCCTACGCAGCCTCTGCCAGGCTTGGGTTGTGCCTGCAGCGGTCGCCGAATGGCGCGTGGATCATGGGTGGTGGCATTCCTGCCGCCTTAAGTTCCGCAGTAAGAGCGAGTGCACAGCATACAATCATGCCGTTGCCGCTGTTTTGTATCTCGCCCCTGTACGGACAACGTTTCCTCACACAGAGAGTTTCCTTCTCCTGGAGTTTCTTCATTAGGAGCCCCTTGTACTTCCCAGGCTAGACGCCGGATAACCCCCGGCACGGTACGCACGTACTACCGGGGTTAACCCTACTCCTGCCTTGCCACATCGTCAAATGAGTTGTACACGCTGCAAAAACTCCTCCGGTGGAGCTCGCACAACCCATGCTCCCCTATTGCATCGCGATGCCTCTGTGTGCCATAGCCCTTGTGCACCTCAAAGCCCCAGGCCGGATACTCTTTTGCCAGCCGCTTCATGAGCCGGTCGCGCCTCACCTTGGCCATAACAGACGCGAGCGATATCACCGGCTCGAGCGCGTCTCCTTTAATAATGGTCTTTTGCCGGTACTCCGGCGGCGCAACCAAGAGCCCGTCGAGTTTTACAAAACTATCCTCCGGAGTGGCCACGCTCCTAACCCCGCTCCATACCTTGCGCCTCACCGCCAGGGTTATGCCATGCGTGTCTATGTAGCCAGCCGACGAAAGCCCTACGATATATCTCAGCACTCCAAGCCTGGCCAACCTCTGGGCCTCCTTATATATCTCCTCGCGCTTGGCCTCACTCAGTTTTTTTGAATCGTTGAGCCCCGGGAATATCTCCACGAGGTTTAGCCTCGTGGGTACGGCAACCACCCCGACCGCCACCGGGCCAGCCAAAGGCCCCCTGCCCGCCTCATCAACCCCAACTAGCCAGGTCTTCATCCCCGCTAGTATACTCGGAGTATATGGCGAGCTTTGTACCACTGCATGTCCACTCGCACTACTCCCTCCTAAGGGCTCTGCCCAAAATCCCCGACCTGCTCAAAAAGGCCAAGGCAGAGGGCCACACAGCGCTGGCTCTCACAGACCTCGACAACCTCTACGGCGCCATAGAGTTTTACATGGAGTGCCGAAAAAAGGAGATCAAGCCCATCATCGGGCTCGACGCCACGCTTGAGGACAACCACCGGCTGCTGCTGCTTGCCAAGGACCTGGTGGGCTACAAAAACCTAATGAAGCTCGTGTCAGACTCGCATATCGCCGACCCCCAGGGCGTGCCGATATCAGCGCCGATGCTCGACAAGCACAAAGAGGGGTTGATCGCGATTGAGCGCACAGACTCCAACCTCAGTGCTGCACACAAAAAGCGCTGGGGCAGCGACTACTATATGCTGCCCACGCACGAGGTGTACTACCTCTCGCCCGAAGACCGCCGCGCGTGGGAGACCATGCGCGCGATTGAAAACCGCGGGCCGGTCGAGAACGATACCAGCATGGATGGCGAGGAGATAGACTACTCGTTTTGGGACGCAACGCAGATGCTTGGGGAGTTTGGCGAGGACGCACTCGCCACATCACAAGAGATTGCAGACAAGTGCAACCTCGAGCTCACACTGGGCAAGTTCGTGTTCCCGCACTTTGAGCTCCCCGAGGGCGTGACACCAGACGACCGGCTGCGCGAGCTGTGCCTTAAGGGCGTTGCGGTGCGCGGCCTTGAGGGCCGGGATGACGTCATGGAGCGCCTCGAGTACGAGCTCGGGATTATCAAGTTTAAAGGCTACGCCGCGTACTTTTTGGTGGTGGAGGACCTTATCCGGTATGCGCGCGAGCATACCATTTATACAAACATCCGCGGTTCGGTTGCGGGCTCGATGGTCACGTACGTGCTGCAGATCACCAAGATCGAGCCACTTTCCTACAAGATCCCGTTTGAGCGCTTTTTAAACCCGGAGCGCCCCTCGGCGCCGGATATCGACATGGACTTTGCCGACGACAGGCGCGACGAGGTTATCGAGTACGCCCGTAAAAAGTATGGCGAAGCCCACGTGGCGCAGATTGGCACCTTTGGCACCATGCTGGCGCGCGGCGTGGTACGCGATGTGGCGCGCGCCCTGGGCTACCCCTATGGCCTGGGCGACGCGATTGCCAAGGAGATACCCATGGGCTCGCAGGGCTTCCCCATGACGCTTGAGCGCGCGCTGGAGGAAAACCCGGAACTTGCAAAAATGTACAAGGCCGACGCACAGGTGCGCGACATTATCGACATGGGCAAAAAGATCGAGGGGTGTGCCCGGCACGTGGGCGTGCACGCCGCGGGTGTGGTTATATCGCCCACCCCGCTTGTAGAGTTTACGCCACTGCAAGTGGACCCCAAGGGCGGCAAGATTATCACCCAGTACGACATGTACTCCGTGGGCGAGGACGGCGCGGGGCTCACCAAGTTCGACTTTCTCGGCATACGCAACCTCACCATCTTGGCCAACGCCGTAAAGCTTGTAGAGAAAACAAGCGGTATTGTGCTCGACATCGAGGCCATACCGCTTGACGACAAGCTAACCTTTGACATGCTCACGCGCGGAGAGACCGAGGCCACCTTCCAGTTAAACGGCTCTGGCATGACACGCTTCCTCAAAGAGCTCCGCCCTACCTCCATCCACGACATCAACGCCATGGTGGCGCTGTACCGCCCGGGCCCGATGCAGTTTATCCCGCAGTATATCGAGCGCAAGCACAACCCGGCACTCATCCGCTACCTGGACCCCGCGATGAAACCGATACTAGAAGCAAGCTACGGCATTTTGGTGTACCAGGACGACCTCCTCATCATGGCGCATGACCTGGCGGGCTACGGCTGGGGCGACGTGGACAAGTTTAGAAAGGCCGTGGGCAAAAAAATCCCCGAGGAGATGGCCGCCCAGCGCGACAAGTTTATCAAGGGCTGTGTCGAGCACTCCAAATGGCCACAGAAAAAGGCCGAGCAGGTGTGGGCGTGGATAGAGCCGTTTGCCGCGTACGGCTTTAACAAGGCGCACTCCGCGAGCTACGGCCGCGTCTCATATCAGACCGCCTACATGAAGGCCAACTACCCGGTGGAGTACATGACCGCCGTCTTAACGGCAGACGCCGGCGACGTCGACAAGGTCTCCGTTATGGTCGCGGAGTGCAAGCGCATGGGCCTGCCTGTCTTAGCGCCGGATATCAATGAGAGTTTTGGCGACTTTACCGTGCTTAAGGAGCAAAACTCCATACGCTTTGGGCTCTATTCTATAAAAAACTTTGGCCGCGGGGTGGCCGACTCTATCATCGCGGAGCGCAAGGCACATGGCCCCTACACCTCTGTGTCCAACTTTTTAAGCCGGGTCAAAGACCAGGGGCTCAACAAAAAAGGCCTCGAGAGCCTTATCATGTGCGGCGCACTCGACTCATTGGGCGAGCGCGGCACTATGCTCACCCATATCGAGGTGATGCTCCAGTTCCACAAAGACGCGATGCTCGACCATATGCACGACTCTCTCTTTGCCGGGATGAGCGAGGCAAGCGAGCTGAGGCTCCAAAAAGAGCCCGACGCTCCGGTGGAGCAGAAGTTGGCCTGGGAAAAGGAACTCTTGGGCCTCTATATCTCCGGGCATCCGCTTGATAGGTTTAAAGACAAACTCAGCAAGCGCCCGCTTAACCTGGCCCAGATAAAGGAGCGCTCCTACCCGGGCACTACTACCGTCATTGCCGGCATGGTCGAGGACCTGCGTGTGCTCCTGACTAAAAACGGCGACCAGATGGCGTTTATCAAACTCGCCGACTTTTCGGGCGCGGTAGAAGCTGTCGTATTTCCCAAGTCGTATGTGGAGTACAAGGCGATACTGAGACCCGAGGCCGTGGTAGCCATCAAAGGCCGGGTCTCCAACCGCAACGGCGAGTTCTCTATAGTGACCGAGGCCATCAAACCCCTTTAACCGCAAGGTTCGACCTTGCGGTAGTCCCCAGTCCCCACGAGACATTAACCGCAAGGTTCGACCTTGCGACAATCCCCAGCCCCCACGAGACCCTCAAAGCGCTCTAAATTCTCCGCAAGGTTCGACCTTGCGGCAAGGTCGGGCCTTGGGGGTGGTAAAACTTGACTTTTGGCCAGTTTGGGGGTACTATTTACTCAGTCATCACAGGGGGACCTAAATGTTCCGTACACAAGAGCAAATTGAACAAAGCGCACGCGGCAAGCCGATCGTCTTGCCGACACACACCGCAGACGGCGAACTGCTGTCACGCGAGTGGACCACGTGCCACTGCAGATCAAGCTTCAGGACACCTAGGTGTCCGACCTGCTACCCCAGGATCAGATCCATACGCTGTTCCTGAAACACACGCCGAGCCCCCACCAAGGGCTCGGCGGTTTCTTTTTATGTGATATAACAGTTGTCAGATAAAGAACCGGGGGAGATGCCTATGGCCGAACAGAAGGAGTTTAGTGTTTGCAGCTGTGGCAACACATACCGCTCAGACGGTGCGTATGCAAAAGAAGCCTGCCCTGCGTGTTTGCCGGTACTGCGCGGATACGTCCGCACACCACAACAGGCCGCGGCACTTGCACAGTGGCGCATCGAGCTTGGTCTCGACAAAGCAGCAGCTACAGCAGCATGACCTGGCGCCGACCCTACTTTAGGGCCGGCGCATTCTCTTTTCAAAACACAAAAGCGATGTAGTATAGGTACATTATGGAAGAGAGAGATCATAGGATCATCGGCAAAGAACTCGACCTTTTTACCTTTAGCGACCTTGTGGGCCCCGGGCTCCCCTTGTGGACCCCAAAGGGCACTGTCTTCCGCAACGAGATAGATAAATTTATCTGGGAGATGCGCGAGGCACGCGGCTACGAGCGCGTCACCATCCCCCACATCACCAAGCGCGAGCTGTACGAGCGCAGCGGGCATTGGGACAAGTTTGCCGAGGACCTCTTTAAGATCACGGCGCGCGAGGGCCGGCAGTACGCGATGAAGCCGATGAACTGCCCGCACCACACGCAGATTTTTGACCGCAAGCCCCACTCCTACCGCGAGATGCCGCAGCGCTACGCCGAGACCACCATGGTCTACCGCGACGAGCAGTCCGGGGAGCTCGGCGGGCTCACCCGCGTCTTGTCCATAACCCAGGACGACGCACACGTCTTTTGCCGCTCAGCCCAAGTGCGCGAGGAGTTCCTCAAGATCTGGGACATTGTAGACACCTTCTACAAGACCTTTGGCTTTACCTTGCGCGTGCGCCTCTCCTTCCGCGATCCGGCTACCCCTGAGAAGTACATTGGCACACCGGAGGTCTGGGACCAGGCAGAGAGCGAGCTCAGGTCGCTTGCGACTGAGCGCGGCGCAGACACCTTTGAGGGCCCGGGCGAGGCTGCACTCTATGGCCCCAAGCTCGACTTTATGGCCCAGAATGCCGCGGGCCGCGAGTGGCAGGTAGCCACCATCCAGCTCGACATGAACATCCCCGAGCGCTTTGACCTTACCTGCGTTAATGAGGCCGGCGAGAAGGAGCGCATTGTTATGATCCACGCCGCAATCGCAGGCTCCATCGAGCGCTGCGCCGCCATACTCATTGAGCACTTTGGAGGCACCTTCCCCACGTGGCTGAGCCCCGTACAGGCAGTCGTAATCCCAATTGGTGAGGCGCACGCCGCGTTTGCACAGGACACGCTCGAGAGGCTCCGCGAGGCGGGTATCCGCGCCGAGGCCGACTACTCTGCCGAGTCTCTGGGCAAAAAGATCCGCGAGGCCAAGACCCGCAAAGTGCCATACCTCTTGGTAATTGGCGACGCCGAGGTCGCAGCAGGCACCGTCACTTTGGAGGGCCGTGAGGGCAAACTGGGTGCCATGCCGATTCAAGACATTGTCAAAAAACTCTCAGACGAAATTAAGGCCCGGGCGTAAAAAGAAAAGCTTCCTAAAAAGGGAGAGATGAACACGACCCCAACTCCCTTTTGTAGGAACTTTTCTTTTACGCTATCAAAAACCCCGGCACTTGGCCGGGGTTTTTGATTGTTTTATTTAGTAGCAAGTGTAGGTTCCGCAGCCGTAGCCGTAGCCGTAGCCGCCGTACTGCTGACCGTATCCGTAGCCGCCGTAGTTTGGCGTCAGGTTCGGGATGTAGGTGTTGTATACCGGGAAGTAGATAGGCTGCGGTTGGCTGTAGCCTGAGTAGCCGTAACCGCCATAGCCGTATCCGCCGCCGTAATAGGGGTAGGGCTGCTGGTAGCCATAGCTATACTGCTGAGGCTGGTGGTAGGCATACTGCTGCTGAGGCGAGTAGTAGCGGTTAGACGGCTGACTGTAGGAGGCCGTGTAGTCGTAGGCGTACGAGCACGCGTTGCCTACGCCGTTGCAGATGGCAAGGGCCGACGAAGGGACCAAAAAAGCTGCGAGAGCGAGCGTTGATATGGCGTATTTCATAACTGGGCCATAGTACAAAAAACTCATGAAGTTAGCAATAAGAAACCCCATCACTTTCGTGATGGGGTTTCTTAAATAGTTGCGGGACACTCACGCCCTAGGACTAGGGGCTTAGCGCTTGATCTGGCTTGCGATGAAGGGGTCGATGCCCTCCTCAACCAAGGGAGCAGATGCTGCGGCCATTGCGCGGGGCGCCGGAGCCGAGGTGGCAACTACTGCCTTAGAACCAAAGAGGAAGCTGTTAAGAGCGGAGACAACCTTGTTCTGCACGCGCTTAACTGCGATGAGGTACGCGGCTGCAAGGCACCAGAGCACGAGGAAGGTCCAATAGATAACCTCGCCTACGGGCCCGAGATCAAGACCGGTGTACGGGAGGCTCGAGAGCGTTACGTACGGGGTCTGGTTGTAGGTCACCGGGCGCTGCGGCTGCGGGTAGTATACCGGCGGCTGCTGGTACTGGCCCTGATACTGATACTGGTGCTGATACTGCGGGAACACAGGTGCCTGGTACTGCGGAGCCGGGTAGCTGATCTGCTGGTTATGGCTGTCGTGGGTGGTAGTAACCGGGCCGTAGGAGATGGTGGTCGGAGCAGTGACCGTAACCGGTGCGCTGTATACGCTGTTGTCGGTTACCGTGTTGGTGTAGGTGTAGCTGTTGTCAGGAGCGTAGACGCTGTTGTCGGTGTAGCTGTTGTCTGTGTTGCAGGAGTTAACTGCGGTGCAGGCATTAGATACGTTGGGCTGGACAAAGGTCGGGAGCTGCGGGGCAACATACTGGCGGTACTGCTGGTTTGCCGCAGAGGTGTAGATCGGGGTGGTGCCGCCAAAGGTCGGATAGCTGAACGACGGGGTGGAGTAGCCACCGTAGGTGTCGTAGGTCGGAGAGTAGGTATCGTAGTAGCCGGTGTCGTACCAACCGGTGTCATAGGTCGGAGAGTAGGTATCGTAGTACCCGGTGTCGTACCAACCGGTGTCGTACGAGGTGTCATACGACGGAGCGTAGCTGTCGTAGTAGCCGGTATCAAACCAGCCGGTGTCGTAGCCGCCCAGGTCAAAATCGGCTGCAAGTGCAGGGGCTACCGGCAAGGCAAAAGCCGCGAGGGCAATAGCCGAACCGAGGACGTTTTTAGTAATGATATTCATATAATTATTTGCTCCTTATAAACGCTCGAACCTTACCAGATCCTAATAATAGTGTCAATACTCACGCTCCGGGCTCAACCATAAGGTTAAGCTCAGAGAATGAGGGGCTACTGAAGTAGTAGCCCCGCCTTGGGCGCAAAGCGCCCAAGGTAGTTAGTACGCCCCGGGAGGACGGCGGCATCCAATGCCGCGTTGCTGCTGGGTGAGCCTCCCGTTCTTCCACACTTCCCGTGTCTCGATGTTTTGACACGTCGGGAAGGCGGCGCGTGCCTCAGGATGCAGCGGCACATGGTGCAGCCTGGTCCCAATGCACTTGCCGAATTGCGGCTCAAACCTGCTCCCAGGGGGGCAACGCGGACCGCCACGGCGTGCGCCGTGATGAGGAGCACCGAAGCCTGGGCCAAAGCCCGGGCGACCGTAGCCGTAGCCAGCCTGTTGGACTTGGGGCTCGCCGGCTTGCGCCGGGTCCTCCTCCTCGTCCAACTCAGCCTGCGGGTCGCCTTGGGCGACCTGCGGGCCGTTTACGGCCGGAGGAGGGCTGACGACTCGCTGCTTGGCCAGCTTGTTGGCCTTGCAGTGGGCGATGAGAGCCTTGAATTGCTCATCACCCAGAGAGTCGCTGAGGTTCAGATTCTGCTGATCCTCAGGCAGGCACTCTGCCCTGACCGTCGCCAGACGCTGTTGCTCGAGAGCAGACATCGCCGGAGCAGACGGGGTGGTCGGAGCCGGCGCAGTGTTGGGAGTCTTGTTCAGACGCTCCAGCACATCCTTAATGCCGGCCATCACCTTGTCTTCCACCCGCCCGACCTTGGTGTCAAGGTTGGCGAGCGCGTTCTCCAGATTTTCGGTCTTCTTCTGGAGACGCTCGACGTCGGCCGTCAGCGGTTTGATCCGCTGGTCGAAGGTGGCGCCGGCGATTTCGGCAATGCGCCGCTCGCCGACACCGGTAACCGCCTTGTCTGAATCGGTTGCAAAGCGCGTAAGCGCCCAGAAACCGACCAGCAACACGATGACGCCGGCGAGAATAAATCCTGCTGCACGCATTTTGTTCTCCTGTGGGGCCTGTCCAGCCCCGGATGGGGTTGGGTTGGCCTGTTGAGGAGCCGCTGCCGGACCAGCCGGAGGCGGAGTCGGAGTCGGTGCTGCCGCAGCCGGTGGCGGAGCCACAGGCGGCGGAGGCGGAGCGGGCGGCGCCGCAGCTGCAGGGGCCGGAGCCGGTGCAGGCTGAGGTACAACCGTCAGACGCGGAGCAGGCTGCGGTGTTGCAGCAGCGCGAGCCGCTGCAGCCGCGTAAGCAGCCTGTACAGTGGGCTCTGATACGAAGTTCCCGGGACGTTTAGTCGCCGGATCCTCGATATGCCACCGCAAATTGCCAGTGTGGTCGCTTAAGACGTACACCCGGTTCAGGAGTACGTCTTCAACACGATTCGGTAGTTGAGCCATGAGGCCCTCCTTGGGTTGTGTGGTTGGAGTCCCGGGTGGGACAATGAGTTAGTTAAAGAACAGGACTTGGCCAAAGTATATCACCTATAGGGCTTGTTGTCAAGCCCTCTCTAAAGCCCCATTATATGGCTCTACTACAGGGTATATGCCCCCTCAAAGTCGGCCGTCACGACCCAGCGGTCAGACTTGACCCCAAAGTTGTCACAGGTCACCAAGGTAAGGTGCTTGCCTACTGCTGGCAGTTCTATCACATCGCTATCGCTGTGTGCAACCGCCTTGGCAAAGCGCACCCCCGCCACCTTGTAGCGGTACTCGGTGGTGCCGGAGTATACGCTTATCACCTGGCCTGCTTTGAGCTTCTCGACACCGTTAAATGTCTTAAACGCCTGGTTGTGGACTATTGGCAAATGCGACGAGTGCCCAAACAAAAGCACCGTGCCGTCGGGGCCCAGTAGCCCCGAGCCTGGGTAGTGCACCGCAGCCTGGTCTACCGCCGCGTTAAGCACGTCAATATCCACGGAGGCGGGCGTGATAATACGACTGTCTATGCCAACATCGGGGATTACAACACGCACGGGGTACTCGGCCACGTCGTCCCGCACATCTTCCTTAACGCCGGCGTGCTCAGAACCCCCGCCCGGCGGGTTTGGAAGCGCGTCTACCAGCCCCAAAAAGGCGTACGTGAGCGCAAACAGGAATATGAACGTCAATGCAAAGCTAAGCGCGCGCATGGATATATGCGCCAGTTATACCATTTTTTATAAACATTGACTAGGGCTTTGGCCCGTGCTACTGTGCCGGTCATGGCAACCCACACCACCTTCCGCGAGAACGCGCTGCGCGTAATCGCCGTCTTGGGCCTTATCGCGATACTCCTCCTTGGCGCATGGGGCATTATCCAGCTCGCTTTCAGACTCCCGGCATTTTTTGCAAACCTCGGCAAGGCAAGGGAGACCCTAACCATCTCAGTCCCCTCGCAGACCACCTCCGACAAGGCCGCCGTGGTCTCGTGGAAGCACACTGGCGCTGTGGGCGAGTTTGGCTACGCGCTCTCCTACTCCTGCGCCGCAGGGTTGCAGGTTGCCGCACCGGTCCCAACCGGCGCCTACAACCTCGTGCCGTGCGACACTCCCTTTAACTACATCACCGCCTCCTCGAGCATGAGCATCATCCCCGTGCTCGCCCCGGGCACCACCCGCGCTACCACAACTATCACCGTTGCCGCTATGCGGCTTGAGGACGGCGTTATAACCATGCGCGCAAGCGCAGGTACGACTGTCTCGGCCTCTACCACCGCAACCGTAACCACAACCCCCAAGCCCACTACTACTACCAAGCCGACAACCTCGACCAAGCCCTCGACAACCTACGTGCCCTCCGGCCGCACCACAAACCTCTATGGCGTGGGCGACTTGGCAGTCCAGATCACACAGGCTCCGCAGGCGGCCTCCGTTGGCTCACGCGTCTCCATGCAGTTTGTGGTGACCAACATGGGCACCAACATGGTTCCTGCCGGTTGGACCTTCAACGCAGTGCTCCCGTATAACCCAATCTATGTCTACCCCTCGGGCGGCCAGCAGGCACTCTACCCCGGCGACAAGATTGTCTACACCCTGGGTTATGATGTGGTGCCGGCCAACGGATACGGCTTTGACTACTACTCGTTTGAGAGCAACAACTGGGGCGGCCAGGCGCAGGTCACTATAGAGGTCGACCCCATGAACCAGGTCAGCGAGGCAAGCGAGTACAACAACACCGCGGTCTCAAGCTACCAGGTCTATTAATCAAAAAATCCCCGGCCTGTGCCGGGGATTTTTTGTTGGGTGGAGTAAAAATTTCTCAGAAAATAGTCTGGCCTGACAGTCCCTGTTAGGACGGTACAGGAGATCCGAGGACTTTTTCTGAGGAATTTTTATGAAACCTAGATGTCCAAGTTTGCTGTTTTGGCGTTTGATTGAATAAAACTTTTCCTCGAGGACACATCTTCGCCCATGAGGATATCAAAGATGCGGTCGGCGTCTGCCGCGTCGTCAATAGTCACTTGTTTAAGCACGCGGTTTGCCGGGTCCATGGTGGTCTCCCACAGCTCCTCCGGGTTCATCTCGCCCAAGCCTTTATAGCGCTGGATGCGGTACTTGGATTTTTTGGCCTTCTCCTCTACCTCCTCCTCCGCTTCTGGAGCGGGAGCATCCTCGCTGCCCTCTCCCTCCTCTATCACCTCTTCCTTGCCCACAATTTTTTGCTTGTCGGCATCGGTGTAGGCGTAGTGCACCTCCTTGCCCTTTTGTATTTTGTAAAGCGGCGGCTGTGCGATGTAGACAAAGCCTCCATCAATGATCGGCCTAAAGTGGCGGTATATAAGTGTGAGCAAAAGCGTGCGGATGTGCGCGCCGTCCACGTCGGCGTCGGTCGCGAGGATTATCTTGTGGTAGCGGAGCTTCTCGAGGTTAAAGGTCTCTCCAATAGCGGTACCCAGTGCCACCACAAAGTTCTTAATCTGCTCGGAGGCAAGCATGCGGTCGAGGCGCGCGCGCTCTACGTTGAGTATCTTGCCGCGCAGCGGCAGTATCGCCTGCGTGCGCCTGTCGCGGCCGGTTTTGGCAGAGCCGCCTGCCGAGTCGCCCTCTACCACAAACAGCTCCGACTCCGAGGCGTCCTTGCTCTGGCAGTCTGCAAGCTTGCCAGGGAGCGTCATACCCTCCAAGGCACCCTTGCGCAGTATAGAGTCTTTGGCGGCTTTGGCGGCCTTGCGCGCTTTCATAGCCAACACTGCCTTGCCCACTATCGCTTTGGCGTCGTCAGGGTTCTCCTCTAGGTACAGGCCAAACGCCTCGGAAAACGCGGTCTCCACAGCGCCGCGCGCCTCCACGGAACCCAGCTTACTCTTGGTCTGGCCCTCAAACTGGATTTCCGGGAGCTTGACCGAGACTACCGCGGTCAGGCCCTCAAGCACGTCGTCACCCGTAAAGTTTTCCTCCTTGCCGCTACCCTTCTTGTCGTAGCCGTTTAAGGCACGGGTGAGCGCGGTCTTAAAGCCGGTTATATGCGTACCTCCCTCGGAGTTATAAATATTGTTGGCAAACGGCAGGATGCGCGAGGAGATGTCGTCTACATACTGGAGCGCAATCTCCACCTGTACGTTGTCTATCTCCTTCTCAACGTAGAAGACATTTTTGTGGACCGCCTTTTGGTAGCGGTTGGTAAATGAGATGAGACTGCGCAGGCCGCCCTCAAAGTAAAAGGTCTGCGACGGCTGGTCGGCAAACAATGCGCGGACAAACAGCTCCTCGCCGGGGCTTGGGAGCTTGGCGGCAGTACCGCGCGCATCGACAATGCTAATGCGCATGCCTTTAACCAGGTACGCCTGCTCGCGCAGGTGGTTAACCACCTTGTCAAAGGCAAGCTCGATACCGCCAGTAAAGATGCTCTCGTCCGGAGTAAAGGTGATAACCGTACCGTGGAGCTTGGAGGCGCCTACCTTTTTAATCTTGGACTTGGGTTTGCCGATAGCATACTCCTGCACGTGGCTTGCGCCGTCGCGGTGTACCTCGGCACGCAGGTGGGTGGAGAGTGCGTTAACTACGGACACGCCCACGCCGTGCAGGCCGCCCGAGACTTTATAGCCCTCGCCTCCAAACTTGCCGCCCGCGTGGAGTATCGTCATGACAGTCTCGAGCGTGGAGACCTTGGTCTGCTTGTGAACCTCCACGGGGATACCGCGGCCATTGTCTGCAATGCGCACTGCATTGCCCGGCAACAGCACCACCTCTATATCGTCGGCAAAACCGCCCATCGCTTCGTCGCGGCAGTTGTCAAAAACCTCCCACACCAGGTGGTGCAGGCCATCGGGGCCGGTGGTGCCGATATACATGCCGGGACGGCGCCTGACCGCCTCTAGGCCCTCCAGTACTGTAATGGCATCCGCGCCGTAGTTCGATTTCTTTGCCTTGTCTGCCATATCTCTAGTACCCATATTCTACCAAATATAGGCCTTCCCTGCACGCCCTCCCGTGGGCAAAAACCCTTGCCAAATAAGGCTACAGTGGTAGCGTTGAGAAAGCTACCGTTCAAAAAACAAAAGGGAGGAGACTATGCTTGTCAGACTCGCGCTCGGACTGGGTTTGCTCATATCCATGGCTCAGGCACAGGAGGTGTACGCCGCCATGGTGATATCAAACGACCACGGCGGGCGCATCGGCGACTACATTGCCAAATATACCCACCTAAGCTACTTAGGCGAGAAGGTGGTGATAGACGGGACATGCGCCTCTGCCTGCACGATTGTCCTGGCTGCCGTATCGCACGACAACATCTGCGTCACACACCGCGCCCGGCTGGGGTTCCATCAGGCGTTTGATTATGGCCAGGCAAAGAGCGGCGCTCACACACGCGTGGCCAACCTCAAGGCCTCGAGCATACTGCTTGCTCTGTATCCGGCGTATGTGCAGGATTGGATAAAGAAACGCGGAGGCCTCCCTCCCCCAAGCAAGATGATCTGGCTTGAGGGCAGGAGCCTGACGCACATGTACCGCGTCTGCGGCAAAGCAAAAACGCGCTTGTAAGCTGAAAACTCCGGGCCCTTGGCCCGGAGTTTTTCTATCTAATCTCAAACCCCTGTGCCCCTAGCGCGCTACAGACGCGGACCATTGCGTCGTTGGCCTCAGCCTCAGTGAGCGTCCTATCAAACGACTGGAATATCAGGCGGAACGCGAGCGAGGTCCTGCTGTCTTTTGTAAATGTGTCGAACAGTCTCACACTCTGGCAGAGCTCTCCTGCCGCTGCCTTTATTGTTTCTTGTACCTGTTGTTCTGTTGTACTGGTTGGTACCCACAGCGCCACATCCCGCACAATATAGGGCTGGCGCGAGAACGGCTGGTAGCGCTCCGCCGCAGACAGCGGCAGGTCGTCATAGCCTGTGGGGTTCTCAGGCCCCACAAGCAGTGCCTCGGCGGCCGACTCCTTTTCTGAGATAGTACCGATCATCAATTGTTCTTTTCTGTCCTTCCAGACCATGCCAATCTCAAATAGCTTTATCTCTTTGAGCCCCAGCAGGTCTTTGCTCTGTTTGTTTTTAGCCAGCGCCTCGGTAAGGCCCGGTATGAGCGAGTTCCTGAGATACGGCCTAACACCGTCTACCTTGTTTAAGACCATGCGCTCTCCTTTCTCGGCAAACACGCTCGTGAGCACCTCCGAGTATCCCTTGGCAGTCCACTCCTGCCGGGCCTTCTCTGCCGCATAAAAGTTCTTGTTTATCTCAACCGGCGCCTCAGGTGCGGGGAGCGGTGTTGCGGGCACGCTGTCGTACCCCACCATGCGGCCCACCTCCTCTATAAGGTCCTCGGCAATAGATATGTCCAGGCGCTCCAAGGGAGGCTGTACCTCAAACACGCCACTCTCTTCTTTATAAGCAAAGCCCAGGCACATAAACACGTCTGCCACGTCGGCCGCGGTCAGGGTCGTGCCCAAGAGCCGGTTTATATGCTCTACCGTTACCGCAACATAGGTCTGCACCTGGGGCTTGGGGTACACATCGACAAAGCCCTCCACCTGCCCGCCGGCAATCTCCAAAATAAGCTTGGCCACCTGGCGCATGCCCACCTCTGCCAGGTACGGCGAGAGCACCTGCTCAAAGCGCGCCGATGCATCGGTGCGCAGCTTAAGCAGCTGGCTGCCGCGGCGTATGGTCACGCCGTCAAAGGTCGCCGCCTCAAGCACAATGTCAGTCGTGGTCTCATCGATACGGTCGGCTTCGCCGCCCTTGATACCCGCGATGCCCGCAGGCCTATCCTCTGCTGTAATAACTAAAAGCTTGGGGTTGAGCTCGTAGACCTTCTTATCCAGGGCCTCCAGCTTCTCGCCAAGCTTAGCGGCGCGCACCCCAATGTTCAGAGAGCCCAGGCGCTTGGCATCAAAGGCGTGCAGCGGTTGGCCGACGTTAAACATCACAAGGTTTGTCGCGTCGACAACATTGTTAATGCTCCTCTGGCCTATAGCCTCGAGTGCGGTTTTAAGCCACTCGGGCGAGGGCCCCACTTTTACATTCTTAATGTGTCCCGCAATGTAGCGGCTGCAGAGCTTAGGGTCCTCGATGGTGACCGCAACCTCCTTTGACGTGTTTGATATATCAAACACCAGCGCAAACGGGTCGTTTTTAATCGGCAGCCTTAGTATTGCGGAGAGCTCACGGGCTATGCCGCGATGAGCGAGGCAGTCGTGCCCGCGGTTGGGAGTTACCTTAACGTCCAAAATGCTGTCGCCATTAACCTCCTCAACGCCGTCTATCTCAAACGCATGGAAGGTTAGGGCGTCAGAAAGTGTCGCCGCGTCCGGGAGCGGCGTCTCAAAAAAGTTATTTAGCCAGTTACGAGATACTTTCATACATGAAAGTGATTAAAATTGATTGATGAAGCGCAGGTCGCCCGAGTGCATAAGGCGTACGTCATCAATTGACCAGCGCAGAAGTGCAAGGCGGTCGAGCCCCATCCCAAATGCAAAACCCTGATACGTTGCGGGGTCTACACCGGCGTTTGTAAGGACATTGGGGTGGACCATGCCCGCACCCATCATCTCTATCCAGCGGCCCCTGAGCTTCTCGGGAACATGGTCTCCGACCAGGCGCATATCCACCTCCACGCCCGGCTCCACAAACGGAAAGAAGCTCGGCCTAAAGCGCACCTCCACGTGGGCGCCCTTAAACAGCTCCTTAAAAAACTGCTCCAGAGTGCCCTTAAGATGCGCGAGCGTAACACCCTTGCCCACAACCAGGCCCTCCATCTGATAAAACTCGGCCTCGTGCGTCATGTCGGTTGCCTCGTTGCGAAACACCTTGCCCGGGACAATGACGCGGTACGGGGGCTCAATGCCTTTTTTAATTTGTTCCTCCATGTAGCGTATCTGCACGTTGGAGGTGTGCGTGCGCAAGACCATGCCGGGCTCGTCCTTAATAAAGAACGTGTCCTGCATGTCGCGCGCCGGGTGGTCATGGGGCACATTGAGCGCATCAAAGTTGTGCCACTCGTCCTCAAGCTGCGGCCCCTCGCCAAACGTGAAGCCCATCTGAAGAAAGATGCGGTTAGCCTCGCGGATAAGGCTTGAGATGGGATGGATGTGGCCCTTTTGTTCTGGCATAGACTATTCCTCAAAGTATGGCCCAAATAGGCCAAAAATGCTATAGTGGGGCTCATGGACGTTGCAGCGCTTGGCGTATATGCGGCCCTTTTCTTTGCCCTCTTTTTTGAGGTGTTTTTGCTTATTTCCTTCATTGAAAAGCGCCCCTCAGAAAAGTCTTCTGTCCTCCCCAAGCGCTACCCCACGGTCGCTATCCTTGTCCCCTGCTGGAACAAGGGCGCAACGCTCTCTCCCACCATCCACTCGCTGCTTGCGCTTAGCTACCCCAAGGACAAGCTCTCTATTGTCATTATTGACGACGGCTCGACAGACAATACCTGGGAGGCGGCGCAGGAGTTTGCGCACAATCCCCAGGTCAGGCTCTATCAGAAGGCAAACGAGGGCAGCAAGTACTCGGCGCTCAACTTTGGCCTGGCACACACCGACAGCGAGCTTGTAGGCTGCCTTGACGCAGACTCGTTTGTCGAGCCGGACGCCCTTATAGAGATGGTCAAGGCGTTTGAGGCCGACCAGGAGGTCATGGCAGCCGCTCCCTCGATGAAGGTAAACCAGCCCCGCAACGTGCTGGAGCTCATGCAGGCGGTCGAGTATACCTTTGGTATTTTTTATAAAAAGATGTTTGACAACCTGGGCGCCATATCGGTCCTGCCGGGCCCATTCTCGGTGTACCGCCGCACGCTTTTTGACAAGGTAGGACCGTTCCGCAAAGCGCACCACACCGAGGACATGGAGATGGCCTTTAGGATGCATATGCACGGGCTCAAGCTTGTTAACGTGCACACCGCGGTGGTGCACACCAACGTGCCCACCACAGTACCGGCGCTTATCCGCCAGCGCACCCGCTGGTCGCGCGGCTATCTGGAGAACTCGCGCGACTACTCGCACATGTACTTTAATAAGAAGTACGGCAACTTTGGCATGCTGGTGCTCCCGTTTGGCCTCACCGCGTTTGCCTTGGGCCTCTACAGCGCAGCCTACCTTGTCCTTACTCTTTTTAAGAACCTTGTAGAGAAGGGCATCGACATTTACATGACAGGCATCCCGCCCAGGCTGCCGTCGTTTAACTTTGACTGGTTTTATCTCAACACCGGCATGATGCTGTTTTTAATGATAGCGGCGCTCCTTATGACCCTGGTCGCCGTGCTGTTGGGCCAGCGCATTGCCGGCAGCCGCCTGGAGATAAAGCACCTGGTGTCGTACTTTTTCCTCTTCGGGTTCCTCGCGCCCATGTGGCTTGCCAGGGCCGCCTTTGATACTGTATTGTCCCGTGAGCGCGGCTGGCTGACATAAGCCCCGCCCACCTACTATGCCCTGGCAAAAATACCTACTCGCGTTCATCATTACGACTGCCATATTTGGTACGGCCTTTTACCTGACCACGCGTCTGGACCAAAGGCGCCTGGCCGATATCCGCACCACGCAGGAGGCTATCTCTATAGACATCCTCTCGACAGAGACCCAGTTTGAGCTCTTGGGCAACCTCGACTGCCAGGCCATAAGCGAGAACCCGGTGCTCTCGGCCGAGCTCAACAACCTCGCATCCAGGCTGTCTGTGGCCGAGGAAAACCTGGGAGCAGACAACGAGGAGGTTATCTCCATAAAAAAGCAGTACTCGCTCCTCGAGATCAAGGACTACCTGCTTATGAAGCAGATCAGCCAGAAGTGCCCCAAGGTTAAGCCCGTGTTTGTGCTCTACTTTTACTCCAACGATGGCACCTGCGAGGACTGCCGTACCCAGGGCGAGGTCCTAACCTACCTGCGCTCGACCTACCCGTCACTTCGCGTGTACTCGTTTGACTACAACCTGGAGCTGGGCGCGCTCCAGACGCTTATCACGCTAAACCAGATAAACGGCTACCAACTGCCATCGATGGTCATAGGATCTAAGCCTCCCGTATACGGCTTTAAGACCCTCAAGGAGATGGAGAAGCTGATCCCCGAGCTTAAAACCCTGGCCACCTCCACCGCCCAGACCGCCTCCACAACCAACCGCTAATTTCAAACGATGACACGAAAAAATCCACCGATTGGTGGATTTTTTCTTTGGAGCCACCTCCCAGATTCGAACTGGGGACCTTCTCTTTACAAAAGAGTTGCTCTACCGACTGAGCTAAGGTGGCTTACTAGTTACTCTCGAACCTGCTTAATCCTCTATCACAATACGCTCCTCGGGCAATTCCTTCTGCAGGCGTTTTTTGTGCTCGGCCACCTCGCGCAAAAACGCCGAGCTCTGGCCGCGGCGCGCCGGCAAGGTGGTGTGGCGCACGCGGCTGAGTGCCTGCTCAAGCGCTGTCTCGAGCTTGATCGCAAGCCTAATGGTCCACACGCGCACCACGCGCCTCACAAAGATGTAGGTGCGCTTGGCCCCCACCCGCACAAGCCCGGGCAGCACGTACTCTATCCATACCAGCTTGTGATGAAAGAAGCCCCCTATGGCCGGACGCGACGAGGCCAAAAATATCCGGCCCGTGTTCATCTCATAGCGCTTCATCATAAGGAGCGTGAGCATGCCCACGATCGAGACTACAAGCGCAACTGTAAAGACAAGTATCACGGGTTAAGTGTAGCGCCTAGGCTACCGAGAAACAACTGAAGTCGGCTATCTCTGTGCGCTCGCCAAACTTCTGTGTAGCGCCAGAGATTAGGTCTGCAATAGTCTTCTCGCCATCCTTAATATATGGCTGTGAGAGGAGTTCCTCTTTGCTCACCGGGCGCATGGCAGAGATGTGCATCGCAAGGTCGTAGCCAAGCGCCACAAACTCCTCGTTTTTCGATACAAAGTCGGTCTCGCAGGCAAGGTAGACCATGGCACCCACCTGCTTATTGGAGTGCACGTAGGCGGAAACGCAACCGGCACCAAGCTCGCGGTCGGCCTTCTTGCCTACCTGAGCCTCTGCACGCTCGGCCAAAATGGCCATGGCCTTACCCATGTCGCCCTCGCTTGCCTCGAGTGCCTTCTTGCACTCGCCAATAGAAATACCCGTCTTATCACGAAGCTCTTTGATTTGCTCAGTAGTTATCATAGTGCCTGTCTTGCTAGCCCCGTGGCCGCTAAGCGGCTTTACGGGGTCGCGCATAGATTATTAATTTGTTGCGGGAGCTGCTGCAGGAGTTGCGGGAGCAAGGTTCTTCTCGTAGGTGTCGGCAATCTCCTGGAGCACGTACTCGATAACGCTGCGCGACGCATCATTGCCTGGTATGGGGTAGGTAACCTTAGAGCGGTCGCAGTCGGAGTTCATAAGTGCGATAACCGGGAGGTTAAACTGGATAGCCTCGGCAACGGCACCCGCCTCCTGCTTGGGGTCTATAACCACAAGCGCGTCGGGCGTCTTTGTCATGCCGCGCAGGCCGCCAAACATAAGCTCGAGGTCTGCAATCTCGCGGTCGATAAGGAGGCGCTCCTTTTTGGTAAACTTGGCGAGCTCGCCCTTCTCGCGCATGGAGGAAAGCTCCTCGAGGCGGTTGAGACGGCGCTTAATCTCTTGCCAGTTGGTGATAGAACCGCCAATCCAGCGGCCGGCGCAATACGGCTGTGCCAGGCGCTCTGCGGCGCGCTTAACCGCCGACGCAGCCTCTGCCTTGCCGCCTACAAAAAGGACCACTTTGCGCTCCTGCGCCAGGGTCTTAACCGCCTCAAGAGCGTCAGAAAGGCACGCGGCGGTCTGCTCGAGGTCAAACAGCTCTACCCCGCCCTTGGCTCCAAAGATAAACTTGGAGGCAGACGGGTGGCGGCGCGACGGCGCATAGCCGAAGTGGGCTCCGACTGAAAAAAGCTTGTCTATAATGGGGTTTTTATCTGCCATGTAGTGAGGGGTGGGATACGAAAAACGGCCCTGAGCCGTACCCACAAGGTATCACGGGAGAGTGAACTCTGCAAGGCGGCCCGCAGCCTCTAAAACCCTTCTAGAGTCGGCCTCGTTTGCCAGGTTCACCTCCTCGTCTTTGACCGTAACCGGGGTCAGCTTAAAGCGGGTCTGTGCCTCCCCAAAGGTCACCTTAACCATAAGCCCGTGGGTGGTAGCCCAGGAAAAGTTCTGGTCAAACATAAAGTTGCCCAGGGAGTAGAAAATGGCCCGGCCCCTGTACTCCTCCACGTTTTGCACCACGTGAGGGTGGGCGCCTATCACAAGGTCGGCCCCTGCGTCTATAAACTCGTGCGCCGCGCTCACCTGCTGAGCATTAGCAACCGGCGTGTACTCCTCACCCCAGTGGGCAAACACCACCACGCGGTAGCAGTTCATATCTGACATGCGGATGTCTGCCACAACCTCGGTGGTGGTTGCGTCATAGAGGCTATGGTAGCCAATAACGCAGATGCCTTTGTGTTGTGCCACAAACTGCACGCCAAGGGTGTTGGCGTTGTAGGGGTGTCCAAAGCCCGCCACATTCCACTGCCCCAGGTACTTGCGCGTGGCATCATAGCCCGCGCGGCCAAAGTCGTAGGCGTGGTTGTTGGCCAGGCTTACGGCAGTTAAGTTAAGCGGCCTCAGCGCCTGCTCGGCCAGCACCGGGTCAAACGTAAAGTGCAAAATGGTGTGGTCTACCTGCGCTATGGAGGGGTTAGTGGTGATAGAGCCCTCGAGGTTTGCCACACGCGCGTCTGCATCCTGTATGTAGTCTGCTATACCGGCAAACAGCGCGGCCGGGCCGGCCTCGCGTGCGTGCACGGCCACATTGCGGTCGAGCATAATGTCGCCCATAAACAACACAGACGGGTCTGGCTCAGGCTCTGGGGCCGCAATCTGTGCAAACGGTGCCACCACCGGCTGCCAGACAAGCAAAAGCCCCAGCGCAAGCGCTGCGGCCACTCCCCGCGCTATACATATCTTACTCATCGCTCTGTGGTGCAGTACCGCCGCCGGCGGCCTGTACGGCATCCAGTATATGCCCTATATCGCCTGCCATGACCTTGGGTATGTTTGACCACGACTCTTTGATGCGGTGGTCGGTGATGCGGTCCTGCGGCTCGTTGTAGGTGCGGATCTTTTCTGAGCGGTCGCCCGAGCCAATCTGCGCCGAGCGGGTATCGGCATACTTCTTGCGCTCTTCCTCCTCCTGCATCTGCTCTATTTTGGCCACGAGTACAGCCATGGCGCGCTCTTTGTTGGCGTTCTGAGAGCGCTCGGCCTGGCTGCGCGCATCGAGCCCTGTGGGCTTGTGGATGATGCGCACGGCGGTCTCTACCTTGTTGACGTTTTGCCCGCCGGCGCCGCCGGCGCGGCTAAACTCGTACTCGATATCGGCCGGGTTAATAACCACCTTGCTCTTTTTGCGCAGGGGCAATACTGCCACAGAAGCTGTAGAGGTGTGTATCCGGCCCTGCTTTTCCGTAGCGGGAATACGCTGCACGCGATGCACGCCGGTCTCAAAGCGCAGGCGCTCGTACACCCCCAAGCCGCGCAGCTCAAACACGGCCTCCTTGTATCCGCCCAGGTCGGTCTTAGACTCGCTCAGGGTCTTAACGCTCCAGCCCGCCTTCTCGGCATACGCTGCATACATCTGCGAGAGCTCATAGGCAAAGAGGGCGGCCTCGTCGCCACCCACGCCGGCGCGCACCTCCACAATGGCCTCGTTGGGGAACTCCTCTTCCTTCTTCTCCAGAGCGACAATACGCTCCATCTCGGCCACTACCGCGGCCTTCTGCTCCCCTATGCGTTTTAAATCGTCTTCTGCGAGCGCACCCAAATCGCCCGAGGCAAGTTCCTTGACCTCAGCCTCTTCTTTCTCAAGACGCTCAAATTCCGCATACAAGTATGCGGTTTTGGGATTGTCTTTGTATATAGATATATCAGTCATGCAAATCAAAAGCGCCCTAGGTAAATAGTACCAGAGGGCGCTTCTTTGAGGCAGCTACTTGGACTTCTTGGCAGCCGAGCGGCGGGCGTTAAACTTCTCGAGGCGGCCTGCCGTGTCGAGCACCTTCTCGTTGCCGGTGTAGAACGGGTGGCACTGCGAGCAGATTTCCACCTCGATCTTCTCCCTCGTTGAGCCCACAACAAAGGAGCGCCCGCATGCGCAGGTTACCTTGGCCTCCGGAAAATAGGTCGGGTGGGTCTCGGTCTTCATGTGGCCCAAATATAGCACGATTCTGCCTCTTTGCAACTGTAGCCTGCCGCAGCTTAGTTGTCGGCCAGGTAGTCGATATTTTGCTGGATACCGGCAACGCGGGCCATAACCTGGGAGGCATAATTCTTGCCGGCTGTCGTATTGGGCCCGTTCCATCCGGCGTAGTAGCGGGCTGCCGCGTTAAAGTTGGCGGTATAGCCGCCGGCCGAGGCTCCGTTGTCCGAGAGCAGGAATGACATGGCCATAATAGCGTCCTGCGGGTCCCAGGGGTTGGCCACAGACTTGCTGCGGGCCGCCGCAATGCGGCTGGCGTATATGGCCCAGGTCGAGGGGATAAACTGCGCCGGGCCCATGGCTCCTCCCCAGCCGCCCACCGAGGCTATAGGGCACGACACCACCTGTGTTGCAGAGTCAAACCCGAGCTGCTGCGAGAGCGCGATAAACGGCGGCACGTCGCGGGTCGGGTTCATCACTCCCTTAAACGGCGTGCCCGTGTTTTTGCCGCGGCCGTCGCCCGTTGCGGGGTCGGTCATGTAGCATTGGCCCACGTTTTGCCCGAGGTTGCTTTCTTGCGTGAGTATGGCCATCGAGAGCGCGGCAGAGACGCCTGTTGCCTTCTCGGCGGCCTGCGCGTAACGCAGCGCGTCGCCAAAGTTAATCGCCGCGGCATCACGCAGAGGGAAGAGTGCGGCCCGTATAGCCGCGGCCTTGGCCTGCCTGTCTTTGAGCACCTGGTTGTAGGCGGCCTCGTCTTGCTTGGTTGCCGCCAAGAGGTTGGTCTTTTCTTTTTTGCTTGTATCGATAACGCTCTTTTTGGCCTCTACCTCCTTTTTGGCATCAACCTGGCTTGCCTGCTGTTTGGCCAGAGCCTCCTTCTCTGACTGTGTCTGGGTACGCACGCCCCTCAGCTCATCAAACTTTTCCTGCAGACTCTGGTCTATCGAGTCGATACGGTCGCTGTTGGTAAAAAACTCGGTGAGCGTACCCTCCGAGAGCGCCAGTACCACCAGGGACATGCTGTCGCTCTGGCTCTTTTCGCGCAGGAGTTTTGCGAGCGACGCGCGCCCGTCCTCGAGCCTGCTCTCGAGTGTGGCGATGGTCTTAGACTTTTGGTTAATGGTCGAGGCCAGCGTGTTAATAGAGGCGGTGCGCTGGTTGATCTCGGCCTGCGCCTTTTTAATCTGGGTGTCGAGTATCGTTACGTCGCCCTGTATCGTGTTGGCCTTGGCCTTGGTCTCGTCGATTATCTTTTGGTACTGCGCAATCTCTTTTTGCAGCTCGTCGTACTGGGCCTGCAACCGGGCCTTTTCCTCAGCCGATAGCTCTTGGGCAAGCGCGGGCGCGGGTGTGTTTACGAGAGGAGCCATACTGCCCACCAAAAGGCTCACCACTACCCCTAATACAGCCAAATACCGCCCGATAATCATGGTTAGTTTCAAGTATATCAGACGGCCCACCCCAAGGTTTTCTTACCCATGAAAGACTCAGCAGGCCTACAACCTAAGTATTTTTAAATGTGCTATAGCACAACTAAAAATATTCTTATGGGGCATCAAAAAACCCGGGCTGATCCCGGGGTTTTAATATTATTCTTTGGTTTCCTCTGCAGGAACGCCCTCCTCCTCCTTCTTGCCGCGCTCCACGGCGTCGCCAATCTGGGAGATGTCCATAGGAGCTGCCTCCTCTACCTCTTCCTGAGCGACAGAAACCATAGCAACCACCTCGTCCATGTCGACGCCAATCTCGGCTGACTTAGGGAGCTTGAGGTCGGCAACCTTAATCTGGTCCTCCAAGGTGGCGAGTTTGGAGATGTCTACGTGGATAGCATGAGGAAGGTCCGCAGGCTCGCAGGTAATTTCTATCTCGTGCATTACCTTGGTCAGGATGCCGCCCAAGTCCTTAACAGCTGGAGCAACGCCATCAAACTCAAGCGGTACCGAGACGGTCACCTTCTGACCCTTTTCAATTGCGTAAAAGTCGGCGTGTACCGGGGTGCCCAAAACAGCATCAAACTCCACATCGTGGATAAGCACCTGCTTGTCGGCACCCAGGCCCTTAAGGGTGATAACCGAGGACTCGCCCGCCGCCTTATAGAGCTTGGAGAAGACCTTAAGGTCTACAGCGATAGGGGTAGACTCCTGCGAGCGGCCATAGATAACAGCCGGCAAGACCCCCTTGTCGCGGAGTGCCTTGGCCTTGGTCTCGCTTGCGCGCTTTTCTACGGTCAGTTCCATATATATCTGTTGCGACACTATAGCGGATTTGGCCTCTATGCGCAACTGCCAGAGCCGGCAAAACCGCCCGGGTTCCCCGGGCGGCTAAGGCCTTGGCTAGATCTCGTCTACCTCGGGGATAAGCGTTACGTTGGCGCTCTTGCTGACCACGCCTCCCGCGTCGTTGATGCAGCGCAGGGTGTAGGTCGTCTGCGAGCCCACTATGGGGGTAAGCGAGCCCGACATGCTGCTAGAGAGTGTCGTACCGCTGTTGGTGCGCACCGAGCAGGAGCTGACTCCCGAGGCGCTCCAGGTCAAAGACACGGTGTTGCCCTTGCGTACGCGTGCCGAGGCGGCGTTGTTTACCTCTATATCCAGTACAGGCTGGCGGATGCACATGTTGGCGCCACTGTCGCGCACATACCCGCTCGCGCACACGCACGACGGCCAGTTTATCTCATGCGGGCCCGGGCACAGCTGCTGCACGCATGCACCGCCCTGCATCTGATAACCAACATCGCAGGTGCAGTTTGGCGGGGTACCCACCTGATGGGCGCCCGGGCACGATGCGGGTGCCGCAACACACGAGGCACCCTGGAGCGTGTAGCCCTGGTCGCACGAGCAGACATTGTTGTTGTTTGTAGAGCCGTTGGCCGGAGGCACCGCCTGGTTGCCGTTTATATTTTGGCAGACATCCACGGGCGTTGTGGTGCACACACCGCCTTGGTTAAACTGACCCGCCGGGCACGAGACGTTAACCACAAGCGACTTGTTGTAGTTGTTCCACGCAGGGTACGCTGCGGTCATAGCCGCCGGATAGAACACGTAGCTACCGGGAGCTGTCGGCGTAAAGGTGTAGGTCTTGGGCGAGCTTGCGTTGGTGTTGGACACACCCGGCAGCGGGTTGTTCTGGTAGTCGTTGAGCGCAGTAAAGATGAGCGCGTCACCAGATGCGGCTGCATAGGTACCGCGGATGGTTACAGGACTACCAACTGTAGTACCTACAGAGCCCGCCTGGTTGTTGCCGGTAATGTCGAGCACTGGCTGGTTTATTGGGGTTGTGCCGCCGGCAACACAGGCAGTGCCATTCCACGTTTGTGCAGCCGAGCACACAGTAAGTGTGCGCGATGCGTAATTGGCGGGAGTAGGGATCTTGGTTGTGGCACCACGCGCATGGAACAGGTAGGAACCTGCCGCAGTCGGGGTAAAGACGTACGTACGCTGCGTTATCGCGTTGGAGCCTCCTACAAGGTAGGCGTTGTTGTTATCGGCAATACCCGTCTGGGTAAACGTGTCGCCTGAGGCGGCCGTAAACGTACCTGTCAGCGTCGCACTCTGTCCAACCTTAAGCCCTGTGGCGGCGCTGCCGCCCACGCTCGCATTAAGCGTTACTGTGGGTGGAGGGTTAGTAGATGTGCCGGCTGTGCCGCACGTAAAGCTCTTCTGTGCAGAGGCGGTACCAAAGCCGCTGTTGTTGCTGCCCTGCACGGTCCAGTTGTATGCCCTGCCCTGCTGTATGTTAACCACCGCCTGCTTGGGGGTCGATGACACGCTGCGCGAGTATACATAGTCGGCACGTATGCCGGTGCCAGAGAGCCCGCACGAGCCCGTGTAGCCTGCTGCACCCGTTGCGGTAGGCGCAGGCGTGGTGCAGTTGGTGCTGGCACCTTGCGCCACATGCGTTGTCGTTGGGTCATCAACTACCACCTCGTCCGAGAGCGTCGTGCCTGCGCCCGTGGTCCACGTCAATGTTACCTGGGTGTTGGAGGCACTGCAGGTCGACACGAGGTTGGTGGGCGCGGCCGCAGCAGGATTATCAACAACATTAATAGACGCAATATTCATCCAGCCGCCGGGGGTTGGCGGGTACTTGTCCCATGGATACGCATTGGACGCAGTCACTGCATAAAAGTAGTACACACCGGCAGGAGTCGACGGCGTGATTACAAAGTTGTATGCGTGGTACGGATTAGTATTGTCCTGGCGCGACACCTGCGCGTTGCTGTAGCTCCCCGGCGCGTATGGATAATTATCCGGGTTAACGTGCGTCATGGTGCCGTTGCCCACAATCTGGACAATGGCGCTGGCGGCCAGTGTGGCGTTGTCGCCGCCGTAGTGCGCCGAGTACACGCCCAGGTACTTACTGCCCGCTGTAGGCTTGGTTACCTGGCCCACGTTGTTCTTTGTACCACCAGGGCAGCCAAGCTCGTTAACCGCACTGCACTCGACAGTAATGTCGTTTACCGGAGGAGTGACCGGGGGTGCGGCGCAGCCGCTGCTGCCCACAACCTGGCCCGTTGCGCATGTGGTATAGGAAGCGTAATACTGCGGACTTGTACCGGAGTTGGCACCGCCGGTGTTATAGCAGCGCAACCCATAGGTCGCGACCGAACCGGGGGCGTTGAGATCTGTGGGGACGTTGCCCGAGGTGCCAACCTGCGTAGTAACTCCAAAACGGCCGCCGCTAAGATAGCAGTAATCGGCACCCCACGAGACCCAGTTCATAGTCGCAGTCTGGCCGGCGGTAACTGCCTGTGGGTTAATGCCGATAGCTCCATATACGTCAACATTGCAGCTGCCGAATATCGAGCCGCACGCGCCAAAGAGGCCTCCCACCTGCTGTGTCTGAGGGACAGTGCTTGTTATGTCTGCAACAAGTGAGGCCGTATCATTCTCTACATATACAACAGACGCCAACACCAAAAGCGCCACCGCTGCGCTGGCAGACACAGGTAGCACTGCTTTGCTCAGTAAAAACTTTTTGAGCCGCTCGTAGTGATGCATAAAAAGGCCTAAGGATTAGTGCCTTTAGTATAGCCTAGGCTTTGGCAAGCAATTGCATCTTGTGCACAAGGTACTCGTGCAGTTTTTGTACCGCCGGGCCCAAGAATTTATATGGGGTGGTCTCCTGAGGGTGTGCCGCCAAGGACTCCTGTAGCGCGTCGTGGTACAACACGCGCAGCTCTGTGTTTATATGCACCATGGCTATCCCCGCGGCAATACACGCCGCAATATCCTCCTCGGTATTGCCCGAGGCACCGTGCAAGACTAGCGGCAAGCCTGTTGCCTCGGCCACTGCTTTAACGCGCTCAGGGTGGAGCCGTGGCTCAGCGGCGCTCTTGAGCATGCCGTGTACGTTGCCCACCGCGGGGGCTAGCGCATCTATACCCGTTGCATCCGCAAACTGCTTGGCGTCTTGTGCTGTGGTGAGGTTGGCCTCGCTTACTCCCTCGGGCAACTCGTCGAGTTGTTTAGACGAGGACCCGATGTAGCCCAACTCACCCTCTACCAGCACATCGCGGCCACTGCCCCGCGCGTACTCCACCACGCTGCGGGTTAAAGCGATGTTCTCATCCATGCTCAGTTTGGCGCCATCGACCACGATAGAATCTACCCCGGCGTCTATAGCCGCCCTGGCCTTCTCAAGCGAGTACGTGTGGTCGGCGTTTAGGTATATCTCTGCCCCTTCCTTTATATATGCATCTATAAGCCCCCGGGCCTCTGTGAGGCTAAAGTACTCGCGCTCGCCCTCGCTAAGCCCCGCAACCACCGGCACGCCTGCCTCGCGCGCTGCCTGTGCTATGGCCTTAAGCTGGTTTGAGTCGCTAAAGTTAAAGTGCCCGAGAGCAGCCCCTTTGTGCCTGTATTGGTTGATAACCTCGCGTAATGGTTGCATGCGCCCAGTATACTGTATCTATATGGACTTCCTGGCGGTGGGCGATGTTGTCGTCGATGACTTTATCCGGCTTAAAGACGCGCACGTCACCTGCAGGCTCGACAACGAGGCCTGCGAGATATGCATGCGCTGGGGCGACAAGATCCCCTTTGAGTTTGCCAAAACCGTGCCGGCCGTGGGCAACTCGGCCAACGCGGCTGTGGCGGCAGCGAGGCTTGGACTCACATCCGGCCTGCGCGCCTATGTGGGCGCCGACGCGCACGGCCAAGAGTGCATCGCACAGCTCATGCGCGAGAAGGTAGACACCACCTTTGTAGAAAAGCAGGCGGGCAAGCATACCAACTACCATTACGTACTGTGGTTTGAGAACAACCGCACCATTTTGGTTAAGCACGAGGCGTTTGAGTACGCAGTGCCTCCCATGCCGGAGGGTCCCACCTGGCTCTACCTCTCCAGCTTGGGGGAAAACAGCCTGCCCTACCACCACATGTGGGCCCAGATGCTCAAGCGCTGGCCCAACACCAAGCTCGCCTTCCAGCCCGGGACCTATCAGATGAAGTTTGGCGCAGAGGCGCTTAAAGATATATATGAGCGCGCCGACATCTTCTTTTGCAACAAGGAGGAGGCTGAGCGTATCGCGGGAGTAGAGGCGGGCACCGACATGCACGACCTGCTTGCGCGCATGCACGCGCTGGGCCCCAAGACGGTGGTTATTACAGACGACACGCGCGGGGCCTATTGCATTGAGCCCACAGGCAGCATGTCGCACCTGCCGCGCTACCCAGACCCCAGGCCGCCGTACGAAATTACAGGCGCAGGCGACGCGCTGGCCTCCGGTACTGTTTCTGCACTGGCGCTTGGGCTGCCTCTTGCACAGGCGCTTAAATGGGGCTCGGCCAACGCGTCTGCCGTACTGCAAAAGGTGGGTGCGCAGGAGGGCTTGCTCAGCCGCCCGGAGCTCGAGCAGCATGTCGCCAACCCGCCCGCGCCCTGGGAGATAGAGACGTTTTAACAGAGTGCTTGATATATCAAGCACTCTAACCAAAAGAAAACGCCCGCGGAGTTATCCGCGAGCGCTATATGATGAGTGTGGTCTCCGTTATCGAACGGAGGCCAGCACAATAAGGTCGGACAAGTCCGGGTACCGTTTGTCGGTATACATCCGGTGGTTGCCGGTCCTGTAGGCAAACCGCGCCCCCTTGTTGTGCCAGCTGCAGGCGCCGTTTGACCGCCGATCGCAGAAGTACATGATGGGTTTCTGGGGCATGCCCTGGCCCTGGAGCACCATCGCAGCGATGTAGACAGACTTGTCCCACGCATCGCTCTCAAGCTTTGAAGCCCGGACCCTTTGGGCGACAGACACCTTGGCGCCGTCGTACTGCCAGGTAACTTTGCCGTACTTGGTGCGCGCGTACTTGTAGGCCACGCGGCACAAATCGCGGCCGCCAAACTCCCTCAGGTTTGCAGCTTGGCGAAAGCGTATAGACCACGCAACCTCAAACTGCCCCTCCTCGGGCTCATCACGTGCCTCACCAAAGATGATGTGCGCCAAACAGCGCACTTCCCGCAGAGTAAACTTGTCCTCTGCTGTGCCTGGGCATGTACCTAGGACAAGTAGTAGTACTGCAAGCCATGAATACTTCACGCTTGGGACCTCTCTGGTTAATTCCTGCCTGCCGGCACTCTACAGTACACCTGTATAAAGTCAATAGTTTAGTAACCGCTCGGCGGAATGCCTATGGGGAGTGTGGCAAAGGCGTTCCACACCACCACCCCAACCATTAAAGAGAATCCGCCCAAAAACAGTGTGCCCACGTAGGTATTAATTTCTGCGCGCATGTACCCTTTGTATCGCGGCCTTAATATGAGGCGCGCTTAGTTTATAATATTCATACAGCTCTCCCACCTCTCCCGACTGTCCAAACGAGTCGCGGACCCCCACCATCTCCACAGGCACAGGACATTGCTCAGCCAACACCTCTGCAACAGCGCCCCCAAGCCCGCCGGCAACCTGATGCTCCTCCACGGTTACTACCGCACCGGCGTCGCGCGAGTAGTGCACGATTGTCTCGCGGTCCAGGGGTTTTATCGTTGCAATATTAATAACCGCCATGGGCAGTGCGTGCTCAAGCTCGTGCGCCACCTTCAGAGCCTCCGCAAGGAGCGGCCCGGTGGCAAACACCACAACCTCGGGTTTATGCTCGCTCTCCCAGACCACCACAGCCTTTCCGATTACAAACGGGGTCTCCTGCGTGGTCAGTACGGGCGACTTCTCGCGCGCAAGCCTAATGTACACGGGCCCTAGGTGCGCTGCCGCAGCGAGCGTTGCCTTGCGCGCCTCCTCGCTGTCGCATGGGCTTATCACGGTCATGTTGGGTTGCACACGCATGAGCGCCAGGTCCTCAAGCGCCTGGTGTGTCGCGCCATCGGGCCCAACCGAGACTCCTGCGTGCGCGCCCGCAATCTTAACCGGCACATTGTTGAGGCTTATAGTAGTGCGTATCTGCTCGTTGTTGCGCCCCGGGCTAAAGGCGGCGTAGCTTGTGATAAACGGTATCTTGCCGTAGTTTGCCAAGCCAGACGCTACGGTAGCCATATTCTGCTCGGCCACGCCCAGCTCTATGTAGCGGCCGGGGTACTTTTCTTTAAACGCCAATGTGCGTGTACTCTCGGCCAAGTCGGCGCACAATACCACTACCTGTTTATTTATCTCGCCAAGCTCCAGGAGCGCTGCCCCAAACCCGTCGCGCGTAGCTGCCATGTCGGGCTTGTCAAAAATATTCTCCTGTATATGTGAGTCAGCCTTCAACATATTATTCGTGTTCAGATTGAATCTTGCCCTTAAGGGTGCGCAGTTCTTTGAGGAACACCTCTGCCTGCTTGTCTGCCGGGATAACATCTGTGGGCCCTTTGCCCGGCGGCACGCCGTGCCATCGGTAGTCAAACTCTATCTCTTTTACGCCCTTGCCCGGTATCGTGTGCGCAATGATGACCGTGGGGCGCTCGTACACTGCCTTGGCCTGCCCCACTGCGTCTATAAACTCGCGCATGTTGTGTCCGTCTATCTCAATCACATGCCAGTTAAACGCCTCGTACTTTCCCCGCAGGTTCTCAAGCGGCATGACATTTTCCGTCATGCCGTTAATCTGTATGTTGTTGCGGTCTATAATCCCGGTAAGGTTTGAGAGCTTGTTGGCGCCGGCAAACATCGCCGACTCCCACACATTGCCGCAGTCGTGCTCGCCGTCAGACATCGCGCAGTACACCCGCGCCTTTTTAGAGTCCATCCTAAGGCCATAGGCCACGCCCGCAGCCTGGCCGAGTCCAGAGCCCAGCGGCCCCGATGTGGTCTCCATGCCGGGCAGGCGCTCGCGCTCCGGGTGACCCTGGAGCCTCGTGCCAAACTTGCGCAAAGTGAGCGCCTCCGGGAGGGGAAAGTAGCCCGCATGCGCCATCGCGGCATACCGCACCGGCACAATATGCCCGTTTGAGAGTATGAGGCGGTCCCTGTCTTCCCACTCCGGATGCTCGGGGTTGTGGCTGAGGACATGGAAGTAGAGCGCGGCAAAGATGTCGGCCATGCCCAAGGGGCCTGCGGTGTGCCCCGAGCCCGCCGCGACCAGCATCTCTACAATGGTCTCGCGTATGCCTTCGGCCTGCAGCTCCAACTCTTTTATTTGCTTATCACTCAGAGCCATTTGCTCTAGTATATAACGCCTTGAGCTCTGCCTTTGGATTGTCGGCCTGTGCAATGGCACCGCCCACAACAAGCCGGCTCGCACCCGCCTGCGCAAGCTCCCGTGCGCGCGCAGCCACAGCGCCGTCTACCTGTATAAGTAAGCTAGGGTAGCTGTGGCGCAGGGCCTGTACAAGCGCTACGGCACGCGCGTCTGGCTCCTGCCCCTGCCTGCCTTCCGCTGCAATGCCCATAACCTGCACGTAGTCGTATAGCCCGTCAAAAGTCGACAGGGTTTCCGGCGCCTGGTCTGGGTGTAGCGCCACGCCAACCTCAACCCCATAGTCGCCCGCGCGGTACTTTTGCATTGCCTCAAGTGCCGCAAGCGCATCTGCGTGTGCGTGTACTACAACGCGCCCGGCACCCAGAGCCACCATAGCCTCGGCGTCTTTTGCCTGGCTTCTTGTCATGAGGTCTGCCTCAAAGTTAAACTCCTCCCACAGAGGGAAGCTCTCCTCCCCCTCCAGATAGTTCCTCTCCACCATGTCTATCTGCACCCACGGCGCACAGCCGCGCAGCTTCTCAAGGCCTGCCAGTAAGTCTTCTTTACTGCGCACCAACAGCGCGGGCACAATCTCAATTCCCATAGTCCATCTTTAAAATCCGGCGCTGATGCCGCTCGTCGTGCTCAAAGTGCGTATTGAGCCACAGCTGTGCGGCTTTGGCCGCCTCATCCGCTGTAACAAAACGCGCACCAAAGGACAGCACGTTGGCATCGTTGTGCTGGCGCGACAATTTTAAAATCTCCTGCGGACCGCCGTAATACACCGCGGCGCGCACGCCGCGCACGCGGTTGGCCGCCATAGCCTCTCCCTGGCCGGACATCCCCGCTACAATACCCATGCTTTCATGCGTCTGCGCCACTTTTTTTGCACAGGGCGTGATGTAGTCGGGGTAGTCGTCTGCCGGGTTAAGGCGCGTAGGACCCATATCCTCCACCTCGTGCCCCTCCTGCATCAGAAAATCAGCAAGCTTCTGCTTGAGTTCAAACCCGGCATGATCTGAAGCGAGAAAAATCTTCACCTCTCTAGTATAAACCACCCTACCAAAACCACCTCTATATTCCACAAAAAACCTATCACTACCTATAGCGTGTGATAGGTAATAATCAAACTGGTAAGCGAAAGAACGAGTGGAGTGCTTCTTTTTTGTCGATATCGGTTACTACCATGCCGCGTACATAGTCTGAGAGTCCATACGCACCATGAGCTACTTTTAAAAATTCTGCACAAGAATACGGTGTAACAAACACCGAATCTTGAAGCCGGTAACACCCAAGTGTTTTTAACTTGTCGTGCAACAGCCGTCGTACGTGCTTCTTCTTTTCTGGAACATCAAAGCAGATAACCCTCCACTTCTTATCCCACGTACGAGGTGTAGGAAATGTATACCTATCAAATTGCCCCCGGAGATAGTCCTGTTCTCCTTTTGTAGTTAGGACATACCCCTTCTTGGTCAGGATGACCTTATTAGACTTAACAAGACTTCTTAAGGCACGGTCTGCCTTTGCAACAGCTTTGCGGGGGTTTGGGTCGATCAGTTTTAACGCGGCACCCAGCCCGGGAGCCAAGGCAATTGCGGCAATTACGCCTGCTACCACTAGCACACCTAAGAGTATATAGGCTATATCGCCCTTTTTATGCATGCGCCGATCCTACCCTATAGGTAGTGATAGGTAAATGCGGGTCTGTTTCGCATCTTAGTTCTTATTGGACGCCGGCGGCGCGTTTGGCGTGGCGCAGGAGCGTGTGTACATATCCCATCTCGTTGTCGTACCAGGCCATCACCTTTACCAGCCGGCCCTCGACAACCCGCGTTAGCCCCAGGTCGGCAATGCTTGCATACGGCTCGCCTAGTATGTCGCTTGAGACAAGCTCCTCTGTCGTCGTTGCAAATATGCCCTGCCAGCGCGGGCTCTGTGCGGCGTCGCTTAATATTTTATTAACCTCTTCTCTTGTCGTTGGGCGCTTAGGCACAAAGGTAATGTCTGCAATAGAGCCTGCCGGCACCGGGACTCTCAGGCTAATGCCATCAAACTTGCCCGCCAGGTTCGGATACGCCTTGGTTACAGCAATAGCGGCGCCGGTCGAGGTCGGGACAATGTTTTGTGCGGCGGCGCGGCCCTCCTTCATATCCTTTTTAGAGGGCCCGTCTACCAGCGCCTGGCTTGCGGTGTAGCCGTGTACAGTCGAGAGTATGGCGCGCTCAATCCCCAGTGCCTCATCGAGTATCGCAATTATCGGGCTGGCCGAGTTTGTGGTGCACGAGGCATTGGAAGTTACGGGGCATGCGGCAGCCTTCTGCTCGTTAACTCCTATAAGCACGGTTGCGCCCAGGGGGTTCTCGTCCTTAACCGGGGCTGAAATCACCACATGCTTGGCACCGGCCACAACGTGGGCGTGCGCCTTCTCGTAGTCTGCAAATATGCCGGTCGACTCTATAACAACATCAACGCCAAGCGCGCCCCACGGCAGGTTGCCAGGCTCCTTCTCGCTTACAACCTGGATGCGCTTGGCGCCCACCACAAGCACGCCGGGCTCATACGTGACCGGCGCCGGAAAGCGCCCATACACCGTGTCGTACTTCAAGAGATATGCCAAATTCCCGACGCTGCCCAAGTCGTTAATGGCAACAATATCAATATCCGGGTCGTGCACTGCCGCACGCATACAAGCTCGGCCGATGCGTCCAAAGCCGTTTATAGCGACCTTGACAGCCATAGCTAGTTTTGCGTAAACGCAACCTCCTTGCCGTTAACCGATACTTTTATAAGGTCTACCGGGAGATTGTGCGGCGGCACAAAGGAGGTGGTAAAGCTCTGGGTCGCTCCGGTGGCAACCCCCTCGCAGTGTCCGTCCTCGGCCCTCAGTATGCCTATGGCCAGCGAGGCCTTAATGCGGCCGTCTACCACGTCATACGAGATACCGGAACCCACCTTGTTGCAGGTTGAGGTCATGGGGATAGTGCCGGTGTATATGTGCTTATCTGCGGAGGTAGTGTGGGTGAGTACAACAGACGCAGGGGTAGCGTAGGCTTGGTCAAGCGGCAGCGCCTTGGGAGCCTGCCCGCGCGACGTTACAACATACGCGCCCGCAAGCACTGCGGCAATAATAACAAGCGCGATTGACCCGGTTACGACTGCTTTGGTGTCCATATAATAAGAGTATACGTTACTGCTCGATAAACGTCGGCACTATCCCCACCGTGGCTCTCGATAGTACGCTTGCCGACCCGTCCGAGCAGGTAAGCGTAAAGGTGGTGCGGGTGGTTATGGCTGGGGTCGTTGCCGTATGCTGGCCGTCTGTCGCGTCTACCGAGCCCACGCCGTTGTCTATAGAGCAGCTGCTCATGCCACTTACGCTCCACGAGAGCGTAGCGACGCCGCCGTTTTGCACGCGCGTGGGCACTGCGGTGAGCCCCGGTTCTACAATCACGCCCGCGGGCACAGTGTCGGCATCATATATATACATCGAGGCAAAACCGGGCGATTGTATCTCGTAGTCAAGTGCCGCGCACACCTCCGGCTGCTCACCGCAGTCTATAGTCCCGCCTCCGGTGCCGGGTGGCGTATCATCTATATATATAGTCTCTCTAGTGCCGCTTTCTCCCACCAGATAATCGGACCCATCGTCCAGATACATCTCTACGGTCTCCGTGTCCTCCTGCTGTTCGTCATACTCTGGGAGTATCACAACCGTGCAGGAGTCCTGATAAGCAGGGATTGTCGCGCTGTCGCCGCTTATGCTGTCACATGTGCTGTTGTCCAAGTCGAAAGCATAATCGTCGTACGTGTCAGCAGATCCTGTGATAAAAAAATTTACATCGACGGCACCAAGTTTATCCTCTCCCGTGTGCGCAAGCATAAAGGAGGCCGAGTCTGCCGGTGTTTCCTGCCCCGGCTCCTGGGCCTCGGTGTCTTGAGACGCCACACTAACTGTCGGGAGCACGACAGGCAGTTTTATCTCAAGTGAGATGGCCCCCCAACCGTCATTGCCACCCGAGGCGGCTGTGCTTACAGACACGCCCGCTGAACCTCCAGTTTTGATATACATGCCTGCACGTATGCCGGTAGCGCTCACCTCGCCACTTGTTACTTCTGTAGAGCCCCCAGAGGGCGAGAATGCGGTGGTCGAGTTGCTGCCAAACGCAGTCACGATAAGCGAGTCTGTCTCAGAGGGCACATTGGTAACAGAAAGCGTAGAGCCTGTGCCGGAGTTGTTATTAACCGTGCCCACGGAGGTGGTGTCGGCACCCGAGACATAGGCAATGACATATGCGTAGTTGTCCGGCGCAGACGCGGTAAAGCTGACATTGTTGGCGCCTGTGGTGTTTTCGTCAATAGGAAGGTAAAAGAGCTGCACGCGCGCCGTTGCCGTGCTCGGCGCAAGTTGGCCCGTGCCATACGCTTGTGTCATGGTAAAACCGTCATACATGACACTGGTCATTTTATTGGTGCGGTCGTCTGAGCCCACCACAACAACCAACATGCGCCCTGTGCCAGAGCCGGAGTTAAACGACACGTTCTTGGTACCCGTGGGGTTGAGCGAGGAGGTCATGGTGCCATTAGTTGCGCTTGATATCGTGGGCGCGGCCTGGACCAGCGTGGGCGACAGCGAGACCCAGACAATCTGCGCCAGCAAGAACACGGCCAACACGACAAGCGGTATGGTCTTAGCTGTGGCGTAGCGATGTATCATGGTGCGGATAGTCATGGATAATTACATATGCAGCTAAGGGGTGGTCCCACCGGTGTATGGGCCCGGGAGCAGCGTTATGGTAACTGTCTCGGGGCTCTCCTCAAGAGGCGAGTCGCCTATCGGTATAACCTCTATTACACACGAGGCACTACCTGTGGGTATCGTGGCACCATTAATGGTTATAGAGCTGCAGGTGCCATCAAGCGTATAATCCTCGCCATACACTGCTGTACCGGATATCTCAAAGTAGACCGGCAGATCGACTGATACTCCATACTCGCCACCCGTGCGCGAGAGCGCAAAGGTACCACTCCCCTGCCCGGTCCCGGGCTCGCCCGCGTCATCGCCAGTTAACACCTCGACAACAAGGCCGCCTCCACCGCCGCCCTCGCCTGCAATATTGACTGAAAAGGAGCCACTGCCCGAGGTAGAGCCGCTGCCGCTTGCATAGACCGACACAGGATACTCGCCCGGCGTAGCGCCTGCTGGTACGTTTATCTCCATAGTCGCACAGCTAAGGTTGGTGGCGGTGCAGGAGTTGGGCGCGGGGAAGCTGTACGACCAGCCATCAGGCACGGTCGCATAAAACCCGTCTACCGTGCCGCTCCCCGAGAGCGCGTAGGCCCCGATAGTATTTGTTACGGTCTGGCCCGGCGTCGCGGATACATTGTAGCTGTTGGGTGAGAGAGTAAAGGAGAAGGCGGCCGCTGCCGTAATCGTGAGGGTAAACGGGGTCGTAATGGGCTGTGACGAGCCGTCTAGGTAATACACCGTGCCAGAGTATGTACCAGAGGTTGCCGATGTGGAGACAGTGAGTGTCTCAGAGCCGCATGGAGCCCACGAGGTGCCCGGTGTGCACGAGCCGGGGGTTAAGCCGCCTTCGGTTACGCCCGAGGGTGCGCTGCCTGCATTCCAGAATATAATGTACGGATAAATAGGCGCTGACGACCCCGAGGTGCGGCGCGCGGTTATAGAAAGCGAGTCGCTTGAGCCCTTGGCAATGCTCGGGTCGTTGGCATCTATCTGGAACGTGGCCGAGGAGACGCTGCATGTATGGTTGCTCGAGCTGTAGGTGCCGCCGTTGGAGCAGGTGCAGCTGGGGTATGTGCCGCTAGCACCCCCGGGGGTTGCTGTCGAGCAGCTGGGGTTGCCGCAGGAGTTTGAGCTTGAGGTATATGTGCCTGTGTTGTTGCAGGTACATGAGGGGTATGTGCCAGTGGCGCCCCCGTTGGAGGCGCTAGTACAGCTCACGCCCGAGTCGTTGTCGCTAATGCTGAGCGACCCAAGCGTTGCGCCCAATGAATAGCTGCTTGAACTTGTAATGGTGAGCGTTGCTGTCTCTGAGGACTCGGCGCTGGTGTTGTCCTTGGGAGTAAGCGTAATAGCGCACGACGCCTGGCCAGACGGTATAGTCAGCGTAACCGTAGGGTTGGTACTGCTAATACTGCAGTTGGTTAAAAGGTAGTCTGTTGATGTAGCGCATGTAGAGATGTTTGCCGCAGTGCAGCGCGTGGCCGTGCCGCCAATAGTTGCGTTTACAGAGAGCGCCGAGCCGGTTGAGCCGGTACGAGAGACGGTAAACGTACCTGTAGTGGAGGGCTCGCCAGGACTACCCGAGGCAGCCACAGAGACTGTCGGGAGCACGGCAGGCTCTACCACGGTGATAGACGCCATTCTCTGCCAGCCACCCGGAGTGGAGCCATAGTTGTTCCACGCATGGAAGTTTGTCGCGGTCACAGGATAAAAGTAGTACACGCCGGCCGGGGTAGAGGCAGTAATAGGCATAGCGTAGCTGTAGTTATTGGCCGAGCCGCGTGCCACCTGCGCATTACCGTAGGAGCCGGGGCTCAGCGGATAGTTGTCCGGGTTAACAGAGCCCGCGGCCGAGCCATTACCAGGCAGCTGCACAATACCGCCAGCAACCAGGGAGTCGCCCGTCTTGGGGGCATGGCTGGTGCGCACGGTCAGGTACTTGGTGCCACTGGTGGGCTTGGTAACCTGCCCGGTGTTGTTATACGTGCCGCCGGGGCAACCCAGCTCGTTTTCAGCCGCGCAGTCTACAGTAGTGTCGTTGTACGGCGCCGGAGGAGGGTTGCACGAGGTCTGGCTTGCAGGGCTCCAGCCTGCCGGGCAGTTTTGTGCGGTATAGCCTTTGTTTACAAACCCTGTGGTGCCCTCGTCTGCGTCGCCCGTGTTGTCGCACTTAATGGTGTACACATGCCAGCCTGCCCCGTAGTCGGCACCGGCGTAGCTGCCGCTTGGGGGCACTACAACCGAGCCACCGGGGGGGAAATATAGGACGCAAAAGTCGGCCGGCGTTGACGACCAGCTAACGGTCGGGCCGCCAAAACCGGTGTATATGGGGTCGGGGCTTATCGTATAGGACGTAAGGTACACCGGTATCGTGCACGGGCCCCAAAAGCCGCAAGCCTCTGCACGATGCGCGTACATAGCACCAAACAAGGCAAAGAGTGCCGCAGCACAAATGGCCGCAACAAGCAGCATTCTCTGCGCGTATGCCGGAATACTAAGTGCCCTGTGTAAAAACCCCATAAAGGACGCCTCCTTATTGTAGCCCGCACCTACATATATAGTGCGTCTTATCCCCACGTGTCTTACTGTATGTATAAAGGGCGGTACACTTGTACGTATATGAGGAACATACAAATGGCGACGCTTGTCGCAGTGGTGGCAATTACCGGCTCATTTATCTACACGTACGACACCAAGGCGGCCACATGCGAACCCACTGCGGCGCGCAAGACCGAGATTGCAACCTGGCTTGCGCTGTTTGCCGACTACGAAGCCAAGTACAACGCGCTTGCCAAGGCTATAGCCCGCGGCGGCAGTGCCCCCATGGACTACATATCCCCCAACGTATCGCCCGACATCACGCAGGGCCCTACTATCCGCGACAGCCTCGACGGCAAGGAGATTTTGCGCAAAGACCTGTACTTTGGCTACGACGAGGTGGCCAAGGCGCGCCAGGCATGCCGCGACCTCAACTGCGACAGCTACACCCTGCCCTCGACCCACACGGCGGCGCAGTCTGCGCTTAACGCCTTTAAGGCCGCGGCCAAGGCCTTGCCGCTCTTTTACGGCCCGAGCGGCATGATGCTCGTGGGCCCGGGTTACAACTACACGGGCAGGTTTATGAGCAACAACGATGCCGACGCCCTGCGCAAAGAGCTCGTGCCCAAGACCTGTGATGACGACAGCGACAGGCCAACCACCACAACACCAACCACCCCCGCTACACCAGCCACACCCCCCACAACCACAACGGGCACCTACTCGCTCGAGTACGTAACGACGCTCCTCAAGCAGATTAGCGACCTGACAAACGAAAACGCATCGCTCAAGGCGCAGCTGGCCGCAAGGAGCTCGAGCACAGCGGGCGCATCCCAAACCTCTGGCTCTGTCTCTGGCAGCTCCAGGCCCACAACCGGTGCAACCAGTGCGTGCCCGGCGTTTACCCGCAACATAAGCCAGGGCGCTACTGGCTTTGATGTGTCGGGCTTGCAGTCGTTTTTGGCACAGGACCCAGCCGTGTACCCAGAGGGCCTTGTCACCGGCTACTTTGGCCCCGCAACCGAGCGCGCCGTTGGCCGCTGGCAAAAGCAAAAAGGCGTCGCGACTGAGGGCAACCCCGGGTTTGGCACCGTAGGTCCGCTTACGCGTAGCGCAATACTCACCTCCTGCTACTAATCAGGCAGATCTATCACAGCACTCTATAGTGCTCTAGTGCCGTACCTACTGTGCGCGTGTGTCTACCTCTTGGTACACCATGCGGCTTATGTCACCCAAAATTGTTTTAAGCCCCGCCCAGCTCTCCCCCTTTGTCATGACACAAAGGATGTAAGGGTTCCCCGGATAATAAATAATGCCGCAGTCGTGCAGCTGCTTTGTGGTGTCATCCTCAACGCGCTCACCAAACTTGTCGGCCATAACCACCCCTTTGGGGAGCCCGGCTGCAAGCCCCTCGTCAAAGGTGGCCTCGGCAAGCCAGCCCAGCACCTTTTCGGACGCAGCGGGCGTTAGGTACGATGCATTGTATAAGTCCCTAAAGAGGAGCGAGTACCCCCGGACGCTCACAGTCTCCTCCTGCGGCGAGCGTGGGTCGATAATCCCCAGCTCCTGGAAGGTAATCAGCATGCGCTCGGCGCCATCGGGGTAGGCAGTATTTAAAAACTTGACCAGCGTGTAGTAGGAGAGGTTGTCGGAGTACACTACTGTCGCGCGCATAAGCTCCTCAACCGTATACTCCTTGCCCTCTGTTTGCTCCAACCCCGCAAAATTGAAGTTCTCCTGATCCGGGATATCAAATTCCGGGAGCGAATCCCGGTCATAGAGGAGCATGGTCTGCAAGATAGACGGATCCTCTTCTGCAATATCCATGATCGCAAAAAGACAGGGAGCTTAAGCAGGCTTGCCGGTGCAAACGTGCTGTACGCGCGTATGCCAAAGGAGGGTCCGCCATTAACATCCCTAAAGTAGACCGCAATCTCGTCTGCCTGGTGTGCCGCGTACGCACCCGCTATGTATGCCTCGAGCTCTGCCGCAAAGGAATGGTAGGAGGTCTTGGTTATAACGTGCTCGTTGCAGGCAAAGTGGGCATTAACATAGCGGTACCCCGCACACCCATGCCCATGCAAAAAGAAGTACGCCGCACCGCCAAGCATGGCAAGGCCGGCCACAGTGCACAGGGCCTGCATGTATGTGCGCCTCATGCCGCGATTATCGCACAAACATCCACGACTTCATATGCCCCGCCAACCATTCATCTAGCTCGCGCTTGGCATTAACCTCGTAGAGCATCCCGTTGCGGATAAACCATACCTCGCGGGTCTCTCCCATCTGCGTGTTGGTGCTGTAAAAGATTGTCGCGCGTACGCCGGCAACAAGCACGTCTTGCGGCTCTTTATATATCCCCGACGGGTTGTCCATCATAAAGCGCTCACCGCCAACAACAGGGTCGTTGTACGGTGTGGCAAATACCTGGAAGCCGCGCTGCTCGCCCTCCGGCTCTTTAAAAGTAACTGTCAAAGAATCTCCGTTGCCCCCGTACTCTTTTACCTCCAGATGCTCCGGAAACAGTATGGAAAAATGGTAGGATACCGTGCGGTACTCCAGGTAGCCCTCCGGCACCTCGCGATAGCGGCTGTCGCTCACGATAGATCCTTCAGTTAAGTCGCCCCAGTCTATAGACGCAACATAGCTGTAGACAAAAAACCCGGCAGCCCCTGCAAGCACCATAGCGGCCGCCACTACTCCAATGAGCCGGCGCATGCGGTACACCCGCGGGGCGTAGCGTGCAGCCATTTTTTTAAAATTAGAAATTAAAAATCGAAGATTAAATTTCATAGCTAGTCGGCCGGACGGATACCAATGGTAAACACAACACCCGAGCTGTTAGACGGCATGGTAAAGGTGCCCGGGTCTTCAGACTCCAAGAGGCTCTGCTTCCACCCATAGGCAGCGGTGGCACCCGTGGTACCGGTCCCCGACGTTTGCACATCGCCCGTTATATAGCCCGTGGGGTAGGAGGTGACACTTGCCCAGCTCGAGCCGCCGGCATACACAATCCATAGGGTATGCTTGAGCCCCCACGAGGCCGGGTCAAGCGAAGGCGGGTCTGGGCTTGCTGTGGTGCCGCCCGGGTCGGCCGAGCTTGTCGCAACACCGCCGATAATAGTACCGTACCAATCGCCCGCGGCAATGCGCAACACCTCTGCCGCGGCCGACTCAGACACATTGGTGGCAAAGTTGACCGTGGTGGCATCCTCGGTACCGTCGGCGACCTTTGCCCACACATTGCCCTCTACGTTTGTACTGCGGGTTTGGGTACCCGCATCTGTCCAGCCACCCGCGCCATCCGGGTCGGTAATGGTCACGTTGCCGTCAAACGTAATAAGGGCGAGCAAAAGGTCGCCGGAGTTAACCGTTGCCGGCATCGTTATGTTGTGCGTGGTCGAGTCACCCACCGCGGTCTCGGTGTTAGACACAATGTCCGGATAATTGCCCGCGGCAGGCACAGCGGTTCGTGTCACCGCAGTGGTGCCGCCACCCAGCCGCACCCCGCCCAAGAGCCGCACCCCGCCAAGCAGGCGTATGGTGCGCGCGGATGTCTGCTCGAGCGGACTGTATTCTATGACCACCAAGCCGCCGGTAGACGCGCCGTCAGATGTGCCGACATTTTCGCTCCCGCCGCCGCCGCCCGCGCCATATGCGCCACCCGCGCCTGAAGTGCCGCCTTCCGCACCGCCACCGCCACCGCCGCCCGGACCACAACTACTTACCGTGCCCGACCCGGAATCGCTCCAAAGCGCGTAAGTACTGCCCGCACCGCCCGCGCCAGCAGTACCACCGTCCTGGCCGTTGCCGCCACCACCGCCGCCGCCATTGGTACCGGCCTCACCGTCATTAGTGGTTTGAAACACCGCGCCCGTACCGCCACCCGCAGCCTCCGCATTGTCACCGCCATCGCCGCCGTACCCGCTCGCACTCACACCCGCGTAGGCAATTTTAGGAATGACCAGGCCGAGTAGGAGTTCTTGCGCCTGCTTAGCCCATGTATTGTGTACCACATGACTTGACTCATCTATGTAAGCACCGCGACCGCCGCCCAAAATATCGCCGTGGCCGCCATCAGTACCGCCCCCAGAACCACCACCGCCGCCGCCCGCGCCCACCCACACAACACTGCTCACGAACACCTCATCACCATCACCGCCGATGCCGCCCACGCCATCGGGACCAGCAGCACCACCGCCGCCGCCCCCCGCCATTGCAGAGCCGCCGGTGTCCGATGATCCGTCGCCGCCGTCACCTCCCGCGTATTCGGTGTCGCCGATACTGTTTCCGGTGGTGCCGCCGGCACCGCCCACGTTGTTACTCGTTGCCGCCGCGCCGCCGTCGGCGATGAGCGTGCCACTGCTACTAAACCAGGTGTCGCCGCCCGCTGTAGGTGTGGTGCCGTTGGTACCCACTGTGCCTATGGAATATGACACTGAAGCACCCGCGGTAAGTGAAAGATCGTTGAGCATGGCATATGCGCCGCCGCCTCCTCCGCCGCCGCCCTCATCAGCGTCACCTTGGTCGCTACCGCCACCCGCACCAATAACGTGTATTTCATTGCTGGCACTGTTCCAATCGCCGGGCACGGTCCATGTGCTGCCGCTGGTCAGACAAATGGTAATGGTACGATCCCCCGGAGGATTAAATTGGAGCTTGGGCCGGTAGACGATGACGATAAGGCCTTGGCGGCCAGCAACGGCAGTGGTGATATCGGCACCGTTGCCGCCCGCGCCGCCGCCATACAGGCCGCCATCTCCGCCGGCAAGCCCGTTGCTATCCGCAGAGCCACCGCCGCCTGAACCGGGGCCGCAGGTGTTGCTGTTGCGCGTGTCTGTCCAATAAGGGTAGGTACTGCCGTCGCCTCCGTAACCGTAGCCACCACCGCCCAAAGTGCCGTTAAATTCCCCTTCTGATGTGCCACCGCCCAGACCGTCAACATTGTCGCCACCTTCACCTGTACCATCGGTACCGCCTGCCTCGCCGCCGCCGGCGCCTCCTCCGCCGCCGCCATCATTGCTTACGGCATCCTCGCCCGCACCGCCCGCACCATCGGGCCCGGCCGCGCCACCGCCGCCACCACCGCCGCCAGCCACGCCGCCGCCGTCTCCCCCGGCACCACCTGCATATTCAATATCTCCAATGGAGTTGGCTGTAGTGCCACCGGCGCCGCCCGTACCTGCCGACCCGTTGGTGCCGCCGTCGGCATATACGATGTTGCTTCCGGCAAACCACGTGTCGGTACCGTTTGAGACCCCCGCCACACCGCCTGCGCCGATGGAGTACGCAACTGTCGCGCCTGTCGTAGTCGAGTAATTTATCTCCACGGCATATGCGCCGCCGCCGCCGCCTCCGCTCCCGGAGCCTCCGTTGTCATCTTCATTAGCGCCACCGCCGCCGATGACATGAATGGAGTTGTCGCTGTTGTTCCAGTCGTCAGGGATAGTCCATGTGCTGCCGGTAGTGAGGCAGAGTATCTTCTCTTCTACCGAAACGGGCTTGCGGTAGGAAACTACAATAAGTCCGTCGCCGCCACTGCCGCCCAGGGTGTTCGCATCAGCACCGCCGCCGCCCGCGCCATATGCGCCGCCGTCGCCGCCGGCAAACGAGGCACTACCGCCACCACCACCGCCGCCCGGGCCCGTGCCATGCCAGCCTGATATAGACCCGGCCTCGCCGTCGGTACCGGCTGCCCCATTGCCGCCTGTGCCGCCGTCGCCGCCACCCCTGTCTCCAACACCGCCTGTCTGGGATGCTCCATTGGTGCCGCCGTTTCCACCACCACCGCCGCCGCCCTCGCTGCCGCCGTTGTTGCCGCCATTGCCGCCGTCGCCATTAGGACCGGCCGCGCCGCCGCCGCCACCAGTGCCGAAAAACACTCCGCTACCGTCACCGCCCGAGCCTCCGTAATAGCAGCCATCGCAGCTAATGGGTACGCCGCCTGACGCCGAGCCGCCGGCACCTCCTGTTGCACCTACCGCCACTTGGCCGCCCTGGGCACACACAGACATAGTGCCGCTGTCGCAGGTTGTAGCCGCGCCGGAGGTCCTGTTAAAAAAAGTGTCTTCTCCCGCCGTCGCCGTGTCTCCGGTACTCCCTGCTCCACCGGCCCCCACCTGTATGGTCACGCTCGCTCCGGGGGTTAAATCAAGATCTTCTAAAAAGGCATAGGCACCGCCGCCACCGCCGCCGTTTCCTACACCGCCGATGCCGTTGGCTCCGGCGCCGCCGCCAATCACATGCACAATATTATTGCTATCGTCCCAATCGTCAGGCACGGTCCAGCTGGTGCCACTGGTTATGACTATCGTTTCCCACTCACCCGGGGCCGTGGCAACGGTGTAGGTAACAACGACGATTCCTGCGCCGCCATTGCCGCCGGTTGCCTCTCCCCCGCCACCGCCACCGCCATATGCGCCGCCATTGCCTCCCCCAAAGGTGTCGTCGCCTCCGCCGCCTCCGCCGCCGGAGCCCAAACCGCTACCCCATAGGGTGCCTGAAGCGGAACCGTCGCCGGTGCCGCCTGCACCTCCTGCTGCCGCAGTGCCGCCACCACCACCGCCGCCAGTGTTTGCGGTACCTGCCGAACCGCTCGATCCGCCGCCGGTGCCGCCGGGGCCGTCGCCGCCCAACCCGGTGCCGTCAGTACCGCCGTTTTCTCCACCGTCGCCGCCGCCTCCGCCGCCGCCGTCGGCGCCACCCGCGGTACCGTTTGCCGCCGACCCGTTGCCGCCCGCGCCGCCGGGACCGCCCGCACCACCACCGCCGCCGCCCGCGTCGGTCGTGCCGTGGCCATTGCCACCAGCGCCTCCCGCAAAACAGCCGCTGCAACTTGCCGGCACGCCGCTCGCTACCGCACCGCCGCCGCCCGCGCCAGTTGTCGCGCCCGCGCCGCCAGTACCGCCTTTGGCACAAACGGTGTGTTCCGTACCGCTACAGGTGGTGGCGGGCGTACCGTCTAAGTTGCCAAACCAGCTGTCGCCTCCGGTAGTGCCCGCTTGCGTGCCGCTGCCGCCCGGGCCGCCGGTACCTATCTGATATTGCGTAATCGAGCCTCCGGTAAGGTCTACGTCTTCATCAAATGCATACGCGCCGCCGCCGCCGCCTTCGCCGCCGCTGGCACTGACACTCCCGCCGCCGCCGCCCGCGCCAATAACCTGCACTATGTTGTTGTCATCGTTCCAGTCGACGGGAACAGTCCAGTGCGTACTGGAGGTAAGGACAAATCGGAACTCATCTCCTGAATCATGCGGGTCGATAACCGCAAGCCCGGGGTTGCCGTTGCTTGCGCCGCCCGCCGATGCCGAGCCCGCTCCCCCCGCTCCCGCACTGCCCGTGTACTCGCTGTCGGTGTTGTTGCCGGCACTGGTGCCCGAGCCCGCAGTGGTCGAGGTCGCCTGCACGCCGCTTGCAGCAAAGCCGCTGCTGCCGCCGCCGCCGCCCGCACCGCCTTCCTCCGTACCGCCACCGGTAACGCCGTTTTCTGCGCCGCCGCCGCCGTAGAGACCGCCGCCGCCGCCGCCCGCGCCGCCGCCGGTGTTGGCAGATGCATTACCGCCGCCGCCCGTGCCGCCGGCGCCACCAGACGTGCCGTCTGTACCACCGTCGCCGCCCGCAAGCGATGCGCCCGTCGAGCCGTTGGTTCCTGTTCCTAAGCTGCCGGCACTGCCCCCGGCACTTTGCGTAGCTCCGCCGCCCGCGCCCGAGTCGTTGTTGCCTGGGCCGCCGTTTTGCCCCGCGGTGCCGCTCGTGCCGCCGCCCGCGCCGCCGTTGCCGCCCACCTCGCCAGTGCCGCTGTCCGCCGCGCCGCCGCCGCCGCCGGCACCCGCGATGACCAGCGTCGTGCCACTGCGGTGTATACGGGTATACCCGCCGCCATCACCGCCGCCTTGCGTACCGGTGTTTGCAACGCCGCCTGTGCCCACCTCAACCGTAAGTGTCTCACCGGGGGTTACTGTGATAACAGCCGTGGCAAAACCGCCCCCGCCACCCGAGCCGCCTGCCGATGCGCCGCCGGCACCCTCGCCGCCGCCGCCGCCCGCACCCCATAGCTTGACCGTAAGTGTAGTAATACCTGCCGGTACCACATAAGAGTTGGAGCCTGCGGTTGTATACGTAGTGGTTGCCGCCTTAACGCGCGGCAAAGTACCCCCAAAGTTGGTCCCCGGGATATTGGGTACCGGCAGCGGTACCGAGGTCACCAAAAGAGCAAACACCAACAAAGCCGCCACCAGCTTATTGCTGGGCGGCCAGTGCCTGTGCACAAACCTGGAAAAAGCGTCTGGGACTATCATTGCAGGTATCGTCCGGAATGCGGGGACATTACCAAAATTATAACAAGAAAAGCGCCCCCTTTAGGAGCGCTTTGGGAGCGCTTTTTGTGGAAATTAGCCCTTAATCGCAACCACTATCCCAATCCGCAAGGTTCGACCTTGCGACATACAAAATCCGCACCAGTCCGCAAGGTTCCACCTTGCGGACTGGGTAAGACCTTGGTATACGTCTTGCATGGGAACACGGGGGCCACTCGCGCCACAAGAGATATATCACGTCTATAACAGGGGTACGGAAAAGCGGACCATATTCACAACCAAGAAGGATTGGGATAGGTTTGTAGCGCTCCTCCACCTTTGCAACGGCACTAAAGCAATACGCATGCATGACTTGCAAGGTAAAACTTTTGAGGAGCTTTTGGAGCAAGATAGGGGCGAACCGTTGGTCGACATAGGCGCATATTGTCTTATGCCAAACCATTTTCATCTGCTACTGAAACAACGGGCCAACAACGGCATAAGCAAATTTATGCAAAAACTGATTACCGGCTACACCATGTACTTCAACAAAAAGAACGAGAGAAGCGGCGCCCTATTTCAGGGAAAATACAAGTCCAAGCACGCAGGCGAGGACCGATATCTCAAATACCTCATGGCCTACATCCATCTTAACCCCAACAAATCCGCAAGGTCGAACCTTGCGAACCCTGCAAAATACTCCAGCTATGCGGATTATGCCGGTGGCAACAGGCCCGAGGGCGCACTGTTGGGGAAGGACGCCTTTCCTCTATACTTCCCTACCCCTGCAGACTTTAAAAAAGACATGCGCGACTGGCTCACCTACCGAAAAGAATTCGAGCGTGTCTAGCCGCAAGGTCGAACCTTGCGGATGATGGCTAGTGGCCGGTCTGGGGCGTGGTTGAGGCAGGCACTGCCGGCGAGATGCCAAACGGGTTTAGCAACCGCACATGCTCCACCTGCGGCGCATTGCTCGGCTCCTCTTCGACATTGTTTACAGTCATGGCAACCGGGTCGAGGTCAAACGTAACTGAGGCGGTGTTGTTGCCGTAATCGCTCTCATACAAAAAACGGTCAGGGTTGAGTGAGGTGGTGAGGCGGTAGCGCCCTGCGGGCTTGGTCGATATGTTAAGGTTTTGCCCCGGGTAGTCAAAGTAGTACGTCTCACCCCAGCCGATTGACGAGCCTTGCAGCTCGCGGCCGCATGCCTTGTACTCGCCCTCGGCCGATTTGTTGGGGATATCTTTAAGCACACGTGTCACATCGCGCAGACAAAAGGTCGCCTTGATGTTGTCGACCAGCACCTCGGGCTCGGGGCTAAGCCGTTCGAACTTGTACATGACGAAATCCGCAAAGTGGTAGTGCTTGTGATCGTCGTGCCAGAGGAACGTGCCCACCTGCTTGTCCTCGTGCAGTCTGTTCTCATCAAAAATGCGCTGATATACGGGACGCTCTGTGTCGCCGCGCAGGCGCACCGATTCATCAAACCGTACTTCCAAAGGCCCCCTGCCTTGGTTGTAGTAGGTGGTACTAAACAAGAGCTCGGTGACGCCTTCGCTAGTGGTAGCCACCTGAAGGTCACGAGACGGCAAGGGCACCAGGTCGGGTAAAAGACCGTTTGGCACTCCTTTATATATAGAGTAGACCCAGACCCCTGTGCCAACGATCACCGCCACTAGCGTCAATGTAATTACACCCTTCATACTCATACTCCCATCTTACTGCTCCCCACTCTCCCCTGCTACCGGCTCGGCCGGAGCCTCTGTCTCCTCTGGTGCAGGCTCTTGTGACGGCGGCTCTTCTGCAGGAGCCTCTGCTGTGGGCTCATCTGGAGGAGTCTCTACTGTGGGCTCATCTGCAGGCTCATCAATGGGTGGTGTACTTGTGCCGGAGTCGTCATCCGGAGTTTCTATGGGTGGGGTTGTTGTGCCCTGCTCCTCTTCTGGCAGAGGCGGCGGCGCACCCGAGGTACCGGCGTTGTTTAGCAGAGTCTGGAGCTCAGATTTAGTAATACATAGATCATCCACGCACAACTTGTTTGTATTAAGAGTTTCGGCTGTCACCGTGGTGGCAAAGAGGTTTGCAATACCGTTAGACGCGTCACCAAGCCATGTGGCAATCTTGCCAAACAGCCCAGTCCAGAAGCCGTCAATCTCTTGGCGTGTCTCATCATCCATGGCTGCCGTGGTAGATGCGAGCATATCTGTCAGAGAAAGGTTTGGTACATACCCTTTCTCTACATGGGCAAACACCCAGCCGCTCCAGACGTCCTCACCGTCCGGCGTCGTAGTTGCGGTTGTCATCGGCTTAAAGGTGGTCGAGTCGTCATAGGTCGGGAGCTCGCGGTCGTGGGTGCCCATCTTACCCTCCTCCGGGTCAAACTCCTCAAACGCGTAGCCAACCACCGAGTCACCCGGCCCCGCCTTCATACCCACACCCGGGATCGAGGAGAATGTGATGCCATCGCCCGATTTAAGCGGGCCATTTTCGGTCGAGACGTGTATGGGGGTGTAGCCCACCAAGGCCACCATCTTTGCGTTGTAGGCCTCCTCCATCTGCTTTTGCGTGCGCGAGCCGGTCTTAACAAACTTAGTTGTAGAGCCGGTTGCTGCGTCAGTTACGTCGTCCGAGAGGTCAAACGACACGCCGACGACGCCCGGCTTGAGCGTGACGACACCAAGCGGTGTTGCACCGCGGGTACCAAGCGCTGCGCGGCGATCACTCGGGCCAAACTCGCTTGTAGTGGCAAAGGCTACAAGGTCGCCCACCTGGTAGTCGGTCGTGGTACCAACAACGCGTGTCCACTCTGCAAAGTCGGCCGGTGTAGACCAGCTGCCGTCCAAGAAGCCGTTGCCGTCGCCGCGCATCAAAAACTCGTTGTCCGGCGTGCCGTGGTAGTCCGAGATGCCCGCAAACAGGTAGTAGGCCGAGCTTGCACTGCGGTAGGAGGCTGCGCCCATGACCGTGCCCGCAAAACTCTCGTTGCGGCCTACACCCAGTATTGCCGTGTCGCCGGTGCCGGTTACGTCTGCGTGTATAGCCGCAAGCGGTGTCGTGGTACCGAAGCCCACGTTGACCGCAAAGTTGATCTTGTCGCCCGTGGTACCAAAGGTGAGCGTGTTGCCGCCCTGGCCGTGGATTGTGGAGGACTCCTCAAATACCAGGTTGGCCGCAGCGCCTACGCCGCCTATAAGCACGTCGCTGCCGGCAACACCTATAGTGACGGTCTCCGTCCCAGTGGTAGTGGTGACGTTGATAAGCGGCGTGGCGGTTGTCGAGGTGGCGAGCGTCCAGGCGTAGGCGGTGTTGTTAACTATCGTCGAGGTTGCAGCAGCAGAGTAGTCGACCCGGCCACCGGAAACCGTAAGCGTGCCGCCAACAGAGATGCCGCCGCTAAAGGTCAGCAGGGTCGATGTTGCGTTGGAGGGGAACGGGTAGGCAAACGCGGCGCATGTCTGCGTCGTAATAGTACCCGCAGATGTTGGGGTAAGGCAGTTGCCGGCGCCCGAGCCCAGGTTTGACACAACAAGCGCAGTGGTCGAGGCCGTGCCCGAGACAGTCACAGCGGTGGTCGAGGCATACGGCAAGGTGTTGGCCGCAGTTGCCGTCGAGGTAATAATGCCGCCAATGTTTAGGGTAGATGCTGCGTTGATAGCGCCGCCAGCGTTGAGCACGCTCGCAACCGTCGAGGAGCCGGCGACGGTCAGGTTGCCCTGGTTTGAGACTGACAGGAGTGTGGTGGTGGCCGACGCTGTTGAGGATGATATGAGGAACGCGGTCGTGTTTCCGTTGGCGGTGTTGTCCGAGATGGCAAACAGCGCGGCCGGCGTCGAGGAGCCGATGCCCACCCTCCCGGTGGCCGTAACCGCGCCCAAGACGACACCTGCCGAGTTCTGCCACTCCTGCAGGTTGCCGGTCTGTGTCACGCTGTTGCCCTTGACCACAATGCCCTTGAACGCATCAAAGCCGGTGCCTACCGTAAGCGAGGTGTCACTCGAGAGTATGCCAAAGGTGCGTATGCCGGTTTGGCCATAGCGGTCTATCTCGAAGTTAGGGGTGCTGAGCGAGCCGAACGCGTTGTCGACAATAGCAAATGCGCGGCCGGTCGACGTCATCGCGTTGCTGTTGACCGTAATTCCAAGCCCAATGCCACTTGTGAGCGAGTTGCCGTTGATGTAGGCGGCCTGCCCCGCTGTCTGCGAGGTAAGCAAAGAGAGCGTCGCCGACGGGGTCGACGAGCCAATGCCTACGTTGCCGCCCATAAATGAGGCCACCACCGGGTTTGTCTGCGTAGATGATGCGACATAGGCGCTAATAGTGCCGCGGCTATATATGCCCGATATGCCCACATTAAGCGAGCCGCCGGCATACAGGTTGTTGCCCACTCTTAGGTCGTCGCCGACATTGAGCATGCTTGTGTCGAGTGCGCCAATGGTTGCGGCCGGCAAGCTTGCGCCATTAATGTCTATAACCTTAACGCCGCCGCCGTCTGTTGAGACATACGCGTACTTGCCCGAGACCGCCATATGGAGCGGCGTGGCCCCTGTGGCATAGGTACCCACGAGCGTGGGCGCGGTCGGGCGCGAAAGGTTAAGCACGACGACGTTGCCGCCGTTGTCGCCCACGTAGGCATATAGGCCCGCCACGGCAACGCCGTAGTAGGTAGAGCCGCTGCCGTAGCTGCCTACGAGTGTGGGTGTGGCGCCGGCGTTTGAGACATCAAGCGAGTAAAAGCCCAAGCCCGCATCGGCCACATACAGATAGCGGCCCGCCGCATACAACCCGACCGGCGCAAGCCCGCCGCCGCCCGTGTAGGAGGCTGTTGTTACCGGCACTGCGGGGTTTGAGATATCTACCACATAGACGCGGCTATTGCCGATGTCTCCGAGATAGGCATACTTGCCCTCGACCGCCACCGCGTACGGCTGAGCACTGCCGCCGCCCGGTGCAAAGGTGCCCGCGACAGTTGGGGCCGCCGGGTTTGATATGTCTATTATATACATCACCTGGTCGTCGCCGTCGGCCACGTACAGGTAGCGGCCCGACACAGCCATACTCCAGGGCGCGTCAAGCAGTGCTGTCGAGCTGACAATCGTGGGCGAGGCCGGGTTCGATACGTCAAAGATGATAAGCCCCGCACTGCTGTCGCCGATGTACGCATACTTGCCCGCAACCGCAATAGACACTGCAGCCGAGGAGCCGCCGTTGTAGGCGTATGAGGCTACAGCTGCAGGGTTTTTGGGGTCGGTTATGTCTGTAATGCGCAGACCGCCGGCAAAGTCTGCCGTGTAGGCATAATGACCTGCTATGACGGTTTGGTAGGAGTTGTTGCTTGTCGTTATTGTCGCGGCAAGCGTTGGGTCGCCCGATGCGGTTTGGAGTATCGTGCCGCCAACGACAGTCAGTTTTTGAGACGGAGTAGTCGAGCCCAACCCCACGTTGCCGTTTGCCGTAATGGTTGTGGTGCCGCCCGAGCCGCCAAAGTTTGCCACCGAGGCAGTGAGGTAGGTCGACGTCGCGTTGATGGCATCAAGCGATGCAAAATGGCTGGTAGACGATGCAAAGATGCCGGACTGGGCCCAAATGGCGCTTGATGTTGCCGCCGCGAGTACGCCGTAGTTATTAGAGAACGAGAAGGTATTTCCGCCCCCGCCGGTGTTTAAGTCGGTGCCGCAGCTAAACTGGCCATCGGCCCACAGCACTTTGTCTGTTGCAGTGTTGCAGGTGGCGAGCCCCGCGCCGTAGAAGCTGCCGGAGACCGTGAGCGCCGTGGTGGATGCGTACGGCAGCACCGAAGCGCTCCCCGAGGTAGAGGTTATGTTGCCCACAAGCGAGAGCGCGCCGGTGTTGTCAACGCGCAGGAGCGTCGTCGTCGCAGACGCCGTAGAGGAGCCGATGGCAAACGCGTTTAAGTTTGTGTCGCCATCCCTTAGGTGCACACTAAACTTGCTGAAGGGGCTCGAAGTGCCGATGCCCACAAGCCCCTGGTTGGTGATGCGCAGGCGCTCGGTGCCGTTTGAGGCGGACGGGTTCGTATAGAAGAGTATGTCCCCGCCCTGGTAGTTCCACTGCTCAAAGTTGTTGCCCGTAAGCCCGAAGAAGACGCCTTTATTTACTCCCCCGCTGTTCAATATCTCGAGCCAGTTAGTGGTGCCGTTGTTTTGCAGCGAAAGAGAGTAATCACCCGCTCCTGTATTACCCACGCAGCCGGCATTATTGGCACAAATACGAGTGCTGCCGTTGACATCGAGCTTGTTGCTGCCGCTGACGTTCACACCCACGCCAAGCGTACCTGTTATATATGCGCTACCTGTAGTGGTTGCACCACCGCTAATGGTGAGGCCGGTGGTCTGGCCGCCGGCACCAATGGTTGTAGAGCCATATGCGGTAAGCCCACCGTTGAACTGGGTGAGAGTCGAGGTGGAGTTGCCGGTGCCCTGGAATGGGTAGGCACTCGCCACAGTAGAGAGCGTTGCATAATCGACACCTGCCACCGCCGCAACAACAGAGCCGTTGTTCAGGGTCTTGAGCAGTGCAGAAGTGACGCCAGTAATGGCAAAGTTTGTTGTGGTGGCATGGGTCAGCAGAGTGTTGCCTGTGAGGGTCGTCGAGGCCAAAGTCGCATTACCCGACACAACAAGGTTGGCTGCGGCAAGCGCTGTGGTCGTTGCATTGGTGCCCGTGGCGTTGGCAAAGACAAACGGGCCGGTGAGCGTGGTGGAGGCCGATGAGAGGCCGCCAGTAAAGCCAACCAAGGTAGAGGTAGAGTTGTTGGCACCCTGGAATGGGTAGGCGCTCGCTACAGTAGAGAGCGTTGCATAATCGACACCTGCCACCGCCGCAGCAACAGAGCCGTTGCTCAGGGTCTTGAGCAGGCTCGAGGTAACATCCGTAATAGCAAGGTTAGTGGTCGTAGCGTTAGTCGTCGAGGCGGCGGCTGCCTGGAAGGAGGACGGGAAGATGACGTGGCTTGGCAATGACAATGTTATTGCGCCTGTGGAGGCCGAGGCGGTAATCTGGTTCGCGGTGCCCGCAAGGCTAGTTACGCCCGAGTTAGTGATAGAGACAGGCCCCGCGCCCAAGACAGTAAAGGCCGAGCAGGACACGCCGGACGAGCAGGATGCAGAAGTGGTCGCACTACTATATATAGAGGTGCCGTTGCCCGACAAGAGCCCCCCAAGCGTGGTGGAGCCGGTGCCGCCCTGGGCTACACCAAGCGCATTGTTCAGTGTAAGCGAGCCTATAGTGGCTGCGTTGAGTGTTGCGCTGTTTGAGAACAGGTTGGTCGAGGACGCTGTCGTTGCAAAAAAGCTTGTCGTCGTTGCATTGGTGCCCGTGGCGTTGGCAAAGACAAACGGGCCGCTCAGTGTCGTGGAGGCGGAGGTGAGCCCGCCGTTGAATGCAATCTGGGTGGTGGTGGCATTACTTGGGAATGGATAATCAAACGCAGAGGCCCCTGGTGCTGCGTAGTCGACACCGGCCACAGCTGCAGTAACTACACCGTTTACTGTCTTAAGCAGTGAGTTTGCAATGCCAGAGACAACAAGGTTGGTGGTAGAGGCGGTCGTCGCAGTGAGCATTGTGGTTGAGGCGTAGTCGATGCTTGCTCCGCCCACAACGCCAAGCTTGGCGAGTGTGGAGATAAGGGACGAGGTTGCAGATGCGCCAATGAGCACCTGGTTGCTGGTAGTTGCAGGGCGGATACCCGACCCGTTAAAGAAGGTCCAGTTAACGTCGGTGCCACCGCCGCCGCCCGACTGGTCTGTCCCGCAGCTAAACTGGCCGTTGTTCCACAGCAATTTGTCGGCCGATATGCTGCAGTCGCTAAGACCTGCGCCATAGAAGCTGCCCGACACTGTAAGCGCTGTAGAGGATGCGTAGTTGATAAGGCCCGTGACAGTGCGCAGCTCGGTTGTTGATGCCAACCCCGAGACGTACAGGGTGGTGGTCGTTGCATTGGTGCCCGTGGCGTTGGCAAAGACAAACGGGCCGGTCAGCGTGGTGGAGGCGGAAGAAA